>CAZRMV010000002.1:0-479754 GCA_964601275.1 uncultured bacterium | reverse complement strand
TGAGCTCGAAGATCATCGGCCAGGATGCGGCGCTGAAGGCAATCGCGCAATCGGTCATGGGAAGCCTGGGAAGTCTCGCATCAGGTCGCTCTCGTCCTCGTGGAGTCTTTCTCTTCGGGGGGCCAAGCGGTGTGGGCAAGACCGAAACCGCTTTGCAGTTGGCGGAAGTCCTGGGAGGTGGCCGTGAGGCCCTCATCCGCATCGACTGCAACATGCTCCAGGGGACGGCCCAGGACAACACCGCGGCATTGAACGTCCTCCTGGGCGCTCCCCCGGGATACATCGGTTATGTACGTGGCAAGGGGGGGGAACTCTCCAAGATCCGTGATCAACCCCAGAGCGTGGTGCTCTTCGACGAAATCGAAAAAGCGAGCTTCTCCATCAGCGATCTCCTCCTGCAGATCATGGACGACGGACGATGTGAGGATGTAGAGGGAAATGTGCTGGATTTCCGGCGTGCCTTCATCATCTTCACCACCAATGCCGGCTCCTTGGAGCAACCCAGACCATCCATCGGTTTCTCCAGCTCTGGAACCTCAAGAAGCATCGAGGCAGCCGGAACCGCCCACGATGTCGAGAACCTCCAGAATGCCTTGCGTGCCCTGGGCTTCCACGACGCCTTCCTGGGACGAATCGATCATTGCTTCTTCTTCTCAATGCTCGGTACTGAAGCCATCCGTCGAATCCTCACGCGGGCCCTCGACCGTTTGGCGAAGCGCGTCGAGGACACAGCTCGTTCTCTCCGGTATGATGCCCCGGTTGTGGAGACTCTGGCAAGCCACTGGCAACCCCACTTCGGTGCAAGGCAACTCTTCGCCTTGGTGGACGTCATCTCCCGTGAGATCATTGCTGCAGAGAGTGAGGGGCAGCTGGAAGGCATCCACACTCTTCTCGTCGAAAGAGATCCCACACTCTGCGACACCCCCGATGCGCAAGCTCCGCCTCCGCAGTCTGCTGGGTCCCTCACGATCTCCCGGCAGCTCCGTGGCTCAAGTCTGGCGTTCCTTGTGAAGTAGCCCAATGAAAGGACACCTCACATGACATTGTCGATCTCCCAGGTTCAGAACCTCGCCGACCAGGCGGGTCTCAAGTACTTCCTCGATCCTTCCGGTAGCAGCCTCTTGTACCTGATGACCGGGGTTTTCCACCAGTATCAAGTTGTCATTCTCGTGGAGGTGGATGGCCGGTTTCTTCAGTTTCGAAGCGTGGGTTATCTCAATTGCCCGCCAGACAGCCCCCACCGCGATGCGGTGATGCGCCTTCTCGCCGCCATCAATTACAAGTATCGCATGATCAAGTTCGGATATGACGAATCCGACGGTGAGATTGCGGTCTACGCAGACATGTGGGTCATGGACGGCACGATCACGCCAGCCCAGTTCAAGACCGTCCTCGACCTCTATTCCCAAGACATGGACCTCAGCTATCCACGCCTGAAATTCTGCATCGAGAACGGTGAAGATCCAGGCGATGTGGGCCCCGACAAGCCTGGTCCACTGTCAGATGAGCTTCGCCGCACTCTGGGTCTGGCTGTTCCTGGAGACGATCCTCCCGCCGGCGGCGGTTCCGGAGAGATCACCGAACTCTGAGTTCAACCGCAAGCTTCCGCGTCAGGCGGACAGTTCATGACTGGAGTTTTCGGCTTCAACCTTCTTCCTGAAGACGGTTGGGGAGATCTTTCCCAACGCGTCGTGGGGCCGCTCTTCGTTGTACTCGATCACCCACTCCCGGGCCATCTCCCGGACCTGATCGAGATCCTCAAGGAGATAGGCGATCCAGGGGCTCTTTGTACCACGCTGAGCGGGGCAAACCCGCCAAGTCGCAGGCTCGGCGTACATCCGTTTCAACTCGGCGTTCTCGGCCTCACAGTTCGCTCGGAGATCTGACTCCGGCGGAGTACGGAGGCCATCCTCAGGAGGCCGTGAAGATTCCAGTTCAGGTGTCAGTTGATGGGGATGAGCTCACGTCAGGGAACGAACCTGTACCCTGAAATGGCCCATGATCCCCGCAAGCCTCAGCGCACGACTTATCGGCCGACGTCCCTCGGTCCGGCCCAGCGGCGGACCCTGCGGCCCCGTGGGTCGATGATCTGCAGTTCGACCCAATCCGATCGGGGCAGTTCGAAGACGATCTCCGTGGAGGAAAACGAGTCAGCCGCCGTCCGGTTCCGCTCACCGTAACATCGTGACCCTCGTGCGGTAGGCCGTGTTGTTCACCACCATCCTTGCCAGGTACACCCCCGACGCCACCGGCACTCCACCCTGATCCCGGCCGTCCCACGGCAACTGCCGCAGCCCGGCGGGCGCGACGAGCGAACGCACCTTCCGCCCCTTCACATCGTAGATGGTGATGGCCAGCTCCTGATCGGCCACGCGGCCGAAATCGAAGACCGTGCTCGAGGTGGTGACCGAGGGGAACGCACGCAGGAAGAACCGGGTGTCCAACCCTCCCCCGACACCGGTTCCGGTGACGAAGTTCACGGTACCGTTGTCTTCGTTGCCGTCGACGTCGCGCACCCAGAATCGCACTTGGCCCGGGGTGGTGGCCGCCGCGAGCTGGACCGTCCCGTCCACCCCGGTATACCCATTGTCGAAGACCTCGTCGGTCGAACCCTTCCCCCACACCACCGGCTTCCAGGCCGAGACCAGGACATTGGGCACCGGGTTCCCCTGGAGGTCTTTCACCAGCACCTCGAAGGTGCAGGGCGGCGTGTCACAGATCGCCACCACATCGTTGGCAATGGCGATCCAGGAATTGCCCGTGGAGGTCCGAACCGTCAAGTCGGGATCGCCGAGAAGTCCGTACATCCAAGCGTTGTCCGATCCCACGTTGAACGCCATCTCCGCTTCGGCGGTCTCGATGGCGTGCGAGATGGTCGTCGTTCCGTAGTCGAAGACGGCGCGGAACATCGCCCGGTCCAGCTCGTGGTTCTGACTGGTGTACGAAGCAACACTGGCGCCATAGAACAAGGTGGCCCCGTCATCGACCTCGCTCATCCACCGTTCTCCGACGCAATCGGAAGCCGGGAGGTCCAGGTTGGTGCAGGCGAACGACCAGATGAGCGGGGTGCGCGGAGCGTTGGCCAGGCCGTTGATATCGGTTGTGTTGTAGTACTCACCGCCGGTGTTCCACCCCGTCCACGCGTGCGTGCTTCCGTGCCCCCGGTAAGCGACGATCCCCACACCTTCGTCGATCAGCGCGCTGACATCGGCGTCGGTGGCGCCCGCACTGCCGTACAGGGTTGTGAAATCGGGAGGCGTGGTGTAGCTCGCCGTCCGGACAGACTCCTGGGCTCCCTCGTATTTGCCCGGCGCCCCTTCCTTGTGTGCGACCAGGCCGACCCTCCGGTAGTTCAATCCGAAGACCGGCGTATTCTCGTAGCCCAGGATCTTGCGCACCTGGTTTTCCAGGTCGGCGGCGTCATCCACCGAGAGGCGGCCCAGATATACCTCCTCGTTCAGATCGTCTCCCACGGTCGAGGCGTAGAGATCCTCGGTCGGCACCACCCCGGCGTTCGGAGTCGTCGGGGAATCGCACATGGGGATGACGTCGGTGTCCCCGACCAACAGGCAGTACTGGTCGAAGACCTCGGACAAGGTGCTGGAGTACCAGCTCTGGATGGCCGTCCTGATCTGGGTGCAGGTATTCCCGATCGATTCCGTGGTCATTTCCGTCACCAAGAAGCCCCGCGCTTTCTTCTGGTCGATGAGCGGCAGAAGCGCGGGCCGAAGATCCTGGGGATAGATGAAGAGGAACCGCCCGGTATACAACTTGAAATTCACCGGAAAGTGAGTGCGGACCGCGTTCCAGTTGTAGAAGTTCTTTTCCGCAATGCGGGCTCGCCACGGCGTGATCTGCGGATACGTCGCGATGGGAACATCCACCGCGAAGCCCACCACGAACGCCTGGGCAAAACGGAGATTGCCGGTCGTCGGATCCCAGTGGAAGGGATAGACCCAACTGGTGGCGTGTGGCAGAGGACTGTTGGTCGGCACGATGGCAACCGCGGCCGGGCCGTCGTCGGCAGGCCAGACCGTCTGGCCCGCGTAGATGCGATCGTCGCGCTGGAAGATCTCCGGTGTTCCTTCCGCATCGTCCCGTTCGGGAATGGGCTGCGGCCACACCAGGACCGGTCCGAGATCGACGAGGTTCAGGGATTCGACCCCGCGGTTCAGGAGCGACCCACCGTCGGGACTGGTGCTGGGCACCGCCAGCGGGAACTGGATCGCCGGAAGCATCGGCGCGCCGGTCTGCCCCACGAAGCCCGCCCCCGGGATGTCGAAGGTGGTGTAGTTGTTCTGATCGGGTCCGAGCTTCGAGCCCTGCCAGAATCCGTGGATCTCCACCCGGAAGCTGGCCTGGTCGGGCCCCGATCCGGGCAGGAGGGTGATGGTCGGGGGCGTTCCGGGTGGGCTTTGATCGAAGGAGATCCATTCCTGGGGCTTCTGGGCGGCTGCGTCGGTCGAATATGCCATGAAACAGAGGAAGAGGACGGGCGCGAGCAGGCGGAACGACGAGAGATGCGCTCGCCGCCCTGAGCTGGCAGACATGGTAACCTCCAATGGAGGGAGATCGGGCTGGGCGCTCCCTCACGGGCGTGCGGGGGAATGAGACCAACTGATCGCATTCTATCCCCGCCACGGGGGGCAAGGCAAGTGTTTCCGGGAGCGGACGCGGTTTCTCAACGCACCAGGGTCACCGGCCACACCTTCCGCACCCCTCCGGGCGCCTCGAGGACGACGCGGTAGACCCCGCTCGCGACCGGTCGTCCTTGTCCATCCACGGCCTTCCACAGAACCCGGTTGAGGCCGCTTCTGCCGGCAGAGGTCTTCCAACTCCACACCAGGCGACCATGCGCGTCCACGATCCGGAGGCCCGCCGGTCCGGATACGTCCTGGTGGAAGACGATCGTCGTTTCCGCATTGAATGGGCTCGGATAACAGGAAAGTGGATGCCCGGCATCGACCAAAGGGGTGTCCCGGCCGTTGTCACCCAGCTCGACGATCTCGCCGGAGACCTCTCTCGTCAACTTCCCTTCAGCGTTCCAGGTGCGCAGTTCCTTGATCTCGACGCGGCCCGACCCCTCGAAGTCGAGCTTCAAGCTGGCCGCATTCATCTGGGCCCGCGCCGCTGCAAGACGGAAGCTCCCGGGGCGCTGATTCACAACCTCGGCGAAGCCTTTGCCCACATCCCAACCCGAGAGTTCCACCTGTTCGGGATCGAAGGTGAGCCAGAGGTCCAGGCCCGCCACATCGTCCAGCGGGAGTTCGATGCGGCCGTCCCCCGGGTTCCGGATCGCCGCACCGTCCAGCAGGATGTCAACGCGGCCCGCCCCCAGGTCCTGGATCGTCACATCCTGCAGCGGGATCTCGACGCGGCCCTCCTTCCGCCGGGCTTCTGGCGGGGCAAGCGCGTGCTCGTCCGATGGGAATTCCTCGCGGCCGTCGTCGCCCCGTGCCGCCATCAGGCCGACTGCCTTCCGCAAGACCAGCACCGCATCGCCGGCGTCGACCGACCCGTTCCGGTTGACATCGGCACGGCAGGCCTCCCGCGGGTCCGGGACATCGAGAGCCGCCACGTACCGAAGGACGGCGAGCGCGTCCAGCGAATTGACCTCACCATTCGGAATGACGTCCCCCGGCACGCAGTCGCTGGTGATGACCACCGAATCCGGACCGGTGAAGCTGATGTCCAACCCGGAACGATCAGTGAGCTGGAGGATCTCCGCCGTCATCGCGGTGCTGCCCACCTGGTCTGCCAGCAGGAAATCGATGCTCGCCACGAGCGTCGAGCTGGGCAACCAGGGCGGACCCACGAAGCCGCTTCCGCCGTCGAGCCGGACCTCCAGCTGGCCCGGCTGGGGGACGACCTGCACCGTGAATCCGAAGACATCGTTGACGGTGATTCCCTGGTAGGTGGCGATCGCCGGATCCCAGCGCAAGCGGTAGTGGAAACTGCCGATGGCCGCGGGATCGCCGGTTGCCACCTTCTCCAGGGACTTGCCGGCCATCATCGACACATGGATGGGGGTCGTCGGCTCTCCGGTCACCGGTCCCTGCAGTTCCAGGGTCAGCCAGTTGGGATCGTTGTCGGGAATGGGAGCCGGCGTGAGGTCCTTCGGATTGAGAATCGCGCATCCCGGGTAATGAAGCTGCAGCGGGATCCACGTGGGATCGCCGCAGCGCCGTACATCGAGGCCGCTTCCCGTGCCACCGGGAACGACGATCGCTCCGAGGCACAGCTGGAGATCGGTGACGATGGAAGCTTGATCCAGGAACATCACGAACAGGGATCCGACGGCCAGCACCACGCGTCCGGATCCATCAGCGCAGCCATCTACCGCCTGGAGGAGGTATTCATCGTCCGCCCCTCCATTCTGCCAGCCGGCGGCGGGCTGGAGATCCGCGACGACCATCGCGACACTCGTGAGCACGGAATCACTGAGGTCGAATCGGAAACGCACCGCATCGATCGAGTCGGGAAGGTCGTAGGCCACGACGTAGAAGGGAATCGTCCTCGAACCCAACTGCTCGAAATACGTGGAATTGCTCTGCATCTGTTGATCGAAATACACCTGGATCGAAAGCGGCGGAGGAACGGCCGCCCGCGCTCCTGGAACCCCGGAGAAGCAGCCCAACCCGCACGCCAGCAGCAGGGCCAGGCTGCGCACGAGCAGCCGTGCTGGGCCGTACCCAGGCAGCAGGGCCATCCCGAAACGACATTGGAGGATTCGCCGAACTCTCATCGTCCTACCTCAACAGGAGCAGCCGGGTCCGCGCGTTCCAGCCCTTCCCTCGTGCCTTGGCGAAGTACACTCCCGAGGGCAAGGGATGTCCGTCGCGATCTTCTCCAGCCCAGACCACGCGATGCGCGCCGCTGTCCCACCGGTCGAGATGCCGTTCCCAGATGACCCGTCCCCGCGCATCGAAGATCTGCAGAACGGCGGGACCCGGTCGGGGAACATCCACCACCAGGGTGGTCCGGGGATTGAAGGGATTGGGGTAGCATTGCAAGGATGCCGCGGCAGGGATTCCGGGAGTGTCGGTGGCGACCGAGGCGATGATCGAACCCGATTCGAAGGTGTACCAGAGCGGCAGGTCGTGCCGCGCGTTGGCCCGTCCGGAGAGAAGCGTCAGTCGCGTGCTCCCCGGCGCGCTGCCAAGGGTGAAGTGCAGCTCAAGGAACGGCTCTTCCGCCCCGGCCAAGGTCGGCGCGGGCTGCGCCACCATGGCGATGTCGACAACCCCGTCGCTCCCGGCCACCTCCATCAGCCATTGGCCGGTCGGGTGGACGAGCTGGGCCGACTGGAAGGTCATGACCGCGGAATCATACCCCAGTTCCAGGTCGAGCGCCGCCAGGGTCGTCGGACCGGCCGCGGGATCCTTGTCGACCGCGATCGAGATCGGCACCACCACTTCAGTCCCGATGGGTCCCATCGCCTGCCCCGCCTTCAAGCGCATGATCCGCCGGCTCCCGCCCCGGATCAGGTAGGCGCGGCCACCACTGGGAAACTGCGTGCTGTCGTTGGGAGATCCGACCAGGAGCTCGGGAAGGCCATCGCCGGTGAGGTCCCCGATCGAATCGATGAAATGCACCCCCAGCCCCGAGGAGCCCAGCGCCAAGGGGATCTGGACATGGCTTGATCCGAGACGGTGCGCGCTCCCGGGGATGTACGCCAGCGTCGATCCAGACGAGCCCGCCGGCCGTGCCTGGAAGACGAGATCCGCCAGACCGTCGCCATCGATATCGCATCCGGACGCAAAACTCGGCCCCGCGCTCAGCCCGGCGGTGCCCCCGATCACGTCGCCCTGGAAGAAGCCCTGGCCGGGGAAGTACGAGTACACGAGAAGGGCATCGTTCGAGCTTCCGGTGATTTCCTGGGGATCCAGGTCATGGACCAACAGCTCTGGGATCCCGTCGCCGGTCCAGTCGCCGGCCAGGCCCATCGAGGAGCCGAAGGTTCCCGTTCCTCCCGGTTGATCGATGAGGTACGTCGGCGCGGGGTCGATCGAGGATCCGCCGAAATAGATCGCCACGCCGGGATGAACCACGCCGTCCACGTGGACCCCGTAGATCCCGATGGCAAAGTCGTCGTAGCCGTCTCCGTTCTGGTCGCCCAGGCCGACGATCGACTTCCCGAACGGCGTGGCGGTCAAGGGATCGCTGTTCTGGATGACCAGGTCCGGCGACGAAACGGGATTCGGGCGCCCGAGAAAGACATAGGCCTTGCCCTCCCAGAGCGCGCCGATGGCGAAGTCGTCATAGCCGTCTCCGTTGACATCACCCAGCGCGCCGACACCGCTCGTGCGAACGCCGGCCGGCAGGGGAATGGGCAGCTCCTGGATCTCCGCCGGGATCGCGCCCCCGAGGTAGAGATGGGTCTGGTCGATGTCCTCCGAGGTGATGGCGAAGTCCGCGAAGCCGTCGCCGTTCACATCGCCGAGCGCGGCCATCGCCTTCCCGAAGAGAACGTCCGAGCTGCCCCTCGGCAGAACGACTTCCGTGATGTGGAGAGGATTCCGATCGCAGAGATAGAGGTACGCGCGGCCGCCGTGGAATGGACCATCGCCGCTGTACAATGGGTCGCCCACGAGAAAGTCCGGCACGCCGTTGTTGTCGACGTCGGCAAGGGCCCGCACCTCGTAGCCGAAGGCACCCTGGGCCGCTTCTCCCCACGGGGAGAAGACGATGTCATAGGCCGCCGCCGGCGAAGGAGACGCCGGCGGGATCGACAGAGCCAGGAATGTGACGGCGAGCAGCGACGGGATGGTGCTTCTCTTTGAGCCTCGCGAAGTCATCGACAGAGCCAGGGATTTGACGGCGAGCAGCGACGGGATGGTGCTTCTGGAGATCAATGACATCATTGCGTCCTTGACGTGGATCCGGTCAAGGCTTGAGCCAGCGCGCTGGAAGCATTTTCGATCCTACGCCCTCGCGGGCCTCGATGTCCAAGGAATTGCTGCCGTGTTCCCGCTGCTGCGGGCCTTTTCCCCGGCAACCGGTCTTCTTTGCTGGGGCTGCGGATGTGTTGGCGGAAGCGGGCTGGATCGCTGTGGCCTCCGCCGTGGGCTTCCCTCGGGGACTGGAGGCGGGTCTGTGCGCGGTCGGGCGATGCGTGGCCTGGCGGGGCGTTGGCTGCCCCCCGGTCCACCGGCTGGTCCTGGGAACTCGCGTGGCGGTGACACGGCGAACGCGGGCTTGGCGGCGCGTTGGGAGCCTGCCGGATCCGGGGATGGCGCAAGCGTTTCCGGGCAACCCCATGCCACGCCGGTCGACCCGTCCTCGGCCGGTCGACCCGTCCTACCTACTTGTAGGCCACCGCTGCGCTCGAGGGTCCGGTCAGGGGAATGGTCTCGAAGCGTGTGAATCCGACCTTTGTGCACCACTCCTGGAAATCCGCCTCGGTATAATCGAAAGCGTCTCCGAACTCGATCAACATGTTCAATGACATCAACAGGCCGAAGGCGTTCTCCCTCCGCGCGTTGTCGATGAGGTTCTCGATCACGATGAAGGCCCCACCCGCCGGGAGCGCTTGGTAGGCCTTTTCGATGAGGCGCATCTTCTTGTCGAGGTTCCAGTCGTGGAGAATGTTCCCCATGGTCACCACATCGGCCTTCGGTAGTTCATCGCGGAAGAAATCGCCGGAGACGATCTCGATCCGATCCGCCAGGCCCGCTTCTTCCACCGCTTTCTTCGCATGCGGTGCGACCGGCGGAAGATCGAAGCTGCGGAATCTCAGGTGTGGGTGACGGTTGGCGAGCAGGCGTGACAACAGGGCCAGCGCACCTCCGGCATCGGTCACCGTTTCGTAGGCGGAGAAGTCGAAGCGCTCGGCCAGAGCGGCGAAGTTTCCCGCCTGGAACCCGCTCATCGCCCGCAGGAACTCAGCCAGGCGTTCCTCGTCCGCGTACAGCTCCTCGAAGATGGATGCGCCCCCATGCTTCACCTCGGTCTGCGGTTCGCCCGTCCGAAGCGCCGTGCCCAGATCGTTCCAGAACCCGAAGAGACGGGAGTTCAGCATTTCGAGGGTGCCCCCGATATAGCTTCCACTCTCCTTCACCAGGTAGGCGGCGGTCGCGGGGGTGTTCCGGTAACGCCCCTCGGGCCCATCGCCGTCGCGTTCGAGGAAGCCCAACGCCACCAGCGCGTCGAAGAAATCGTGGGTGCCGCGGGGATGCAGCGCCAGGGCCTTGCCCAGTTCGGGCGCGGTCCTGGGCGCTTCATCCAGAAGGGAAAACAGGTCGAACTCGACCGCGGTGAGCAGAACCTTGGAGGCCCAGAATCCCGTTGCGGCCTGCATGATCGGGCCGGGGTCCGGCGAGTGCGTCATGGATCGACTCCAGTTGGTGATCGGGGATTTCCTCAGCTTACATTTCTTTCGGAAAACGGCAAACCGGGAGACCTCTCTTCTCTTTCGGAAATCGGCAAGCCGGGAGACCTCTCTTCTCATCGCAGAGTATCTGGCCTGACACTCTGGATGGCCGTTTTCCCCGTCACACAATCATTCTGGATCCTTCCGCTGGAAGACATACCGGTGGGTCTTGGGAAAGATCCTGCTCATGACCCTTCCCAGCGGATAGCCGACGAGCCATAGAGGCAGCCACCGGTACCTTGTCTTGAACACACTCTCGGAGAACCAGATGCAGCCGCTGAAGCACAGAAAGCGCCATGCCCGGGACATGGCGTTGTCGCCCGTCCACGAACCCACCGGTGAATCGATGCGGCATCCGCCCAGGCGCAACAGAAGGAATTCCAGATTCTGGATCCCTTCCTCCCGCCGGAACCGGACAAGCTCACAGTCGGGAAAGAGCGCGGCGGCATCCTCCGGACCGAGCGCCCGCCGGTGATGCACGTCGTGCCAGTAATCCCGGTAGAACCACTGGACCCATTTCTCCGAAGCGGGATTGGGCAGGGTTACATGTACCGTTCCACCCGGCGCCAGCACCCTCCTGATCTCTCCGACGGCTCGGTCCAGATCGTCGACATGCTCGAGGACATCGAACGCGAAGACGGCTTGGACGCTGCCGTCCGCAAAAGGAAGATCGTCGCCCCCGTACCGGATGAAGTCGGCGTTTGCAACCCCGTTGTAGCGCCTTCTGCAGTGCCGAATCGCTTCCTCACTGATGTCCACACCACAGTACCGGTAGCCCTGCCTGAGGATGCCGGGAAGATTGGCTCCGTATCCACAGCCGAAGTCCAGTGCCAGGGGCATGGCCCTGGTCTGAGCGCCGGATGTCTCGATGGTTTCTGGTGCTGCTTGCATCTGTCTGGTCCCAGAAGGATACGGCATCCGCATTTTCCGACCCAACCCTGCACCGCCTCGGCTTCGCCGGAGCCTCCGTCACGTGCGCCGACGCAGATTCCGCCGCCGGCCCTGCGGCCCATCCCCATCGACCGCATCCTCCGTCCGGTACGCCAACGCAGAGTCCTGACCTGGAGTGTATACCTCTTCGAAACCGGCTGGGGAAGAGCAACCTGTCGGCTCGTTCCCCCACCTGTCGTCGTACCATTGCAATGAGCGGAACCCGACCCGGGAACCTGAAGAACAGGAGGGAATCACCGGAACCACCGAACCAACGTTCGATCGCTTCATGCTTCCTGATGACCGAAAGCGTGGAGGCCCGGAGGAACCATCCACGCTGCCACTTCAGTTTTCCGACAGTCGTGAAAGTGTTGTATCATCGACTTGTTGGAACTGAGTCCTGCGTTTTCATGTGAAGCGCTGCGCACCCCCAGAAAGGACAGCACGACCAGGACCTTCGGGGTGGAATCCGCTTCATCGTGGAGGTTGGCCATGTCCCGTGCGTCCGTTCGCTTCCATCATTGCATTCCGGTGTCCCTTGTTCTGGCCACGATTCTTCTGTGCCTCATCCCCGCATCCTCCGTGTTCGCTCTGTCCGTGGACAACCGGGGAGGAGACGACACCAGTGTGGACAGTGGCATCGAGCCAGCCGAGACCGATCTCGCCATCGCCGACAATGGTGATATCTATGTCGCCGTCAGCAACTTCTTCGCGGTCGGCGGGATGCAGATCCGCGTGTACCGCTCGCAGGACGGAGGCTCCCATTTCTCCCTCTGGGGAACCCTCGAGAACATCTACCCGGAGATTCGCTATACCCAGCCCAGCATCGTCGTCGCCGGCGGTACCTGTTTCCTCGCCTGCACCCGTTCGAACTTCGGCTTGCAGCCCGAAAGCATCGTCCTGGTCGCTTCCCCCACCGCCGGCACTTCCGCCACGTGGGGTTCCGAACTGGAGGTCCTGGCGGGAAAGGATCAGACGCGGTACTCACACCCTGATCTGGCCTGTGATGCTGTCGGCTATCAAGATTTTCATCTCTATCTCGTTGCGAAGAGCACGGGCGACACCAGCGACCGGATCTGGTACACCCGCAGCACGGATGGCGGAGCGACCTTCGAGACTCCCTATGCCCTGGCCAAGTACGATTCGAGCACCAGGAGCCTCCTGACTCCCCTGGCGGTCCGCACTGGATTCGGCGGCAATGTCCACGTGGCCTGGACCGTCGCTGCGTCCGACACCATTCGCGACAACACCGTGGTGTACCGTCGCTGTCCCAACCGGGGTGCCGGAGGTCTGGCCGCCTGGGACGCGGAAATCGTCATGGCGACCGACGTCAACGGCATCAGCGAAGGGAATGCGGTTCTGGCTGCATCCCCCTTCGATGGAAACATCCAACTCTGCTATCTGCGGAGGACCTGGGATCAGTCCAGTCTGACCTACACCCTCCTCGGCCTGGGCATCCGGTATTCCGCCGACGCCGGGGCGAACTGGACCGGCGAGGTCACATCTTCCGATGCGCTCGACGCGTTGTTCGACATGAGCTGGGGTTCCAATGGTCTCCGCTTCATGGTTGCGGGCAGGTCCGGCGACACCCCCGCCTTCCAGGAAGCCGATGCCGACGACCCCTACTCCTGGGACGCGCCCATGAGCTTCGCCGACCAGCTCTACAGTGGCAACGGATGGGCCCGAACGGGGCTGGCCTCCGACCCCAGCCACGGTGGCCGATTCGCCCAGGCCTGGCTGCTGCTCCCCGGCGACGGCAGCCCCAAGCAGGTGATCTTCGATGCCGAGTGGCGGGGCGATCCGGGCTACCCCAACCTGGAACCGGGTTTCCCGGTGACGCTCGACGCCGAGCCGCTGTGCGACCCCACCGTGGCGGACCTCGATGGAGATGGATTCCTGGAGATCGTCTTCACCGATACCGCAAACCGCATCAACGTCTACCGTCATGACGGAACTCCCTGGCCCGGCTGGCCCCTGGCGACGGGAACCCCCTTGACCCGCGGCCCGGTGGCCATCGGCGACCTGAACGGCGACGGCAAGATCGGCATCTTCTGCGGGACGGCCGACGGGAGGATCCTGGCGTTCAACATCCTGGACGGCGTGATGCACCCCTTCCCGGTCACCCTGAGTCCAGCCGATTCGGTCTTCCTCTCCATCGGCGCCCTGGGTGGACCCTACCCCCGCACCCTCATCGCCACCGTCGGCAACACGCTGGCATTCCTCGACCACCGGGGACAGACGCCTCCGGGCGCCCAGTCCTGGATCTTCCCCCTGGATGACCTGCACCAGCCCGCAGCTTCCGGCGACATCGATGGGGACGGTGTGGCCGAGGTCGTGGTCACGGGCAACACTTCCGTGACTGCCCTCCGCCTGCACGATTCCAGCATCCTGTGGACGCGGGATCTCGGGCGGGTGGTTTCCGGCGCGCCCACCCTGACCGACATGGACCTGGACGGAGACATGGAGATCGCCGTGCCGACCACGGACGGATACCTGTTCCTTCTGGACGACCAAGGGCTGGACCTGCCCGGCTTCCCGATCGACACCGGCACCGGGTCTCCCCTCTCCAGCGTCGCCTGCGCACCGTTGGTCGGTACCTCGGAACCGGAGCTGGTGACCGACTCCCGCAACGGCATGGTGCTGGCCTACGACCACAACGGTCTTGCGGTCATGGGATTCCCCCTGACCCCCGATCCGGGATTCCCCCTGCCGGCCATGCCGGCCGTGGCCAACCTCGACACCGGCAACAACGAGGTCCTGAGCGGCAGTGATTCCGGCAACATCTGGGCCTGGCATGCTTCCACGACGGTGGTGGACGGCTGGCCGCGCGCCCTCGCCGGTGAGGTAGCCTTCACTCCCGCTTTCGGTGACCTGGATCAGGATTCCTTGATCGAGGGAGTCTTTCTGACCCGGCAGGATCCGACCCTCGTTGCACTGGGCTTCCAGTCCGCCTCGTTGAATCCCCCTTGGCCCATGTTCGGTCACGACCCCCGCAATACCGGCTGTTACGGTTGCATCGAGGACGTGGTCACCGGTGTGGACGAGGATCCGAGCGCTGCGCTCCCGTCGACTCGCGTGCGATTTGCGCCTCCCAGTCCCAATCCAGGCAACGGAAGAACCGTCTTTGGTTTCACCTTGCCCTCGCGCGCGGCGGTCCGCCTGGAGATCTTCGATGCGCGGGGAAAGCGGGTGCGCACCGTGGTGAAGGAAGAGCTTCCCGCCGGAGAACACACCGCGTTCTGGGACGGCCTGGATCGGAAGGGCCGGCGGCCGGCCAGCGGGGTGTACCATGCCCGGCTACGCTTGCGCGGCCCCGGACTCGACCGGGAGCTGACCCGCAAGATCGTTCGGTTGCGGTAGATTCAGCGAGGCTCCGACCCGCTCGGCCTCACTTCAGCGACCATCGCGGCCATCCGAGGGGCGGAAGACCCGTCTTGCGTTCGCCCGGCGATCCAAGTGGTGACCGGCTCGGCGGGTTGGCGGACAGAGGGACCTCCTGTCCCACGCTCTGCGTATCGACTGGACAGCCGCAGGGAGCTTTTCCTGTTCGTATTGCGTTCCCGTGGACGAATCTGGTATAAGTACTCATGTGAAGTCCACCCTGCCCAGGGTTCCGCCCGGACCACATCCCGATTACCCCATTTCGACCGGTGGACCTCGCGTTGGCCCGGTTCCACGGAACCCGGTGCCCGCCAACCTTGCAGAGGTGTGCATCATGAAACGATGCTACGGAATGCTTTCGATCCTTCCCTCGCTGATCCTCCTCTTCCCGGCTCCCGCCATCTCGCAGACCGTCGTCACCACCATCCATCTCAACAACGTACCGAATGTCGTGTGTGACGAGGTCTGGGTCCAGGATGGCGTGGACATGCATTTCACGTCGACGACGGCTGACGACTGCACCATCGGGAGCTGCTTGTTCGGCATTGGATCCGGACCCGATGGAGTCTGGCTGTACCCGTCCCGGCTCGTGGCCGATTTCAGGCAGTCCTACTCCATCACGAAGGTCGAGGTGGATATCACCGATTTCTGCGGTGTGGGGTGTACCCGGGCCTTCCTCTACAGCTCCGGCATGAAGGTCGGGCAGACCTCCAACACCACCGTCGGCACGCCTGAGGTCCTGACGGTCGTGCCCGCCGGTGGAGTGGCCGACATGTTCGCGGTGTCCTCCTGTGAAGGACAGGTGCTGGGCTCGACCATCCGGATCTACTCCACGGTCGTCGGCACCGAAGACAGCTCGTGGAGCACGCTGAAGATGAACTTCCGGTAGCTTTCGGTAAGTTCCGGTACGCTCTGGGGGGAAGAGAAGCTACCGGTTGCCGGCGTAAGGCGACCGACGAACCGCCGTAGGGATCTGGGACGCGGGATGAGTTCTGGACCCCGAACCGGCAACCAGTGCCCGGAACCGGAACCACGACCCCCGCGTTGCTGGACCCCGAACCGGCAACAAGTGTGAGCGCTTCGTCCCGCCAGTTCGCCAACGCCGCCACCGTGCCCGACACCGAACCGGCAACCGGCGCCCAGACAGACGCACCCATGGTCCGCCTCTGGGGGGATCCGGATCTTCCGGGTTCTCGGTTTCTGGACATCCGAGGTTCGATCCCCTCCCTCGGAACTTCCGATGCCGGGCCCTGCCTTCTGGCCTCCGATCCCACCCAACCCTCGGAACTTCCGATGCCGGATCTTCTCCGTTGGATGGTCGCCCCCGGGCCCCTCTCTCCTGGATCCCCAGAAAATTCACATCCTCCCCTTGCGCTACTGTTATGTTTGGTCTATCTTCCGTATTGCTATCACCTCCCGAGCCTCCCAGCTACGGAGCGTGTCGTGTCTGAAACCACTGGCGCCCCTCCCCGGAGTGCCGAATCTTCCATCAACCGTTCCTCCCGCATCTCGCCTTCCTCCCCATCCGGTTCGACTCCGATTTACCAACCACTTCCACTGGAAAACGCAAAGGTCCGCTCCCGAACCGACTATCCGGCCCCGTGCGACACGGGTCGACCCGCCACCGCGAACCCACCGCGACCCGGCCCGCCACCTCGACACGACCGGCTCGCTTCCCCTCCGACGACTCCGGCTTCCCCTGCCAAGACCCCAGTTCCCGCCCTGAGCGCGCTGCGACAGCGCTTCCTGGCCTACCGCGCTGGGGACGCCCGGGCGCTGGCCCGGATCTGCCGGGTTGGCGCATATTTGTTCGCCTTGCACGGGCCCCGCTGGCTGGCCCATTCCCAACGCGATTACGCCCGCGCAATCCTTGGAGTGCCCCATCCCACCCTCCTCGAGTGGGTGCGCGTCGGCCGACTCCTCTTCCTCCGCCCCGACCTTCTGGCTGCGATGCGTGAGGGGCGTGTCCCCCTGCGCCGCCTCGACCGCCTCGCCCGCCAGGGGCTCACCGCCGCCACCACGGAATCCGACCCCGAACCGGCAACCGCTGCGCTCCCTGTCGCCAACGCAGGCTCCGCACCCCACGATCGGAGCAACCCCGAACCGGCAACCGCGGACAACCCCGAAACGGCAACCGCGGACAACCCCGAACCGGCAACCACCCCCACCGCCGATCCCCCCACCCGTTTCGTCGACCTCTCCTTCACCGCCCCGGTTCCCGCCATCCTCTACCTGGAAGACTCCCTCCAGCTCGCCTGCGCCATGACCGGCACCAGCCACGGCGACGAGGAAGCCCTCTGCGCCCTCCTGGCCGAAGCCGACACCGAATGCTCGCGGAATCTCACTCCCGAGGCCGCCCGTCGCCGTTTCGGCGTCCGCGACCGACGCCACGAGCCCCCCGCAAGACCCGGCGAGCCCACGCGGCCGCTACCCCATCCTCCCCTTCCTCCGCTGGGCGAACCAGCCCAGCGGCGCGCTGCTCTGCGCCTCCATCGCATTCTCGTCCGACTTCTCGCCCGTCGCGACGCCCTGCGCCGGCGTCAGGAGGACCAGCTCCTGCAGTGGAAGCTCGACGGCCTCCACGAGCGCTGCGGCTACCTCAACTTCGAGCGTTTTGCCCGGGATCTCCTCGACCTCTCTCCTTCCACCTGCGCCGATCGTCTCCGCCGCGCCCGCGACCGCCGTCGCCAGCATCCCGTCGCCCTCGCCCGCTCCGCGGGGATCATCACCACCGTGCAGGAAGATCTGCTCCGACGCCTGCAACGCCGCTGCTTCGTCCCCCCATCCGACCTGGAAGGCTGGATCACCTACGCCGCCCGCCATACCGTGCGGGCTCTACGAGCCGCCGTCACCTGGGCCCGCCAGAAGGTCCTCACCGACGATCGCAGCTGGTCCCTGGCCGGCTGTCCTCCGCCCGACGACGTCCAACTGCGAACCGGCAACCACTCCCTCGAGGAACTCGTCGCCCGACCGGGCGGAGACGAGCTCACCGACGCCCTGCTCACCTGGCACACATCCCCGCGGGGCACCATCCGCTTCCACCTCAGCGAGGAAACCCGTGACGAGCTGCTGCTGCAGATGGCCGCCGAACAGGACCGCGTCCGGCAAAGCGCCCGCGCGCAGGGCGACACCCCGCCCCCGCGACGCATCCCCGGCTGGCTCGCCCTGTGCCGGGTCTTCCACCGGGCACGTGCGGCCTGGAAGGAGCACTACATCAAGCTACCCGGCGCCCAGCGCCGCATCCTCGACCGCGACGGGTGGCGCTGCGCCGTCCCCGACTGCACCCAACGCCACAACCTCCAGGTGCACCATATCGACTACCGCTCCCGGGGCGGCAACGACGACGATTCCAACCGTGTCACCCTCTGCGCCTTCCATCATCATCACGGGGAACACGGCGGACTGCTCCGGGTCCGCGGGAAGGTCCAGCCCGACGGCAGCGGACTCACCTGGGAGATGGGCCTCGACGAACACGGCCGCCCGCACCGGGTCTACCGCGACGAGCAGCTCCTGGTCGATCGCGACGAGGAAAGCCTGCGCTGCCGTGACGGGGAGACGCCCCTCTATCGTCACCTCACGAGGAGCATCTTGGCCGGGACCGTTCCTCCCGTGTCCCCGACCGGGTTCCGCAGGACCGCCCTCACAGAGCCTCTCCCCCCGCTCCGAAACTGCGGCCCGTTTCCGATAATCAGGTTGTTTTTTTCTCTTCACAGGAAAAGCCGCCGGGTATAGAGTCCATCCGGTTCCCCCGTGGATGAAATGGATTCTCGCGTGGTGTACCGCCGAATCCACTCCGGCCTCCTCGCAGTAGCCCTCCTGCTGTTCCTGGGTGGGTGCACCCAGAAACACGACGTCCAACAACCCATCGCCTACTCCCACAAGGTCCACGTGGCCCAGGAGGAGATTCCCTGCACCGAGTGCCACCTGGGTGCGGAAGACGCCGATCACGCCACGATCCCCACCCGCGAGATCTGCCTCGAGTGCCACGACACCGAGGAAACCCTCGGCGACAGCCCCGAGGAAGCCAAGCTCGTCAAGCTGCTGGCCAGCGGCCAACCCCTCCGCTGGCACCGGGTCCACCGCCTGAAGGAAACCGTTCATTTCTCCCACCGGCGCCACGTCAAGGCCGGCAAGATCCTCTGCGAGCGCTGTCACGGAGATGTTCCCCAGCAGACGACCCCCTTCGAACGCCCGTACATCAACTTCAGTTCGGAATTGATCGGGATGGAACGCTGCATTGCGTGCCACAAGCAAAGCGGCAACCCGCGCGCCAGCGTGGACTGCCTCTTGTGCCACCGCTAACCGTTGAGGAAAGACCCGATGTCCCTGTCTCGCAGGCGTTTTCTCGAGATCCTCGGCACCGCGGGCGTGACTCTGACCGCTGGCGATTGGCTCTTTCACCAGCTCCAGGCCTATGCTGACGAACGTCTCGCCTTCCAGGACGTCCGCGGACCGGGCATCACCAGTTTCTCGCATGGCGTCTGCCGTGATTGCCCCAACCACTGCTCCATCGCCGTGCGCAAGGTCGATGGCCTTCCGGTGGGCGTCCGTGGAACCCCCTGGGATCCCGCCGGTGAGGGAGCGCTCTGCGTCGCCGGCCTCTCGAAGATCCAGGCTCTGTTCGATCCCGACCGATTGCGCCAACCCATCCTCCGCGACGATGCCAATGCCCCGGGTCGAAACGCGGAATGGCCGGAAGCCTGGGAACTGTTGGGCAGTCGCATCGAGGCGGCCGTTCGCGGAACCCCCCGGCAGCAGATCGCCATTGTCGACGGGCGCACACCCTCTTTGGGCACGATGCTGCTCGCCGCCTGGGCCGATTCCCTTCCGAACATCCACTACATCCACTTGCGCATCGAAACCGCTCTGGATCGGCTGATCCGCGATTTCTCCGGCCATGAGGGTCCCGGCCGGACGCGCCTCGACCTCGCCCAGACCGGCGCCCTGCTCCTGGTCGGACACGAGTTGCTGGACGTCGACGGAAGTCCGGTCTCGCAGATGCGGCTGCACGGCGACAAGCGGGAAAGCCTGGCGCACGCCGACGCTCCGACCATCTACCTCGGACCCCGCCAGAGTCCCACCGGCGTCCAGGCCAACCTCTGGCTTCCCTGCCAGCCGGGCCAGGAACGGACCATCCTGCTCGCGCTGGCCGAGTTCGCCAGCCGCAATCACCCCCGGCGCGAAGAGATCTTTCCCCGCTACGCGCGCTGGATCGCCGAGGCCCGCAACCCGGTGGACTTCGCCCGGAACTTCGGCATCGAGGCCATCTCCCGGAACACCGGGATCGCCGCGGACGAGTTGGAGCGCGTCGCCCGCGCCTTGCTGCGCTTCGCCCCAAGTGTGACCCTTCCGGGACCCGGCGTGCTCCGGCGCACCGATGGCTATGCCGACGCCCGGGCCGCCCTGGCGCTGAATCTCTGGACCGGGGGATTCCAGGAAGAGGGTGGGCTGAGGTGGGAACCCGACCCTCTGGCCGGGGTCGCTGCCGAACTCGGGATTCCCGTGATTTCCCCTTCCGATCCCGCAGCGCTCGAGAACATCCTCCAACCGCTCCTGGAGATCAAACGTTCCCCGGTGGATGCACTCATCTGCATCGACGCGAATCTCGTGCACGAGCTCCCTGGGCGTGACCAGGTGGCGCGCGCGCTCAGCCACATCCCGTTCGTGGCCTCGTTCTCCACCCACGAGGACGAAACCTCCAAGCTCGCCCACGTCACCCTTCCGTTGCCCGCTGACCTCGAGTCATGGGATCTTCCCGCGTCCCCCTGGGGGACCGCGACGAAGTCCCTCTCGATCCAACGACCCGCCATCGTGCCCGTCATCGACGCGCACCCTCCCGAGGACTTCTTCCTCGAACTGGCGGCGAAGGGTCTCGGCCCGAAAGGAGTCAGGCCTCCGGCGGCAACCATGCAAGCTCTCGTCGCCGCGGCCGCCGATGTCCTCGCGCGGGATCCCCGTGGCTCCATTACCGGAGAAGAAGGACGATTCCCCCTGAAGAACCAGCGCCCCGAGGCCACCGCCAAGGGCCTCCTCGCCGGCGAGATCCTCTGGATCGCATCCGGGTCCGCAACGGGAAGTCCAGCGCCGCAAGGAAACCCGTCGCCCCGGATCCGGGGCGACGCCCTTCCTCCCCCGCCCCCGGAACTGGCCCCGAAACAACTCTGGCTCGTTCCCTTCGACCTGGCGGCGGGTCAACGAGGCAAGCTGCTCAATCGCCCCATGTTGCTGGAACTCGCCGGAATGTTGCACGGAACTCCGTGCGAGTCCTGGCTGGAGATCCACCCGGACGACGCCGGGCAACGCAACATCAGCTCCGGTGACGAGATCAAGATCCGCGGTCCTCGAGGCGAGATCCGCTCGATCGCGGTGGTGACCCGCACGGTGCGTCGCCTGGTGGTGGCTGCTCCCGTCGGCTTCGGGCACACCGCTCTGGGACACATCGCCGCCGGCCGCGGCGTCAACCCGCTCGAGCTGACCTTGGCCCGCACCGACACGGTGACGGGCGCCCCCGCCTGGGGACCGATTCCGGTGTTCGTCGAACGGGCCTAGCGCGTAAGGGACCAGGAGGACGAGATGGCAGAAAAGAACGCTTCCTCGGGTTTTCGGCAGCGCCGTTGGGGAATGGTCATCGACCTCGATCGCTGTACCGGATGCACTGCCTGCGTCGCCGCCTGCAAGTCCGAGAACAATGTCCCGGAGGTGTCACCTGAAGAGGCCCAGCGAGGCCGCGTCATGCACTGGATCCGGGTCGCCCGGCGGGAAGAGGCCGAGGGCGACCGGGTCAAGGTGACCGCCTATCCGGCCATGTGCTACCACTGCGAAAACGCCCCCTGCACCTGGGTCTGCCCAGTCCACGCCACCTACAAGGGAACCGACGGGATCGTCGGCCAGATCTACCCGCGGTGCATCGGTTGCCGGTATTGCATGGCCGCCTGCCCCTACACGGTCAAGGTCTTCAACTGGTACGAGCCACAGTGGGAACCCGAGCTGCGAGCGCACACCAACCCCGACGTCTCGCTCCGCTACCACGGGGTCGTGGAGAAGTGCACCTTCTGTCATCATCGCCTGCAGAAGGCGCGCGACGACGCGGCCATTGCCGGACGGGACGTCCTCGAGAGCGATTACCAACCCGCCTGCGTCGAGGCTTGCCCCGCCAAAGCCATCCATTTCGGGGATCTCCTCGACGAGAACAGCACTGTTTCCACGATGTCACGTAGCCCGCGCGCGCGAAGGATTCTCGAGGAGCTCGGCACCGGACCGGCCATCTACTACCTCGACGAAAGGGAGCGCCGTGTCTGAGTACACTCACCCCATCAAGGAAGACATCGACGAGGCCCTCTTCCGGCCCATCGAACACACCGGCCCGCGCTTCTACGCCTCGTTCGCCTTCTTTCTCGCCATCTTCCTGTTCGGCATCTACCAGTACATCCGGCAATTCCGCCTCGGCCTGGGCGTCACCGGGATGAATCAGCCGGTCACCTGGGGTTTCTACATCATCAACTTCGTCTTCTTCATCGGCATCAGCCACGCGGGAACCCTCATTTCGGCCATCCTGCGCCTCAACCAGGCCGAATGGCGCCGCCCCATCACCCGGATGGCCGAGGTGATCACCGCGATCGTGTTGCTGATCGGCGGTCTCCACCCCATCATCGACCTCGGCCGCCCCGACCGCATTCTCAACGTCTTCAAGTGGGGCCGGTTGCAAAGTCCCTTGCTCTGGGACGTCATGAGCATCACGGCCTACCTGGCCGCCAGCAGCATCTACCTCTACCTGCCGCTGATCCCCGACATCGCCAAGCTGCGCGACCGCGGCACCAGCCCGCACTGGCTCTACGAATTCCTGAGCTGGAAATGGCAGGGCACACCGGCACAACACCACGTCCTCGAGCGGGCCATGAATCTGTTGATGATCCTGGTCATCCCCGTCGCCGTCTCGGTACACACCGTCATCAGCTACATCTTCGCCATGACCCTCGAGGCCGGGTGGCACAGCACCATCTTCGGCCCCTATTTCGTGGCCGGCGCCATCTTCTCCGGCATCGCCGCGCTGATGGTGGTCATGATCGTGTTCCGTTCCGTCTACCATCTCGAGGCCTACTTGAAGCAGGTCCACTTCGCCAACCTCTCCAAACTCCTGCTGGTGATGTCCGCGATCTGGTTCTACCTCACATTCTCCGAATACCTGACCGGGTTCTTCGGCCAGGAACCGGCCGAGATGGATGTGATGATGTTCAAGCTCACCGGCCCCTATGCCATTCCATTCTGGTCGATGGTCTTCCTCAATTTCGTCCTTCCCATCGCCATCCTTTCGCGCAAGCGAACCCGCACCATTCCATGGATCCTGGTCGTCTCCATCGGAATCGTGATCGGGATGTGGCTGGAACGCCTGATCATCGTCGTCCCCTCACTGTCGGTTCCCTACGTGGACTTCCACAGCCATCCCTACTGGCCTTCCCTGGCCGAGATCAGCATCTTCGCCGGAGCCCTTGCCGCCTTCTGCCTCGGGTTCATGGTCTTCGCCAAATTCTTCCCTCTCATCTCCATCTGGGAGATCGAGGAAGGCCGTGAGGTCGCGGTGCGGCAGACGACCGACCGGGTCATCAGCTATCAACCGGACACCCCGAGACTGCAGGGTTCCTCCTCGCCACCCCCGACGCTGGAGGCGAACTGATGTACCGTTCGTTCATCAATGCACTTCAATACTGCTCGATCGCCATGATGTGGGGGTTTGCCGCCGCCATCATGATCTTCGTGCCCTGGCTCATCTACATCGCCGCGCGCTGGCACGACGCGTTGAACTGGACCCTCGCCATCAGCCTGATCATGACCCCGGTGTACCTGACCGTCGCCGCCACCCTGACCTACGTGTTCATCGGGCTGCGGCGCGGTGCCCCCAAGGACCAGGCGGAGTCGTAGGCGTTCTGGAGCCCCTCGTCCTTCCGGAAGCCCACCGGTTCAGGTTCGGGAGCCGGCACGTTCACCGCCCGGGGCGCCAGCCGCCACCATCCTCCCCCGACTCCCCGACCGGCACGATCACCACCTTGTCTTCCTGGAAGAGGGGAACCAATACGCGGTTCCGCCGGGGATCGAAGCCGATGTCCGCGGGAGACTTGAGGGATTCGGCGAGAACGTGATAGCTCCCATCCGGATGCAGTGCGTAGACCGCCGACCCTTCCCAACTGGTCACCAGGAAACGTCCGTCCGCGAGCTTGACCAGGCCGTCGAGGGTCCCCTTCGGGGGTGCGGGCATCTCGGTTCTCTTGCCGTCCAGGGTGACCCGGAAGAGCTTGCCGGTACCCAGGGTGTTGACCACGAGGCTTCCCCCGTCATCCCAGATGCCATTGGGGTGCCCCATCTTCTTGTCCTTCAGGATGGTCTTGTGGCGGCCGTCCGGCCACACCTGGTAGATCGCGTCGGTGCCCGATGCCTTGAAACCGGCCTTGAACCCGCTGTCGGTCACGAAGATCGACCCATCGGGGCCGGGGGTCATCCCGTTCAGGAAGGTGCTTCCCTCGATGGTGATCGACGCTTCCTGGCCTCCGCTGGGAAGCTCGAAGACCTGGATCTGGTCCAGATCGGCGATCAGCAGCCGCGAGCCCACCACCGTCGCCCCCTTGGGCGCGTTGAGGGTCACCCCCTCCTTCGCGCCGTCGATCCACCGGAGCGCGATGACCTTTCCATCGGGCCCGAGCTTCGAGATGAACCCGTTGCCGTCGGCCGCGGTCGGGTCGCCGTTGATGTTGGTCACCAAGTACACGTCCTCGGCGGCGTAATACTCGACCGACTCCGGGGTGGAGAACCCGACGTCTTCCACCACGATCGACCGCCCCGGATCCCCGGACGCCGGAGCCGGGGTTCCGGCGGATGCGGCCGCCTTCGAAACCGCCACCTTTCCGCTCGAGGAAACCGTCAGCAACAGGAGAGAGATTCCGAGCACCTTGATCGCCGACTTCATACCGCAACTCCTTTGGATGAACCCTGGGGACTGCTTCCCATTCTAGGAACATCGGAGGGAATCGCCATCGTCAGATGGGCCGGGATGAAACCGCCCGGCCCCTTCGGGTGTATCCTGAACCGACGCAGGCCGGGGGGTTCCCACCCCTGGCGAAACGAGGAGAACGGCTCGGAACCGAATCATCGGAGGTCATGCCATGACAGCCACCCGAGAGGTCCCCCGGAAGGCACGAAGCAGCTCGTCGCGCCCCAGGCGCCGGGCGGCGAGGGACAAGAACTGGTCCGCCCGGGTCACCCGACAGAGTCAGGCCCTCGACCTCGAGGAAGGGGTGTTCACCTGGGATGACCCCCGCCGGATCGCCCGTTCCCTGAAGCGCTCGGCTGAAAAGAGCACCCGCCGCAAGGCGCCCCCGTTCCGCTCGGCCATGTCCATGCTGGTGTTCTACATCAACCGCGCGGGACGCAATCTTCCCGAGGAACGGCGTCGCATCCTCGAGAAGGCCAAGGAGGAACTGAGGAAGCTTTATTCGCGCGCCGAGTGAAACCTCGTCGCCGACGGTCATCGGTGCTACACTGTCGTCATCCTTGGATGGACCCACTGGGTTGCCGGCTGGCGAAAGCCAGGAAGGGAGTGCTCATGGACCATCACCCAGGCAGCGCATCGAGGAAGGACTGGTCCCGCCTTCAGTCGATCGCCCTCATCGGAAACCACCTCCCCCGTCGTTGCGGCATCGCGACCTTCACCACCCACCTTCTCCAAGCCATCCAGGGGAACGTCCCCGATCGGGATTGCTGGGCCATCGCGATGAACGATCGCCCCGAGGGCTACGGCTATCCTCCGGCGGTTCGCTTCGAGATCGACCAGAACACCCTCAGCGAATACAGCCTGGCCGCCGATCTGCTCAATCTCAACCGGGTCGACGTGGTCTGCCTCCAGCACGAGTACGGGATCTTCGGAGGAAACCACGGCAGCTTCATCATCGAGCTCCTGCGGACCCTCAACATGCCGGTGGTGACCACCCTCCACACCATCCTCCGCGATCCCAACAACCAGCAGCGCCGCATCCTGGTGCAGCTCGCCGACCTCTCCGACCGGCTGGTGGTCATGAGCGAGCGCTCGGTGGAATTCCTGCGCCACATCTACCACGTGCCCGACGAGAAGATCGTCCTCATCCCCCACGGCATTCCCGACTCGCCTTTCGTGCCCTCGGCCCACTACAAGGAGCGATTCGGGGTCAAGGGAAAGTGTGTCATCCTCAGTTTCGGGCTCATTTCCCCGGGGAAGGGCCTGGAGAGTATCATCGACGCCCTCCCGGAGATCGTCGAGAAGCATCCAAACGTGATCTACATGATCGTCGGAGCCACCCACCCCCACCTGAAGGCCAAGGAAGGGGAGAGCTACCGGCTCGGTCTGCAACTGCGGGCCAAGACCCTGGGCGTGGCCGATCATGTGCTCTTCCACGACCGCTTCGTCAGCGAGGAGGACCTGGTCGAGTTCATCGGCGCCGCCGACATCTATGTCACCCCCTACCTCAACGAGGCGCAGATCGTCTCCGGCACCCTCGCCTACGCTCTCGGTTCCGGAAAGGCGGTGGTCTCCACCCACTACTGGTACGCCGAGGAACTCCTCGCCGAGAACCGGGGACGGCTCATTCCCTTCCGCGACCAGAAGGCCCTGACCCGGACCATCCTCGACCTTCTCGATCACCCCGAGCAGCGCGACCAGATGGCGCAACGAGCCTACCAGTACGGGCGTCGCATGATCTGGCCGGAAGTGGGCGGACTGTATCTCGACACCTTCATCGACGCGATCGAACGTCCCCTCCGCCGGGAGATTCCGCGGCACCGCCTGGAAACGGTGGGACGCCGGCAGCCACGCCTGCCCGAGATCAAGCTCGACCATCTCTATCGCATGACCGACGACACCGGCATCCTCCAGCACTCCCGCTACACCATCCCCGATCGCAACCACGGCTATTGCGTCGACGACAACGCCCGGGCGTTGATCGTCACCGGAATGCTCCAGGATCTCCGGCCGAACGACACCGGCCTGGGCCGTCTCAACGCCATCTACCTGGGGTTCCTCTCCCACGCCTTCGATCCGAACAGCGGGCGGTTCCGCAACTTCATGTCCTACGATCGGCGCTGGCTCGAGGAATACGGCTCGGAAGACTCCCACGGCCGGGCCCTCTGGGGACTGGGTGTCGCCTCGGCCCCCGAGCGGAACCGGGGCGATGCCATCGTCGCCTCCGAACTCTTCCACCGGGCCCTGCACTCCGCGGAGCGGCTGACCGCCCCGCGCGCGATCGCCTTCTCCATTCTCGGCATCCACGCCTACCTGCGGCACCACGAGGACGACGAGGCGACGAGGAAGGTCTTGCGCACCCTGGCGGTCGATCTCTCCCGTCGTTTCGAGGAGCGGACCAGTGACGGCTGGCCGTGGTGCGAGGATATCGTCACCTACGACAACGCGCGGCTTCCCCAGGCCCTGCTGCTGGCCGGACGCACCCTTCCCGACCCCCGCATGGTCTCGGTCGGCCTGCGCTCCCTGAAGTGGCTCAAGGAGGTGCAGACCGATCGAGCCCACGGACACTTCAGCCCCATCGGCAACGACGGATGGTTGACCCGCGACGGCGGCCGCGCCCTTTTCGCCCAGCAACCCCTCGAGGCCGCCGCCATGGTCGCCGCCTGCATCGAGGCCTACAACTGCACCCACGAGAACGAGTGGATCGACTTCCTCTACCGGAGCTTCAACTGGTACCAGGGGGACAACGATCTGGGCCTGCCGCTCTACGATTCGGTGACCGGAGGATGCCGGGACGGCCTGGAGGCGCGCGGCGTCAACGAGAACGAGGGCGCCGAGTCCACCCTGAGTTGGCTCATGGCGCTGCTTGCGGTCTACAATTTCCGAGGCCGGGGCCGGCTCAACCTTGCCGAAGCCGCTCCAGGACTTTCGGCACTGACAGCGTCGCAATCCCACAGCGATGATCGGACGACGCATAGGGAATGATCAGTTCTTCCTGGTGGATCATCGATCCGCAGCTGTACACCACGTTCGGAACGTACCCCTCGCGATCGAACTCGTTCGGAGTGAGGATGGGCTCGCGAATGCGGCCGATGATCCGCGTGGGATCGTCCAGGTCGAGAAGCTCGATTCCCAGGCTGTAGGTGCGCATGGGGCCCACCCCGTGGGTCAGCACCAACCAGCCCTCCGGGGTCTCGATGGGTGACCCCGCGTTGCCCATCTGCAGGAACTCGAAGGGATGCTCCGGTTCCTGGAGAAGCTGCGCCTCCTGCCAGAAGTGCAGGTTGTCCGAGAACATGATGGTGTTGCTCTCACCGTCCTGCCGGGAGAGCATCGCGTACTTCCCGTGGACCTTCCGGGGAAACAGGGCCATCCCCTTCCCCTGGGCCTCCCGGCCGTTCAGGGTGATCATCTTGAACTTCAGGAAATCCTTGGTCTCGATGAGATGGGGGAGGATGGTCTCGCCGTTGTATGCGGTGATGGTGGCGTAGTAGGTGACCTCCCCATCGTCGTCGACGAAGCGCACGAAGCGGGCGTCCTCGATTCCATTGCGCTCCGACTCGGAAACCGGAAAGATCACGCGCTCGCTCAGCGGATGATCCGGCCGGAACTCCATCTCGTAGTTCGAGTACGCCAGCCAGAGGGCCATATCCATGGCCTCCCGGCGCGCTTCCGTCGGGAAGTCCTCGTTGTCCCTCAACTCCTCGATGCCATCCTGTAGCTCGCTCAGGGTGAAGGTCTCCGGAAGCCGCAACAGGAGATGGTGGGTGACCTCGTTGGCCGCCCCCATCTCCAGGAGCTTCAGCCGGAACAGGTGGCGGTCGTAGCTGGGGTCAGGATGGATGACCGGGGTGTCGACGTAGCGGCTCACCGGATCGAAGTAGATATCGTTGTTCGCGTCGATGATCCCGCCCCGGAACTCGATCGAGGAGATGTGCCCTTCCCCGGTGGCCCGAAAGCTCATGATGAAACGGGACGAGCCCTCCTCGTCGCCCGGTTGCGAGGGCACCGGGACGATCGACGGGTTGAACAACGCCGCGGCCTCGATCGAGAATTCCGCGGTGAAGTACGCCCCGATCAAGAGCCGTTGCTCCTGCGTGAGGCTCTCGACGTTCAGCACGAAGTTCGAGACCCTCGAGAAGTTCTGCTCCAGGGTGCTCCGGAAACGGCGGTGCCGGTGGGAGAAGTCGCTCAGGATGCGGTCGAGAAGCCGGGAAACCTCCACCCGGCTCAGGGAGAGCACCCGGCGCACCACGTTCCGGGCATGTTCCTCCGAGCCCGGAAGGTAGAAGCGGGTGATCACCCGGCCGGCCTCGGGCCGGATGACGATCTTCTTACGCCGCGCGAGCAATGGAGCGGACCGTGAATCCGAAGCGGTATGCGATTCTGGGGTACCCATGACTTCACCTGACGACGGAAGAGACGCCGCCCTCGGTTCGGCCTCGACTCTCCCGGGGCCGAACGCCGACGGGGAGCGGCCGATCCTGCTTTGGCCTGCCCCTCCGACGAAGTATCATTGGAGACAACATCGGAAGTATCATAGTACGTTCAGCAGGAGTTCTGGCAACACCATGTCGGGGCCCGAAGAGGACAACCCGGCGCCCGGGGCGACTCCGGCGCCGCCACACCGCGACAAGATGCCCGCCATGAAAATCGCGATGCTCAGCCCCATTTCCTGGCGCACCCCTCCCCGGCACTACGGCCCCTGGGAGAGCGTGGTCAGTCTCCTCACCGAGGAGCTGGTCGAAATGGGGGTCGATGTCACCCTCTTCGCCACCGGCGATTCCATCACCCGGGGCCGCCTGGCCTGGGTCTGCCCCCGCCCCTGGTCCGAGGACCCCGGGATCGACCCCAAGGTCTGGGAGTGCCTGCACATCGCCTCGGTCTTCGAGCGGGCGCAGGAGTTCGACCTCATCCACAACCACTTCGACTTCCTTCCCCTGAGCTATTCCGGGCTCGTTGACACCCCGATCCTCACCACTATCCACGGCTTCTCTTCCCCCGGCATCCTCCCGGTCTACCGCAAGTACAATCCGCGGGTCCACTATGTGGCCATCAGCGAGGCCGACCGCAACCCCGAGCTCGACTACATCGCCACCATCCACCACGGCATCGACCTCGACCTCTTCCCCTGGACGGAAGAAGGCGGTGACGACCTCCTCTTCTTCGGCCGTATCCATCCCGACAAGGGGACCCGTGACGCCATCGAGGTGGCCCGCCGCACCGGCCGCCGGCTCGTGATTGCCGGGATCGTCCAGGATGAGGAGTACTTCCAGAAGGAGGTCGCTCCCTTTCTCGACAGCGAGCAGGTGGAGTACCTGGGGTCGGTCGGCCCCGACCGCCGGCCGCAGCTATTGGGCCGCGCCCGGGCGCTCCTGCACCTCATCCATTTCGAAGAACCCTTCGGTCTCAGCGTGGTGGAATCGATGGCCTGTGGAACGCCTGTGATCGCCTACCCGAAGGGCTCGATGCCCGAGATCCTCCGCGACGGCGAGAACGGTTTTCTCGTGGAGAGCCTGGACGAGGCGGTGCGCGCGGTGGAGCGAGTCGCCACGATCGACCGCCGCGCCTGCCGCAAGGATGTCGAGCGCCGTTTTTCCGTCCACCGGATGGCCGAGAACTACCTCCGGGTCTACCGGGAGATCCTTGACGGCACGGCCCCAGCCCCTGAACCCGGTCTCAGGGCCCAGGAGGAAAACCCATGACCAAGCCAATCGACCTCATCCAACGCCACCCCGGCAACCCCATCCTCACCCCCGAGGACGTTCCCTACCCGGTGGAGACCGTCCACAACGCCGCGGCCGCCCGCTTCGAGGATCGCGTCATCCTGCTCTTCCGTTCCCACCTGCGCAACGGCCGCTCGATCCTGGGTCTCGCCGAGAGCCACGACGGATTCCACTTCGAGGTCGCCCCCACCCCCTTCATGGTTCCCGCGAGCGAGGGAATCTTCGCCGAATACGAGACCTTCGGGGTGGAAGACCCCCGGATCACCCCGATCGACGGCGAGTACTACATCACCTACAGCGCCTACTCCCCCCACGGAGTCCGGATCGGCCTCGCCCGCACCCGGGACTTCAAGACGGTCGAGCGGCTGGCCTTCATCTCCGAGACCGACATGCGCAACGTGGTGCTCTTCCCCGAGCGCTTCGATGGACGGTACGCCCGGCTCGACCGGCCCCACTCGCAGATCGACCCCTGGTCGATCTGGCTGTCATGGTCTTCCGATCTCATCCACTGGGGCGAGGCCGAGGTGGTGATGAAGCCCCTGAAGTACCACTGGGACGAGATGAAGATCGGCCCCGGAGCGCCCCCGATCCGAACCCCGCGCGGCTGGCTCAGCCTCTACCACGGGGTCTTCGAGACCATGGCCGGCGCGGTCTACCGCCTCGGGGTGGCCCTGCACGAACTGGACAACCCCGCCCGCCTGGCGGGAGTCAGTGACGAGTGGGTGCTTTCCCCCCGCGATCCCTGGGAACGCTCGGGCTACGTTCCCAACGTGGTCTTCACCTGCGGGGCCCTGCCCGGCGACGATGGAAACCTCACCATCTATTGGGGCGCCGCCGACACGGTCCTGTGCGCGGGAACCGCCCGCATCGACGATCTGGTGGAGCTCTGCCTGGAGAATCCGCGCCCGCCCCGCTGAGTCCGCGCCCGCGAGTGCGCTTCCTAGGAAGCTTGCTCCCCTTCCGCCGGCGCCTTCGGCGGCGCGTCCTCGTCTTCGCTCCACCGCGGATGATGCTCTTCGGCCAGGCGCCTCGGCATCCGCCCATGCCACATGGCGAAGCTCAGTGGATAGACCTCGGGATGGAAGACCACGTAGAAGAAGTGGAAGATCAGGATGGCCAAGGTGGCCAGCCACGCCTCGAAGAGATGGATCACCTGGGCCACTTTCACCGTCCACGCGGGAAGGAAGGTCGAGGTGAAGACCGGGAACCACAACATGGCGCCGGTCAGGGCCATCACCAGGGTGCCCCACACCAGTGCCCAGTACTCCGCCTTGGCCGGGTAGTCGAACTTCCCGAACGCGGCGGGAAGGTCGCTGCTCCCCAGGTGGTAGCGCAGGTTCTGCAACATCTCGCGGGCGTCACGAAGCCGCGGGGCGACCCGCCGGATCTCCTTGCGGCCGTAGCTCGACGACAGCACCCATCCCACGTGGAAAAGGCTCACCGAAACCATCACCACCGCCGAGGCCCGGTGCACCCAGCGGCGCAGCTCCTCGGTGAAGCCCAGATGGGCCAGGATCTGCGAGTACCAGCTGTTGGGATACGCCAGCATGAACCCGGTGAAGGCCAAGAGGAGGAAGGACATCACGAAGAGGGAATGCTGCAGCACCTCGCTTCGGCTGAAGCGCAAGCGACTGGGCTCCTTCTTCTCCGCGCGCCACTTCTTCCGCACGTAGTACAGGAAGATGATGAGGTTGTGCAGGAACATCCCCCCCAGCACGCCGACCAGGAGTACCCAGTAGATCCGCTTCACCCAGACGACCACCTTCTCCCCCGTGCTGGTCACCAGGGACTCGTCGAAGTGCACCGGGTACCGGGCGAACTGGCCCTTCGCCCCCGGATGGCACTTGCCGCAGGTCCGGTCCAGGTTCTCCGGATTCACCGACGACCGGGGATCGCTCGAGGGATAGATCGCGTGGATTCCGTGGCAACTGGCACAGTCGGCAGCCCGCGCTCCGCCGCGGGCGGTCACCAGCCCGTGGTAGCTCGCCCGGTAGCTCTTGACCCGGGAGGGAGCGATGTCGAACTCGCTCATCAGGGCGGCGCTGTTGTGACATGCCGGACAGGTCGTGCGCGCCAGGCTCTTCTCCCGTTCGTCGCCCTCCTCCACGTTCACCATCTTGATCGAATGGATCCCGTGACAACTCGTACACACCGGGGCCGTAGTCACTCCCCGCTGGAAGGCCCTCCCGTGCACCGAGCTGTCGTACTGTTCCCTCTCCGTCCGATGGCACTCGCCACAGGTTCGGGAGATGTTGAAGGGATTGATCTTCGACCTGGGATTGTTCGCGGGTTCGATGTCGTGGGGACCATGGCACGCCGTACACACCGCGGGCTTCTTGTCCGGATCCTTCAGGCACAGTCCGTGGACGCTCTTGGAGTAGCTGTCCGCCGGCCCATTGGTGAGCCCCGCCGCCCGCATGATCTTCAAGTCACCATGGCAGGTGCTGCACGTGCCGGGAACGTTGCGGAAATACACCCGGCTCAGCGGATCATCCACCGCGCGCACATCGTGCTCGCCATGGCAATTGACGCAGGGATTCACCGGGTCGAACGGCGTCGTTCGACTCTCCCCGCCCTTCGCCTGCCGAATGGATTCCGCGTGGACTCCCCCGAACTCGTCCGCCGCATCCTCGTGACACTGCGCGCACCGCACCTTCGGCGCGCCCTCTTCGTGGGGAAAGTCCCCCTTGTCCTCGTGGCAGTCGGTGCATTCGAAACCCGCCTCGGCATGCACCGACGCGTTCCAGCCCTTCGGGTCCACCTGGAACGCGGTGTCGACCATGTCCTCCTCGGGCGCGTGGCAGCCCAGGCATTCCTCGGTCTCGGCGCGTGCCGGCGAAACAGGTAGCGCTGCGACGAGGGCTCCCAGGGCCAGCAGGAACCCGACCATGGAGAGAACTGCGGTCCGCGGGGGACGATCCATGCTCCCGTGCATCTCAGCCTCCTCGAATCCGTCCCCAGAACCCCGATCTCGTCGGGAGGGGACCGGTGGACATCTCCTTCCACGGCCAGCTCCAACCGCGTCGGCGGGAACGGGGGACCGGAAGGCTCTACCGTCCAAGTTGGAGGAAAGATTCAGGAATACAAGATCGTTTGTTCTTGTGTTTGCCCGGGAGAGGGTTCGAACGATCGCTCGGGATCGAGCGAACCATGGGCCGACAGAAGGAATCAAGGCGCCCCCGCGTCCGGTGCAGGATGCGCGGGCTCAGCGCACGAGGGTCAAGGGAGCCGAGACCCGGCGTCCCCCGCTTTCCACCACGAAGCGGTAGCTGCCCCCGGCGACCGCACGTCCCCGGTCGTCGGTACCATCCCAGACCAGCTCGTTCCAGCCGATATCCCCCCCGGCCGGCGCGAAGCGCCGCACCGTCCGCCCGGCGGGGTCCACGATGCGCAGACCCACCCTCGTTCCCGCCTGGCCGCGGTAACGGAGTCGCACCCGGGGGTTGAAGGGATTGGGCACCGGAGCGGCCACCTCCACCACCCGGGCAAAGCGGCGGGGAGCCAGCTCGAGCGTGGAGCTTGCGAGTTCCTGGCCCGCCCGCTCACTGACCAGGCGATAACTCCGCGCGGACCCGGAGTACCTCGTCGGTTCGTTCCAGGAATAGTTCGACCGACCCTCGAGCGCCTCGATGCGGACCGCTACCTCTTCCACCCCACCGTCGAGGCTGCGCATCAGGGTGAATCGCGTCCAGCGGGCCGCCAGGTCGACCACCCAGCGCAGGATCACCCCTTCTGTCCCGGCATGGCCGGAAATCCCGTCGACGGACAACTGCGGCGCGGTGAGCACCGGAACCAGACCGGTTCCCTGCACCAGTTCCAACCGCTGGTCCGCGTTCACCTGGAACCACCGCTCGACGGATCCATCCGGCCAGTCCACTTGGAGGGTGTCGACCGAACCCGCCGAACCCAGCCCGAACTCGAGTTCGTGCGAAGGGAAGGCGAGGTAGGAGCCGCCCGCTCTCTGTTCGCGGTACTGCACCATGCCCCCCGCGACCACCCGCACCCTGGCCCCGACCGCGTCCCGGTTGCCGCTGACCCCTACCAGCTCCAGATGGATCCAGTGCCCCCCCGATCCCTCGTCCATCAGGACGCGCAGGGGAGCTCCCGAGGAGAGGGTGACCAGATCGACCCGTCCGTTGCCGTCGAGGTCGCCCGCCGCCGACGCAAAGCCATCGTCGCCGAAGCCAAGGCCCGAAGTCGGCGCGATATCGCTGAAGCTGCCGTCGCCCGCGTTCAGGTACAGGCGGTCGACGTTGTCGCTCATGCCTCCCCCGCTGAAGTCGGTCACGTAGAGGTCGAGGTAGCCATCGTGGTTGCAATCGATGAACTCGGTTCCCCACCCGATGCGTTGGCTGATGGTTCCGCTCGGGGCGGCGACTTCCTCGAACTGGCCTCCCCCGAGGTTGTGGTAGAGAAGGTTCCCGTCGGGGATGTTCGTGATGTAGACGTCCATCCGCCCGTCGTTGTCGTAGTCCCCCACCGCGATCCCCATCCCGTCGGCATAGGTGTTCGAACCCGACCGGAATCCGTCCAGACCACTCTCGACCGAACGATCGAGGAAGGTCCCGTTGCGCTGGTTCTCGTAATAGGTCGCCCCGCCTCCCTTGTCCTGGGCCACGACGAGATCGAGCCATCCATCACCGCTGAGATCGGTGAAGACCGCCTGGTAGCTCTTCTTCGTGCTGGCGACGCCCGCCGCCGACCCCACCTCGTTGAAGTCGAAGTTCCCCTCGTTGCGATAGAGACGATTGGCGCTTTCCGGCCCCGCCGGACCGGACTTCCAGTACGCCACGTAGAGGTCGAGGTCCCCGTCCCGGTCGTAGTCCCCCGCGGTGATGCCGGTCGGAAGTCCCGCACTGGTGGGTTCCAGGCTGCTTCCCCCGGTCCTCTCGCTGAAGGTTCCATCGCCGTTGGACGCGTAGAGACAGAGCCATCCTCCGACGAAGCTGCTCGTGCTCCCCGGTTGCAGAGTCCACCCTCCCACCACCAAGTCGCGGTCGCCGTCGTCGTCGATGTCGGCCAGCAGGATCTGTTTCACGTCGCCCGCGTCGCCGATCCCGGCTTGGTCGCTGATGTCGGTGAACACCGCGCCGTCGTTGCGGTAGACCTGGAGCGGGGTGTTCGACTTGGCGCCCACCAGGAGATCGAGATCGCCGTCGTCGTCGATGTCGTCCAGAGCAACGCCCGCCCCGAAGTCCCCCATGCTGAAGGTCGCAGCCCAGGTGAAGGACACTCCCAGATCGGGAGCGCGGTCGACGAAGTTGGGTTGGGCGGCCCCGGGCGCGGCGGTCAGAAGCCAGATCGAACAGATCGGCAGCCCGGGCAGGAAACGAAGGAGTCTTCGCATGGCGCGCCGCGGGGGTTCAGGAGGAACCCGTCGAAGACCCCGCGACGCGACGATCATAGGCCAGATCCAACTGCATCGTCAAATCCTATGGGCCGCGTCCCGACCGGCGAAACAGAGATTTCTGTGTACCATGGCAAGGTATGTCCCCGGCTTCAAGGCGTGGAGGTTCCCTTGCTGCATCACTTCTCACCGTCCCGCCGCCCGTTTGCGTGGCGGGTGACCTTCGTCTTCCTGCTGCTCGCGTTCGCGCAGATTCCGGCCCTTGGTGTCCAGTTGGTGCAATTGACCCACACCGCCCGGGACGAGAACTGGTCCACCTGGTCGCCCGACGCGACCGTGGTCCTCTTCAGTAGCGGCGAGACGATCTGCCCTCAGGGCAAGTGGTTCTGCGGCCCGCAGAATCTCTGGACGATGCGGCTTTCCGGCGACCAGGTCCTGTCCATCCAGCCCCTGGCCCAGGACGCCTACCACCCCCGGCGTTCCCCCGACGGCAAGTGGGGAGCCTGCATGCGATACAACGGGCACGACTGGGATCTCTACATCTGGCCCATCGGGCGTTGGGCCGAGGGTTTCTTCTTCCAGCGCTACCCCGGGGCCAACGAACGCTTTCCCAACTGGAGCAACGACTCCCGCTTCATCGCATTCGACAGCGACCGCCCCGCCCAACCTCCGACCACCGGCTACCAGGTCTACACCGCGCCGATCGATCGGCCCGACGATCCCGCTGCGGCCATCCAGCGCACCTTCCTGGGCAGCAACAACAAGCACCCGACCTGGAGTCCGGACGACCAGGAGATCGCCTATGTGGGCGACGAACGGGAACACCGCTCGATCAGCGCCGTGCGGCTGAGCGACGGCAGGTATCGACTCATCACTCCCGAGCGGAGCCAGAACCGCCATCCCGATTGGTCTCCCGACGGACGATGGATCGCGTTCACCACCGATCGCTGGGATGGCCTGGGGGATATCGCCATCGTTCGCGCCGACGGTTCGGGTCGGGTCGTCCGGGTGACGGTTGAAATGGACGCCTTCGACGACTTCTGCGAATGGAGCCCGGACAGCCGGAGTCTCCTCTTCTGCGGCACCACCGGGTCGGTTCCCAACCGGCCCAACAAGGAGATCTTCATCGCGCACGAGCTTCCCTTCGACCAGACGACGGTACCGGTCAGAACCAGGTCGACGGGCGCGTTCAAGTCGGCCTTCCATTGACTTGGAATCTTTTGGAACCCCACGCCGACCCGGGCTCGACCTTTCTACTCACGACCGAACGAACGTGGTATCCTTGTCCCCGTGATGGGTGGATGGGATGTCGGGTGGTCTTGTTCGAACGCACGTCGCAGGAATGTTCCTGCAAGGAGAGGAGTCAAGATGAAACGTGTGGTATGGCTTTCCGTTCTCCTTCTCGTGCTCCCAATCTCTGTCGCTGCCGTTCCAGTCAGTGGAACCTATCATTCCACCGATCTGGGCGGTTCCCTCTACACCGGACGGGCCTCCAACTGGAGGACCGGCGTGAATTCCGGTCTTCCCCACGTCTTGCACATCCAGTCGTGGGATGGCAACACCCTCGGCAGCCAGTGGGAGATCCACTGCGCCGTGGAGAATTCGGCATCCACTGTTCAGGACAACCGAGTGAACGGTGAAGGCACGGTCGTCTACACCGAAGTCTTCCAGGGAGGAACCTTCACCCTCTTCCCGGGGGGGTGGCCCTGGGGTGACGGCACCGGTACCCTGGGCACCACGACCCTGATTTCCACCGTGCAGTACCTCATGATCAATGGGGTGAGCACCCCGGTGGCGTCGGTGGTGAACGGGAATACCAGCGGGACCTTCACCGATGGCTGCCTGTTGACCTTCACCATCGGGAATGGTTCGGGCGTCGGGGAGACGACCAGTCTCGATCCCTCGATCACCATTCCGCCGGATTATCCCGTTTTCCTGGACGACACCTGCAACCCCACTCCGAGCGGCCAGCAGTTCGGAACCTGGGGCGATGTCGCCACCATCACCGCTCAGATCGATTGCTCGGTCCCGACGCAGATCAAGAGCTGGAGCGCGATCAAGGCGAATTACGAGTAGCGTTTTCGTCGATCTGACAGTATGAATTCCACAGAGGCGTCCATCGTAGGGCGCCTCTTCATTCCCCCCTGGGCCGTCCCGCCGGACCCAGCCCCATCAACCGAAGGAGCCATCGTGCACGCCGCCATCGAAATCCTCATGCGGGAGCACCGTCAGATCGAAGAGGTTCTCGCGTCCCTGGAAACCTTCGTCAACCGCGTCCATGCCGAGGCGGACGCCACGCCGGCGACCATCGCCCGATATGCTCGATTCTTCCGGGGCTTCGCCGATCGATGGCACCACGGGAAGGAAGAGGACCACCTCTTCGTCAAGATGGGCGAGTACGGCTTCTCCCCCGACTTCGGACCGGTTGCGGTGATGCTTTCCGAGCACGTACAGGGTCGCAACCACGTCAGCGAACTCGTCGCCCTGGGCGAGAAGGAAGCTCCGCTGGAGTGCGACGACCGGCAATCCTTCATGGAGAACTCGGTGGGCTACATCAATCTCCTGCGCGCCCACATCCAGAAGGAGGACGACATCCTCTATCCGATGGCGTTGCAGGCCATTCCTTCCGAAGAGCTCGACCGCCTGGTCGAGGCCTATCAAACCTTCGAACGGGAAACCGGGGACGAGGGCGCTCCCGAGAGTTACCACGCCCTGGCCGAAGGGCTGTTGAAGGAATACCCGCCGGCCAGCTAGCGGCGGCGCCCCTGGAGCACCCAGCCCGACAAGACGATGGTCCAGATGATCACGTTCCACGCCGGGGCGATCCGCCAGGTTCCCCGCTGCGCGACTTCCCACCACACCTCGTAGGAAAGCCCCATCGCTCCAACGAAGAACCACAGACCCAGGTGGGGACGCGGTCCCAGGAAGGGCAAAAGCCACAGCGCGTACCACGGTTGCAGGGTCGGGCCGGACAAGAGAAACCCGAAGAGGACGAACGGCACCGCCCGCACCGGCTCCACTCTCCGCAGGCCGGCCCAGGCGGTGGCGGCGGCGATGAAGGCGAAGGGAAACAGACGCGGCAGGAGGCTTCCGGAAAACAGGGCTTCCAGACCGGCGTGGACCGGTGAGTTGAACGACCACTTGGCCAGGTAGGTCCGCAGACCCACCGTCACATCCACCCCTCCGGCCACAAAAGGCAGCCATCCCAGCAAGAAGCCTCCGGTCGAGGCCGCAAGGAGGAGCCAGAACCCGCGGCGCCGCACGAAGAGCGGCACCAATGCCAACGGAAAGAGCTTCACCAGCGCCGAGGCGGCCAGCCAGCCACCCGCCCGCACCGGATGCGCTGTCCTCCACGCCACAAGGCTCGAGACCAACAGCAGGGCGATCATCGGCTCGAGGTGCCCGTTCGCTCCCGACTCCCAAACCGCCAGGGGGCACAGGCCATACACCGCGGCCGCCTTCCAGCCCTCCGGCCCCCCCCCGAAGAGACGGGACACCGCGACGATCGCCCCCAGGTCGACCAGGCTCATCCACACCCGCCACCCATCCACACCCAGGTGCAGCCAGGCCGCCAACAGACCCATCGCCTGCGCCACCGGAGGATAGATGGTGGGCACATCCGGATGATTCACCAACGCGCTCCAGACCGGCTGCAGGGACCGGATCACCTCGGAGGCGGGAGCGTAGCGGAAGGGGTTGATCCCCGACGCCAGGACCCTCCCATCCAGGAGGTAGCGGTAGAGGTCGTCGGAAAGCCAGGGAGTGGTGAACCCGACCCCCAGACGGAAGATGAGCGCGGCGGCGAGCACTGTCCAGGGAGTGAAGGAGGCCGGCGAGGCGCCGGGTGCACCCTCGCCCCCAGAGCCGGCCCTCTGCCCGCTCTTGCGTCGTCCCCATCGAGCGCCCCCGATCCACCACCCGTACAGCGACCATTGCCCCAGGTAGAGGCCGATCCACGCCAGGGTCCCGTCGATGGAGGTCACGAAACGAGCGGCGGCGACGTAGAGTGCCACGGAGAGCAGGAGAAAGATCAGGTCCGGCTTGCCGAGAGAGCCACCGGCGCTTACCCTCGCCCATGCCGCAGGGAGCGGTGCCTGATTGGAATCCACGGTGATCTCCCGGCTGAGTGATGCAGTCCGCGCGCTGGACCCGTCCACGCAGGTTTTCCTGATCTCTCGACCCCGGCGTCTACATGTCCTTCGTGATCATCGCCTACTTCGTTTCCCTCGCCGGTCTCGGGCTCTTCGGCCTGCACCGGCTCTTCCTGCTGATCCTCTACTGGAAGGTCCGCGATCGGCGCCCTCCACTCCCTCCCAACGAGGCAGGGTGGCCCATGGTGACCATCCAGCTTCCGATCTACAACGAGCGCTTCGTGGCCCGACGCCTGGTGATGGCCTGCGCCCGGATGGAGTATCCACGTGACCGCCTGGAAATCCAGGTCCTCGATGACTCGACCGACTGCACCGCCCCGCGGCTTGAGACCCTCGTGCGCCGCTTGCAGCGGCTGGGGATTCCCGTCCGCTACCTGCACCGGGAGCAGCGGAAGGGATTCAAGGCCGGCGCCCTCGCCGAAGGCCTCGAGTGCGCTCGAGGGGAATTCATCGCCCTCTTCGACGCCGATTTCCTTCCGCCCCCCGATTTCCTGCGGCGCACCGTCCCGTACTTCGCCGATCCCGAGGTCGGCATGGTCCAGGCGCGATGGGATCACCTCAACCGCGAGTACTCCCTTCTCACCCGGCTCCAGTCGATCTTCCTGGACGGTCACTTCCTGATCGAACACGTCGCCCGCAACCGGACCGGCCGCTTCTTCAACTTCAACGGAACCGCCGGCCTGTGGCGGAAGAACTCTATCGGCGCCGCGGGGGGCTGGCAAGGAGACACCCTCACCGAGGACCTGGATCTGTCCTACCGGGCGCAGATGGCGGGATGGCGATTCATCTACCTCGACGACGTGGTCTCCGCCGCGGAACTTCCCATCGACATGGGCGCGTTCAAGACCCAGCAGCATCGTTGGGCCAAGGGAAGCATCCAGACCGCGCGCAAGCTCCTGCCGATGGTCCTGCGCAGCAATCTTCCCTGGAGGATCAAGCTCGAAGCCTTCTTCCACCTCACCAACAACATGGCCTATCTCCTGATGGCCATCCCGTGCTTCCTGTGGGTACCGACGCTCCTGCGGCGTTTCGACACCGGGCATCCCCTCTACCTCACCTTCGCCGCCGCCTTCGCCTGCACGACGCTCTTCGTCATCGCCTACCACGTGGCCTGCCAACTGGCCGCGGGGCAGGGGTTCTGGAAGACCATGCGGCTCATCCCGGCCTTGCTGAGCCTGGGCATCGGAATGTCCCTCAACAATGGGAAGGCGGTCATCGAAGCCCTGCTGGGACACGAGTCCCCCTTCCAGCGGACGCCGAAGTACGGCGTGCGGGGAAAGACCGCCACCGTGTCCCGTCTCTACCAACTGCGGGTCAATGGCCTGGCTTGGCTCGAGCTGGCCATGGCCGCCTACTTCACCGTGGGTCTGTGGATCGCGATCGCCGACCATCGCTGGCTCGCGATTCCCTTCCTTCTGCTCTTCCTCGGCGGCTTCGCCTACGTCGGGTTCACCTCGCTCGGCAGGCAACTCAATCGCCTGGCCCGCGTCGGATCGCTCGGCGCCGCCCTGGGCCTGGTGGTCCTGGGGGTGTGGATCAGCCGGGTCCTCTTCCATGTCGGATAGAGCACGATCCACGGTGCTGCTGCGATCGGCCCCCGGCCTGTGCGGAGAGCACGGTTTCCTCGGCGGCCTCACCACCCGGCGCGGCTTCCCCCCGGGAGACGACGCCTCGGCCGAAGACGGCCGCGCCGCCCTCCGGAAGGTCCTCGCCCGTGCCCTTTTCCATCCCGCCGACCGCTTCGCCTGGTGCCGGCAGGTACATGGCCGGCGGGTCGTCCACGTGCTCCGGCCGGGTCTGCAGGGCGACGGAGACGCCTTGGTCACCGCGGATTCCTCGCTCGGCCTGTTGATCGCGGTCGCCGACTGCCTCCCGGTCCTGCTGTGGGATCCCGCCGGCAAGCCGTTCGGCGTCGCCCATGCGGGCTGGCGGGGACTGGTGGCCGGAGTGCTGCGCGCGACGGTTTCCGCTCTTGTCGGACTGGGGGCGGATCCCGCGAAGTTGCGGGCCTGGATCGGTCCCGCGATCTCCCTGGAGTCCTTCGAGGTGGGCGAAGAGGTCGCCTCCCGCTTCCCCGCTTCCCACGTCCACCGCAGCCACCCGTCGTCCGCCGGAAGGAAGTGGACGCGTCCCCACGTCGATCTCAAGGGCACCGCGGTCGAGCGTCTCGTCGCCGCCGGCCTGAAGCCTTCCCGCGTGTCGATCTGTCCCGACGGCACCGACCGCCGCGAGGAGCTGTACTTCTCCTACCGGCGGGATCATGGCATCTGCGGCCGTCATCTCGCCTACCTCGTCCGTCGGCCCTGAGTCCCCACCGCGCTCGCAAATCCCGGACTGGTCAGAGCACTCCGCATCGGGGATACTCCGGGGGCGATCCACCGGTGCGGAGGAAACAGTGATCCGATCGAAACCAGGACGCCGGGCCTTCCCCTTCATCTTCCTGCTCGCGGGCTTCTCGCTGGCGCTTTCCGCCGGAGTGGCCCCCGCGCCGGCGGTGACCCTGGGCGACCGCGTCTTCCGGGACTCGAGGGTGCTCGGTCCCGCATTCGACGACCTCGGCCTCCTCGATGAACTCCACCGGAGAGGAGCGTTCGACCGCTCGCTCTCCACCCTTCCCGCCCGCGACCGGGAACAGGCGCTCCGCCGGTTGACCGCCTCTGCGTACGCCCCGATGCTCTTCACTCCCTGGGCCGATTCCCCTCCACCCCGGGGATCCTCCGCCTCTCCCCGGGGATTCTCCGCCTCGGTCGATCTGGATCTCCTGGCCTTCGCCGCCGACCCTCCGCGCCAGCTCCATCCCATCTTCGAGGACGTCCGGGACGGCGACGCGGTCGATCCCGCCTGGCGCAGCCGCGTCGGTTTCTGGCTGGACGCCGGCCTCCTGGAGAATCTCAGCGGTCACCTGCGCTTCGTCTTCGACAGCGAGGGAACCAACGACCCGCACAACCGCACCCGCGACTTCAGCCAGCTCGGGGCCTCCAACAATCTCGATGAGGCCTACCTGCGCTACCGGACCGGCCGGTTTTCGTTGACCCTGGGCCGGCGCTTCCTCGACTGGGGCCCCGACCGCCTGGGCTCGCTCATCCTCTCGACCACCGCCCCCGCCCCCGACCTGGTCCAGGGGGAGATCCGCCTGGGCAAGCATCGCCTCCAGGCCTTCGCGGGCCAGATCTCCACCGAGACGGTGTGGGTCACCCGCAGCCTGGCCGACTCCCTGCCCGGAGGCGCCACCCGCCTGCAGATGCAGAGCTCCCTGCGGCGCAGCTTCTACGGGCATCGCATCGACTTCACCCTGTGGCGCTGGGGACGGCTGGGGCTCAGCGAAACCGCGGTGGTGGCCTCCGAGGCCGGAGGGTTCGATCTGAAGTACCTGAACCCGGTGAGCATCTACGCGGTGGTCCAGATCGAGAGCGGCAGCGGCGACCAGAAGGAGGTCAATGTCTTCCACCAGGTCGACGCCGAGGCTTGGTGGCGCGGGTGGCACCTCTACGGCGCCTTCCTGGTGGACGACCTGCAGATCGATTCGCAAGGCCGGAAGAAGTGGCCCGACCAGCTCGCGGGTTCGATCGGACTCGACCGCACGCTCGGACCCCGCGGGATGGTCTCCTACGAGTACCGCCGCCTGGGCAGCTGGACCTACCTGCACCGCGGCCTGGGAACCGACGCCCAGCATTTCGAGCGGCCCCTGGGCGCGCCCGAGGGCCCGGATACCGACCGGCATTTCCTGCGGCTGAGTTGGCGACCTTCCCCACGTACCCTCCTGTGGATCTCCGGCGAGCGGCGGCGCCGGGGCATCAACCGGCTCTGGACCACCGAGAGCCGGGAGGGACACGTCGGCGAACCCTTCCCCCGCCCCCCCGTCGAGAAGCGATGGATCGCCGAGGGAGGCGCCACCTGGCAACTTCCCCCGTGGGTGCGGGCCGAACTCACGGTGGGATGGCAATCGATCGAGCATGTGGACAATACCGAGCGCGACGAGGACATCTTCGAACTGCGCGCCTTCGTCCACCTCTACAGTCCCGCGTTCGCCTGGCTGGTGGGAGGTTGACCGCGGCGGTTCCGCCGCGGTCATCCCGCGGGAAGACGGCCTTTCCGGATGGAGGGGCGGTCCTCGGTTCGCTGCCGGGCCGCTTCGGCGACCAGCCAGCCGACCGCCCACCACAACGACAGATTCACCACCGGCATCTCCTGCACCGTACTCGCCGTTCCCACCAGCGCGAAGAACAACACCGTCGCCCCGGCGCCGCGGAGCGCCGCCCGCCGCCAGGGGGCGGCCGGACGCCGGCTCAACCGTCGCTCGAGGATCGCCGCCGCGCCCAGGGGCACCACGATCGAGACGAGGTGGACGAAGAATCCGACGACCCCCCCTTCGACCAGGGCCTTCAGGTACATGTTGTCCAGGTAGAGATACCCCAGGGGGGCGTCCTGCAGATGGGTCAGGGTGGCGGCGCCCGCACTGCCCAGTCCGAATCCCAGCCAGGGTCGCATCGGCCAGTAGCGGTCGAGCACCTCGCGGATGATCTGGACCCGGTCCTGGGTGCTCTGAATCGCGTCGAGATGTTCACCGAGTCCGAAGGTGGCGAGCAGGTTCCCGCTGAAGAATCCGTGGGTGGCCCAGTCCGCGATCACCCCCGCCACGGTCAGGACCAGGACTCCCGGAACGAACAAACGGGGACGGCGCAAGAGCAACAGCAGCGCGAGAATCCCGAAACTGAATTGGGAGATCCGGCTGAAGGACAGCACCAGTCCACCCATCCACAACGCTCCCACCGCCGACAGGACGATCCACCACCGCGCTCGCATCTTTCCCTCGAGCAGCCGCGCCACCAGGAACAACAATCCCACCCCCATCACCGCGCCCAATGCTCCCGGAGAACCCACCGTCGAACTCGCCTTGAGCGTCCCCATGGTCCAGCGTTGTTCTTCGAGTTCGAGCACCTCGCGCACCTGTTGCCAGGCGTAGGCTTCCCAGAACGCGATGATCGCGACCGCGGTCAGTCCGAGGATGAGCAGGGTGAACGAGAATCGCCGGCCCCGTCGTTCCGCGTACGCCAGGGGAGTCATGAGCGCGATCGGGGCAAGGAAGACGGTGCCCCGGAACCCGAGCGCCCCCAGCATCAAGGTGGGACCCCGGACCACCAGCAGCAGGTGGAACACCACCAGCAAGCCGATCGCTCCCACCGCGAACGCGGGAGGGCGCGCCGACTGCGGCACGGGCCGGGCGGCGAGGGTCAACACCCCCAGCGCCATCACCGCCAGGTAGAACAGATCCTTGGAGACCAGTCCGAGCGATCCGGGGAGAAAGTCGGCCGCCACGGTCTCGAACAACAGGTAGGCCACGAACGCGGAATACCAGAGATCGAAGCGCTGCAGGCCGGCCAGCAGCGCCAACCCCGCGATGGTGAGCGCCAGGAGAATCGGCAGGGAGTGCAGGCCCAGCAAGGAGAGGACCGCCGCCGACCCGACCGCAGCCAGGACCGGCCCGAGGATCAGGGGTCCGGCTTCGGCGGTCTCGGCCAGCCGCTGGGAGATCGCCACCTCTCCTCCTCGGTGGGTTTTCGAACCTTGCTGCGATTCCCCCGGCCGGGATCAGTACTTGGCCTCGATCAGCTCGGCCCGGCGCTTCTCCATCGCCTTCAACTTCTTCAGCAGTTCCTTCTTGAGGAAGTCGCGATAGAGGGTCGCGCCCACGCAGGACGAATCGTACGAGAAGATGCTCTGGAACTCCCCGGGCGCCTCTTCCAGCTTCGTGTTCGCGGTGATGTGGGTCTTGAAGATCGATTCCTTGCCGAAGATCTCCTTGACCTCCTTCACCAGCTTGTCATTCAGCTTCGTCCGCGCGTCCTTCATCGTCACCAGGATGCCCAGGACCTGCAGCAGGTCGTTCTGGTTGTTGCGCACCATGTCGATGTGCGCGGCCAATTGCCGCAGGGTTCCCACCGAGAGCCCGTTGATCGGGGTCGGGATGAGCAGGTAATCGGCGGAGACCATGGCGTTGGTGGTGAGCACCCCGAGATTCGGCGGGGTGTCGATGATGATCCAGCCGTAGCTGGATGCCAGGGCCTCGGTTACCTTTTTGAGCCGATCGAAGAGCTGGGTCTTGGCCATGCTGGCCAGATGCGGACTGGAGGGGAGGATGTCGATGTTCTCGCTGAAAACGGTCGACATGATCCCGTCGTGGGGAGTGATGGCCCGCCGCAACACGTCGAAGATGCTGCGCTGGGGTGCTCCGGTCTCGACCTTGCCCAGCATGGTCGTCGATGCGCACCCGTTGGGGTCCATGTCGATGATCAGACAGGACGAGGTGATATCGCTGTACCGGATGAGCCCGGCGGCCAGGTTGAGCGCGGTCGTGGTCTTTCCCGTACCGCCCTTCTGGTTGACGACGGCGATGACATTGCTCATACCCTGATCCTCCGCGCACCGCGGGAAGGCCCGGACCCCGGTCTCGGGAATTTCCAGACCTGGCGGCGCGAAACGGCTTGAGAAGAAAGCAGTTGGCGGCCCCTCGGCGGGCACAGCGTGCCCTAGACTAGTCCCGAACCAGCCGGATGGCAACCAGAAATAGCCTAAGATGCGTATCCACAGGCTCTTTCCCTACCTCGGGCGACATCGCCGGGCCCTGATCGCGGGGGCCTCGGCCATCGTGGTCGGCGAGGTCTTCACCTTGATGGGCCCCTGGTTCCTGCGGAGGGCCATCGACGCGCTCCAGGCCCACGAGGTCGATGCGGCCCGCCGGGCCGCGTTGGTCATGCTGGCGGTGACCACCGTGGGCGGGGCCGGAAAGTTCATCATGCGGCGCACCATGATCGGAGCCAGCCGCCGCATCGAGAAGGAACTGCGCCAGGACTTCACCGCCCACGCCTTCCGGCTCTCTCCGCGCTGGTACGACACCCACCCGGTGGGCGAGGTCATGGCCCTGGCCACCAACGACATCAACGCGGTCCGGACCCTCCTGGGCCCGGGAATCATGTACCTGGTGCAGACCATCTTCACCGCCACCGTCGCCACCCTCCTGATGCTCAAGCTCTCGCCCCCCCTGACCCTCATCGCCCTGTTGCCGCTATCCGTCCTCGGCATCGTGGTCCAGCGGGGAAGCCGGGCGGTCCACTCCCGCTTCTCCCGGGTCCAGGAGAGTTTCGGCCGGGTGTCGGCGCTCTCCCAGGAACTGTTGACCGGGATCCGCCCCATCAAGGCCTACGCGCGCGAGGAGGCGGTGGCCGGACGCTTCGACGAGGAATCGGGGGATTACCTCCGGAAGAATCTCTCCTTCATCCGGGTTCAGGCGGCGATCCGTCCCCTGGTCCTCTTCATCGCCGGCTCGGCCACCGCCATCACCCTCTTCTTCGGGGGCAGGATGGTGCTCTCCGAGGCGATCAGCGTGGGCACCCTCGTCGCCTTCCTCGCCTACCTCGCCCAGCTCACCTGGCCCGCCATGGCCATGGGCTTCACCATCAACATCTGGCAGCGCGGCCTGGCCAGCCTCGATCGGCTGGGCAAGGTGCTGGATGCCCCGGTGGAGATCCACGACGCCCCGGACGCGGTGGCCTGGACCGAACGCCGGGGGCACGTGCTCCTGCGCGCAGTGCGTTTCACCTATCCCTCCGCCTCCCGCCCCGCGCTCGATGGGGTGAGCCTTTCGCTGCCGCCCGGATCGTGGACCGCGGTGGTCGGGGAGACCGGATCGGGCAAGACCACCCTTGTGCGGTTGTTGAGCCGGCAATATGACGACTACGAGGGCGAGATCACCATCGACGGGATCGACCTGCGGCGGATCCGTCTCCGCGATCTCCACCAGGGTCTCGGCTACGCCCCGCAGGACGGATTCCTGTTCAGCGATACCCTGCGGGAGAACATCCTCTTCGCCCACCCCGAGCGCGATGCCGCCGAACTGGAACGCCTCGCCCGGGTCAGCCGGCTCGAACGCGAACGCGACGCCTTCCCCGAGGGCTGGGAGACCCTGGTCGGTGAACGCGGGGTCACCCTCTCGGGCGGCCAGAAACAGCGGGTGAGCATCGCGCGGGCGCTGGCCGGCGATCCCACGCTGCTGCTCCTGGACGATGTCTTCTCCTCGGTCGACAACGAGACCGAGGCGGAACTCCTGGAGGAATTGCGACGGGCCTGGTCGAAGCGCACCGTCCTGCTGGTCACCCACCGCCTCCTGGGGGTGCGCGAAGCCGACCAGATCGTGGTGCTCGAGGACGGCCGGGTGGTGGAATCGGGAACCCACGACGAACTCCTGGCGCGCGGCGGCAAGTACGCCGCGCTCTTCCGTCAACAGGCCGCGGCCGCCGAGCTGGACGCGATCCAATGAGCACGACCACCGCACCGAGCCGCATCGCCGACGCCACCGAGCGCGAACTGGAGGAGACCCGCGATCTCGACTGGGCCCTGTTGCGGCGCCTCTTGTCCTACTTGAAACCCTACCGCCTGAAGGTGGCGGTGGCCGGGGTGCTGCTCGTCGCGGTCTCGATGCTCAGCGTGGCCGGGCCCTACCTGGTCAAGGTCGCCATCGACCGCTCCCTGCGCGCGCCCGGTGCCCACCCCGCGCGCCTGCAGGTGTTGACCGAGGTGGCCGCGCTCTACCTGGGCGCCCTGCTCTTGACCGGACTCTTCTCGTTCCTGCAGGGGCTGTTGCTGCAGGACGCGGGACAGCGGGTGATGAACGATCTCCGCCGACAACTCTTCCGCCACCTCCTGCGGCAGGACATGGCGTTCTTCGACCGCCAGCCGGTGGGGCGTTTGATGACCCGCCTCACCAGCGACGTGGAGGCGCTCAATGAGCTCTTCACTTCCGGGGTGGTCACCGTCGCGATGGACGTGCTCACCCTGCTTGCGATCATGTCGGTGATGCTGTGGATGGACTGGCGCCTTGCCCTGGTCTCCTTCGCGGTGATCCCCGCGCTCTTTTTGCTGTCGATGATCTTCCGCACCCGGGTGCGGCGCGCCTTCCGGCGGGTGCGGGTGCGGGTGGCGCGCATCAACGGCTTCCTGCAGGAACATCTCTCCGGACTTCCGGTGGTCCAGACCTTCGGGCAACAGGAGCGCCGGCTCGAGCGTTTCGAGGTCCTCAACGACGAGCACATGCGGGCGCACTTGGAAACGGTTGCCGCGTTCGCGGTCTTCTTCCCCGCGGTCGAGGTGCTCTCGACCGCCGCGGTCGCCCTGCTGCTGTGGACGGGAAGTGGAATGGTGGCCGCCACGACGGTGAGCCTGGGAACACTGGTGGCTTTCGTCCAGTACGCCCAGCGCTTCTACCGGCCCATCAGCGATCTCAGCGAGAAGTTCAACATCCTGCAGGGCTCGATGGCCGCCGGCGAACGTCTCTTCCAGTTGCTCGACACCCGGCCCACCATCCTCATCCCTCCCTCGCCCCACCGGGTGGAGCGCGCCGCCGGGCGCATCGAGTTCCAGGATGTGCACTTCTCCTACGACGGGGGCAACGAGGTCCTGCGCGGTCTCGACTTCGTCATCGAGCCCGGGGAACGGGTGGCCCTGGTCGGTTCGACCGGGGCGGGAAAGACCACCATCATCTCGCTCTTGACCCGCTTCTACGAGGTCAGCTCCGGGCGGGTCCTCGTCGACGGGGTGGACGTGCGCGACTGGGATCCCCGATGCCTGCGCGAGCAGGTCGGAGTCGTGCTCCAGGATCCCCGGCTGTTCGCCGGCAACATCCGCGAGAATCTCACCCTCTGGCGTCCCGACTTCGACCCTGAGAAGCTCCAGAATGCCATCACGCGCATCGGGTTGCAAAAATTGGTTGAGAATCTACCTGAGGGTGGGCAGGGTTCCCTCGGCGAGGGCGGCGGACGCATCTCCACCGGCGAGCGCCAACTGGTGGGCTTCGCCCGGGCCCTGGCCCACGACCCTCCCATCCTCGTCCTGGACGAGGCCACCGCCAGCGTGGACGCGGCGACCGAGGCGAGGATCCAACGGGCCATCGAGGTGCTGTTGCGGGGGCGCACTTCCCTGGTCATCGCGCACCGCCTGTCCACGGTGCGTTCGGCCGATCGCATCCTGGTGCTGCACCGGGGACGATTGGTCGAGGAGGGAAGCCACCGCGAGTTGATCGCCCGGCCCGACGGCATCTACCGCCGGTTGGTCGAGATCCAGATGCGGGAGAACGGGTCCCGCCGGGCGACCGAAGGGTCGAAGGAGACGGAGCGGCCCCAAGACCCCTGCTAGAATTCCAGGACTACGCCCAGGCTGATCTCCCAGAACTGGACCAGGTCCTTCCCGTCGAACTTCTCCACTGCGAGCCGCGCCTCTTCCGGGCCGAAATCGGTCGGGACCAGGTGATCGCGGGCCTCCACCTGGAGGATGTTCCACCGCATGCCCCCGCCCAGCACGTACTCGATGCCGTTCTGGTCGAGATCGAATGCCGGGTTCGCCCGGTCCTCGAAGGAGAGATTGGCGTAGCCGATTCCCGCGAGGAAATAGGGCGAGTTCTTCTCCCTCGACCAGTCCCAGGTCACCGCCAGGTCGAGGAAGGTCGCGTTGACGTTGTCCCAGCGGTAGGAATCGGCATTGCGCGCGGCGGTCAGCACATCGGCGGTGATGCCCATGCCGGTGAAGGCCACCGACAGGTTCCAGGCGAAGCGGTCGGCGAAGCCCTTCCCCAGCCGAAGTCCGAAGGCGAGGTCCTCGTTCAGGCTGGTCTTCACCCGCTCCCCACCGAATTGCTCGCCGAGCGGTGAGGTCCAGATGTGGTCGGCCTGGGTGGTCGAGGCGGTATACAGCGTGCCGCCGGCGGACAATCCCCCGAACACGGTCAGGTGGAAAGGACGCTGCACTGCAGCCGCCGATCCCGGGACCAGGAGGAGAGCGGCCAGGAGCAAGCCGGCCGACAGCGGACCGCCGATGGTTCTCGACCCGAGGATCTTGCGACGCAACACGTTGTACCTCCCAGAGCGTGGATCGCCGGCGGAAGATTCTATTCCGATTCCGCCTTCTTCTGTTCCAAGAAGGGGCGGAAGAGATCGACGGGCAAGGGGAAGAGGGTGGTCGAGTTGTTTTCGGCCGCCACCTCGGTCAAAGCCTGCAGGTAGCGGAGCTGCAGGGCCACCGGGTGGGGCTCGATCCGGCGAGCCGCCTGGGCCAGGCGCTCGCTCGCCTGGTACTCGCCCTCGGCGTGGATGACCTTGGCCCGCCGCTCGCGTTCCGCCTCGGCCTGCTTGGCCATCGCCCGCTTCATCTCCACCGGCAGGTCGACGTCCTTCATCTCGACGGTGGCCACCTTGATGCCCCAGGGGTCGGTGCCCTCGTCGAGGATCTCCTGGATCTTCATGTTGAGATGTTCGCGCTCGGCGAGCAGGTGGTCGAGCTCGGCCTGGCCGAGCACGCTCCGCACCGTGGTCTGCGCCAGTTGGCTGGTGGCGAAGAGGTAGTCCTCGACCTCGATCACCGCCTTGTGGGGTTCCATCACCCGGAAGTAGAGCACCGCGTTCACCTTCACCGAAACGTTGTCCCGGGTGATGATGTCCTGCGGCGGCACGTCCATCGCGACCGTGCGCAGGCTGGTCTTCACCATCCGCTCGATGAACGGCACCAGGATGATCAGCCCGGGACCGCGGGTTCCCACGTAGCGACCCAGGCGGAAGACCACCCCGCGTTCGTATTCCCGCAGGATCCGGATCGAATTCGCCACGATGAACAGGACCAGCACGATCACCACGCCCATGGGGGCAGCCAGCGGCATGTCATTCCTCCTTGTCCAGGGATTCCCGATTCTCCAGGGGCGCGACCCGGGCCGTGCGGCCTTCGATGCCGACCACCTCGACCCGCTGTCCTTCCTCGACCGTCCGCTCGGACACCGCGTCCCACACCTCGCCGTGGAAGACGACCTTCCCCGGGGTGGTGCCTCCGGGGATCTCGTCGATCACCCTTCCTCTCTCCCCCACCAGGGCCTGGGGGCCGGTCACCGGGGGACGCTTTTGTGCCCGGACCACCAGCCAGGCGCACAGCACCAGAAAGCCCGCGAACACCGCCAGGCCCGGGATCATCACCCGCAGGCTCAGGCGGGACCATTCCTGGGATGAATCGAACAGCATGAGCGAGCCCAGGACCATGGCGATCAGGCCCCCGATGGTCAGCGCTCCGTAGCTGGTCACCTTCACCTCCAGGATGAGCAGTACAACCCCCAAGAGGATCAGCGCCACCCCCGCGTAGTTGACCGGCAAGCTCTGGAATGCGAACAAGGCCAGAAGCAGTGAGATCCCTCCCAGGATGCCGGGAATGAGGCTGCCGGGATTGCTCAGCTCGAAGAAGAGGCCGTAGATCCCCAGCAGCATGAGGATGTAGGCGACACTCGGGTCGGCCAGGTACTTGAGAAGACGTTGCCGGCCGTTCATGGGTTGCACCACGAGTTCCGCCGCGCCGGTGTGGAGAACCACCCGTCGTCCGCCCAGCGCCACCTCCCGGCCCTCCAGCTTCTTCAACAGCTCGTCCCGGCTGCCCGCGATCAGGTCGATGACCTTCCCGTCGAGGGCCTCGGTGGCGGTGAGATTGTGCGCCTTCTCCACGAACCGCCGGGCGAGGTCCTGGTTGCGTCCCCGTTCTTCCGCGATGGAAACCAGGTAGGCGGCGGCGTCGTGGGTCACCTTGCGGGTCATCGTGCTGTCCATCCCGCCTCCCCCGAGATTCACCGGGCTGGCCGACCCGATGTTGGTGCCCGGCGCCATCGCGGCCACGTGAGCGGCCATGGTGATGAACACCCCCGCGCTGGCCGCCCGGCTGCCCGAGGGCGCCACGTACACGACCACCGGGATGGAGGACTCCATCTCCTTCTTCACGATCTGCCGCATCGAGGTGTCCAGACCTCCGGGCGTGTCCAGCTCGATCACCACGCACTGGGCGCCCGCCACCTCGGCGGCCTCGATGCCCTCGACCAGGTAGCTCGCCGCGACCGGGGTGATCGCGCCCTCGTACGGAAGAACCCACACCGGCCCGGTCGACGGGGTCCCTTCCTCGGCCCACGTCCGGGAAGTTGCCCACCCTCCGGCGATCGGCAGCAACCAGAACAGCGTTACGAGCCATCGGCAGAGTCCCCGGCCGCACGTGGATGGGTCGAAGTGGACCATGGCTCCCTCAGCTTCCAACCAGGACGGAAGGATGGATGCGCCCCTCGCCCACCACCACCGCCACGCCCCCCACGCGCACCGCGGTGATCGAGCTGCCCTGGGTCTCGATCTCCACCAGGACGCGCCCGGGCCGATTCATCTCCAGGCCCTGTTCGGTGAAGAGCCGGATGACCGGCTCGAGCTGGACCGCCCGGTGCTTCACGAGGTAGGCGCCCAGGGCCCCGCTGGCTCCTCCGCTCGCCGGATCCTCGGGGATGCCGTAGGAAGGCGCGAACATCCGGCAGTGCACCAGCGCCTCGGGGTCTTCTGTCTCGAAGGTGAAGACGAACAGATCGCTGAAGCCGAGGGTGTGCTGGATCTCGGCCAGCTTTTCCGGATTCAGCCGGATGCGCTGGATGATCTCGAGGCTGCCCACCGGCACGATATGGACGGGCAGGCCGGTGCTGACCACCTCGCAGGGAAGGCCGGTGATGGCCAGGTCGGAAACCGAAAGCCCCAGCGACTCGGCCACGCAGTCCTGGTGGTGGAACTGGCCCAGGAACACCGGTTTCTGCTGGGTCATGACCACCCGGTCCAGCGCGCCGCTTTCCGGCTTGCGGTACAGCCGGACCGGAACCGCGGTGGCCTCCAGGTCCAGGACCACCACCTCCTCCCCCCCACGCAGCGTTCCCTCGTAGTCCATCGCGAAGATGGTGCCCACGATCGGATGCCCGGCGAAGGGGACCTCGGCTTCCGGGGTGAAGATCCGCAGCGAACGGAGGGATCCGCTCTGTCGGGGAGGCAGCACGAAGGTGGTCTCGGGCAGATTCAGCTCGCGGGCGATCTGCTGCATCTCGGACGGCGCGATGTCGTCGGCTTCGGGAAAGACCGCGAGCTGGTTTCCGCCGAAAGGTCGGTCGGTGAAGACATCCACCAAGATGAATCGCGTCGACATGGATCGCTCCCGGGCGCGGGGCCGGTTGGCGTTGTTACCATACGCGCGCCGGCCCCGATCGTCCACTCCCGGAAGCGATCTCCCCGCGGCGGGCGGGAAGAAGCTAGTACGCGGCCAGGTAGCGATCGAGCTCCCAACCGTGGACCCGGCTGATGAACTCGCGCCACTCCAGCTCCTTGGCCTCGAGGAAGTGCTCGAAGATGTGTGGGCCGAGCGCTTCCTGCAGCACCGGGTCCTTGCGGAGGAATCCCAGCGCCTCGTCCAGGTCGGCGGGAAGCTGCTCGATCTTCAGCCGCCGCTTCTCCCGCTGACTCATGGTGAAGATGTTGCGGTTCACCGGTTCCCCGGGATCGATCCCGTTCTCCAGGCCGTCCAGGCCGCTGGCCAGCATGAGCGCGAAGGCGAGGTAGGGATTGCAGCTCGGATCGGCCATGCGCAGTTCCACCCGCGTTCCTACGCCCCGCCGCTCCGGCACCCGGCAGAGCGGCGAACGGTTCCGCTCGGACCAGGCCACGTTGACCGGGGCCTCGTAACCCGGAACGAGGCGCTTGTAGGAATTCACCAGGGGGTTGGTGATGGCGCACATCGCCCGGGCATGCCGGAGCACCCCTCCGATGTAGTGTCTCGCCACGTCGCTCAACTGGTACGGCTTCCGCGGCGCAAAGAACGCGTTCCTGCCCCGCTTGAACAGGCTCTGGTGGACGTGCATCCCGTTGCCGTTGTAGCCGAAGATGGGCTTGGGCATGAAGGTGGCGTGGAGATCGTGGTCGTTGGCCACCTTCTTGACCACCAGCCGGAAAAGCATGGCCCGGTCCGCCGTGGTGACCACGTCGGCGTACTTGAAGTCGATCTCGTGTTGCCCCGGGGCCACTTCGTGGTGGGCCGCCTCGACCTCCAGACCCATCTTCTCCAGGGCGTTCACCATGTCCCGGCGCGCTCCCTCTCCACGGTCGACCGGGGCGAGGTCGAAGTATCCTCCTCTGTCGTGGGTGGTGATGGTGGGGTTGCCGGCCTCGTCCCGCTCGAAGAGGAAGAACTCGAGTTCGGGACCGCACATCATCTCGTAACCGAGACTCTTCGCCTTCTTGGCCACCCGTTTCAACGCCAAGCGGGGGCATCCCTCGAAGGGAGAGCCGTCGGGATTGTGGATATCACAGATCACCCCCGCCCGGGCTCCCCGCTCGTCGCTCCAGGGGAAGATGACGAAGCTCTTGAAGTCGGGGTTGAGGAGCATGTCGCTCTCCTCGATGCGGCTGAATCCCTCGATCGACGAGCCGTCGAAGAGGATCTCTCCGTCGATCGCCTTCTCGAACTGGCTCTGGGGAACCTCCACGTTCTTGATCGCCCCCATGATGTCGGTGAAGATCAGGCGGAGGAAACGGACCTTGTTCTTCTTGAGTTGGGCGAGGATCTCGCGCTTGGTCATGTCAGGCTCCTGGTCGGCGGACCCGGGAAGGAACCACAGCCCCCTGGACCCGCCCGGGGCGCGGGCCCCGGGTGGTCTCAGGAGATCTGCGGTTCGTGCAAGTTTTCCTGGACACTCCGTCAATTCTAGTGCGTTTTATGGCACTTCAGAAGTCTTTTTCTGCAAGATGTCACGTTTTTTTTCGACACTTTGTAGACCCACCCGAGGTCGGCACACCCTCGCCTCCCCACCCCAAAGCCCCGGGGCGCCCGATGCCGGCGCTCCCAAAGCGGCCTGGATTCCGCTTGTACCTTGCCTGCCTTGGACTTAGCCTGGGCTCGATCGACCAGCAATCCCGCCCCCAGCCGGAAACACCATGACCAAGACCTTCGTCCTCGACACCAACGTGCTGCTCCACGACGAGAACGCCCTGGAGACCTTCGGCGACAACGACGTCGTCATCACCCTGGACGTGCTGGAGGAACTGGACCGCTTCAAGACCCACCGGGACGAGCTGGGAAGAATGGCCCGCCACGTGGCGCGACGGCTCGACGAATTGCGCCTCAAGGGCGATCTGAACAAGGGCGTTCCCCTGGAACGAGGCGGGAAGTTGATGGTGCGCTTCGGAGAGAAGGGCGACAACCTTCCCCCCGCCATGGAGCGATCCATCCCGGACAACCGGATCATCGCCACCGCGCTGCGCCTGAGGGACGAGGAGAACCGTGATGTGGTCTTCGTCTCCAAGGACATCAACGCCCGGCTGAAGAGCGACACCCTCGGTCTGGAAACGGAAGACTATGAACCCCAGCGCGTGGAATTCGACAAGCTGTGGGACGGCTACCGGACCCTCGTCCTGTCCGCCCCCGACATCGACTCCTTCTACAAGAACGGCACCCTGGATGCGCCCGACGACATGTATCCCAACGAGATGGTCCTGCTCCAGGACGAGGGCAACCCCAAGCACTCCGCCCTCGCCCGCCACGATCGCGTCGAGCAGCGGTTGATTCCCCTGCGTTTCGAGGATACGCAGCCCTGGAAACTGCGTCCGCTCAATCTCCAGCAGCATTTCGCCATCGAGCTGCTCATGGATCCGGAAGTGAAGCTGGTCACCCTGATCGGCAAGGCCGGTACCGGCAAGACCCTGCTGGCCTTGGCCGCGGGACTGGAACTCGTGGCCGAGCGGCAGGTCTACAAGCGCATCCTGGTGAGCCGTCCGATCATGCCCCTGGGCAAGGACATCGGGTACCTCCCCGGAAGCAAGGAGGAGAAACTCGAGAGCTGGATGGAGCCCATCTTCGACAACCTGAAGTTTCTCGTCGACCCCCAGCTCGAGGGGACCGAGGGCAAGGTCGACTTCCTCTTCGAGAAGGAATGGATCGAGGTGGAAGCGGTCACCTACATCCGGGGACGTTCGCTGCCCAGGCTGTTCATCATCGTGGACGAGGCCCAGAACCTCTCCCCGCACGAAGTGAAGACCATCGTGAGCCGCGCGGGTCACGATACCAAGGTCGTTCTCACCGGAGACCCCTACCAGATCGACAATCCCTATCTCGATGCCAGCTCGAATGGTTTGACCACCCTCGTCGAACGTTTCAAGGACCAACCCCTCTTCGGTCACGTGACTCTGACGCGCAGCGAGCGCAGCGAGTTGGCCAGCCTCGCCGCCGAACTTCTCTAGACCGATCAGGAGATCGCGCCGCCATGTACCCCATTCTCTTCCGCATCGGGCCGTTCAAGGTCTACAGTTTCGGACTGATGGTCGTGCTCGCCTTCCTCGCCGGGGCCTGGTTCACCGCGAAGGAGCTGCGCCGCCGTTCGATCCAACCCGACAACATCGACGGCTATCCCCTGATCGCCCTGGTGGGCGGCATCCTGGGCGCCCGCGTCTACTATCTCGTGGCCCACTACCGGGAGGTGTTGCGCAACCCCCTCCACGAGCTGTTCTCCGGGGCGGGGCTCACCTGGTACGGAGGAGTGATCGGGGGCGCCGTAGCGACCCTCGCCTGGGCCCGGCACAAGGGACAGGGCCTGTGGTCGATGTGCGACGCCTTCGCGCCCGGACTGGCGGTGGCCTACGCGGTGGGACGGATCGGCTGCCATCTCTCCGGGGACGGCGACTACGGAAAGGTGACCACCCTTCCCTGGGGATACTCCTACGCCAAGGGCATGGTGCCCACGCCCCCCGGCGTCCTGGTGCACCCCACCCCCTTGTACGAACTGGTCGCCATGCTCGGGGTCTTCGCCCTGCTCTGGCGTCTGCGGACCCGCCTGACCGGCCCGGGACAGCTCTTCGGGGTCTATCTCATCCTGGCCGGCGTGGAACGATTCCTGATCGAGTTCGTCCGCCGCAACCCGCCGGTGGCCCTGGGCCTCACCACGGCCCAGTGGACCAGCCTGGCCGCCATCGTCCTGGGCGCCGTCCTCTACCTCACCCGCCGGTCCACTCCGGGGTCTTCGGGCCATGCCGCGGCGTGAGGACGAGGGCGATCCGGGCGACTACCGGCTGCTCGATTGCGGCAGCCAGGCCCGCCTGGAACGTTTCGGTCCCGTCATCCTGCAACGCCCATCCCCCCAGAGCCTGTGGAAGAGGCGGCAACCCGGCATGTGGGAGGACGCCCACGCCCTCTACCACCGCTCCGCCGAGGGAGGCGGACAGTGGGAGCGCCGGCGGGAATTCCCCGAACCCTGGTCGGTCGAGATGGGCGGAGTGCGCCTGCGCCTGCAGACCACCGGCTTCGGACACGTGGGGGTCTTTCCCGAACAGGTCCCGTTCTGGGAATGGATCCGGCGATCTTGCTCCGGCCGGACCCCACCGCCGAAGGTCCTGAACCTCTTCGCGTATACCGGGGGCGCCTCGATCGCCGCCGCCCAGGGGGGCGCGCAGGTCACCCACTGCGACGCGAGCCGGGGCATCGTGCAGTGGGCCAGTGAGAACGCGCGGGCCAACGGCTTGCTCGTGGGAGGAGGACCAGCCGTGCAGCGCCCGGCGGGCCTCGGGACCATCCGATGGATCGTCGACGACGCCGCGCGTTTCGTCGCCCGGGAGATCCGGCGGCAACGGCGCTACGACGCGATCATCCTGGATCCGCCGAGTTTCGGCCGCGGACCCAAGGGACAGGTGTGGAAACTCGAAACCGACCTTCCCGGATTCCTCACCGAGCTCGCCCGGCTGCTCAGCGATGCGCCCCTCTTCGTCCTGCTGAGCGCCCACACCCCCGGGATCGGCCCCCTGGTTCTGCGCAACCTGCTCGAAGACGCCCTGGGAGAATCCGCCGGTCGACGCGCGGGCGGCGGGACGGTCGGGGACATGGGCGACTTCGGCCGCGGCGAGATGACCATCGGCGACGCCGAGGGCCGTCGGCTCCTGCCCAGCGGAACCTGGGCCGCCTGGAGCGCCGAGGGCACCTTGCCCCACCTTTCCCCGGCCGCTCTTCCGGCCCACGCGTCACACCGACGACCGGAGGAATCGTCGAAGTCGAAGCCACGAGGACACCGCGAGGATCCGCGATGAACGATTCTTCGCCGGAGATCACCAGCCTGCAGAACCCGCGCATCAAGGAGGCGATCCGCCTTCTCGACCGCCGGGCCCGCAAGCGCAGCGGGTTGACCCGCATCGACGGCGCCCGGGAACTGTTGCGCGCCCTCGACGGGCATCTTCGGCCCCAGGCGGTCTACACCTGCGAGGAACTCGTCCGGGGCCCGGAGGGAACCGAAGCCCTGCGCCGCTGCCGGCAGGAGCACGTCCCGTTGGTCCGGGTGAGCGCCGCGGTCAGCACCCGCCTGGCCTTCGGCGACCGAAACGAGGGCCTGTGCGCCGTGGTCCAGTGGAAGGCCGCCGGCTTCGACGCGCTGCGCCTTCCCCCGACCGCGCCCCTGGTCCTGGTGGTGCAGGCCATCGAGAAACCCGGCAATCTGGGAGCACTCTTGCGCACCGCCGACGCGGCCGGGGTCGACGCGGTGCTGGTGTGCGATCCGGTGACCGACTGCGCCAACCCGAACGTCATCCGGGCCAGCATGGGCACCCTCTTCACCCTGCCGATCGCCCAGGGAACCTTTGACGAGGCCCGGGCGTGGATCGAAGGACACGGTCTTGGGGTCTTCACCACCCGGCCCGAGGCGACCACCTGCTACTGGGACGCCGATCTGCGCGGGCCCTGCGCCCTCGTGCTTGGATCCGAACACGAAGGTCTCGGAACGAGCTGGACCGGCGGGGAGATCAACGCCCTGCGCATCCCGATGGCGGGCCGAGCCGATTCCCTCAACGTCAACGTCGCCGCCGCCCTGGTCCTCTTCGAGGCCCGGCGGCAACGCAGCATGGACCGACCGGGTCCGCCGGGAGACTGAACGAAGGACGCCGCCCGGAGAAGCCCCGAACGGCGCGGATTCCATCGCCCACCCTCGCGCTCACTTCTTCCGGTGGTAGATCATCTTCATGTTGGTGAACCAAGTCTTGCCCTGATCCATCGAGACGGACATGACGAAGCTGACCTCGTCGTCGCTGAGTTTCTCCGTGACCGATTTCATGAGCTGGGTCTTGCCCATCATCATATCCGTACCGGTCATCACCAGCTTCCCGTCCTCGAACCCCCCACTCATCCGGGTCATCTTCGCCGACATCGTGTCGATCCAGTACGAGTCGTACTTGCCGGTCTCGCGGTTGTAGGAGTCGAGCCCCAATCCCTTGAAGGGCATGCCCATCATCTCGCTGGCGAAATCCATCCGCTGCAGACAACCGTCCAGCTCGGAGCGGACCTGGGCCTCGCCCTTCACCGGCATCCAGCCCGCGTCCGGTCCCATCCGCACCTGCATGTCCACCGTCCAATCGCCCTGCAGGAAGGCGATGTCCTTCATCTGGGCGGGTGCTCCCATGGGAGGCATGCCGCCCTCGTGGGTCTCTTCGGCGAAGGCGGGTGTCGAAACTGCGGTCAGGATCGCCAGGGCGGCAAGCGCGAAGGCCATGGAGAGGATGCGACGAGCAATGATCCGGGTTGGCCGGGCATGCATGGTAGAGGCTCCAATCGTCAAGGGGGATTCCGCAGGCGGATCACCGCCGGTCTGGACACCGGCGGAGAGGCCCGATCAGCTTAGGGGGAGCGGCCGGAAGCGGCAAGGCCGGCCGGCGTTCTCAGGGCGCGTCCGGACGGCGGTCCTGGATCGTGGTGTCCGGGAGGGCACGACCGCCTTCGGGGTGCTGAGCCAGGAACTGATAGAGTTGCCCCACCGCGCACGCGTTGGCCCGCTTGAGCGCCAGGGGCAGGAAGCGTTCGGCCAGTTTCTTGTCCTTGCGCGCGGAGATCGACATGGAGACCTTGGCCTTCTCCACCCCCTTGCAGACGGTCTGCCAGGCCACCTCCCCGGTGAGGCGGTCGGCCAGCTCCATCCGCAATTCCACCACGCCTTCGGTGGGAGTGGGCAAGGGAATGAAGGTTCCCAGGAGCACTCCCACCAGCCCCACCTTGATCCCGTGGCTTACATCCGCCCCGGCTCCGGCGGCCACTCCCACCGCCACGCCGGTGAGAAGCGGAACGATGAACAGCTTGCCTCCGCGCTTCACGTGGGTGGTCATGCTCAGGATCTCGGTATGCAGTACGTAGTCCGCGTTCTCCGGGTTCTGCACCACCTTGGCCACCTGGGTGGCCAGGATGTCCTGCATGATGGCCCGGCGCACCACGCTCGACATCGGAACGTCGAGCTTGTCGTCGGCGGGAAAGCGCAGATTGACGAAGGCCCCCTTCCCTTCCCTTTCCTTCTGCGATCGAAGGTCGGAGGGCTCGGCCACGAAGATCGAGGTCTGGGGCTCTTCGGTGAAGACGTTGGCCGATTCCTTCTGGTAGTGCAGGTAGACGGTGTACTTGGCGCACGCGCCCAGCAGGAGGACCGCTCCCAGGGAGACGATCAGTCCCGCTTGACGGATCCGGAACATGGAGACTTCCCTTCCAGCCGAGCGCCGTGGGAAGCGCCCAACCCTGCATCAGAGTTCCAGGACCATCCCATCCTCGGCCATCACGACCTCGCCGTCGTAGTGACCGCGCACGCTCCGTTCGACTTCGGCAGCCGGGGTCTCGGGGTAGAGATGGGTGATCACGAGCTTCTTCACCTCGGCCGCCTTCGCGAGTTGCCCCAGGCGCGTGGGCGCCATGTGGGCGGCTTGGGCCCGGGCGTCGGTGAATGAACACTCCGAGATCAAGATATCGGCCTGACGCGCCAGATTCAACAGGCCGTCCCCTCTTTCGGTGTCCCCGGTGTAGACGACGCTCTTTCCTTCCGCTTCCACCCGGTAACCCAGGTTGGCCATGCTGCCGTGATCGAGGAACGCGGTGGTGATCGTCGCCCCTCCTTCCTCGAAGGTGGTCTCCTCGGCTTCGCGCAGGTGCAGGGGATACTCGGGATCGAGCCATTTCCATCCCCGCCGCAGGTTCTCCAGGAGGTTCGCCAGCCCTTCCGGCGCGGTGATGTGCAGGGCCTCGGTTCGCGGCGGCCTCGGCGCGTAGCGCAACGCGAAGAGGAACGGCACCAGGTCGCTGCAGTGATCGGGGTGCAGGTGACTGAGGTGCAGGTACTTCAACCCCAGGGGATCGAGGCCCGCCTCGCGGTACCGGTTCAGGACGCAGCGCCCGAGATCGAATCCCAGGATCTCTCCGCTGACCTCCACCGCCATTCCCGCCGACGCCTGACCGGCCACCGGAAAGAGGGTGCCGGTCCCCAGCATGTAGATCTTCACCGTGTGTCGCCTCCTGGCTGTCTTGGATGGAGACGCAGGACCGTCCCCGTTTCGATGGAAAACTCCTCTGCGGCGTTGCCTTCCCGCACCGCGATCTCGAGGGTTCCGCCGCTGCCGATGTACATCAATGCCTCGCCCACCTCGACCTCGCTGAAGGTGCGACGCAGACCCTTGAGCACCCGCCCCCCGATCACGAGTTCTCCAGCCCCGAAGGACTCGAGTTCCCGGGCGGGCAGGCCGGTGATGCAGTTGCCGAAGCGATCGATCCAGAGCACCCTCGCGGCGAGGACATCTTCCTGACGATACCACCACGGCCGTCCTCGTTCGAGCAATCCTTCCCCGGAACCCCCGTCCCGGCGGAGCCTCCCCAGCCGCTCGATCGGTGTCCCGGTGGCCAGAAGCGCGGCCGCCGGGGCGAAGAGGTCCCGTCCGTGGAAGGTCGAGCTGAGATGCCCCCCGGTGATCCCGTCCGCCGCCAGCTCGACCACCACCAGGTCCTCCGCGTCGGCGAACGGCGCGAAGAGCCCGTTGTCCGGGCCCACCAGGGTGCGGCCCCGGGTCGAGAGCGCCACCGCGGGGCGGGAACTTCCCACCCCCGGATCGACCACCGCCAGGTGCACCGTCCCCTCGGGAAACCAGGGAAAGGCCCGGTGGAGCACGAAGGCCCCGCTCTCCACCGCGAAGGGAGGAACCCCGTGACAGAGATCGACCTGCAAGACCCCGGGCGCCCGCGTGGCCAACACTGCCTTCATCATGCCGACGTAGGGGTCGGCGAGCCCGAAATCGGTGGTCAGGACGATCACGAGTCCTCCTCTCCCTCGCCGGGAACCAAGGGCACTGGCCCGCTCAAGGGCGCGCCGAGAGGCCATTCCTCCGGGTGCGCGTGGGCGTCCCGGAGCATCTCGAGCAGCTGGGGGTGCACCGCGGGCCCCGCGGCCACGATCCGCCGTCCCCAGAGGAATCCGTCGCCGCCGGTATAGTCGCTGACCACCGCCCCGGCCTCCCGGGCGATCACGCTGCCCGCGGCCACGTCCCAGGGACGCAGGGTGGGTTCCCAGAACCCGTCGAGCCGTCCCGCGGCCAGGTAGCACAGGTCTAGGGCCGCGCTGCCCCCCCGGCGCAGACCCTGGGCCCGCCGCAGGGCCTCGCCGGCACATCGCAGGTTCAGGCGGCAGATCTCCCCGCGCTGGTAGGGAAATCCGGTGGCCAAGAGCGCCCGGGCGAGATCGGGACAGGCGCGCACCGTCAGCGGCTGGGTGGATCTGCCCCGTGATGGGTGCTCCAAAGTCGCGCCATGACCGGCAGTTGCCACGAACAGTTCATCCAATACCGGAGCATACACCATGCCCCCTAGAGGCTGCTTCCCCTCCCAGGCGCCCACCGAGATCACGTGGAAGGGATGGCCGTGGACGAAGTTGGTGGTCCCGTCCAGGGGATCGACGTACCAACAGGGCCGTCGCAGGGCGTCGTCCCGCGCCCGGCCCTCCTCGCTCACCACCGCCCACCCGGGGAAACGCCGGCGCAGGGCGTCGACCAGCAGTTCCTCCAGTTCCAGGTCGAGTTCGGTGACCAGGTCGACCGGGCCCTTCCGGTCGACCTTCAGGTGTTCGCGGACCTCCAGCAACTTCCGGCCGGCCTCGAGCATCAACTGCCGCAGGAAGGGAAGAGCCTCCCGGAATTCGGATCTCGGCTCAGGCATCGAGCTCCTCTTCCCCGTCTCCATCCGCCAGCTCGAGCAGCCGCCCGCGGTCCAACTGCGCCTCGAAGGCCTCCAGCCGGCATTCGGGCCACTCCCACGCGCGGGGCGACAGGCCGGCCTTACGGGCCACCGCATCGAGGAAGGCCTCGCGGTCGAGGTGGTGCTCGACGGCCACCTGGGGCAACAACAGTCCGCGCCGTCCCCTCGCGTCGAGGATCAAGCCGTGACGACCGACCTCCACCTCGTCAGGAGAGATGGGCTCTGGAGGAGTGAGCACGGAGATCTCGATCTCCACTTCCGGCAGCGCCTCGACGGGCAGCCGCTCGAAACGGGGATCTTCGAGTGCGGCTCCCCGCGCCGCCTGGGCGGTGGCGTGCCAGAGCGGCCAGGGGGCTTCCACGTATCCGATGCATCCGGCCAGGCGGCCCGCCCGGGTCAAGGTCACGAACACTCCCCCCGGAGCCTCCAGCCGGGCATCGGGACACGCTTCCCGGGGAATCTCCTCGCCCCCCAGGCAGGCCGCGCTCACCCGGGCCGCGCGCCGCAGCAGGGTCCGCAGGGAAGATGGGGGCAAGAGATCAACCATCGTCCCGGCTCCTTCCATCGCGGGGGCATGACTTCAGTTCCGGCCCGAGACCGTCCCTCCGAAGAGATCCGCGGGCGAAGGCCGACCCAGGGAATCGCCGGGCGAGGCGCCTTCCCGCGACCGCGACGCCCCCTCCGGTCGTTGGGAATACCCGCCCAGCTCCATCAGTTCCCGGTGGGACGGGACGAAGTTGCTCCATCCCTGGGCCACCTCGCCGTTCTGGATCCAGATGGCTCCCGGCCAGACCGGCATCAGTTGCTTGAACGCCTCGGCGGAGATGCGATGGATGGGATAGCTCGGCCGGAAGGCCTCCCGGAACTCGCTCAGGGCGGGTTCCCCGCTGAAGGTGACGCCGTGCACCTCGAAGTCCTCGAGGCGGTCGGCGGTCATCTGCACCCCGCCGGCGAAGGCCCAGCAGTGTTCGCAATCGGCGGAGAACAGGAAGATCAATCCATCCTTGGGCAGATGCAGCGGCGGCACCGCCCCCTCGAGCCAGCTCAGCGACTCCGCGTCCACGTCCAGCCGGGTGGAGTCGGCAGCGGGAGAGACCGGCGCGCCCAGCAGGAACAGCACCATCCCCGCGCTGAAGATCCCTCCAGCGAGTCCGGTCCACCAGCCCCCGACCGCGCGCTCGGTGCCCCGCCACAACACCAGCAGGGTCAGGCCCAGCAGGACCAGGTCGATCCAGATCTCCACCGAGGGACCGAGCTGGAGGACCTCGCCGAAACATCCGCAGTGGGAGAAACCCCGGCGGATGGCCTCGACCATCATGAGGGTGAACACCAACATGAGCATGAGGTTCACCCACGCCGCCTTCCGGCGGTAGACGCCGGTCAGGAACAGGACCCCCAGCAGCGATTCCAGGCCCACGACGATCGCCGCCGCGGGAAGCAGGAACGAGGAGGGCAACAGCTGGAACTGCGCGATGATGTCCAGGAAGCTCCGGGGGGCCGCGATCTTCGCGGCGGCGGAGAAGAGCAGGAGCAGGCCGAGCACGATCGAAGCCGCCTGCGCCGCGCGATGCGCGGTTGAGGGGTATCCCCCATTCCGACTATTGTGTAGGGTGTCGTCGACGTTCATGGTTCGAACTAGATCGGGCCGGGGCCAGCTCTTGTCAAGGGGCGAAGACGCCGGTCCACGACCCGATTCCACTTTTTCCCCGGAGCCTGCGGTCTCCCGCGAAAAGCTCGCGGGACGATCCGGTGATCCCCGGGCTCTTCCACCGCCGAGAAAGGAACCCTCCGCCATGACCCAAGCCAGAACCGCCCGCGCGGACAGCGCATCGATCATCGCATTGTCGGAAGAGGTGGGCGCGCACAACTACCATCCGCTTCCCGTGGTCATCTCCCGCGCGGAGGGAGTCTGGGTGCACGACCCGGAGGGTCGCCGGTACATGGATTTCCTCTCCGCCTATTCCGCGGTGAACCAGGGACACCGGCATCCCCGCATCATCCAGGCCCTCAAGGATCAGGCAGATCGGTGCACCCTGACCAGCCGGGCCTTCTACAACGACCGGATGGGCGGATTCCTGAAGCGTCTGTGCGAGTACACCGGCTATTCGATGGCGCTTCCCATGAACACCGGCGCCGAAGCGGTCGAGACCGCCCTGAAGACCGCGCGTCTCTGGGGCGCCAAGGTGAAGGGGGTTCCCGACGGTGAGCAGGAGATCATCTGCTGCGAGGAGAACTTCCACGGCCGCACCATCACCATCATCTCCTTCTCCACCGATCCCCTGGCCCGCGATGGATTCGGCCCCTTCACGCCCGGCTTCAAGCTCATTCCCTACAACGATCCGGGCGCGCTGGAGGCGGCCATCACCGACCGGACCGTCGCCTTCCTGGTCGAACCCATCCAGGGCGAAGCCGGGGTCAACGTTCCGGACGAAGGATACCTGAAGGCGGTGCGCGAGATCTGCACCCGCCACGGCATCCTGATGATCGCCGACGAGGTGCAGACCGGGTTCTGCCGCACCGGGCGCCGCTTCGCCTGCGATCACGAATCGGTCCGTCCCGACATGATGTGCCTGGGCAAGGCCCTGGGCGGTGGCGTCCTGCCGGTCTCCGCGGTGGTCGCCGACCAGGAGATCCTCGGGGTCTTCACCCCGGGTTCCCACGGTTCGACCTTCGGAGGGAATCCCCTGGCCGCCGCGGTGGGCATCGCGGCCATCGACGTCCTGGAGGACGAGGGCCTGGCCGAACACTCCGACGCATTGGGCGTCGTCCTTCGCCGGCGGCTGCAGGACATTGACTGCCCCCGCATCCGGCAGGTCCGCGGCAAGGGCCTCTTGAACGCGGTGGTCTTCGACGACGAGTTCGAAGCCTGGGATGTCTGCGTGGCCTTGAAGGAAGAAGGACTGTTGGCCAAGCAGACCCACGGGAACATCATCCGCTTCGCGCCGCCTTTGGTGATCACCGGCGAGGAGCTCGACCAGGCGCTGGACATCATCACTCGTGTCTTCGAGACGATCTGAGGTCTGTGGTGAGCGAGCCGAAGGAACCATCCGCGCCCCATCCGGCCACCGAGCAGGAGAACGAGGATCTCCGCACCGCGGCCAGCGCTCTGGCGCGGGCGTCGGCCCACGAGGTGAACAATGCGCTGACTGCGGTCCGCGGTTATCTCGACCTGGCCCGCTCGCGGATCGAGGAGGATCACGCGTGCTACGAGGCATTGATCAAGGCGGACCAGGCGGCTGAAGCCGCCGCCACCGTGGTGCGGGAATTCCTCAGCGCCACCCGGCCCAACGGCAACCTGGCTCCCGGCGGGACCCTCTCCCAGCTCATCGAGGAAGCCAGGACCCTTCTGCGCGAACACATCCACGCGCCCGCGACCCGCTCTCCCGCCCCTGCCCCGGCCCCCCGTACCCCCGAACTGGTCCTGGTCGGCGAGAACGACACCTTCGTCCGTTCCATCCTCATCTCGGGTCTGCGCGCCGCCGGCTACGAGGTACGCCTGGGAGGGGGAAAGACCCAACTCATCGAGATGTGCCGGGAGCAGGCGGGTCGTTCCATCGTCATGGTCCTCGATCTCGAGCTGGAGGATCTCGGGGGCCTTCAGGGCGCCCGCGAGATCCAACGAAGCTGTCACGGGGTGCCCATGATCCTCCTGAGCGCCAAGCCGCCGCCCGGTGATTTCACCGGAGGGAGCAGCGAGCCCGCCGAAGACGAAGCGCCCGGCGGGCCTCCGGCGCGCTACCGACGGCTCCATTGGATCCGCAAACCATTCCCCATGGCGAACCTGCTCGAGCTGGTCGAACGTTGTGGGAAGGAGAGCCCGGAATCCGGCGATCATTCTTCCGACCGATTCCTGGACTCCCCGGACCCCCCCGAGGGGAGGTGAACGCATGTCCCCGAAGAAACCGAGCCCATCCCTGCGGATCCTGGTGGTGGACGACCACACCCTGGTCCGCGAGGCGGTCGCCGCCCAACTCTCCCGGGAGGAGGGTTTCGAGGTCGTGGGCACCGCCGCCGACGCCAGCGAGGCCTTGCGCTTGGTCCCGCAGCTGGAACCGGACATCGTCCTCATGGACATCGACATGCCGGGCATGGCCTGTTTCGACGCAGCGCACCGTCTGACCGCGGCCGGGGACACGCCGAAGATCATCTTCCTCAGTGCCTTCTTCCACGACCGCTACATCGAACAGGCCCTGCGGGTGAAGGCGCGCGGGTACGTGGTCAAGTCCGATCCCCCGGCCAACCTCGTCGCCGCCATCCGCGAAGTCGCCGACGGCGGCTCGTATTTCTCCGAGCAGGTGCGGGCGCGCCTCCTGGTGGGCGAGAACGGGGTCGAGCTGGCCGAGAACGGCCAGACCGCCGTGTCCATGCTCACCCAACGGGAGATGGAGGTGCTGCGATACGTGGCCCAGGGCCTGTCGAAGAAGGAGATCGCCCGCACGATGCACCTGAGCACCAAGACGGTGGAGAACCACAGCGCGCGCCTCATGAAAAAACTGAACATCCACGATCGCGTCGAGTTGGCGCGCTTCGCCATCCGCGAAGGACTCGCCGAAGCATGAGGCAAGTGTTCCGGGTGCTGCGCAAGGAGATTGTCGAGGCCACCCGCGATCGCAACCTGATGGTCCACCTGGTCCTGGTTCCGCTGTTCCTCTATCCGCTGCTGGGCCTGGGAGCGTGGCAGATCTTCCTCTTGATCCAGGGAAGCAACGAACGGACTCCCCCCCTGGTGCTGCTGGATCGCGGACTGCCCCCGGAGATCGCCGACTCGCTCGCGGCCCGGCCGGATCTGCGGGTGGAAGATCTCGAGGCGGGGCGCAACCTCCCCCTGGACGCGGCGGGCTTCCGCCGGCTGCGCCGGCAGTGGCCCGATGGCCCGGTGGAACTCCTTCTCGCCTGGCAGATCGCCGGCCAGCGCTTCGCGCTCTTCCACGACTCCTCCCGGGAGAGTTCGCAGCGGGCCCGCGACATCGTGGCCCCGGTGGTCCGCCGCCATCTCGAGCGCGTCCAGGAGGAAAGGGGCCGGCGGCTGGGCATGACCGACGCCGACCTCCATCCCTTCGGGATCGAGAGTGTCGACACCGCCTCCCCGCGGCAGATCAGCCGCTACGTCCTGGCCATGCTGCTTCCCCTGTTGTTGATGGTCATGCTGCCCCAGGGCGCGTACTACGCCACGCTGGACACGGTGGTGGGAGAGCGTGAGAGAGGAACCCTGGAAACCCTGATCACCTCGCCCCTGCGGCGCGGGGAGATCGTCCTTGGGAAGTTCCTCTACGTGAGCCTGTCGAGCCTGGTCGGCTTCCTCTTGAACCTCCTGAGCCTGACCCTCTTCCTCTCCTTCGTCCTGCAGTTGATGGGCCTGGAGACTTCCTGGACAGTGCGGCTCTCCTTCCTGGACCTCGCCGTGGTGGTGGTCGCCGCGCTCCTCACTTCGGCCTTCCTGTCCGCGGCGATGATGGTCGCCGCGGTGAGAAGCCGCAACTACCGGGAGGGGCAGGCCGCCCTGATGCCTCTCTACCTCGTCACCGCCCTGGCCGGACTCGTGGTGGTCAGCCAGGGAGATACCCTCGACGCCGCCCTGGCCTGGATCCCGGTGGTCAATATCGCCGCGCTCCTGCGGGAGACCCTGCAGGGAAGCCTGGATCTCCACTTCGCGGCGACGAGCCTCGTCTCCCTCGGCGGAGCCACCGCTCTGATGCTGGCGGTCGCGGCGAGGATCGCACGGCGGGAGGAGATCCTCTTCGACCCGAAGGTTGGATGGAGACGCCTCGTGTCATGGAAACGGGAAAGGACGACGGAATGAACGACACCGCCATCGAGGTGGAGGAACTGGTGAAGGTCTACCCCGACCATCGCGGAGGCGAAGGAGTCCGGGCGGTCGACGGGGTACGCTTCCGATGCCGCCGGGGAGAGATCTTCGGGCTGCTCGGCCTGAACGGCGCGGGAAAGACCACCACCCTCCGGATGCTGTCCACCTCGCTCGCTCCGACTTCAGGACGCGCCACGGTGAACGGTCACGACATCGTCGACCAGGCTCAGGAGGTTCGCCGTTCCATCGGTTTCCTCTCGGGAACCACCGGCCTGTACCACCGCCTGACCGCGCGGGAGATGGTGAGCCTCTTCGGTGAGCTGCAGGGACTGGAGGGGCCACGGCTCGAGGTGCGCGTGGACGAAGTGCTCACCCTCTTCGGGATCGACCGTTACGCCGATCAGCGTTGCGAGAAGCTGTCCACCGGGATGAAGCAGAAGGTCAACATCGCGCGGACCGTGGTCCATGATCCCCCGGTCTTGATCCTCGATGAGCCCACGAGCGGACTCGACGTGCTGGCGGCGTCGACCACCCTCGACTTCGTCCAACAGATCCGCGACGAGGGCAAGTGCGTGCTGCTGTCCACCCACATCATGAGCGAGGTGGAACGCCTGTGCGACCGCGTCGGCATCCTCCATCGGGGACAACTGCGCGCGGTGGGCACTCCGGATGAACTCAAGGAACGGTACCGGGAGCGATTCCTCGAAGAGGTCTTCAAGCGCGTGGTCCAGGAGCAACCGGCGTGAACCGCTCCGTGCGCATCCTTCTGAAGAAGGAACTCCTCGAGCTGCGCGCGGATCGCAAGGCGGTGATCCTGGGGGTCTTCCTTCCGGTGCTCCTGTATCCCCTCCTCTTCTTCGTCACCTCCAGCCTGCAACAGAGACAGGAGGCCGCCCAGCAGGCAAGCCGCAGCCGGATCGTCCTGCTGGGGGACGCACTGCGCCTTGAGGATCGACTGGGCGGCGACGAGGACTTCGATCTCACCACCCTCCCTCCCGGCAAAGAACCCTCGCCGGCTTTGGCCGCGGGGGAAGTGGACGCGGTGGTGGAAGGAGTGGAGGACCCCCGGACCTTCCGCATCCTGTATCGCCGTACCCGCAAGAGCAGCCGGCTCGCCCGGCAGCGGGTACTCGAGCGCCTGGAGGAACTGCAAGACGCGCTGCGTCAGGAGCGATGGCGGGAACGGGGCGGCCAAGGAGAGCTCGACTCCCTCCTCGTCCTGGAGGAGATCGACGTGGCCACCGCCACCGAGGCGGGTGGAGCCCGCGCGGGGAGACGGCTGGTCTACCTCCTGCTCATGACCCTCTTCGTCAGCGGCGCGGCCCTGGCCAACGACCTGGTCGCCGGCGAGAAGGAGCGGGGAACCCTGGAGACCCTCTACCTGCTTCCGGTGCCCCGTCGCGACATCGCCCTGGCCAAGATCCTCGTGGTGGTCGGCGGGACCACCCTCTCCGGCGTGCTCAGTCTCCTGAGCATCGCGGGGTGTTTCGCCGCCGGCTGGATCGAGAGCGCCGCCGGGGCGTCCACCACCCTCTCCCTTCCCCTGCTCGGGGCCGCCGCGCTGCTCGTGGTTCCCCTCGCCCTCTTCCTGGGCGGCCTGCTGCTGGGCATTTCCACCTTCGCGCGAAGTCTCAAGGAAGCCCAACAACTCGTTCTCCCGGTGATGCTTCTGGCGTTCGGTGCTGGGATCCTGAGCATGAGCCAGGCGGTGCGGCTGGATTCGATGGTGGCGCTCATCCCGGTGGCCAACGTGGCCCTGGCCATCCGCGACCTGCTGGCCGGCCAGGTCCACCCGGTCTCGATCGCGGTGGTCAGCCTGTCCAGTTTCGCCTGGGGCGCGCTGACCCTGCGCTGGGTCACCGTGCAGCTCCAGCGCGAGGAGATGGTGCTGGGCTTCGACCCCGAACCTTTCCTGGCCCCCACCGCGGGCGGCCGCCGCCGTGCCACCCTTCTCGCCCTTGCGCTCAGCGTGCTGGCCTATTTCTACCTGGGAAGCCTCCTGCAAACGAAGTGGCGGGAGTGGGGCGTCCTGCTCAGCCTGTGGGGATTGCTTCCCCTCTTCGGCGCGCTCACCCTCTGGTGGACCCGTCCGGAGGGGCCGCTGCGGGAGCTCCTCTCCTGGCGCCGTCCGCGCGGGCGCGCCCTCGCGGCGGCCCCGCTGCTCGCCTGGGGTCTCATGCTTCCCATGATGGGCGGATGGATGCGCCTGCAGGCGCATTGGCTGCCGGCGCCCCAATCGTTGTCCCGGGAACTGGAGGGGATCTTCGCCGGCCTGGCCACGTGGAAGATCTTCTTCCTCGGCGCTGTGTCTCCCGCCGTCTGTGAGGAATTGTTGTTTCGCGGCGTGTTCCTCGGGCGCCTGCGCCGGGTCGGAAACGATCGGTGGGCGATCGTGGTGACCGCGCTCTTCTTCGGTCTCACCCATCTCAGCATCTATCGCTTCGTTCCCACCGCGGTGCTCGGCCTGCTCTTGGGTCTTCTCGTGGTCCGAGGCGCCTCGATCGTTCCTGCGATGCTCTTCCATCTCCTCTACAACGGAACGCTGCTGCTGGGACCCCTCTGGCTCGAGCACCACGCTCCTCCCCTGCCCCTGGACGGAGTGGCGGCCTGGGCCCTCTCCCTGCTTCTGCTGGGGGGAGGACTGTGGCTTCTGGGAGGGGCGCCGGCTTCGTCGCGTTTTGTCGAGGGAAGCCGCGGCCCATGACTCCCTTGGCGAAACCCTCCGATCTCCGCCTCGAGATCCGTCGCATCTGGGCCCTGGCCGGGCCGGTGATCCTGACCCAGGTGGCCACAATGATGCTGGGCGTGGTCGACACGATCATGGTGGGCCACGTGGGAGTGCGCGAGCTGGCCGCCGCGTCCCTCGGACACCTGTGGACCTTCGGGACCCTCATCTTCGCCATGGGTGCGGTCTTCGGAATGGACCCGCTCATCACCCAGGCCGCCGGCGCGCGCGACCGGGTCCGGCTCGGACTGACCCTGCAGCAGGGCATCGTACTGGCCCTGTTGGTCAGCATTCCGATCACCGCCCTGTGGGCCATGACCCGGCCCGTCCTGGTCCGGCTGGGACAGGACCCGGTGCTCGCGGCCGACGCGGCGGTCTACGTCCGGGTGCAGTTGCCCGCGATCTCCTTCTTCCTGGTGTACACCGCGTTGCGCCAATACCTGCAGGGACGGGGCATCCTCCGCCCGGCCTTGACCGTCGCGATCGCGGCCAACGTGTTCAACGCCCTGGCCAACTGGATCCTGATCTTCGGGCACTTCGGCGTGCCCGCGATGGGACTGAAGGGGGCGGGCATCGCCACCGCCTCCACCCGCGTCCTGATGTGCCTCTTCCTGGTGCTGATCGTGTGGAAGGCGCGGCTGTACCGCGCCGCGTGGGTGCCCTTCAGTCTCCGGGCGTTCTCCTTCGAAGGCCTGTGGCAGGTGTTCAAGCTCGGTCTTCCGGTGGGCTTCCAGATGAGCCTGGAGGTCTGGGCCTTCCAGATCTGCACCCTCATGGCCGGGCGCCTGGGCGAGATCCCCTTGAGCGCCCACACCATCGTGTTGAACCTCGCCTCGATGACCTTCATGGTGCCCCTGGGCATCTCCCTGGCCGCGGTCACCCGGGTCGGCCAGCACATCGGCCAGCGCAATTTCCGCGCGGCGCAGTTCAGCGCCTGGGTGGCCCTGGGGATGGGCGCGGGCGTCATGTCCATCTCGGCGGTGGCGATCGCCCTCACCCGGCACCTGCTGCCCCTCCTCTATACCCGCAACGCCGAGGTGGTGGCCCTGGCCGCCTCGATCCTGCCCATCGCGGCGGCCTTCCAGATCTTCGACGGCACCCAGGTGACCGGCGGGGGCATCCTGCGCGGCATGGGGAGTACCCAGCCCGCCGCCTACATCAACCTGGTGGGGTACTACGGGATCGCCCTGCCCCTGGCCTGGTGGCTGGGCTTCCATACCCGCCACGGCCTGGCCGGCATCTGGTGGGGATTGGCCCTGGGGCTGTCCTTGGTGGCGGTGATCCTGGTGGTGTGGATCGCGCGGTGGGGCCCGGCGTCGGCCCGGCCGATCCTCGACCCACCGTCCCCGCGCTGAACGCCGCGTCGTGACCCGCGGGGGTGGCGAAACGCCGGGAGTGCACCCCCGGCGTTTCCTCGCGTCCATTGGCTCCCGCGGGCGCCGGCCGGTCAGTGGGGATCGGTCATCCGCCGCGGATCCAGGAGCACCTTCAGCTCGCCCGCATCCAGTAGTTTCTCCTCCAGGACCACGTCGCGGATGGTCCGGCCTTCCTTCAGCGCGCGCTTGGCGACGCGCGAGGCCGTGTCGTAGCCGATCACCGGCGCCAGGCTGGTCACCACCATCAGCGATTGCTCGAGAAGCTGCTTCACCCTCTTGCGGTCCACCTTCAGGTCGATCAGCAGCTTGTCGATGAAGGCGTCGATGACGTGGGCGAGCAGGTGGATGTTCTCGAGGATCGCGTCGGCGATCAGGGGCATCGCCACGTTCAGCTCGAGGATCGAACCGACCCCACCGAAGCCTCCCAGGGTGATGACGGTGTCGTTACCGATCACCCGGGCGGCGACCTGGACCATGCTCTCGCACATGACCGGGTTCACCTTGCCCGGCATGATCGAAGAGCCCGGCTGTGTCGCCGGGAGCTGGAGTTCGCCCAGTCCGCAACGCGGGCCGCTGCCCAGCCAGCGGATGTCGTTGGCGATCTTCGACAGGCTCACCGCCACCGTCTTCAAGGAGCCCGAGGCCTCGACCAGGGCGTCCTTGGCCGCCTGCGCCTCGGGATGGTTCTCGGCCTCACGGAACCTGAGTCCGGTACGCCGGCTCAGTTCCGCGCAGACCTTGCGGGCGAAGCGGGGATGGGTGTTGATCCCGGTGCCCACCGCGGTGCCCCCGATCGCCAGTTCGGTGAGACCTTCGAGCGCGTGATCGATCCGCCGGATCCCGTGCTCGATCTGCGAGGCGTAGCCGGAGAACACCTGTCCCATCCGGATCGGCGTGGCGTCCATGAGATGGGTCCGTCCGATCTTGGTGATGCGGTCCCACTGCCGCGCCTTCTTCTTCAACTCCCGGTGCATCCGCACCATCGCCGGGCGTAGCTCGTTCTTCAGGGCGAGGGCCGCCGCCACGTGCAGGGCGGTGGGAAAGGTGTCGTTGCTGCTCTGGCCCATGTTCACGTGGTCGTTGGGATGCAGCGGGTCCTTCGAGCCCACCGGCTTGCCCTTCAGCTTCGCCGCGTGGTTCGCGATGACCTCGTTCGCGTTCATGTTCGTCGAGGTGCCCGACCCGGTCTGGAAGACGTCCACCGGGAAGTGCTCGTCCAGTTCACCCCGGGCCAGCGCCTCGGCCGAGCGGATGATCGCGCGCGCCTTCACCCGGGGAAGTTTTCCCAGTTCAAGATTCGCCTGGGCGCACGCCGCCTTCAGGTGCCCGAAGGCGTGGATGACCTCGGCCGGGACCGGCCGGCCGGAGATGGGGAAGTTCTCGACGGCGCGCTGGGTGCTGGCTCCCCAGAGCGCCCAGCGGGGCACCAGCATCTCGCCCATCGAGTCACGTTCTTTTCGGGTACTCGCCATGATCCACCTTCCAGGAAAATGATGCTTCCGCCGCTGGCGCTGCCAATGTAGGACCTCGGCCGCCCGGGGTCCACTTCGAGGAACCGTCCCCTCCCCGGGGCCGCCGGTCGACCCGGGTCCCCAACCGACGCCTTCGCCCCGCAGAAAAAAGGGCCGCCCCGGGGGGACGGCCCTTTGCCCACTGGGGGCGACGGGAAGGCGATGGATTACATCATCCCGCCCATGCCGCCCATCCCTCCGGCCGCCGCGGCCGGGTTGGATTTCTCCTCTTCCGGCTCGTCGGTGATGAGGCACTCGGTGGTCAGCACCAGCGCGGCGATGCTGGCGGCGTTCTGCAGGGCCGAGCGGGTGACCTTCGTCGGGTCGACCACTCCGGCCTTGACCATGTCGGTGTACTCGCCGCTCGCGGCGTCGTACCCGATGCCCGCCTTCTCGCTGCGCAGGCGCTCGACGACCACGCTGCCGTCGACCCCGGCGTTGTTGGCGATGGTGCGCACCGGCTCTTCGAGAGCGCGGCGGACGATCGCCGCACCGACCGCTTCCTCACCCTCGAGCTCGAGCTTGTCGATGGCCTTGGCCGCCCGCAGCAGGGTCACCCCACCACCGGGCACGATGCCCTCTTCCACCGCCGCGCGGGTGGCGGACAGCGCGTCCTCGACCCGGGCCTTCTTCTCCTTCATCTCGGTCTCGGTCGCGGCGCCCACGCTGATGACCGCCACGCCACCGGCCAGCTTGGCCAGGCGCTCCTGGAGCTTCTCCCGGTCATAGTCGCTGGTGGTCTCCTCGATCTGGCGGCGGATCTGCGCCTCGCGGCCCTTGATGTCGGCCTTCTTGCCCGCGCCCTCGACGATGGTGGTGTTGTCCTTGTCGATGACGACCTTCTTGGCCCGGCCCAGATCGGTCATGGCGGTGTTCTCCAGCTTCAGGCCGGCGTCCTCGCTCATCACCCGTCCGCCGGTGAGGATGGCGATGTCCTGGAGCATGGCCTTGCGGCGGTCGCCGAAGCCGGGGGCCTTGACCGCCACGACATTCAGCGTTCCGCGCAGCTTGTTCACCACCAGGGTGGCCAGGGCCTCGCCCTCGACGTCCTCGGCGATGATCACCAGCGGGGCACCCGACTGGGCGACCTTCTCCAGCACCGGCAGGAGATCCTTCATGCTGCTGATCTTCTTGTCGTGGATCAGCAGGAAGGGGTTCTCCATCACGACCTCCATCCGCTCGGTGTCGGTCACGAAGTAGGGTGAGAGGTAGCCACGGTCGAACTGCATCCCCTCCTTCACCTCGTAGGTGGTATCCATCGACTTGGCTTCCTCGACGGTGATCACGCCGTCCTTGCCCACGGCCTCCATCGAATCGGCGATGATCTCGCCGATCTGTGGATCGTTGTTGGCGGAGATGGTCGCCACCGCGGCGATCTGCGAGCGCTCCCGCACCATCTTCGACTGCTTCCTCACCTCTTCCACCACCGCGTCGACCGCGGTCTGGATGCCCTTCTTCACGAACATCGGGTTGGCGCCGGCGGTGACCTGGCGCAGACCCTCGTGGATCATCTGCTGAGCCAGGACGGTGGCGGTGGTGGTTCCATCACCGGCGACATCCTGGGTCTTGGAGGCGACTTCCTTCATGAGCTGGGCGCCCATGTTCTCGTACGGAGCCGAGAGTTCGATCTCCTTGGCGATGGTGACGCCATCGTTGGTGATCGTCGGGCTCCCGAATTTCTTGTCGAGGATGACGTTGCGGCCGCGGGGACCCAGGGTCACCTTGACCGCGTTGGCAAGCGCATCGACGCCGTTCTTCAGCTCTTCGCGAGCCTTCACGTCGAAAACCATCATCTTGGCCATGATCGTTGTCTCTCCTTGGTCGAAACGTTGGAAGTTGGTTCCGGGCGCGAACTGATGGAAAGTGGGCCGCCGGGTCGCGGCCGGCGGACACGGTCTCGCGAACTAGAGGATCGCGAGGATGTCCGACTCGCGCAGGATCAGGTATTCCTTGTCATCGATGGTGATCTCGGTGCCGGCGTACTTCCCGAACAGCACCCGGTCACCCTTCTTCACCTCGGGATCGACCCGCTTCCCGTTCTCGACCCGGCCCGGCCCCACCGCGATGATCTTCCCCTCCTGGGGCTTCTCCTTCGCCGTGTCGGGAATGATGATTCCGCCCTTGCTCTTCTCGCTGGAGAGAGCCTGGACCAAAACACGATCTCCAAGCGGCTTGATGCTCATGGATCTCCTCCTCAAACGCGCCCCTCCCGGGGCGGTCAGTGGCACACTCTCCGGCCCTTGCCGGGCCATGGAGCTCAGGATCTCGTTCGGTCCTGAAAATCCTTTTCAGCAGACACCGGGCATGTCTGCCAACGATCCGCAAATATAATCGGCCCCCGGGATTTGGCAAGCAGAACCCTCGACTGCCAAAAGCGCCCGCCGACGGGCCCCACGAGCCCTTCAACTCCTTGGCCCCGCTTGGGTTCCACGGATGGACGGGCCGTGGGCCTTGTTCCGGGCCAGGGGGCATCGGTATGCTGTGGAGCGGAGACCCTCATGCCCGTCCACCCCCCACTCCGCCCCGCTGCCGGGCTGTTCCTGGCCCTGGCCCTGGCCGCCGGCTGCGCCCGCGACCCGGTGGCGCCGCCGCCTTCCCCCCTCGTCTATTCCCCCCCCGGCACCCAGCTGCGGGTCGCGTGGGATCAGCGGGTCCGCTTCGAGGTGAGGACCCCCGAAGGGGTTCTGGTTCCCACCACCTTCTACCTCGACGGCGACTCCGTGCAGACCGGCCTCCGCTTCGATTGGTGGGTCGACCGCCCCGGGCCGGCGACCATCCTCGCCCAGACGCGCTGGGAAGAGACCCTCCGGACCCACCAGTGGACCGCCCGGCTCGACACCACCACCCTGGAGCCGGTGGGCCCGGTCCGCCTGCCCCGGGTGTTCCGGATCCCGGTGGAAGGAGCCCTCGAGTACGATTGGTTGCGGCCCCACCGCGACTACGGGCAACCGGAGATGGACCACTACGAGCTCGCGATCGCTCCGGAGGCCTTCTCCGCCGGGGACGCGGCGGGATGGGTGGTCACGACCCTCCCCCACCGCTTGGGGGTGGACGACTACGAATACACGGCCCGCAATCTCGTTCCCGGCACGATGGTCTACGCGCGCATCCGCGCCGTCGACCGGGCTCGCCGGTCAGGGCCCTGGAGCGAACTGTTGAGCGCGGTGCCGGTGGCCCGCTTCGACCGTTCGGGAAAGATCCTCCAGGCCGATGCAGAGGGGCTTTCGTTCACCCCCCAGGCCGGGGTGCAGGTCACCGTGCAGGACCGCAGCGCGATCACCGGGGCCGACGGGAGATACTTCCTCTCCGGTCTCCTCGATTACCTGCCCGCCCCGATGCGCATCGATCCTCCGGTGGTCCCGGCCGGCCTCTATCCCCTCCGACCGATGGTGGAAAGCACCGGCGACCGGGTCGTCGATTACCTGCTGCTGCCCCGGCGCACGGTGCCGCTTCTCTTGCCCTCGCCGGCCGAATGGAGCTTCCTGCGGTTCCTGCGAACCCTCACCGCGATGGACAGCACCAACGACCGCATCGCCCACTGGGAACAGTACCCGGTCCCGGTGCAGTTGCCTCCGGTGGCGGCGGTGGGACAAGTGGACTGCCGCGCGTCCATGCTGCGGGCAGTCCAGATCTGGAACGACGCCGCCGGTCGTCCCGTGCTCAGCGTGGTGGAAGAGGTCCCGGCGCGCGGTGCATTCACCACGATGGACCTGCCCCGGCAGGGCGGTGGATCCTTCGGGGAAGTCACGCTGGCATTGCCGAAGGGAGGAACCCTCTACCACACGGTTCCGATCCTCGTGCACCTGGCGCTGGCCGAGTCCTTCGATTCGCAGGAGCTGGCCGACCGGGTCATCCTCCACGAGTTGGGTCACGTGCTCTACCTCACCCACAGCCCCTCGATCGATCACGTGATGAGCGCCGGGGTGAACTCCACCTCGCCCAACCAGGTCCACCCCGATGAGGCCGCCGTCCTGCGGGTCCTGATGGCACTGCCCAACGGAACGCGGATGAGCTGGTACTCGGAGAATCTCAAGCGCTGAGCGCGCGTTCGAAGAGCCAGGCGGCTCCTTCGAGGGTGAGGTCCCCGGTCAGCTCCGCCGAGGGCACGGAGACGGCCTCGGGGAATCTCTCCGCCAATCCCCCGGTGACCAGGACGGGCAATCCAGGATGTTCCCGGAGGAAGCCGTCGATCACCGCGGCCACTCCGCCCCAACCCTGCAACCAGCTTCCCCCGCGGATCGCCTCGCGGGTATCGCGCCCCGGGAAGGTCGAGGGCGCGCCGAATTCCAGTTCGGGCAGTTGCGCTCCGCCCCGCAACACCGCGCGGTGGGAGGTCACCAGCCCCGGCGCGATCCAACCTCCCCGGAACACGCCCTCCAGCAGGAGGTCGTAGGTGTTCGCGGTGCCCAGATCGACCACCAGGGCGCTGCGATGTCCGCGGAGGATGGCGCCCGCGAGGTTGCACCAGCGGTCCGCGCCGACCGTCTCCGGATGGTCCACCCCGACCTCGAAAGGAAACGCGGCCTGTTCATCGATCTCGCGAAGGGGAATCGAGCGGGTCGACCCGCTTCTCTCCCACAGGGACCTCCAGGTCTCGGCCCGGGACGGCACCACCGAACTGACCACCGCGCCGTCCACCGCCTTGCGCTGGATCTGCCACCGGCACCACTCGTACAGGTCGGCCATGGGATGACCCCCTCCGACCGCGTCGTACCGGCGCCGCAGACGCGCGGTCACCCGGAGGTCCTGGAGGACCGCAACGCAACCCTTGGTGTTGCCGATGTCCACGGCAATGACCCTCACGGCGCCTCCCCCAGCAGGTGGACCTCGCCGGCGACCAGGAGACGTCGGCCCCGCTTCTCCCCGAGTTCGAAGGTCACCAGGCGTCCTCCCTCGTCGACCCCTTCCACCTGCAATACCCTCGAATGTCCGCCGCCTTCCTCCACCCACACCTTTCGCCCCCGCAACAGATCCCGCCGCTCCCACTCGTTGTGGAAGGCGGAGAATCCCTCCCGGAGGAAGGTGTCCCAGCTCGGCTCGAGATGGTGGAGGATCGCCGCGAGCACCGTGGCCGCCGAGGGGCTTCGTCCGGTGGCCTCGGCCACGCTCACCGCACGGTCCCGCAGTTCCTTCGGCCATCCCCCCGAAGGCGGTTGCAGATTCACTCCGACCCCCGTCACGAGAGAACCGCCCGCACCCCCAACTCCCTCCAGGAGGATGCCCGACACCTTCCTTCCCTTCCACCAGAGGTCGTTCGGCCACTTCAGATCGACGTCCATCCCGCTGCATTCCTCCAGGGCCCGCGCGACCGCGAGCGCGGTCACCAGGGAGAAGGAAGCCAGTCCGCCGGGGACGGCATCCCCGGCCGGTGGGGTATCCCCGGCCAGTGGGGCATCCCCCGGACCGGTGCGGGTCGATGCAGCCGCCTCGCCGGGCTTCAGCAAGAGCGAGAAGTAGAGGCCGCTGCCCGCTCCACTCCACCAGCGTCTCCCTTGGCGTCCCCGGCCCTGACTCTGCGCATCGGCCCAGACCACCGCGCCGTGCGGAGCATCTTCCTTCGCCCACTGCAGCAGGTACGAGTTGGTGCTCTCGACCTCGGCCAGGTGGCGCAGTGTTCGACCGAAGCGCTCCGTGTGCAGCCCGGGGAGTCGATTCATTCCAGGTCCAATCCCAGGTCGAGGGCCTTCGCCGAATGCGTAAGGGCGCCGATCGACACCATGTCCGCGCCCGCGCGCGCGAGCGCCCCGACGGTCTCCAGATGGACCCCTCCGGAAACCTCGAACTCGACCAGGCTTCCCGCCTGTTCCCGCATCCGGCAGGCCTGCCGCACCGCGGCCGGATCGAAGTTGTCCAGGAGGATCCGCTCGACCCCCAGCTCGAGCGCCTCGGGCAAGGATCCCAGATCGTCCACCTCGAGGATGATGGGCAGATCCGGGTGGTTCCGGCGGGCACGCGCGACGATCTCGGCCAGCGACCGCCCCCCCGCCCGGTGGTTGTCCTTCACCATGAACGCGTCATCCAGGCCCATGCGATGATTGGACCCTCCGCCGCAGCGGACCGCGTATTTCTGCAAGACCCGGTGGCCGGGCCAGGTCTTGCGGGTGTCCAGGACGCGGCAGTGCGGCCCCGCCCGCTCGACGAAACGGCGGGTGAGCGTCGCCACTCCGCTCAAGGCGCACAGCAGGTTGAGGAAGGTCCTCTCCGCGGCCAGAAGTCCGGCCAAGGAACCTTCCAACTCGGCCACGACCTCTCCGGCGGCGAGGCGATCCCCGTCCCCGCGCCGGGGCCGGACCGTGAACCCCGCGTCCAGCGCCTCGGCGGTCAGGGCGACACACGGCAGGCCGGCGAGCACCCCCTCCTGGCGGGTGCGGATCACCGCCCTCCCGTCCATCCCCGGAGGAATACTGACCTGCGTGGTGATGTCGTTCCGGGCTCCATCTTCCTCCAGGGACAGGTCGATGAGTCGGCGGGCGGCCTGCTCCTCGGCCGCGCGGAAGGGAGGATCGGGTGCGCTCATTGCGGCCTCCTGGCCGATGGGGGCAAGCTGCGCCCCGGGTTCATTTCCGCCGCGGGGACCGGGGACCTCCCGGTCGGAAGGTGGCGCGGCGCGAACGGGACCGCGAGCTGCGGCGGCGTTCCTTCTCCACCGAGGCCGGGCCGGCCAGCTCCTGCTGCAGGCGCAACTCGTCGATGCGGTCCCGCAGGACGGCGGCGGTCTCGAAATCCAGTTGCTTGGCCGCCTGGTACATCTCCCGGGTCAACTGTTCCACCATCTCGGCCGGGGTGAGTCCGTCCAGCTTCTCCAGGATCTTGTCCGGCGCTTCTTCCGCCTCCGCCGCACCCTCGTGGGCGCCTTCGGCCGCCCGGGTGCTGGCGAGGATGTCCTCGCGGGTCTTCAGGATGCTGTGCGGAGTGATTCCGTGTTCCTCATTGTACCGTCTCTGGATCTCCCGCCGCCTCCTGGTTTCGGCCAGGGCCCGCTGCATCGAACCGGTGATGCGGTCGGCGTAGAGGATGACCCGCCCGTCCACGTTGCGCGCCGCCCGGCCGGCGGTCTGGATCAGGCTGCGTTCGCTGCGCAGGAATCCCTCCTTGTCCGCGTCGAGGATGGCCACCAGCCCCACTTCGGGCAGATCGAGTCCCTCGCGGAGCAGGTTGATCCCCACCAGCACGTCGAACTCTCCCAGGCGAAGTCCCCGGAGGATCTCGACCCGGTCCAGGGCTGCGATATCGCTGTGCAGGTACTGGACCCGCACCCCGTTCTCGGCCAGGTAGTCGGTGAGGTCCTCGGCCATCCGCTTGGTCAGGGTGGTGACCAGCACCCGGTATCCCTGCTCGACCGTCGCGGTGATCTCCTGCATCAGGTCGTCGATCTGTCCTTCGACCGGCCGCACCGAGAGTTCGGGATCCATCAGGCCGGTGGGACGGATGAGCTGTTCGACCACCACTCCCTCGCTCCGTTCGAGTTCGTAATCGCCCGGGGTGGCGCTGACGTAGATCGTAGGCGGCTGCATGCTCCGGAACTCGTCGAAGGTCAGGGGCCGGTTGTCCAGCGCGCTGGGAAGGCGGAACCCGTGCTCCACCAGGGTTTCCTTGCGCGAGCGGTCGCCGTTGTACATCGCGCCGATCTGGCTGACCGTCACGTGGCTCTCGTCGATCACCAGGAGCCACTCGTCGGGGAAGTAGTCGAGCAGGCACGCGGGGCGCTGTCCCGGCCGCCGGCCGTCGAAGTAGCGGGAATAGTTCTCCACTCCCGAACAGTAGCCCAGCTCCAGCAGCATCTCCATGTCGTAGCGCGTCCGCGATTCCAGCCGCTGCGCCTCCAGCACCCGTCCGATCGACTCGTAGTAGGCCAGGCGGTCCTCCAGTTCCCGGCCGATCGCGTTCACCACACCTTCCAGTTTCTCGCGCTCGGTGACGAACAGGCTGGCCGGATAGATCGTGTAGGACTCGACCCGCGACTTCACACTGGAGGTGATCGGATCCACCACCGCGATTCCTTCGATCTCGTCCCCGAAGAACTCGACGCGTACGATCTCTTCCTCGTAGGCGGGACGGATCTCCACCACGTCCCCCCTCACCCGGAAGGTGCCCCGGGTGAACGAGACGTCGTTCCGCGAGTAGTGGATGGCCACCAGCTCCGACAACAACCGGTCGCGCTCGATCTCCATCCCCTTCTGGAGCGGGACCACCTGCCGCCGGAAGTTCTCTGGATTGCCGAGCCCGAAGATGCACGAGACACTGGCCACCACGATCACGTCGCGCCGCGAGAGCAGCGACGAGGTGGCCCGCAGCCGGAGCCGGTCGATCTCGTCGTTGATGCTCGCGTCCTTCTCGATGTAGGTGTTCGACGAGGGGATGAAGGCCTCGGGCTGGTAGTAGTCGTAGTAGGAGATGAAGTACTCGACCGCGTTCTCGGGGAAGAAGCCGCGGAACTCCCCGTAGAGTTGGGCCGCCAGGGTCTTGTTGTGGCTGAGCACCAGGGTGGGAAGCTGGAGTTCCTGGATCAGGTTCGCGATGGTGTAGGTCTTCCCGCTGCCCGTCACCCCCAGGAGAACCTGTTCCCGGCGGCCGGTGCGATACCCCTCGACGAGTTCGCGCACCGCCTGGGGCTGATCGCCGGTGAGGGGAAAGGGACGGTGGATCCGGAAACCGGCACCCATGGCGCCCCCTAATGGGTTTCGTCGCTGGGATAGACGATCCATTCCCCGCGCAAGCCGCGGGGGGGAATACGAACCACTCCGTCGAGCTTCACCACCACCGCCTTGGGCCGGGGCAGTCGCAAGGAGAAGTGATCCCGTCCGAGAAGGCTCCAGCTCTCGTTGGGCTGGAGAACCCGGTGCTGGAGATCGCTCCCGTCGGCGGAAGCCCACACCTCCACCCTCTGGTCGAGCGCGATCAGTTCCAGCCGCATCTGTCCGGCAATGGGCGGCTGCACCCCCGGCCGCACGATGCTGCCCAGGCCCGAACCGGCCGGCGGAGGGGAAGCCCGCGCGGTGTCGGCTTCCTTGAGAGAAGCCTCCCGGCGGTCGGTTTCCCTCGACGATGGGCGGGACGCGCGCGGACTCTCCACTTCGCGGGGGGCGGCCCGGGATGGTGCGGACCCTTCGCCGGCGGCCGGGCCGCTCGCGGTGGAGGGGGGTTCTTCCGGCGAAGCTCCGGCGAGGATGGCGTGTTCCAAGTCGATCCGCGGCGAGGAGGGTTGGGGCACCGCGTCGTCGAGGGTGACCCCCTTGGGCTCGACGACCTCCATTCCCGTCTCCTCCTGTGGGGTCGCGGCGGGAAGGGAAGAAGAGGAAGAAGAAGTCGAGGACTGCACCCCGGGTTCCTCCGGCGGGGAGGATTTTCCGCCGGCCAACCACCGCACCAGGAAAATCGCCGCCAAGACGACCAGGACCACCCAGACCCAGTGCAGCGATCCCATCCTCCCGCCACCCACCACCCGCTTGACCGCGGTGTCCCCCACCGTCTCCACCCGCCAGGTGACCGGTTCCTCGGGCGCGGTCTCCGGAGCCGGCGCCGGGGTCTCGACCGGCTCCTCATCGTCCTCGGACAGATGCACCGGGATCTCCACTGGCGCGGCGTGCCGGTCCAGCGACTCCAGGCGGGACAACAGCTCCTGCTCGTCCTGCTGGAAGAACGCGGCGAGGGTCTTCACGAAGCCCCGCGCGTAGATCGGTCCGGCCAACTGGTCGATCTCGTCGTGCTCGAGGGCGTGCAGCATCTTGGGGGAGATCTTCGTGGCTTCGGACACGTCCTCGAGACTGAGGCCGCGCCGGGTCCGGCACTCCTGGAGGATCTCCCCGAGGGTGCGCAGGTCCCCGCGATCGTCTCCGTGCATGGTCACTCCAATGCCGCCAGTTGCCGCTGGAGTTTCTCCAGCGTTTCCTCGACTTCCGCGGCCAGCGCCCTCTGGCGCTCCACGACTTCAGCCGGAGCCTTCTTCACGAAGTTCTCGTTGGACAGCTTCGACCGCAAGCCTTGCAATCGTTTCTCGGTCTGCTCCACTTCCTTGCGCAGGCGCCGCGCTTCCTTCTCGGGGTCGATGAGGCCGTCGATGGGCAGGTAGACCTCGATATCCAACACCACCGCCCCGACGCTCCTCTCGGGTTTCGGGCCGGGATCCTGCACCACGACCTCTTCCATCTTGGCCAGTGTGGCCACATGGTCCTTCACCCTCTCCACCACCGGGCGCCGCTCCCCATCGACCTGCAGGAGAAGCTTCCCCCGCCGCCCCGGCGGAACGTCCAGTTGATGTCGGAGATTCCGGGCCGAACCCACCAACTCCTTCACCAGGGCGAAGGCCTCCGCCTCGTCGGTCCAGGGAAGAGGAGCCTCCACTTCCGGCCAGGGGGCGACGATGACGAAGCCGGCCGTCGCCGGATGCAGTTCCCAGAGTTCCTCGGTGAGGTTGGGAAGGAAGGGATGCATCAGGCGCAGCAACAGGGCATGCACGGTCAGCGCCACGAGCAAGGCGGTGCGCCGCTCCGCGTCGCTTGCCCCCTGCAGCCGCGGCTTGATCGCCTCCAGGTACCAGTCGCAGAACTCCTTCCAGAAGAAATCGTAGACCCCCCGTGCCGCATCGTTGAGGCGACGCGATTCGATCGCGGCGGTGACCCGGCGGGCCGCCTCGGTCACCTCCTGGAGGATCCACCGGTCTTCCAGGCGCAGCGGCGCCCTCTCTCCCTCCGGCGATTCGGCCCCGAAGGTCTGACGGTACAGGGTCTCGAAGAGCCGCTCGTCACCGCCCGCCGATCCACTGCGTTCGGCGTCGCCCGGAGCCTCGGCGGAAAGATCGCCCCCGAGCCGGCCGGACATCTTCGCCGCGTCGGCCGCGGGAAACACGATCGGCGCCTTTTCCAGGTGGGAGAAGAGAAGCCGGGTCGCGTTCCAGATCTTGTTGCAGAAGTGCTGGCCGGTCTCGACCATCTGTTCGTCGAAGTTGATGTCCTGTCCGGTCGGCGCGAGCATCAACAGAACGAAACGCAATGCATCCGCCCCGTACTTCTCGATGATCTCGATGGGATCGGGGGAATTGCCCAGGGACTTGGACATCTTGCGGCCCTGGCCGTCGCGGACGATGCCGGTGAAGACCACCTCCGAGAAGGGTTTCTCCCCCAGGAATTCGTAGGAGGCCATGATCATCCGGGCCACCCAGAAGAAGATGATCTCGTGCCCGGTGACCAGGGTCGAGGTGGGATGGTAGCGGCGCAGGTCCTCGGCGTCGTCGGGCCAGCCCAGCGGAGAGAAGGTCCACAGCCAGGAGGAGAACCAGGTGTCCAAGACGTCTTCGTCCTGGCGCAATTCCTTCGACCCGCACTCGGCGCAGACCCCGGGCGCCTCGCGGGCCACGTTCACGTGGTCCTGCGAACAATACCACACCGGGATCCGGTGACCCCACCAGAGCTGCCGGGAGATGCACCAGTCGCGGATCTTGGTCATCCAGTTGTAGTAGACCCCCACCCACCGCTCGGGGAAGAGCTTGATCTCCCCGTCCTGCACCGCCCGGAGCGCCGGCTTCGCCAGCTCGTCCATCCTCAGGAACCACTGGGTGGACACGTAGGGTTCGATGACCGTGCCGGTGCGATCGTGGTAGCCCACGCTGTGCACGTGGTCCTCGATTCTGTCCACCAGGCCCAGCTCCTCCAGATCGCGCACGATCCTCTCGCGCGCCTCGAAACGGTCCAGGCCCCGGTACTTCTCCGGCACCTGGTCGTTCAGGGTGCCGTCCGGGTTGAGGATGTTCACGAAGGGCAGGCCGTGCCGCTTGCCGATCTCGTAGTCGTTGGGATCGTGGCTGGGGGTGATCTTCACGCAACCCGAGCCGAATTCGGGGTCGACGTACTCGTCCTCGATGATGGGAATCTCGCGTCCCACCAGGGGCAGGATGACGGTGCGGCCCTTCCACTGCGCGGTCTTCTCGTCGTGGGGATGGATCGCGACCGCGGTGTCTCCCAGCATGGTCTCCGGGCGGGTGGTGGCGATGGTGAGATACCCGCCTCCCTTGAGGGGATAGCGGAAGTGCCACAGTTTCCCGGCGACTTCCCGGTACTCGACCTCCTCGTCGCTGACCGCACTCCTCTGCGCCACCGACCAGTTCACCATGTAGTCGCCGCGGTAGATCAGACCCTTCTCGTACAGTCGGACGAAGGCCTCGGTCACCGCCCGGTTGCGCGCTTCATCCAGGGTGAACGCCTCGCGGTCCCAGTCGAGGCTCCCCCCGAAGCGCTTCAACTGCAGCACGATGTGGTCGTGATGGCGGCGCGCCCAGTCCCAGGCGCGTTCGAGGAAGGCCTGCCGGCCCAGGCCCTCCTTGCTGAGGCCCTCGCGGGCCAGTTCCTCGGCGACCTTGTTCTCGGTGGCGATGGAGGCGTGGTCGGTGCCTGGGATCCACAGGGCGGGCCTCCCCCTCATCCGGTAGTGGCGGATCAGGCAATCCTGCACCGAGTTGCCCAGGCAATGGCCGATGTGGAGCACCCCGGTGACGTTCGGCGGAGGAAGGGTGATGACGAAGGGATCGCCCTCCCCGTGGCTCTCGGGCTTGAACAAGCCCGCGGCTTCCCACCGCTGATACCACTTCTCCTCGAGTCCCCGCGGGTCGAACTGCTTGTCCATGAGCACCGTTTCCGTCCCAGGCCCCATCATGGCCCTGGATGCCAAAGCGGGGCGCCGCGCCGATGCAGCGCCCTCGCAGCCACCAATCCTCGGTCGAGAGCGAACGGGCGAAGAGTACACGGAAGCCCCCGGAGGGTCAATCCAGGCCGGCCCTACTCGAAGTTCAGCAGCTTGGCCATCGCCACGCAGGCCCGGTTGCGCTGGGTCCACAGGTCCGCGGGAAGGTTGTCCTTGTACATCTCGCCGGTGGAGTACCTCACCACCGCCCTCCACACCACCTCACCCCGGACGAGGTCGATCAGTTCGGCGGTGAGCGTCCCCTCGTATCTCTGGTAGGTCACCGCGTAGATGTCCTGGGAGAAGTCGATGTCGGTATAGTCGATGGTGGGGCCTTCCTTCATCTCCACCTGTCCCGATTCCTCCACCCAGGGCACCAGGAGGAATCGCGTCGCGAGCCAGGGAAAGATCTTCGAGCATTCCGCCGGGCTCAGCTCGGCCTTCTGGATGCGCCGCCGCTGGAACTGCCGCAACGAGTCGGGCACATCCTCCCCCGCTTTCTTCGCCCGCTGGAGGACCACCTCAGGGTCCACGACCTCCACCTTCTCGGTGAAGGTCAACAGCGCGGTATAGAGTTCATTGGACATGGTGGCCAGAGCGCCCGCCCCTCCCAGGATGGGCTTGACCGGATCCACCGGCGCCATGGCCAGACCGTCCCGCCGCAAGTCCAGCGGGTTGTACAGGGGGTCGGTGTAGGTGATCTCGTAGCGCGGAGGCGTCGGGGCGCCACAGGCGGAAACGAGCAGGAAAAGGGGCGCAAGAAGGACGAAACGGCGCAGGGACCGCATGGTGGGGACCTCCCGGGGGCGGGGCCTGCTTTGAAGGTCGGACGCTTCCCCCTATAATTCAAGGGGTATCCGGGGCTTGTGCGGACTTCTCCGCGCCGACGGGCCATCCTCCACCAAGGAGTTCGACGTGCAGATGCGGATCGCACCGCCGGCGTGGTGTCTTCTCCTCCTGGCGCTGGTCCTCCCCGCAGTGGCCGGGGCCGCTTCCTCCGCCCGCGCCGGGGCCTCCCACCCCCGGACGGCCGAACCCGAACCCGCCGCGCTCGACCGGGACGCGTGGGCCCGCCGGGGCTGGATTCCCCTGTCCGCCACCGGGGACGGCCTCGTCCGCCGCCTCTGGGCCCCCCCACGCCGGCGCGCCACCCCCCTTTCCGCCCGGGACGCGGCCCAGGCCTTCCTCCGGAGCAACGACCGCGCTCTCTTCGGCCGGCCGGTCGCGGTCGACGCCGACGGAGCGGTGCAGTTGCGAGCGGCCCGCCGGCGGGAGAGCCTCACCGGCCGCCACTCCTGGTGGCGCCAGCTCGTCCACGGGGTTCCGGTGGAGGGCGGCTGGGTCGCGGTGCACCAGGATCTCCGGGGCCGCGTCATGGAAGTCGAAAGCCGTTTCGAGCCCGGGCTCCTCGACCTGGATTCCACCCCCTCGATCCCCGCCGAGACCGCCCGCCTTCGCGCCCGGGCCGCCGTCGACGCGGAGGGTCCCCCGCGCGCGCCGGTCGCCGTAGAACTGGTCATCGATCCCCGGCGGCGCAAGCTGGTGTGGAAGGTCACCCAGCCGCTCTGGGCGCCCTACGGCGACTGGTGCACCTGGGTGGACGCCCACGACGGCACGGTCCTGGGGACGGACAACCTCATGGCCGACGGCAAGGAGCTTGCCGCCGCCCCCCGGATCCTCGACCCGCCGGTGGTCCGAGCGGCCCCCTCGCCCGTCTCCCCATCGAGCCTCGTCACCGGATCGGGCCTGGTGTTTCCCTCCAATCCCCTGAACGGCCACCCGGAGCGCTACACCCTGCGGGACGGCGATCCCATGGACGGCTTCCGCCAGAACAAGACTCTCTTCCGGCTGGACGGTTCGGGATGGCTGCGGGGCGCCTGGGTGGACGCCCGCACCGATTTCTTCAGCCAGGCCAAGGAGCCCACCCTCGTCTTCGACTACTCCGCCGACTCGACCGGCTCCGCCTTCCACGCGGTCAACGCCTACTGGCACATCGACACCTTCCAGGACTACCTGCAGACCACCCTGGGCATCACCAGCGCCAACAACCGCCAGACGGTCATCTACGCCCATGCGCTGTCGGCCGACAACAGCATGTACAGCCCCCTGACCAAGGACATCCGCTTCGGGGACGGCGGGGTCGATGATGCCGAGGACGGCGAGATCATCATCCACGAGTACGGTCACGCCATCCACGACGACATCATTCCGAACTACACGAACAGCGGGGAGACCGGAGCGATCTCCGAGGGTTTCGGGGACTACCTGGCCGCCACCTTCGGAGGCAACTCCCTGGTGGGGGAATGGGACGCCACCGCCTACAACCCCGGACCACCTCCCTTCCTTCGGCGCACCGACGGCAGCAAGATCTATCCCCAGGACATCGACTTCGAGATCCATGACGATGGGGAGATCATCTCGGCGGTGTGGTGGCGTCTGCACGGGGAACTGGGCCAGCAGCTGACCGACCGCCTGGTGATCGAATCGTTCTTCCATATCGGGCCCGACGCCACCTTCGTCGACTTCGCCGACGCCATGCTCCTGGTGGACCAGGAGCTGTACTCGAGCACCCATGCCCCGGCCATCTATGCGGCCTACCAGGACCGGGGCATCCAGCCCAACTACGACCTGCTCATCCTCCACACCCCCTTGAGCAGCACCGAGGACCTGGTGGGTCCCTACCGGGTCGAGGCGAGGATCGCGCACGGGAAGCCGCTGGCCGCAACCAACCCGGTACAGCTCTACTGGAGGTGGAATCCGGCCGATCCCTGGACCATCGTCCCCATGGTCGACGAGGGAGCCAGCCTCTGGAGCGGGTCGATCCCGGGGCCGGGGCAGGACACGCGCATCGAGTACGCCATCACCGCGATCGATTCGATCGGGGTGCGGGTCTGGTCCCCGGTCGGCGCGCCCCTCAAGGTCCACACCTTCCGGGTGGCCGCCGACAACCTTCCCCCCACCCTGGTCCACGTCCCCCTGGGCGATTCTCCCCTGCAGGACTGGCCCGCGGTGGTGGTGGCCCAGGCCACCGATCCCTCCGGAATCGCGCAGGCCTTCGTGAGCTGGTCGCTCAACGGATCGTACATCGGCACCTTCGTCCTGGATCCGCAGGGAGGAGATCTCTACGCGGCGCCCTTCCCCTACCCGGCGCAGTTGCTGAAGGTGGGCGATACCATCGAATACGTGGTGACGGCCACTGACGCCTCGCAGAACGGCAATGCGGCGCAGTCGGGCCCGCACACCTTCACCCTGACCGAGAGGCCGCCCCGCGTTCTCGTGCTCGCCGATGATCTGTCGATGTCGACCTTCGATCGAGGCAAGTGGGGACCGGACAAGAAGCCTCGGCAGTCTGTGAGAAACGACGGCGGCGTGACCGCCCGGACCCGCCCGTCCGGTCCGGCATTCTCCGGAGCCGGCGCGGGCGTTGCCGCCGCCCTGCAGGACGCCGACTCCCTTGCCGCCGATCTCCGTCGAGCCGGCTTCCTCGTCGACGAGGAGAGTGCGGCGGCGAGCGATCCGGCGGCGTGGGACACCTACGATCTCCTGGTCCTTTCCTTCGGGGGCAACACCTCCCCGGCCGCCGATCCCGTTTTCCGCCAGGCGGTCCGGGCGTGGGTGAAGCAGGGCGGCAAGCTGCTCGTCGAAGGGGGTGAAGTGGGGTACGACGCGACGGTCGCTCCCCGGGATCCGGACTTCGCCGCCGAGGTCCTGCACGCACGACGCTGGGTCGGAGACCAGAGCGGTTCGTTGTCGCTCACCGTCGCGGGAGAGGCCCATCCCCTGCGAACCGATCCGAACCTGTTGCCGGCCGCCCTCTCCCGTATCGACTCGGGAAACTACGGAGATCAGGACACCATGGTGCCCACCGCCGACGCCACGGTGATCTACGGCACCCAGGAGGATCCAGCGGCGGGAGGCATCATCGTCTACGACGACGACACCCATCCCACCAGCGCGCAGATCGTCATCTGGTGCTTCCGCTACTCGACCCTCGCCGACCGGGGCGAGGCGGCCGCGCTGGCCGAGAATACCGCCCGCTATCTGACCGCGGTCCAACCGGTCCCGACCGCTTCTTTGAGCGGGGTGGTGACCCTGGAGAACTCCGGCCCGGCCGCCGGCGCGCGGGTGTGGGCCACTCCGTCGCGGGTGGGCGCGGTGACCGCGGCCGACGGGAGCTACCAACTCACCGGACTGTACCCGGGGAACTACACCGTCTGGGTCGAGGGTCCGGCCGGGTGGGAAACCACTTCCGGACCGGCGACCCTGGTGGACAACCAGCATCTTGGCGGCCTCGATTTCACCCTGCGGCCGCTCACCACGATCGACCTCGCCCAGGCCGCCGATCTCGCGATCCCCGACAACGATCCCGTCGGGATCCGCTCGACGATCCGGGTTCCGCCCTCCGGAGAAGTGTCCCGGGTCCAAGTGGATGTGCAGATCGAGCATCCCTGGCGGAGCGACCTGCTGGTGACCCTGACCAGTCCCTCCGGAACCATGGTCACCCTCCACAACCGCAGCGGCGGCGATCAGAACGACCTCGTGACCTCGTATCCCGACTCCACCGCCGTCGACGGACCGGGATCGCTGCCGGACTTTGCGGGGGAACTCGCCGAGGGGGACTGGGTGCTCGCGGTGGAGGACCTCGCCCTGGGCGACGCGGGACGCCTGGTGGGCTGGGGTCTGCATCTTTCCACCGTGGCCCGCAGTGGAGTCGGCCTGGCGGTCTCGGATCTCTCGGCGACCGCGACCGGAGAGGGCGTGGTCTTGAGCTGGATCGCATCCCGGGAGCAGGCCGAGTACCTCGTGCGCCGTTCGGTGGATGACGCCCCCTGGGAGACGCGCACGCCGCGATCCCTCCCGTCCGATGGTGAGCGGGTCCGTTTCGTCGACGGCTATGACGGGGTGAAGTCGGGAAGCCGCGTTCGGTACCAGATCGACCTCCGCGAAGGATCCGGCGTCGCCGCCGCGCTGGGAGAGGTCGCGCTGCGCGTCGCGGAGATTCCCGGCCGCCGCTTCGAGCTCCTGCCAAACCGGCCCAATCCCTTCAACCCGGCGACGGTCATCACCTTCCGGCTGCCCCGCCAGGAACGGGTGAGCCTGAGGATCTACGACCTCACGGGGCGAAGGGTCGCCACCCTCGTCGATGAGGTGTTGCCGGCGGGAGAACATCAGGTACGCTGGAACGGCCGGGATTCCGCGGGCCGCGCCGTCGCCTCGGGAACCTACTTCTACCGGCTGCGCACGGCCCGAGACCACTCGACCCGGAGCATGGTGCTCTTGAAGTGATCCGCCGGGGTCGAGGCCAGAGAACCGGGAAGCCATCATGACCCGCGCTACGACATCGCACCTGGGGCACCGCCTGCTGCTGGCACTCGCGCCGCTCTTGCTCCTCCTGGAGATCCCCGGGGCGATCGAACTGTGGAGCCGGCCGGATACCGGCCTCACCATGCGGGACACCGAGATCGTGTCGGTGAGCCCGCTGGGGCCGGCCGCGGCGACCGGAGTGGAACCGGGAGACGTTCTCATCGCCCTGGACGGCCGGCCGACGCCCAACTACGCGTCGTTCCAGGCCGCGTTCTTCGGACGCTCCGCCGGCGATGTGGTCACCCTCACCCTGAGGAGCGGAGCCCAGACCCATACCGCCCGGATCCGCCTCGCCGAGCGGAGCGTGCGGCGCCGCCTCCGCGACTTCCTGGCCACCACCATCGGCCTGCTCTTCCTGTTCCTGGGTTTTGTCACCTATCTCCGCCGGGAGGACGCTCTCGGACGTCTCTTCTTCGGAATCTGCCTGCTCTTCGCGCTGCTTCTGCTCGACCTGCCGACCTTCCCCTCGCCCTGGGTGATGCAGGTCGAATCGGTGCTCCGCAACGTCGCGGGACTCCTCTTGCCCGCGGTGTTCCTCCGTTTCTTCCTCATCTTCCCCGAAGGCGCGGGCACCGTGGGAAAGCCCATGCACCGTTGGCTGCTCGCTCCCCCCCTGGGCTTGGCGGTCTGGCACCTGTGGATCGACATGCGCGGATTGCCTCCCGACAGCCCGACGGTGAAGACCGCCGGACTGGTGACCGCGCTGCTGTTTGCGGTGTACATCGTCGCGGCCATCGCGGTCTTCGACCGGAAGGTCCGCCGGGAGAACCGCTGGGTGTTGTGGAACAAGTTGCGGGTGGCCCTGTTGGGAATGGTGCTGGGCATCCTGCCCATCACCCTGGCGACGGTCGCCCGCCAGATCTGGCCGTCCTCGCCGGTTCCCCTGGAGGATTTCAGCCTTCTCCTCCTGCTGCTGGTTCCTTTGTCCTTCAGCGTGGCGCTGTTGCGCACCGGTACCATCGACCTGGCCTATCTCGGCCGACAGACCCTGGTGGCAGTCGCCCTGGCCCTGCCGGTCGGGGTGATCACCGCCATCCTGCTGCTTCTGCCCGGTCCGCGGATGGAGGGCAGTGAACGAGGGCTGGTCTATCTCCTCATCGTCGTGCTCATCTTCGCCCTGAGCCTGGGCGCGGTCCCGGCGCGCCGGAAGGTGGCCGCGCTGGTCGATCGCATCTTCTATCCCGGTCAGGTCGAACTGCGCCGCCGCGCGGGACGGTTGGCGGTCGAGATGAACCGGGCGCGGACCCCCGAGGAACTGGCCTCGTTCCTCTGCTCCAGCGTCACCGACTTGCTCCATGCCCGCTCGGGGTCCTTCTACCTGCTCGAGAACGAAACCTTGCGTCTTCTCGCCCATTGCGAGGAAACACAACATCTGCCGCCCCCCTCCACCCTCTCCTCCCGGTCATCGCTCCTGGCCGCCGCGCTGCGCCGTCGCACCCCGATCCTGGTCGAACCCGAACTGACCGGGCCCCGTCCTCTCCACCTCGACCCGGCCAGCCGGCACCTGGTGGGCAGCACCGACGTGACCGTCATCGCGCCCCTGTGGGGACGCGACCGGCCTCTTGCCGTCTTCATGATCGGTCCGGCGCTGGGCGATTCGCTGTACTCGGAGGTGGCTCTCCATCACTTCCGCATCCTCATCAACCAGGCCGGCTCCACCCTGGAGAATGCCATGCTCCACCAGGAGGACCTCGCCCGCGAGCGGGTGGCGGCGGAGATGGACCTCGCGCGGGAGATCCAGGGGCAGCTCCTGCCCCATCACCCTTTGGACGACGTGAACTTCACCCTGAACGGCGCGATGATTCCGTGCCGCGAGGTCGGGGGCGACGTCTTCGACTACTTCGAGCTGCCCGACCACCGCATCCTCTTCGCGGTGGCCGACGCCTCCGGAAAAGGGGTTCCGGCCAGCCTGCTCATGAGCAGTCTGCGCGCCGCCCTGCGGGAGACCGCGCGGCCCTCGATGAGCGCGGCGGAGATCGCGGTGCATCTCAACCGGCAGGTCTACTCGATGACCGCCGAGCACCATTTCATCGCCTGCTTCCTGGGCATCCTCCAGCCGAAGACCGGGATCCTGGACTACTGCACCGCCGGAATCGATCCCCCGCTGTGGTGGCGGAAATCCCATCGCCGGGTGGAGCGCCTGGTCCGGGGCGGACCGGTGCTGGGCGCGCTTCGTGACAGCCGCTACACCGACGGTTGGATCCGTCTGGGACCGGGTGACGTCATCGCAGCCTACAGCGACGGAGTGGTGGATGAAGAAAACGCCCGGGAGGAGTCATTCGGATTGGCCCGCCTCATCGAGCAACTGCTCCACGCGGTGGAGAAGCAGGCAGAATCCATCCGGGATGGCATCCTGGCCGCCGTCGAGGCCTTCTCCGAAGGGGAGGCGACGGATGATAAGACCCTGTTGATTCTCAAGTTCCATCAGGAGGGATCGGCTGGCACGGTTTCTGCAGAACCGGTGGTTTAGACAATTCGTCAGTGGTTTCGGAGCGGCCCGGGACTCCTCCCGGCATGCTCCTGGCCCGAACGAGGGAGCCGTTCATGGATTCGACCACGATCGCAGCCCTCCTCATCCTGAGCGTCGACATCTTCTGGTGGTTGCGCAAATGATCGAGGCAGTCAACGAAGATCTGAGTGTCTAGACCCCGTCGTGCTCTCTGCGCGACGGGGTTTTTCGTTGCCGCCGATTCCGGATGGCCGCAGCGCCTCCCGCCTCACCGCACCGGTTTCTCGTTCTGCAGATCCACCTCGTAGATGCGCATCCGCAGGTTGTTCTCGTACCCGAGAACCTCCTCGATCCCGTCCCCATCGATATCGAGCAATTCGATGATCTGACCGAAAGGTTCGGTACTCCACTTCGGTTCCATGCGAACCGCATCGAGGACGGTGCCCGTGTTCAGGACGATTTCCAGGTTCGCGTCGGTGTCGACGTTTCCCACCAGCATCTCGGTGGCCTGGTATTTCTGGGTCGACCGGAACTGCCGGGTGAAATCGCTGCCGTCGATGAAATCGATGAAGCCGTCACCGAGCACGACGATCTCGTAAGCGGGATCCTCGTCCATGTTCGCCAGGGCCATGGCGGTGATCTCCTGGTAGTCCTCGCGCAGGTTCTCCCAGCGAAGGTTGTACTGGTCGTCGAAGACGTAGAGTCGTCCCCCCTGGGTCCGGCACAGGATCTCCACGCGCCCGTCCCCGTCGAGGTCCTCGACCATCACTTCCCAGATCTCCCCGTCCAGCAAGCGGCTTCTCCAGATCTCGAATCCACCACTGCCGGTGACCCGGTTCACCCGCAGGTATCCATAGCGGTCCCCGTAGACCATCAGTTGCCCCGGCTCATCGGTCAACGGCATCAGGGCGATGGTCTTCAGTCGGTAGGCCGCCCGATCGAGCGCCAGCACCTGCCAGTAGTCGAGTGGGCTCTCCGCGGCAAGGCAATCGCGCGCGAAGAGGAGCACGAGCCCCAGCGCCAGGACGGCGACCTTTCTTCCAATCATGATTCTCTCTCCTCTTTCTGCGCTCCACCGCCCGGCGTCTCCCCGGGAGCGAGCTCGTCCAGGCGGACCCGCCGTCCTTCTCGACTGGAGGCAAAGACCGCCGCCGCCATCCGCACGCTCTCCCGGCCGTCGTGGAAGGTGATCGGCATCGGCCGGGATTCCTCGACGCATCGGCAGAAGGTCTCCAGCATCGCCGGGATGGTGGGAGGATTCCCCAGCTCGGCCACCCTGGTCCTCGTGCGGCCCTCGATCCGATCGATCGTGCCGTTGAGGTAGTCCACGACCCATTGCGCCCTCGTTCCCACGATCTCCAGGACACACGACCGCGTCTGGGAGAACTTACTCACTTCAGTGCCGCACAGCACCTCCTCCTTCTCGTACTCGAACGCGGCGTCGAAGAGATTCGCGGTGGACGCGCCCTCGACGATGAGCGCCCGGCCCATCACCGCATCGGGAGTCCTTCCCAGGAGCCAGCGCAAGAGATCGAAGAGATGGACTCCGGTGAGGGTCACCGATCCTCCCCCCGACATCGCCTCATCCTGTTGCCAGGCGAGGTCCGTTGGTTCCAGGCGCTGCTGGATGCGGATCCGATGCACCCGGCCCAGTGTGTCGATCGATTCCTTCGCCTTCCTGAGCGCAGGGTGGAACCGCAGGGTCTGGGCGACCATCAGGGGAGCGTCGGCCAGCCCCGGATTCTCACGCCACAGCGCGTCCGCTTCGTCCAGGGTCGCGGTCACCGGTTTCTCCACCAGGATGGGCCGTTCCAGAGGAAGCAGGAACCGCAACTCCTCCAGGTGCCGCCCGGGAGGGGTCAGCACCAGGAAGGCATCGAGATCGTCGCGGGACACGAGTTCCGCCAGGCTCCCCACCGTGTCGACCCCGTAGAGCTCCGCCAGGCGCCGGCGTTCTCCCGTGTCACGCCGCCAGACGCAACCGGCCCGGGCCATCCCGCCCAGATCGCGCTGCAGGTGACGGAGATAGCGCTCTCCGTGCTGACCACAGCCGACCAGTCCGAAACAGATCATGCTGGATCCTCCCGTTCTCCGCTTGCCCACACCTGACATCCAGAATACCGGACCCTCTTATTGACTGCAGGACAACGGGTTGGGCCGTTGCCCGATGCACCGGGAGGATCGTATTCTGCAACGTGGGGGCTGTGGGGCAAGCCACCCCGACCGGAACTCTCCATCACGGAGAGGATGCCGCGCACCACCAGAGTGCACGACCATCCCGTCGTCACGCAGAGGGTACACCCCTTGCGAGACGGCTGACGACCAGAATCCGGAGATGTCCGTGACCCTCGATGCCCTCGCCTACGCCCTGGTCGGATTCGTCTCCCTCGCCATCGTCGCCGGCTACCTCCGGAACGACCACCGGATGAGCCGGCGCGCCCGGGAGCGGCTTCGACAGACGATCGCCGCCGGCATGGGAGAGCCGGTTTCCCTCCACCCGGTGGTCGATCCCAACCGCTGCATCGGATCCGGCGGTTGCGCCAAGGCCTGTCCGGAAGGGGAGATCATCGGCATCGTCCACGGCCGCTTCACCCTGCTCCAACCGAACCGTTGCATCGGTCAAGGAGCATGCATGAGCGCGTGCCCCGTGGACGCCATCAGCCTGGTCTTCGGGACGGCCCGTAGAGGAGTCGAATTGCCCCACGTGCGCGAAGACTTCCAGACCAATGTCGAGAATCTCTTCATCGCCGGCGAACTGGGAGGAATGGGTTTGATCCGCAACGCGGTGAACCAGGGAAAGCAGGCGGCGCAGAACATCGCCGCCCGGCGTCGCCTCAGTCCGAAGCCTTCGGAACCAGGTCCCGGTAGAGCCGTTCGTAGGCGTCGAGGAAGCCGGAGAAGGAATACTCCGCGACCAGGCGCCGGCGCGCCCGTTCGCCCCGCTCCCGCCAGCATTCCCGCTCTCCCTCGAACCGGGCCAGCTCGGCCCGCCAGGCGGAACGGTCTCCCGGAGCGACTCTCCGGCCGACCGATGCGTCCACCATTTCCACCAGTCCGCCGTGATCGGAGACCAAGGCTCCGCGCCCGGCGGCGAAACCCTCCAGCACGCTCAAGGGAGCGTTCTCCGTGCAGATGGAGGGAAGCACCATCGCCCACGCCCGGGCCCGTTCGCGGTCCAGGGCGCTTGGGTCGAGGCGGCCGAGGAAATGGATCCACGGGGCGCCCGACGCCCGATCCTTCAGCTCCTCATCGAGGGGACCGCTTCCCGCGATGCGCACTTCCACCCCGGGAACCTCCCGCGCCGCGTCAACCAACACCGGCAGACCCTTCTCGGCGGAGAGCCGGCCGGCGAAGAGGAGCGTGGGACGCGCGGCGACCTCGGTCCACGGCGACGCCTCCCCGCGGTCCCTGGGCGCATTGGGAATCACCGTGAGCCGCTCTTCGGGCAGCCCCTGCCGCCGCATCACCTCCCGCAGGTAGCGCGACGGGCACACGAAACGGTCGACCTGACGCGGATAGACCCCGGTGAGACGGTGGATGCTCGATTCGAGGCTGAGCACGATGCTCTCCGCGCGCGACCCTCTCGAGCAGCCATGGACGGCGCACCAGAAGGGAAGCTTCATCCCGACGCACTGGTCGCAGGGTCCTTCGTTGCGGTACATGGTATAGGAAGGACACGCCAGCTTGAAATCGTGCAGGGTCATCACCACGGGAATCCCGCGCTTTTGCAGCGGCCCCAGGATCGAAGGACTGAGTTGATGGTAGATGTTGTGCAGATGGGCCAGGTCGGGATGGACCCGGTCGAGAAGCCGCTCGAGATGGCGCCGCGCCTGGGGATCGAAGATGGTGGTCAGACCCTGGCGGATGCGGACCTTCAGTCCTCTGGCCTGGTAGTCCCGCGGGGGAACGAAGTACTCGGCCCACGGCGTGGGAAGATTCCTCTCGTCCCGCATGGAGAAGGGGATGAACTCATGACCCCTCGCGAGCAAGCCATCCCGCAGGTCGAACATGACCCTTTCCGTCCCACCCCGCAGGTCATAGAATTTGTTGACCATCAGGATTCGCATGGTCTTCGTTCTCGCGCCTCTCGTTCCTGGACCTGATCGATGTCGATTCCCCATCCCGAGCTGCCCGATTCGACGCCATCGGTGGAAGACGGCCCCCAGGTCGAACTCAAGCTCAAGGGATCCCGCTTCCTCGCCCAGGCCTTCGCGGCGGACGCCGAGGAGGCCGCCAGGGGCCAGGTCGATGCCCTTCGCCGACGATACCACGACGCGACCCACCATTGCTGGGCCCTGCGTCTGTTCACCACATCCGACCCCCTCGAACGCGCCGAGGACGACGGCGAACCCTCGGGAACCGCGGGCCTTCCCATCCTGCAGTCCCTTCAACGGGCGAATCTATACGACGCGCTGGTGGTGGTCACCCGTTACTTCGGCGGGGTCAAGCTGGGTCGGGGGGGGTTGGTGCGGGCCTACGGGGATGCCGCCCGGATGGCCCTTGAAGCCGCGCCCTCCCGCCGGATCTGGCATGACCTCCACTTGACCGTGGAATGTTCCTTCGACGACCTGGGAACGGTCGAGGCGACCCTGGCCAAAGCCGCCGGCGACATCCGCCGGATCGATCGCGCATTCTCCTCTTCGGTCCGCCTCCGCCTGCGCCTGCGGCGCGGCGCCGCCTCCGGCTTGGCCGAGCGCCTGCGGGAAACCACTGGCGGCCGGGTGGTCCTGACCTGGGACTGAGACTCCCGGAGGCGGCGGCGGACTGGCCAGTCGGAAGCCCCGGATCCCTCGTCCCTTCGACGCCGGGTCTTTCCGGCGCATCGGTAACTCACGTTCTGACAAAGCGTTGAGCGATTCCCCACCGGTCGGCACGGAGACTACTCCACCCGCCACTCACCGGATCCACTCCGCGGGGGGGAATTCTGCCCTTCAGGAGCCCCGGTGGGCCTTCGGGTCCTGGACGTGTCTCTGGGGAATGCCGCCCGGCGGCGAACCACCATCAGGGACCTGTAGTAAACCCTCTGTTGCGCGGGGGCAGCCTCTTGACTCCCGCGCGAACGAAGGAGATCCAATGATGAACAGGATTCTCGCCGCGGCTGTGATCGTGGCTTTCATCGCTCCCACGTCGGCGTTCGCGGTCACCGGCACAATCAACGCCACCGCGAACGTGCCCACGCCCCTGAGCGTCACCAGCAACCTGTGTGATCTCAACTTCGGGGATGTCTTCCCGGGCCTGAACAAGTCCATCGCCTGCAGCGACGCGACCTCGGGCAAGTAGCGCATCAATGGTGAGGCGGGCAAGGAAGTGCAGATGACCTTCACCCTTCCCGCGAACCTGAGCTTCGGTGCCAACACCATGCCCATCAGCTTCTCGGCGACGGATGCCGCCTGGTTCGACGCGGACGTGGTGGGAAGCGCCACCGCCTTCGATCCGGCAGCGGGCAGCCTCGAGTTCCTCAACGCCGGTACCGGCGAAGGTTTCGTGTGGCTGGGCGGCACGGTGGCCCCGACGGCGGATACTGGTCGAGGGTGGCGATCACCTCGGTGGAGGCGACCCCTCCCCGGGCCCTCGAGGACCAGGAAGGAGTCCAGGTGGGACTCGACCTGGCGACCCGGACCATCATCTCCCTCAACCATCGCAAGGGACCCATGACCTCCCGATCGACCTCGGGGTTCTGAAGGCGAGGCTCCGGAAGGAGTCCGTCGTGCTCGACATGGACCTGACCCGCTCGGGCACGGCGGCCTGGCTCGGCCGGATCCATGCGGTGCTGCAGGACGTGGGAGGCCGTCCGGTCCAGAGCTGGGAACGGGACCTCGCGGTCTCCACCCGGATCCATCGCGTCCTGGAGCTGCCCCTCGAGAAGCCTCTCGTCTCGGGCCGCTACGTGGTCTCCCTGCGGCTGGACACCGAACGCAAGGATCTGCCTCCCGAGGGCATCCTTCCCAGCCGGGCGGTCGTGCGGAATGTCGCCCTGACCTGGGAGCCCTCCGGCGACGTGCCTCTCGACCCCGAAAAGGGCACCGCCGGACGGTGAACCCCGAACGCGGCATCCGGTCCTTCGGGCGTTTCGTGGGTGCGCAGGCCGCGGCTTGCGCCCTGGCGGTCCTGCTCGCGCTTGCCGGGACGGGACGGCCAAACGTCGCGGCGGCCGCCGCGGAACGCCCGGCCCCGGTTCCGCCTTCCGGCGGGAAGAAGGTGACGCCCGGTTCGTCCGCCCGGAGGCCCCGCTTCGGTCCCGTTCTCCTGGATCCGGAGACCGAAGGATTCCAGGCCCTGATCGTGGAACTTCGCGCCGGACAGGAAGCCGCCGTCACCGACGTCGCGTTCTTCCGGCAGGGAAGGGTGTGGGTTCCCGCGCTCGCGCTCCTGGACCTGGTGGAGATCGAGAGCGTCGAAGGCACCCTGCACATCCTGCGGGGCACGCTCCAGCCGGGAGACCTTCGGCTCGTCCTGGACCCATGGCGACAGAGAGCCCAGCGAGGAAAGAACTGGCGCCAACTGAATCCGCCGGAACTCTTCGTCTGGCAGGACCGCCTACCTGGGAGCGGAGGGCTCCCTCCTCTACAATCCCGGATCCAATCGCGTCGAGTCCTATCCCTACCGCTCTCTCGGACGCGGGGGACTGAGCGGCATGGTGTTCCTCGACCTCAACGGCAACGGAATCCTCGACCGTGGCGAATCGGGGGTCGGGGGGATCCGGCTCATCGCCGGGGACGAGATGGTGGAGACCGATGACTACGGACGCTACTCGGTGTGGAACCTGGCTCCCTTCGAGCCAACCGATCTCCAGGTGGATACCTCCTCCCTCCCCAATCCGCTGTGGATCCCGGTGTTCGAACTGGCGCGCGCCCCGATTTCCCCCAACGGTTTCCGCCGCGTCGACCTTCCCCTGATCCAGGGGGTCGAGCTGGAGGGAACCGTCGTCACCCGGGATGGCAACGCGGTCCACCGCACGGCCTCGGTTCCGCTGGAACTGCGCCAGGTGGGAGGCCGACGTCATTACGCCACCCGGACCTTCCACGACGGCGAGTTCTATCTGCTGGGGGTCGTCCCGGGCGACTACGAACTTGCGATCGACACCTCGTGGCTGAGCGCCCACGGGCTCTCCCTCTCCCGCAGGCAGACACGCCGCATCACCATCCTTCCCGGACGGGATTCCTTCGATCTGCCGATCGAACTGGAACCGGCCTCCGCGCTCAGGAACGCGGCTCGTCCGGATAGAGCGAAGCCACCCACTGCCCGTAACCATTGAAGATCCGGGTCGGCACGATCGTCCGGGGACCGATCAACCGCTCGTGGGCCTGGCTCCATCGGGGATGGGGGCGATGGGGATTCACGTTCGAAGTGAACGAGTACTCCCGGGGGACCAAGTCGTTCCAGAAGGTGTGGGGACGCTTGCTGACGAACTCGATCCGCGCGATCCCCTTCGGGCTCTTGTATCCGTACTTCCAGGGGGTGACGATGCGCAGGGGCGCTCCGTGCTGGGCCGGCAGGGGATGGCCGTAGATCCCCACCGCGGCCAGGGTCAGTTCGTTCATCGCCTCTTCCATGGTGAGTGCCTCGTAATAGGGCCAGGAGTACCCGCTGGACTTGTCTCTCTGTCCCTTGGCCTGGGACGGTCGCCGGAAGGACACGAAGCGCACGTACCGGGCCTTGCTGGTGGGCTGGAACCATTGCAGGAGGCGGGCGAGAGGCACCCCGGTCCAGGGAACCGTCATGGCCCAGGCCTCGACGCAACGGAAACGGTAGATCCTCTCCTGAAGTTCCATTCCTTTCAGCAGATCCTCCAGGTCGAAGGTTCCGGTCTTCTCCGCGTGACCCTTCACCTCGATCTGCCAGGGCCAGGGCTCGAACTCCCGGGCCAACTTCCACACCGATTCCTTCGCGGTGGTGAACTCGTAGTAGTTGTTCCAGGAGGCCGCGACCCGCTCGTCGGTCAACTCCCTCTCGACGGGATAGCGGGAATTGCGCGGTGCCGGGAAGGCGGGGGCGATGGGCCAGCTCCGGGTGCGCTCGATCGTCTCTCCGAGAGGGTCGTCGGCGGCCAGCGCGGCGGCTAGAGGAGACCACACCGACCCGGCGACCAGGGCCGCGCCCGAGATTCCCAGCCCCTTCAGGAAGCGCCGACGGGATCGCCACGCCTCTTCGGGCGTGACCTCCGATTCGGGGATGGTCCAGCCCGGACGCCGATGGAAGTGCACGCTCGGTTTCCTTTCTCCAACGAGCGCAGGGTGCCCCCGCAGGCAACGGCCGCCACCGGGCTCAGCCGGTGCCCTTCGCGCGGCAGGGATGGATGGTCGGGGGAAGGTCCACGATGTCCTTCAAGAAACAACAAGCTTCCCTTCGGCGAAAGAGGCCCGGGGACGTGGGCCGAGGCATGATTTGCCTGGACAGGGGTGTTCCCGCTTGGATACTGGGAAGAGCGGCGGCGCAAGGGCCGCCCCCTCCCGCATTCCCCTGGAGACTCCCATGCCGCGATTCCCCGTGTTCCGCTTCCTCCGTCGGTCTCTTCCCTGGGCCATCCTCCTGGCGATCCTGCTCTCTTCCTCCGGGCTTCCTGCGGCCTTCGGGACCGCGGTGGCCCGGGCCCTGGACCTGGAGGAGTTGACCCTCGAGAATGGAATGGAGGTCATCCTCATTCCGCGTCCGGGTTGTGGACTGATCGCCTCCAACGTGTTCGTCGGAGCGGGTTCGACCCGGGAACAGGACCGCTACGCCGGCTCCTCGCACTTTCTCGAACATCTTCTCTTCAACGGAACCCAGAGGAGGACCCAGGAGGAGATCTACGCCTTCGAAGACCGGATCGGCGCCTACAACAATGCCACCACCAAGCAGGAATACACCCACTACATGATCGTCGCGCCCAGTGAGAGGATCCGTGAGGCGCTCGATCTGCAATCGGACATGCTGCTGCACTCGATCCTTCCCCCGGGGAAGTTCGAGAAGGAACGGGGCATCGTGATCGAGGAGATCGTCAAGGACAGCGACGATCCCGATCATCGCGTTTCCTCCGCGCTCGACTCGCTTCTGCACCGGGAGGATCCGCCCTTCGCGAGGGAGGTGCTGGGAACGGCCGAGACCATCGCCGCCCTCCCCCGCGACGCCGTCCTGGAGTACTACCACCGACAGTACGTCCCCTCGAACATGCGCATGGTGTTGATGGGCGACTTCGATCGGGAAGAGGTGCTCGGACTGCTCCGCCGGTTCTTCTCGATCGAGACTGGAGATCGCCTCCCGCCGCTTCGACCCCCTTCCCTGAAGCTGAGCGCCGAAGGGCTCTCCCGGGTCGACACCCGGCCGGTCGACGCGCCCACCGTCACCGCCCGCGCCTCCACCGCGTTGCAACCGGCCCGTCCCCGTGACTGGGCCGCCCTCGCCCTGTTGATGGAGATCCTGGGCGGCGGGGAGGAAAGCCGGCTCCAGAAGGCCATGGACGCCGACCCCTCCATCCCGGTGCAGTCCGTCGGCGCCGGCTCCAGTTGGATGGGCGGAAAGGCCCTGGTGCAACTGGAGGCCCGCCTCGCTCCGCCCGCCGACCTGTCCGGCCTGTGGACCCGCTTCGCCTCGGCCCTGGCGAGCCTGGGAACCCTGGACCCCATCGAGGTCGAGGCGGCGCGCACCCGCCTGTTGACCGCGGAGGTCTCCCAACTGGAGCAGTTGCACTACTACGCCCTGTTCCACGGCGATCGCCTGTCGGCCATGCCGCGCGGCTACCTGCCCGCCTACCTGCGGGGACTGGAGGAGCTCACCCCCCACGAACTCGAGGAGTACGCCGCGAAGTACCTCGCTGCGCCCACGCTCCACTTCGACGCGGCCGGGTCGGAGGTTCCACGGCAGGATGGATTCCTCGAGGAGGATCCCGCCGATCCCGGGCTGGCGCAACGGCTTCAGGCCCCGCCTTCGGAGGGGGTGGAACTGCCCGCGCGCCGGCGGCCTCCCCACCTGGCCGCGGCGCAGGCGCCACGGGCCACCCGGTTGGCCAATGGAATGCTCCTGATCCACTCCGCCGTCCCGCAGACCCGGATGGTGGCCCTGCACCTCCTGGTGAAGAACCGCAGCGCCCGTGAACCGCAAGGACGCGAGGGACTGGCGGACATCCTGCACCGCATGCTGCCGCAGACCGGACCCACCGCCCTGCAGGATCGCATCGGAGCCGAACTGAAGGTCGCGGACAACCCGTGGATTCCCTTCGACGACTACTACACGACTCCCCTCTACTCCTTCGTGCGACTGGCCACCACCGACGAGTTCTACCGCGAATCCATTCCCTACCTGGCTTGGATGTGCCGGAGGGATTTCCAGGACTCGACCGCCCTGGACAAGGTCAAGACCCAACTGCGGGGCGTGTTGATGCGCCAGGAAGGATCGTCGAGGGAAAAGGCCCGCCGGCGCTTCGCCCAGTTGCTCTACCCCGGGCATCCCCTCTCCCATGGGACGCTCCCCTCACTCGAGGTCCTGGGCTCGGTCGATCTCGGGGAGATCCAGGACTTCGCCCGGGACTACCTGGTTCCCTCCGAGATGATCCTCGCGGTGGTGGGCGATGTCCCCTACCGGGAAGCCCTGGATCGGGTGTGTGACGCATTTGCGACCCGCGCCCTGGACCGGTCCCCGGTCCTCGACTCCACGCTTGCTCCCCTGCCCCTGACCACCGCCTCCCGGCGCGAGGAACTCGCGGTGGGAGGCCGGCAGTCGAATCTCCTGATGGGACGGGTGGTCCAGGTCGAGCCCGATGATCTCTGGGCCCTGAAGGTGGCGGTCATGATCGCCAGCAAACGCATGCAACAGGATCTGCGCGAAACCCGCGGTCTCGCCTACCGGCTCTCGATCGGCCTGCGTCTTGTGGGAAAAAGGGCCGCCATCGTGGCCCAGATGGGCACCCAGCCCAAGAACCTGGAGGAAGCGGAGAAGTCGGTGAAGCAGTACATGGTTTCCGGCGATCTCCTGGTGGATGAGGACGAGATCGCCACCGCGGTGAACTCGCGACTGGGTCGCATGCGGATGCGGACGATGACGAGCATGGGGCAGGCCTTCACCCTCTGCCGCAATGCGTTCCTCGAGGGAGAACTCGATGCCACGCGGAAGGAAGCAACGGGTCTCGCCAAGGTGGGCATCGAGGACGTCGCCCGCGCCGCCCGGCGCTATCTCGGAGAGGGTCCACTGGTGGTGGTGATCGCCCGCTGACCGGCCGAAGACTTGCCGGGGGAAAGCGGCCGCGGCCCTCCCTACTTGCGTTCGGCCAGGGTGAGCCGGACCGTGCTGCGCTTCCCGTTGCGCCGGAACACCAGCGGCACCTCGTCGCCGGGCTGGTGTTCGGCGAGCGCCGCCGCGTATCCCGCCAGGTCGTCCAGGGGAGTTCCGTCGAGTTCGAGCAGGACATCCCCTTTGCGCAACCCAGCGCTCTCCGCCGGGGAACCGGGTATCACCCCGGAGACCAGGATTCCCCCGCCGCTGTACTGGAAGTCCGGAATGGTCCCGACGCTCACCCGACGCCGGGGCCTTCCGGACGGCGGAGCGGTGGCGGTTCCCGCGCCGGGAGGAAGAAAGTCCATCCCGTCTTCGTCCTCGGCCAGGAAGATCATCAATTCGGCGGTGAAGGCGGCGATCCGGGAGAGACCGTCCCGGTCGATCGTGTCGGGAGTGTCGGTCACCCGGTGGTACTCCGGGTGGGCTCCGGTGAAGAGTTGGATCGCCGGCACGCCCTTCTCCACGAAGGACCTCTGGTCGCTTCCCCCGGGATCCTTCTCCACCAGCTTCGGCCACAGGTGGAAGCCGTGGTCCACTCCTTCGAGAATGGATTTCCACTGCGCCGCGGTGTCCACCCCGAAGATGGTCAGGCCCCCCTCCGCATCCCGGCCGACGGTGTCCAGGTTCACCACCCCGGTGCAATCGCGCAGGGGCAGCACGGGATCCCGGCAATAGAATCGGCTGCCCAGAAGCCCCTCTTCCTCCCCCGAGAACAGGATCACCACCACCTGGCCCTCGGGAGGATCCTCCAGGAGAAGCCGGGACGCTTCCAGGACCGCCGCCACCCCCGACGCATTGTCATCCGCTCCACGGTAGATGGTCCCGCTCCCGTCGACGCCCAGGTGGTCGTAGTGGGCACAGAGGATGGCGTGGCGTCCCCCCTCCTCCGCTCCGATCCGGCCGATCAGGTTGGCCGTCTCCACCCCATCCTCGGTGGTGAAGACCTGGCGATAGCCGCCGGGGAAGGCCGGTTCGACTCCCAGCTTGCGCAGCCGCAGTTCCAGGTAGTCCGCGGCCCGGCCCAATCCGGGAGTGCCCAGCTTTCGACCGGCGAACGCGTCGGAGCACAGCGCCTCCAGGTCGGCCGCGATGGAGTTCGAGGACGACGCGCCGTGGGCCGGCCCAACCGTCTTCACCGCGGTGGGCGCGCCCTCCTGGGCCCGGGCGTCCGGCACGGCCGTCGACCCGCCGATCAGCAGCAGCACCGCCCCGATCCCGGCAAGGGCCGCCCGCCGGGCGAGCGGGAAGCGTCGTTTGGCCTTCCGGGAGATCGTTCGGTTCCGATCCATCCTCATCCTCTCGGCCCGATCACCAGGCGCAGGGGAGAATCCTTCACCTTGAAGCTGCCCTTCTCCACGTTCTTCTCCCCCGAGAAGAGAAGGTAGCTGTAGCGTCCGTAGTGGGGAAGCTTGCGGGCGAGGGCCGGCACCACCCCGGGATCGGAGGCTACCAGGATCGACCACGAGCGGTTCTCATCGGTGGGATCGCGCAGGGTGAGGACCGCGCTGAGGTGTTCCTCGCGGGCTTTGCTCAGGATCGCGGCCGGTTGATCCCCGTAGGCCCGGGTCATCTCCAGCCGCCGGCGCAGCAGGGGACCTTCGCCCAGCAGCCACACGCTGCGCGACGGATCGTCCCGGTATTCCTCTTCGTCCACCACCAGCATGTCCTGGTTCTTTGCCCACCGGTCGGCCACCGCGGTCAGGGCCGCCTTCATGTCCCCGGAGACCTCGCTCCCGATCACCACGACGCTCTTGCCCGCGCCCAGGGTCTGGCTCAGTGCGGGCGGGATCTCCGCGCGGTGGAGCTTCCGGAAGAGATCGTAGTCCGGATCGACCTCGACCACCTGCGTGGACGCGGGAAGGTCGAAGACGGCCGTCGCGTTCTGCAGGGCGATCTCACGGTCGGTCGCCTTCCCCGCCGCGTCGATCAGTCGCACCGGCACATCCACCCGGTAGAACGGCTCCTCCTGGTGCAACACGAGCCGGGCGCCACCGCTTTCGACCCGTTCCCAGGTGGCGGACAGTTGCAACGCTCCGGTGCGGCCGATCCACTGTTCGAACCAGGGTTTCCACGAGGTGTCCCCGCCGGCGCTGAAGGCGGCGACCAGGTCGTCCCAACTCGCTTCCTCGAAGAGATGCTCCCGATAGAACCTCCGCAGGGCGGAGAGGAACTCCTCGGTTCCCGCCCTCCGTTCGGCCATGTGGAAGACCATCATGGTCTTCCCGTATCCGACGGCCTGGGTACTGGCGCTTTCGCGCTCCTTGAACTTCCGCAGGGGGAAGTCCCGGCCTCCCGCGACCGCGTAGTCGAGGTATCCCTGGAGTTGGGCCCGCCGGTAGTCCGCGGCCGCGCGCGGGCTCTCCTTCAGCTTGTAGAGATGGTCGGCCAGGTAGGTGGTGAGACCCTCGCACCAGTTTCCCTGGTCGTAATCGACGAAGACGCCGTTGCCCCACCAGTTGTGGAGGATCTCGTGCCCATAGGAAGTGTGGACGATGAAGGGCAGACGGATCACCCGGTCGCCCAACAGGGTGAACGACGGCATTCCGAAACCGGTCTGCCACCAGTTCTCCACCAGGGCGAACTTGGCGAAGGGATAGGGTCCGATCATCGACTCGTAGAGATCGAGGTATCCACCGGTCGCATCGAGATAGGTGCGGCACAGCTCGTCGGGCGTCTCCTCGTAGGTGAAGGTGTACAGCGCGACCTTCCCATGCCGGTCTTCGTGGACCCGGTAGGGCCCGGCCACGAAGTACGCCTCCCCCATGGGATGCTCGACCACCCAACGGGTGCGGATGCGGCCGTCCGCGAGGGCAGTTCTCTGCGCGCGCCGTCCCTGGCTCACGCTCTCCCAACCCTCGGGAGTGATCGCGTCCAGGACATAGGTGAAGGTTCCCTCCCCGCACCACGGCAACCAGAAGGTCGTTCCCGAGAGCAGAGCGCCCCGTTCGTCGATCAATCCGGTGGTGGTCTCGAAGGACCGCTGGTAGGCGACCTTCGGCGGATGCAGGCTGTCGTAGACCGCGCCCGCGTAGCGGAAGACCAGCACCGGATCGGCGGGCCAGGCCTTGGCGGGAGGCGATACGGTGATCTCGCGCGCCGCGTCGTAATCGCCGAGACGGTCGTAGGGCGGACGCCTCCAGAAATGCCGCGGAGTGAACCCCTCTTGTTCGTGGAAGACCAGGGGCTCACCTTCCAGCGTCACCGCGTCGAGGACCAGGCTGCGCCCCAGGAGCAGATGGAGGGGCGCGGATGGATCCGGCGGCCCGGAAAACCGGACCCGGTCGGTCACTTCCAGCCGGTGGCCTTCGATGCGCATCGAGGCGGTGATCTCGTGATGCGCGATGGTCCATCCGGGATCCTCCGCACGGCCTGGGGAAGGGGCGCAAAGGATCACAAGCCCCACCGTCAGGAGTCTTCGCACAACCATGGCTCAACCCCGATCCGGTACGACACGCCTCAGGATCATCTCCAGCGGGCAGAACCCGGTGAAACTGCTCTGCACCAGGTTGAGCCCGACGAAGAGGTCGAAGAGGAACCACGCCGGGTGCACCCAAAAGCCCAGAGCGGTGCCCACGATGACGAAGGTGCCGGCAAAACGCCGGATCAAGAGGTGGATCCGGTGATCGTATGGATGGTCGAGCTCAGGCACGGATCTCGGTCCTTTCCGTAGGGAGGGCCGGGAGAAGGAGGAGAGCGGGGGCGCCCGTCCAGAGAACGGGTCAGGAGCCTACCCCACGCTCTCCCTTGCACCGTCTTCGCGGGACGGTCGAGCGGGTAGGGACCGCCTTTGCGCCCCGCGGATCAGAAGGAATACCTGGCCCTCAGGTAGACATTGTCGTTGTATTCCTGGGACCCGAAAAGGGTCCACTCCTCATTGCCTCCGAAGACGTTGGTGCCCACCACCACGTTCAAGGCGTCGGTCAGCTTCTTGTCCACGGAGAATCGCAGGTAGTAGTCCTCGTCCGTGGGCGACCAGAAGGTGAACAGGGAAAAGATGAGGGTCTGGTACTGGAACATCTGTGTCAACCGCAGGGTGTAGATCTGCCGCAGCTCATCCCGCAGGGGCTGCCCCTGGGGCAGGCGACTCTTGTAGCAGTCGTAGTCCACCATGAGCTCGTAGTAGCCCTGCAGACCCAGCTGGGTGTCACTGGCGAGCTGCCGGTCGTAGCCGAACATCCAGCGCACCGACGAGTTCTCCACCAGGGGATCGGCGCCGCTCTTGTCGTCGAGACTGTAGAGATAGGCCCCTTCCAGATTCACCACCCCGCCGAGCAGGTTGCCCCGCACGCTCGCCCCGTAGGTGTCCACCCGGGGATGGAACAACACCACCTCCGTGCTGTCGACCCTCGAAACCCCCAGGGGTTGTCGAGAACGCCCCCAGTAGCCGTAGAGGGCCAGATCCCAGCCCCCGACGGTGCGGGAGGCCCGGGCCGCGATCTCCCCGTTGCCCAACTTCTTCTTGGGCATCTGCACCGTGCGCGGCAGACCTCCGAAGGGATCGTAGACGCCCAGACGCGGCGGCATGGGAAGACGATCGGGCTGGAAGGTGGGGATGAGCACCAGGTCGAGATCGACGAAGGAAGGGTAGATCCCCAGGCGCAGGGCGTCGTGGGGAGCCTTGAGGTACTGGTCTTCCCTGCCGATGAAGAAGCTCTCCCAGTCCTTCGCGAACACGTCGTTGATGAAGAGCAGGTCGCCGGTGCCCCAGGTGAGTGCCTGGCGCCCCACCTTGAAGTCGAGACGGCCCAGGCCGGTATAGGTGAGGTAGGCCTCGCGGATCTCCAGCCCGTCCCGGCCATCTTCCACCGGGTCGGAGAGGAAATCGATCCGGGCGAAGTATTCCGCGTCATCCCCATAGCCGCTCAGCCGGAGCTGGAACCGGGCTTCCTGCGCGGTGTACTCGCCCGCCGTCAGTCCCTGTCCCTCGGCGGTCCGCGCCCCGGCCAGACCCTCCACGAATCCATGCACTTCCTGGCCGGCCGCTGGATCTGCGATGCCCGACAGCCCGAGTGCGAAGATCATTCCGATGAGAACGGTCGACTTGAACCTCATCTCGTCTCCCCCTGTCCCTGGTGGATACCGCACCCCTAGTGGATGAACTCCCGCGGCGGATTCTTCAGGTAGCGCTCCTGGAAGATGTTCGCCGGGATTCCCACGTTGTACTCGATGTCCTTGAAGCTCACCGTGGTGTGCTGCTTCTTCTTGAGGTTGGTCATGGTGCGCACGGTGACGGTGGGAAAGCCGTCGATCTCCTCGATTTGATCCGCGGTGAACTGGCGGAAGAGCTTCCCCTTCTTGTCGAAGTAGTCTTCCTTGAGGGGCAGGTAGGTTTCCTGATCGATATAGGAGGTCTTCTTCGCCCAGTTGGCCTTCTCCTTGGGAATGCTGTCGATCACCCACACCTTCCGGCCGTCCAATTCGTCCTCGCCGACCAGGGTGTGCACGTCATCGAGCCAGTGGCGGCCGGAGACGTCTTCATAGGTGAAGTCGCTGCCCACGAAGGAGGAATTCTTGTCGTTTGCGCTGAGACGGCGCACCAGGTCGAGCGCGGGGATGTAGATCCAGCGATCGTCGTCTCCCGGAACCTTCTTGATCACCATGAAGGTCGTGCGGCGCACGTCCGCCGGAGCGGTGAAATAGGTGTAGTATCGCTGCTCGCCGCCTTCCTTGATGTCCAGCCGGATCATGGTGAATTCCCGGATGCGCTCCTTGCCCTTGCGATCGACGAGGGTCATCTCGACCTCGCTGCGGCCGTCGTCGCCCGCGTAGTAGTAGGCAAGGTGGCTCTTCTCCATGATCTTGGCTCCGTCGGGTTCCTCGGCCCGAGCCCGCGATGCCAGGCTGAAGAGGGTCGCGAGGGCCAACAGGACGAGGACCACCGTCGCGGTGGATTTCCTGGAGTGGCCGTCTGATGACGAAGGTCCGTAGAAGAGTCGCGGTCTCAAGGCAGTCACGGCGGGAAGAAGGATCATGGTAACGCCTCCACTGATGGTCATGATCAGGAAGAAGAACAGGCCCACGGTGAAATACGGCGTGAGCGACGCGAAGAACATGGGAACGAATCCGATGGCCAACACCATCACATTGCGGAAGATGGCGCGGCCGGTCGAATCGAAGGTGATCCTCATGGTCTCGTGGAAATTCCCGGTGGTGTTGAAGACCTCGCGGCTTCTCTGGATGAAGTGGATCGCGAAGTCGATGGACAGACCCAGGGTCAACGAGGAGAGCACCGCCACCGGCATGTCGTAGTACTTTCCGGTGAACCCGAGCATCCCGTAGATGAAGACGATGGTCCCGGTCAAGGGAAGCATGGAGACCACTCCCCACAGAAGCGAGCGGAAGAGGAAGGCCATCATGAAGAACACCACGATGAAGGAACCCAACAGGGCCCGGCCCATTCCCGAGACCATCTTCTGCTGCCAGACGATGTTCACGTAGGCGAGCCCCCCCCACCCCAGGGTGACTCCTTCGGGCAGAGGATGGTCGGCCAGGTAGCTCTGTGCCCAATCGACCACGCTCTTCACCTCCGCGTTCTCCCCCGCCTTCATCTGCACCCAGACGTTGGCCGCGTCGGCCTGCGGGGTGATGAAGTGATACAGGTCGTCCGGGGTGCCGCCGCTCATCTCGTAGAGGAAGAGGGTCTGGGCGATCCCGTTCCGGGTCTTCGGCAGGACCAGCTTGGATTCATCTTCGTAGGCCAGTTCGTAGTTGACCTTCTTCACGATATCGGCGACGGAAGTGGTTGCCCCCACGTTCTCGTGGGCATCCAGGTGTTCCTGGAAACCCTCGATCCACTGCATGACCGCCGGATCCTTCATCCGGTCGTCTTCATCTCCCCGCAATTCCGCGTAGGCGAGATAGGTGCCGGCCAGGTGCTCGCGCAGCACATTGTCCGCCACCCGGAGGGGATGGCTCGGCTTGAACCAACGCACCGGATTGTCGTTCACCTGCACCCGGCTCAAGCCGAAGAGCGAGACCAGGAACATGAGGACCGAGCCGACGACCACCAACCAGCGGAAGCGAATGGCAAGCTTGCGAACGGTCTGGAGATGATGCGCCACCGCGCCGTACTCGGCGTCGTGGGCGGCGATCCGCTCGTGTCCGTGATGGGTTTCCAGCATGACCATGGCGGGCAGGAAGGTCATCGACAGAAGCCATGCCCCGGCGATGCCGAAGGCCACGAAGGCCCCGAAGACCTGCACGGGAGGAATGGGAGTCGCCACCAGGCTGCCGAATCCCACCACCGTGGTGATGGTGGTGAAGAGGACCGGCTTGAAGAGGTGCCCCATGGAAGTGCGTACCCCGTGCTCCACCGTCTCGGCCCGGGATCGGCGGTCGATCATCTCGGTGAGAATATGGATGGAGGGGAGGATCGCGATGGGAATGAGGAAGATGGGGATCATCGAACTCATGATGTGGACGGTGAATCCCGTACCGATGAGCGCCCCCATGCCCCAGATCACCGACATGACCGCCACCAGCATCGAGGTGGTGACCATCCTCACGTTGCGGAAGAAGTAGAGCATCAAGAGGTAGAGGATGATCATCGCCAAAGGAGCCGAAATCGCCATCTGCTTGAACATCTCGGCCCCGAAGGTGTCTTCGGCCATCGGCAGGCCGGCAAGGTAGTATTTCTCGTCTCCTCCCAGACGCTGGGTGATCTCGGTGATCTCCCGCCCGATCTCGAAGGACTGGTTCTTGTCCTCGATGGGAATGAACAACGCCAGCGTGGTCCCGTCATCGCTGGCCAGCTTGCCCCGGAGCATCGCGTTCTTCTGGATGCGCTCCAGAATGTGCTGGGCGCCCGCCTCGTCCTCGGGCGCTTCCCCCATCAACGGGGCCACCCGCAACACCCCTCCCTCTTCGATGGTGATGTCGTCCACCTCGGTCGGTGCCATGACGTCCTCGGCCACCACGCCATCGAGATCGAGGATCTCGGCGGTGATCTCCTCGACCCGGGCCAGCGGGCCGGGATGGAACATCCCCTCCTCCCGCACGATGCCCAGCACCAGGAAGTCCTTCAGGTTGAAGGTGTCGCGCAGCTCGTCGTGGAAGACCCTCGCCGGCTCGTCCTCGGGCAGCATGTTCTCCGGATCGGTGTCGATGGTGATGCGGGGAAACTGGAGGGCGAACACCAGGGTGATCGCGATGGACAGGGCGACCACCCACTTGGGGTGGGCGATGGCGATTTCGGTCAGGGGATTCCTCACGTCGGTTTCCTTCACGTCCTGGGGTCTCAGGGTTTCCGAGGATCCGGGGCCGGGATCGCGGCCGGCAACGCAACGATGATGCCAAACCCACGACGCCCGGACACTCAGCGGGATTCTGACGATAATCCCTTTTGTACAAATATGTTAACCTCGTAGCGGGTGCGGCTCCACGCCGGTCGACTGGTTGCATATGTTGCATCCATTGCGCAACGTATGTCGCGCCTTCGCGCAACATTTCGGAACCGGACGCCGCCGGCCCGGCGCGCCGAAGCCGATCGTGCCTAGCCGCGAACCCGACGGTCCAGCCCGTACCGTCGCAACCGTCGCCACAGGGTGGAACGATGGATGCCCAGCAGGCGGGCCGCCTCGCCGTGGCGTCCCCCCGCCCGTTCCAGGGCCCGCAGGGTCTCCTCCATGACCGGATCGGTGGCCGCGGGGGAGGAAGCCTTCTTCCCACTCACCGTCCCTCCCGGCGCGGCCAGGATCTCCGGGGGAAGGTGCTCGGGGTGGATCACCCGTCCCCGGCAGACCACCAGCGCGCGTTGTACCGCGTTCTCGAGCTGCCGGACGTTCCCCTTCCAGCCGTAGGCCATCAACACGGCCAGAGTCTCCGGCGAGAAGCCCATGCGGCTCCTTCCCATCCGGCGGGCGTGCCGCTCGAGGAGATGTTCGGCCAGAAGCGGGATGTCTTCCCGGCGCTCCCGCAACGGCGGAAGATGCAGATGGACCACGTTGATGCGATAGTACAGATCTTCCCGGAACAGGCCGCGTTCCACCAGGTCCTGCAGATCGGCATTGGTCGCCGCGATCACCCGCACGTCCACCGGTCGGGTGCGGTCGTCTCCGACCCGCTCGAAGGATCGTTCCTGGAGGACCCGCAGCAGCCTCTTCTGGACTTCCGGGCTGATCGCGCCGATCTCGTCCAGGAAGATGGTTCCCCGGTGTGCCGCTTCGAAGCGCCCCACCCGGTCGGCGATGGCGCCGGTGAACGCGCCCTTCACGTGGCCGAAGAGTTCGCTCTCGAGCAGGGTCTCGCTCAACGCCGCGCAATTGACCCGCACGAAGGGCTGGTCCCGGCGATGGCTCTGGGAATGGATCGCCGCCGCCACGAGTTCCTTGCCCGTCCCGCTCTCCCCGGTGATCAGCACGCTGACATCGTTGTCCGCGAGCTGATCGATGAGCCGATAGATCTCCCGCATCCGCACATTCCCTCCGACCAGTCCCTCCCGGCCGTAGGCGCGACGCAGGGTGTTCTCGAGTTCCTTGAGACGGGTGACATCGTGCAGGACGACCACCGCGCCGCCGACCTCTCCCTGGGCGTCGAGAAGCGGAGCGGCGTGCAGCGTGGCCAACAGGGTTCCTCCGGCGACCGGCCGGATCTCCACCTCCTCGCGCTGCACCTTCTCTCCCGCGAGGGTCCGGGCCAGCACCGCCGAGATCTGCTCCCCTTCGACCCGGAAGAGGTCGCTGACCGCGCAGAAGGTCCCCAGTCCACCCGGACACTTCACCATCTCATTGAAGGCCTCGTTCGTATTGGTGATCCTCAGATCCCGATCGACGGTGAAGATCCCGTCGGCCACGCTGTCGAAGATGGCGCGCATGTTGTCGCGCTGGGCGATGCACAGGCTGAGGGAATCCTCGACCGGAGAATCCCCTCGATTCGATACCTCGGGCGCGGGAGAGGGCGGATGATCGGATGACGAAGTCATGACGCGTCCATCTTGCGGGTGCCCCACCGGGATCGGCAAGCGCCGATTACCCGCCGAGCCGGCGCAGGCGGAAAATGGAGCTCTGGTGGATATGCGTCCGTCCGCCCACCGCGGCGGGACGCGCTTCGTCCCAGCGCAGATCCCGGTGCTCGTAGAGCACCATCCCGGTGGAACGATCGACCATCTGCACGATCTGGCCCTTCATCCCCAGGTCCACCCGGTGGTTCCCCACCGAACCTTCCGGGCGCAGATCGACGGTGGGAGACGCCGCGCCGGCCTCGGGCTCCGGCGTTCCGGGACCGAATTCGAAGACCAGTTTGTAGGCATGGCGCCCCTCGAACTCGGTGGACCCGTCGAAACGGAGCGTCCCGCGGATCTCCACTTCGCCCGAACCCGTGGGAACGACATCGCGATAGGACCAGATCTCCCCGGTGACCGCCCGCGCTCCCACCAGCCCTCCCCGCCGGTGGTTCCAGAACCGCCGCTCGGTGGCCTCCGCCGCCTCCGGCTGGTACATCGCCTGGGCCAGTCGCCAATCCGGCGGATCCAGTTCCCGCTCGAGGATCCGGAAGATGCGCCGGTACCCCTTCACCTTCCCGGCCACGCCCTTCCGATCGCAGTGGATCTCCACCACCCTCCCACGGAGCAGGCGGAAGATCTCCCCACCCCGGTCCACGCCGTCCATCTGCAAGCGGCGGGGACCGAAGCTCCGATGGATGATCCAGCCGCTTTCGGTTTCCACGAAACGCAGGGTGTCCACCACGGTGCTGCGCTGGACCTTGCGGGGCGCGCGCTGATCGAAGTCCTCGGTCCGCTCCTCCTCGGCGCTCAGGATCCACCGCATCGAATCCACCGGGGCGAAGCGGATCTCGACCGGTTCCGACCCGCTGGCCGACCGCGCGGTCTGGGCCGGAAGGGCGAGCAGGGCCGCGAGAAGGAGGATGGAAGCGGAAGGCTGCCCCAGGAAACGGGGACACGGGCAGCAGCGAGCAGACCACATAGGGTGATTCTCCCGGTCGAAGCCCCGGTGGCCCCCGGTCGGCGATCCAGAAGCCCTCCGGTCGAGGGGCCGGCGGCGGACCGACCGCACCGACCCACGCCCACCATAGCAACGCCGCGCGGCCGAGGCGACCGGAAACGGCGGTCCGCAACGTACGAGCGGCCTCCGGGAGGTGGTCGGAGGCCGCAGGTGGAAGCGTCAAGTCGGCAACCTGGTTCGTTCCGGCGCCATGGTTCCGCGTGACCCTGGATGCTACATCCGCCGGCGCAAAAGGTTCCCGGTTCCCCGGAGAATCCTGCCGGTTCCCGGTTGCCCCGAGAATCCGTCACATTCTCCGGGACGCCACCTACACCGTGAGGCTTCTCGTCGCCTCGTGGAAGCGCGCCCGGGCGTCGGTGAGGGGCAAGCCGCGGACCAGGGCCGGATCGACCGCCAGGCCGAAGACCAGGTCGATGAGCTGCTGGGGAGTCTGCCGGCAGGGCCAGTCCACCAGGCGCAGCGAACCGAACGGGGCCTGCCAGTTGGCCACCTCCTCGTCCGGAGGCCAGCCCTCCAGGTGGCCCAGGGCCACGATCTCGGCCACCGCGTAGGCTTCTTCGACGCCCATCTCCGCCGGCGGCGGAAGCGGGACCGGCCGGCCGGGAGGCGCCGGCAGTTCCTGGAAGTCCCGACGGGTCCGGGTGAGGCGACGGGCCGAATCCACCAGCCGCCCGAAGGCGTCGCGTCCGGTCGCGGGAACCAGGATCTTCTCGGGCAGGCCGGTGGCCGCCGCCTCCACCCGCAGAGGAACCAGCCAGAGCGGCAGGAGGACGATCGGGGCCGATCGGGGCAGCTCCCCGCGCGGCCGGATCAGGTGACGGGGGGGAATCCACAGCCCTCCTGGACCGGGTTCCTCGCTCCGGGAGACGCGGGAGAGGCGGTCATCCGGTGCCGGCGTGCTGGTGGTCCCACAGGCGTCGCAGACGAACACCCGGATCCCCGCCGCAGCCTCCAGCGGCTGGGAGCAACGGGGGCATCTCAGGTCGATCAGGGACATCGCACATCACCTCCTCCGGGGAGTCGGCCCCGGTGGAATCGGGTCTCAAGCCTTGAAGCGCGCGACGGCGATCCGCCGGCCGCCGACCTGCCGCCGCAGCCAGGCCGCCAACTCTCCCTTGCGTCCGTTCACTCCGGCACGGACCAACCGGGAAGTGGTCCAGGCAATGCTCCCGGCCAGCGCAACCGGCAGGTTCACCCCCGCCACCAGGCCACCGGTGGCGGCGGCGGCGATCCATGCGGGCAGATGGTCGGCTTCCACGGTGGGGTACGAGCCCTCCAGGATCCGTGGCTTGAGCCCGTCGATCACCACTTCGAAGCTCCCGCCCATCGAGCGGTACCTCACCCTCCACACCGGGTAGTAGATGAGGCGGACCCGAGGACGCACCAACAGGACCCGCTGGACCGGACGGAACGCGTTGCGGCAAGACGCCCGCGCCGCGTAGTACAGACGCGCCTGCCGCAGCGCGACACTCGCCGGCTTCAGTACCCCGCAGATCACCTCTCCGACCGGCACGCGGTCGAACTGGAAGGGTCGCAAGCGCATGCTCCCAACCCTCCCGGCCACTCCCACCAGGCCGAATTCCCGCAGGTCGCAGGCCGGGGTCGAGAAGCTGACATTGCGTCCGAAGGATTCCTCCCGCAGTTCGTAGCGGAGGGCGCTGGCATCCGGTCCGGCCGCGCCGGTTTCGACCCGCGAACCCGGGACCGGCTGTTTCCAGCGTTGCCATCCCACCACCTTCGCCTGCAGGTCCCAGAAGGGGAGGTGGATCCGTCGGGCCTCTTCCACCACGTGACCCTTCACTCCCACCTCGGCCAAGGCCCTCCTCAGGGCACCGAGCGCGCGTCGCCGACCCAGTCGTCCGGCGGGCGCATAGGCCTCCGCGTCTCCCCGGTACTCCTCGAGATAGCGATGGCCACAGTAGGAACAGGCGAGAAGTCCGCCGTCGGAATCGACCGGGCCCAGGGATCCTCCGCAACGGGGGCAGGAGAGGCCCCGCAGGATGGGTTCGGGGTCACGCCGGCTCATGATCGACGCACCTTTCGGCCGGGCAGGACCCCGCGCAACACGATCCACAGGACCGCGGCATCCACCGAGAGCGCCACCAGCCGTTCCGTCCACCCTCCGATCGTCGCCCCCAGAAGGAGGCTCGACCCGAACAGGGCGGCCAGCGCCCCCACCCACTCCCAGCGGAATTCAGCGTCGGACGCCTCGGGAGGAATCGATTCCAAGAGCAGGCGCTCGGCGCCCCCCAGGTAGAGACCCTGCACCACCGCGGACGGAGTCGAGACCCGCAGGGGAACCACGGGCAGCCAGATGAGCCGCACGACCTCCAACAACGCGTCGTCCTGCTCGAACGACGCCAACGCGGTCTTCTCGGCCTCCTCCCGGGAGATCTCCAGGGGCACCGCCGGTGGACCCTCCCCCATCAACACGGCCTCCGCCTTGCCCACCAGCGGCGCCGCGGGCGGACGGAGTGCCTCCACCGCCGGCATCTGCCGCCAGGCGGCGGGAAGGAAACATTCCTCTCCCTCGGTGGAAACGATCTGCCAGAAGGGAAGCCGGCGTGCGGCATCGAGCTCCACGGGAAACGACGGGAGTCCCCGGGTCATCAAGTGGAGACGTACCGTATCGAGAACGCGGCTCGCGACCGGAGCCACCGGACAGACCAGTTCCTCCAGGAGGCGTTCCTCGTGGAGGACGTTCAGTCCCTTGCAGTAGTCGCAGACGAAGCGCTCGCGGGCGGAGACCGATCGGTGCGGAGCACCACAGTGGCTGCACCGGACGAGCAGGGCCACGTCGTCACTTCCCGGAGTCGGACTCGTCCGGCGGACCCGCCACCGGTTTCCCGCAGGCGGGACAGAAACTGGCCCCGGAGAAAACCAGCTTGCCGCAACCGGAACAGGCCGACTCACTCCCGGTTTGCAGGGGAGCGCCGCACGCGGAACAGAACGGCGCGTCGAGCACCGCCTGGTGGCAGGAGGAACACTTCACCAGCGTCTGGGTCGCTCCCAACCCGCTCGTCTGGGCCAACACCCCCGGCACCAGCATCCCCAGACCCAGACCCATCGATGCGTCCATGGCGCCGCCTCCGGGGGATTCCCCCTCGGAGCCGCGGCGGATCGCCCGGGCCAGTTGGTACTGCATGTACCGGGGCATGTCTTGCACCAGGGCCAGTCCGCCCTGCGCATCCACCATGCTGGCGATCTCGTCCGGCGGGGTGATCGCGGTCACGAAGAAGTCGACGAGTTCCAGTCCGTACTTCTCGAAGTCGTTCTTCAGTTTCTCCTTCAACGCCTCGCCGGTCTCGTCGTAGAGCGCAGGCAGATCGAAGACGCTTTCGAGGTTCTCACCGAGGTAGTCGTTGAGCCGCGCCACGATGACGTCACGAAGATAATCGGTCGCGTCGGTGGTGTGGAAACTGCCCCGCGTGCCCACGAGCTGATGGATGAACGGTTCGGCCTGGGCGATCTTGAAGGTGGTCTGACCGTAGGCCCGCAGCCGCACCCTTCCCAGCTGACGGTCATGGAAGATCACCGGCTCGCGGGTGCCCCATTTCAGTTCGGTGAAGACCTTCTTGTTGATGAAGTAGACTTCACAGCGGAATGGACTGGTGAAGCCCCATGGCAACGAGAGCGCCCGGGTGAGCAGCGGCAGGTTCTTCGAAGTGAGGGTGTGCCGGCCGGGCCCGAAGACATCATGAGGCCGTCCCCCGCTGAAGAAGACCGCCTCCTGGCTCTCCCGCACGATGAGTTGCGCCCCGACCTTGATGTCCGCCGAACCCTCCGGAGGCAGCCGGTGGGCCATCTCCTCCCCGGTCTCGTCGAACCATTCGAGGACTTCCAGAAAAACGCCCATGAAGAACTCCCGTTGACGGCCGCGTCTCCCCCCACGGGCCGGTGGCTGGGGCACAAGGGGCACAAGAGCCCCCCGTCCCCGGCCCGGGAGTTTGCAAGGGATATGCCGTCCGGGTTTCTCCGGGAGGCCCCGCGGCCCCCCGGGGCGCCGGGTCACTGATTGCAGGGATCCGCCGGATTGTTGAAATCGATCGGGTTGGACCGATATCCACTCAAATCGGTGTCTCGCGCCCAGGTATTGGCATCGATCGCCCCGTCGAAGGTCCGGTCACGGATATCCTCCTCGCTGACCGGATCGGACAGGCCCCAGTAGCAGTCGGTCATGGGAAGGATGCCCGAGGGTGTCCAGGCATTGGCCTTGAGTACCACATTCTTGCCGCCGACGGCCGGGATGAGGTTGCTGCAACCCAGGTCGATCCAGCTGTTCCCGTCCAGCGACAGGTTGCCTCCCTGGTTGCTGTCCAGCTCGCCGCGCAGCACCGTGGCCGAGGCCATTGCGTCCAGCCGGTCGCTGGTGATCCTCAGGCCCACTCCCCCGCTGAAGCGTACGGAGACATCCTCCAGGATCGCCGTCGACAGATTCAGGTTGATCCCGTGGCTCTTGCAGTCCCGGATCTCCACCCTCCGCATGGTGACCATGCTCGTCGAGCCGGTGGTGACATCGCGAAGACCCTGGTACCCGACTCCGCAGTAGCGGAACGAACCGTCCTCGATGACACAGTCCCCCTGGCCCACCTTGCTGACTCCCACCGCCGCCTGTTTCATCCGGAAGAACCGCAACTGGAGATTGCCGCCGTCGAGCACCTCGATGCCGCCCTGGTCGACGTCCTGGCGATTGGTGCTGCCGTTGCCCGAGAAGGAGATCGGCGCGCTTGCGGTCCCTTCGACCTGGAGATTGCCCTCGACCTGGATCCCGGTGGTGAGATTGGCCAGTCCATGCCGCCGCAGCTGGAGCTGGACCCCCGGCTCGATGCTGAGGGTCACCCCCGCGCGTACGGTGACATCGGACACGATCACGTAGGGCGAATCCGCCGCCGACCACACCTGGCTGGACGCGATCACCCCCCCGAGGGAGTGGGCGACGGTGAACCCGATGCTGCGAGTGATGGTGGTCTTTCCGTCACTCACCGTGACCTGGGCCTGGTAGGATCCCACCGTGGATCCCACCGTCAACTGCACCGTCGACCGCTTCTCGAAGTCATAGCTTCCGCCCGCCGCACCGGACCAGCCCCACTGATACCGCAAGCTGTCCCCATCGGCGTCGGTGGCCACCACGCTCAAGCTCATCATGTCGCCGTCGACATAGAGCAGGTAGGGATTGTTCCACTGGATCTCCCCCACGCTCGGGGCGCGGTTGAAGATCTGCCCGGGATCGGTGCCCCCACCGCTGTCGCTCGATCCGCAACCGCCAAGAAGCCCCATCAAGCCGATCAACGGGAGGAGCAACCCCCAGCAAGAGAAGGTGGAGGAACGGACGGGATGACCGGCACGGATCGACTGCATGGAGGCGCTCGCTTTCTTCGTGGAAGGTCTCAAGCTTCCGGGGTCTGGGGCCCCGTTCCCCGCGGAAATCTCGCGCTTGCGGGGTTTGGGGACCCGGCGGCCCATCCCCCCTCCGGAGGAAGGGCCCGCCGCATCGACGGGTGCCCACAAGGTCGGCTGAGATCCGCCCGGCCGTCAAGGGCGGAGGCCGACGACACGGGGGTTCCCGGCGGGGTCGTCACCCCTCGACGCCGGCCTCCTTTGGACTCAGGCCAGGGGGGAGAGGTCCAGGCGGAGGATCTCCACTGCGGTGCCCCGGGGCCACTCCCGGCGCTCCCCATCCAACCAGGCCAGGGCCCCGGCCCGTCCCAGGTGCGTGAAGTCGCCCGATCCGCGGTATCCGGTCGCGCCCAGGCGGGGCAACGCAGCCTCGTCCGAAACCTCAAGAGTCACGGGTAGATAGGTGGGACGTTTCGACGTACGGACGTGATCGAAATCGAGGATTCCGTACTCGGCCGGAGGATGGGGCCGTGGATGCCCGAGTCGTCGTCGCAGTCCAGCGCCGAACACCGCGCGCAGGGTGACGTAGACCGAGACCGGGTTGCCGGGCAGGGCGAAGACCATCCCCTGGCGGTGGGTGCCGAAGGTGGCGGGATGACCCGGCTTGAGATGCAGACCGCTGAAGTGCAGGCGCACTCCCAGCTCTTCCAGGACCGACTTGACCTGGTCCTTCTCCCCCATGCTGATCCCCCCGGAGGTCACCACGAGTTCATAGCGGGACAGAGCGTCCTGCAGGGCGCGCCGCAGCTCGGCTCGCTCGTCCCGCGCCACCCCGAGGTCGTGGCAGGGGATGCCCCATTCGGCCAGGGAGGCGATCACGCAGGGACCATTGCTGCCGCGGATCTGGCCCGGCCCGGGCACCTCGTCGAGGCCGACGAGCTCATCCCCGGTCGAGAGCACCGCGGCCGAGGGCGGCGAAAAGACCGGGACCTTCGCGTGACCGGAAGCGGCCAGGGCGTGGACATGCTGGCTCGCCAGGTGCGTCCCCGCGGCCAGGACCCGCTCTCCCGACCGCAGATCCTCTCCGCGGGGGGCGATGTGGTCCCCGGCGGAGACCGGCCGTCGGATCACCGCCACGCGATCGTCCCAGCCGTCGGTGTCCTCCACCGGGACCACCGCGTCGCATCCGTCGGGAAGGGGAGCGCCGGTCATGGCCCGGACCGCCTGCCCGGCTTCGACCCGGCCGGGAACGACCCGACCGGCCCAGGCGGCGCCGATCACCTCGAGCCGCACGGGTCGCTCGGGACGGGCTCCCTCGACGTCCCGCGCGCGCACCGCGTAGCCGTCCATGGCCATCCGGTCGAACGGAGGGAAATCGAGATCGCTGGTCAGGTCCTCGGCCAGGATCCGGCCGAGGGCGTCCTGCAGCGGCAGCCGGACCACCGGACCGGGAGAGATCTGCTCCCAGAGGATCCGGCGGGCTTCTTCCACCCCGATCGAGGACAACTCCATCAACTCCCCGCTTCGGACACCGTGGACGGTCTCCGGGTCAGGACCACAACCAAGCCACCGCCCCCACCACGCTCACCACCCAGAGATACCAGGCGAAGCGGCCGAGGGCCATCGACTGCACCAGGGCCACCAGCCAGCGCAGGCAGAGCAGGCCCACGATGAAGGCCGCGGCCACCGCGACCCCGATGGCCGGCCAGGACGAAACCGATGCCGGCTGCTGCCACAATTGCAGGAACGCCGCGCCCAGGATGGCGGGGATGGAGAGAAGGAAGCTGAACCGGGCCGCTTCGCGCGGGGGAAGGCCCAGGGCGAGACCAGCCACGATCGTCCAGCCACTCCGGGAGACTCCGGGCAACACCGCCAGGGCCTGGGCGCAGCCCACCACGAGCGCGATACGCGCTCCCAGTTCCACCCGGCGGCGGGGCAGGCGGTCGCTGACCTTCAGCAGGATGCCGGTCAAGCCCAGGGCGACCAGGACGAAGCCGATGTTCCCGAAGGCCCCTTCGATCCGGTCCTGGAAGGTCAAGCCCACCAGGGCGGCCGGAACGCTGCCCAACACGATCCAGGCCAGGTAACGGCGGGCCGCGCGTCCTTCCCCTCCCCGGACCAGACCCTTGCCCAAGAGATTGACGATGTCGCGCCGGTAGAAGACGAAGACCGCGCCGAGGGTTCCCAGGTGCAGCATCACGTCCTCGAAGACACTTCCTGAACCAACCCCCAGAAGCCATTGCGCGAGCGCAAGATGGCCGCTGCTGCTCACCGGCAGGAACTCGGTGGCTCCCTGCAGGACGGCGAGCACGAGGAGAGGCCAGTGCAGGGGTTCAGGCATGAGGATCTCCTCGACCTTGACGGGGGGCGCGCGGCGGAGACGACATTCCTACCGGGCGTCGAGCATCCGGGCCCGACGGAAACACTTCAACGATTCGGTCCGACAGGAATTCACATCGTAGGCGAGACCCAACTCCCGCCAGATCTGGGGATCGTCAGGAAGAGCGCGGGCGACCTTCTTCAACTCGCGGACCGCGTCTTGACCGCGTCCCAGGCGCCGATAGATCTTCCCCAGGTGCTGCCGGGCCCGCAGGAGATCCCCGTCATGCCGCAGGGCGGCTTCGAATGCCTGCGCCGCTGGCTCGAGCAACCCTTTCTTCGATCGGCACAGACCCAGGTGATAGAAGGCGAGCGCGTGGCGGCCGTCCATCTTCAGGGCCCTCTCGAAGAGATGCTCGGCCTCGGAGAGTTCTCCCTGCTTCAGCCGCACGATCGCGAGATTGAAGACCGCATCGAAGGACGGGGTGATCCGCAGACATTGCTCCAGGCAGCGAACCGCTTCCTCGTGCCGTCCCAGCTCTCCGTAGAGCGCGCCCAGGTTGAGATACGCGGTGGCCTGATCGGGATCGATCTGGATGGCCCGGCGAAAACAACGCACCGCCTCTTCCCGCCGCCCCCTCAGATCGAGAACCACCCCGAGATTGGTGTGGGCGCGCGCGTCCCCGGGCCTGCGTTCGATCGCGGTGCGCAGCCAATGCTCCGCTTCGTCGAGCTGGTCCTGGGCCAGGCAGATATGGGCCATGCGGTAGCAGGCTTCGGGCTCGGGCTTGTGCCCCGCCAGGAGCGGGGCGAGGATCTGCCGTGCTGCGTCCAGATGCCCCTCTTCCTCCAGCCGGCGCGCCTGCTCGAGCGGGAGATCGGATTCCGGCTGCAGACGGGGGGAGGAGCCGTGCATGGTCAGGACACCGGGGTGGGGCGGGAAAGGATCTCGTGGGGCCGAACGGTCCTTGCGCAGGCTAGGTCGATCCCCGGCCGGTGTCAACGCCTTCGGTGAAGGAAGCTCAGCGCTGGATCTTCAGATTCAACACGATGCGCAGGGACTTCCCCGATTCGAAGACGTCCGCGTCGACGGTGACCGGGACCTCGATGACCTTGGCATTCTCCGCCAGGGGTTTGAAGCTGCCGGTCTGGAACTCCGGCGAGCCGGTCTGGAATTCGCTGGACGTCCGCACCGCCCCGGAAGCCTTGGACTGCCCCGGCAACTTCCGCGGATCGGTGATCAGATCCAGCGGCTCGGAAGCCATCGCCCGCTCGTCCGGATCGACCGGGCGGAAGGCCCCCGATTCCATGAGATCCTCGGGCAGTTCGATCTCCTGGTCGGAAGACTTCGTGGCCGGCGAGGATCCGTCGCCCTCCAGGTCCACCATGCGCCCGAATTCGGGACCGAAGTGGGAGTCTTCTCCCGCCTCCTCCCCGGAGGCCTCGGCGTCGACCGGGCGGAAGAGCTGATCGACCAGCTCGGCCACCTCTTCCTCTTCCTCCGCGTCCGCGGGCGTGGCGGAGGTGCCGGAATCGGGCACCGCGGCATTCCGCTCGGCGTCGACGGCGGGGGTCTCCTCCTCGGAGGGAGCGACCGGCGGTGCCGGATCCGTTTCCTCGGGAACGATGGCCTGGGTCTTCGTGGTGGTCTCCAACACGGTCTCGGAGCGGGGATCGGGGGGGGGCGTCTGCATCTGCGACATGGTCGAAATGCCTCCAGTCGGATTCGCGGCCTGCGTCCTGGAGCCGGCCTCGGGGGAAGACCCGGGGGCTTCTCCAGCGGCGGGCACGGGGGCCGACACCGGCACGCTCGGGACCGGGCGGGTCGGAGCGTCCGACGATTCCAGGGTTTCCGGGTCAGTGGGGGAAGCACCCAGACTTCCCAGGATGGTCGAGAGCACGTCTCCCTCGCTCGGGGACGGACGTCCGGGGACTCCATCCAGACTCACCTTCTGGCGCAGGGTGGGATCGGGGCGGTCGACCTCGCGCAGGCGCTCGGCGATGTCCTGCCCGAACAGGGATTCGGCATCGAAGGCCTCCGACGTGCTGGTTTGCGCTTCACCTTCTTCCGTGGTGAGCTTGCGATAGATCATGCGGCTGATCTGGTGCAGGGATTCGTACACTCCCTCCCCGGTCAAGGCACACGCCGAGAAGGACGGGTGGCCCAGCGGATTGAGCTGGCGTTCCAGGTGCGCAACCTCCATGACGTCCGGCAGATCGCGCTTGTTCCATTGCATGACAATGGGAATGCTCTGGGGGTCGATCCCGATTTCCTGCAGATTGTCGTGCAGGTTCTGCAGGCTCTCGAGATTGTCCTTCATCCGGCCCTCTTCGCTGTCCGCGACGAACACCACCCCGTCGGCGCCCTTGAGCACCATCTTCCGGGTGGCATTGTAGTAGACCTGACCCGGCACGGTGTAGAGCATGAAACGGGTCTTGAATCCGTCGATCAGCCCCAGTTCGAGGGGAAGGAAGTCGAAGAAGATGGTGCGGTCCGTCTGGGTGCGCAGCGAAATCATCTTCCCCGAGTATTCCAGGGGAATCTTCGAGTAGATCCATTCCAGGTTCGTGGTCTTCCCGCTGAGGGCGGGACCGTAGTACACGATCTTGGCGTTGATCTCTTTTCCGCTGTAGTTGTAGACGACCATGGTGTCTCGCTGGGTCGTGGGATCCGCCCGCCGGCGGCGGGGTGCATTCGGCATCGCGATATTCCCAGGTGGGCAATCTCCATGCCACCGCTTCGCCCGGAAGGGCACTTGCCGTCCCTCCGGGGAAGGATGAGGCCGTCTCGGGTGGAATCGCCCCTTCTCGTCCCCTCTGCCGCCGGTTTTTCGCGGGCTCCGGTCGGCGCGGCCCTCCCTCTCGGCGGCGGTTCCGGATCGGGCACCTCCCTTGCATCCCGGCAAAGCATTGCTTCCCGCTTTCCTTCTGCGGAAGTCGGGTCCGAATCCTTCCGAGCCAGCGGAGGCCCCGTGGAGAAGACCAGCAACACCGATCAGATCCTCGCCGAGATGTTCAGCCGGCTTCTGAACCTCAAGGTATCCCCGGCGGTGGCGCGCAAGCTCAGCTACGTCGTCGACGGGGTCATCCAGAAGGTCCAGGGCAGCCTCGACCTGAACACCCCGCAGGGACAGAACACCTTCCGGGCCCTGATTTGCTCGATGGTGGTCCACGGATGGGGCCTGGGAATGCACCCGGACAACAATCCCGCCCAGAATCTCGACGGCAAGGAACTGGAAGTGCAGGTGTGCAAGGACATCCTCGTCCCAATGGCTTCCCTGCAGTCGCTGCGCTACGTGAAGAAGGACAAGTACGGACGGGTGAAGAAGGCCCTCTTCGAGCCCGATCAGAACGTGCGCATCCGGGGGCAGATCGACAGCATCCTCCACGAGATCAGTACCGCCAAGTGGGGCGACGAGGACCGCGACGAAGACTAGATCGGCGCCACCTCCGAGACCGCCTCCCCACCCCGACAGTCCTCACCTGAAGCAACGCCCCGGCCGCATGACCAGGGCGTTGGACCCACGAGATTCCAGATCCCGTACAGGTGGGAACCAGGGGTCTCAGAAGATCTTCTGTCCCTCGGCCAGGATGTCATTCAGGGCTTCCCGGAAATGGTCGGTGCTGTTGGCGACCTCCGGGGTGACCCGCTCCTTGTAGACTTCCCACGACTTCTTGATCTCGCCGGCAAGCGCCTGCACCAGGTTCCCCGAGGCGAGGGCCTTGTCCCGCTTCTCCCGGTTGTAGACCAGGATATCGCTCACCAGGGCCCGGGCGAGACGGCGCGCCTTGTCCCGTTGCCGTTTCTGCTGGGGATCCTCGGTCGCGGCGGCGGGAGTCTCCGCCGGGGCCGGGGGAGCATCGAGATCGACCTCGCGGAAGGTCTCGGTCGACGGCGGAGTCTGCACCGCGGTGGCCGCGCCCGCGTCGGCCAGCGGAGCCCGGGAGCCTCCCAGGATCGCCGGTTCGGAACGCTCCAGGCCCAGGTCGGCGGCCGGCGGGGTGGTCTGCGGGGTCGCTCCGGGCTGCGTCGGCGCCGAAGCGGGCTCGGTCGCGGCGGCGGGTCTCGGAGCCGAAGCGGGCTTCTGCGCCACCGGGGCTCCGGCGGCCGGCGGCGGCGCCAAGGGGGCGACCACCGGATCCGCCGCGGCCGGCTCCGGCCGCGAGGGCTGCGCGGGCGAAGCAGCCGGACCGTCCAGCTGCAGATTACCGAAGCGCGGGGGAGACGACACTGCGGCGGCGGGAGACGCGGTCTGGACCGCGGGATCCTGCCTGTCCACATCCCGACCATCCATGGCAAAGACATGGCCGCAACGGCTGCAGCGCACCTTGATGGGTCGAGGAGGAACGAGTTCGTCGTTGAGACGGAATGAAGTCTTGCAATCTGCACACTGGACGATCATGGCCTCTCCATGGGGCTGGCCCCGTTGCACCCCAACGGTCGGGTGTGGCGATGGGGGTTGGATGACTCAGGCAGATCCGGCAGCAAGGTTCGGACCAGCGGGCCGCTTCAGCCGGTGGCGCTCCAGAAGGGATGCCGGGTGCCCAGGTGGTCGAGCCAGGTGGCCAGGGCTCGGTGCGCGGGCAGACGCAGGTGGGGGTCCTTCTCAAGGATCCTCTCCGAGAGGGTGCGGGCGGACTCGACCAGGGCGGCATCGCGCAAGGGATGCAACACCCGGAAAGGGATGTCGCCGTGTTGGCGCAGTCCCAGGAGTTCGCCCATGCCCCGTTCCTTCAGATCCTCTTCGGCCAGGCGGAAGCCGTCGTCGCACTCGACCAGGAGTTGAAGGCGGCGACGTGCCCCGGCGGATGCGTCGCGGCCGGCCACCAGGACGCACCAGGACTGGTCTCCCCCCCGTCCCACCCGTCCCCGCAACTGATGCAGTTGGGCCAGGCCGAAGCGCTCGGCATGATGCACGATCATCAAGGTGGCCTCCGGCACGTCGACTCCAACCTCGATCACCGTGGTGGTGACCAGCACCTGCAATCGGCCCTCCTGGAAGTCCCGCCGGATCGCTTCCTTCTCCGTGGCCTTCATGCGCCCATGCAGGAGTCCCACCTTCAAGCCCTGCAACACACCGTGGCGCAGTTCCTCGAAACTGGTGGTGGCGCTGGCGAGATCCCCGCCCTCGCTCTCCTCGACCAGGGGATACACCAGGTAGGCCCTCTCCCCCGCCTCGATTCGCCGGCGCAGGCGCGCGTACACCTTCTCCAGGCGTGACTCGTCCACCAGCAGGGTCTGCACCGGGCGGCGGCCCGGCGGCTTCTCGTCGAGGATCGAAAGGTCCAGGTCGGCGAACACCGTCAGGGCCAGGCTGCGGGGAATGGGGGTGGCGGACATGACGATCAGGTGGGCGCCCCCCTGGGAGAGCGCGGCCCGTTGGGCCACTCCGAAACGGTGCTGTTCATCCACCACGAGCAGACCCAGGCGCGAGAACCCGACCCCCTCCTGGATGAGAGCGTGGGTCCCGATCACGATCTGGAGGGAACCATCCTTCAATCCCCGCAGGATCTCCCGCCGCTGCGCGGTGGGCGTACTCCCGGTCAGGAGCGCTCCCTTCAAGCCCAGGCGCTCCATCTTCGGCAACTGCCGCGCCGCGTGCTGGCGGGCCAGGATCTCCGTCGGCACCATCAACGCCGCCTGGGCTCCGCTCTCGGCGATCCAGACCATGGCCACCATCGCGACCACGGTCTTCCCGCTCCCCACGTCTCCCTGCAGCAGGCGGTGCATCGCGGTCGGACGGCCGAGGTCCTTCCAGAGCGTCTTCAACGCCCGCCGTTGCGCCTCGGTCAGCTCGAAGCCCAACTCCTCCACGTAACGCCGGGAAAGGTCCCCCACCTCGTGGAGGCGCACCCGGGCCGCGCGCCGGGAGAGCTGACGCCGGCGCACCCCCACGAAGAGCTGCAGGGAGAAGGCCTCGTCGAAGGCCAGACGTCGTTGGCCGCGGCGCGCCGCGTCCAGGGACGCCGGCTCGTGGACCGCGTGCAGCGCGTCCATCAGGCCCATGAGATCGAACTCCTCCCGCCACGCTTGCGGAAGGGGATCCACGATCTCCTGCGACACCGATTCCCAGGCCCGACGGATGAGCTGCCGCAGCGAACGCTGCCGCAGCCCGCTGGTCAGCGGATACCTGGGTTCCGGACGGCCTTCGCGCAGCTCCCCCTGGTCCTCGAAACGCTCGTAGGCCGGATTGACGATCTGGGGTCTTCCACGGTAGAGCACCACCTCACCGCTCACCACCAGCCTCTCTCCCACCCGCAGGTCGCGGGCCACCCAGGCCGCGTTGAACCACTGCAGGGCGAGGGTGACTCCCCCGTCCTCGAGGATTCCACTGACCAGGGTCCGGCCCCCGCGGATCCGGCGGCTCTGCAGGTCGACCAGGTACCCTTCGACGGTCACGCGCTCCCCGATGCGGACCTTCGAAAGCGGGATCAGCGAGGAGCGCTCGAAGTAGTCGTGCGGAGTGTGGTAGAGCAGGTCCTCGATGGTCGAGATTCCCAGGCGCGCCAGGAACTGGGCCCGGCGGGGTCCGACGCCCTTGAGGTACTGCACCGGGGTCTCCAGGTGGAGACCGCCCCGCGCCGGAGGGCTCATGGCCGCCACTCTTTGTTCATGGGACCCGTTGGAAGAGATACCATCCCTTCGGTCCCTTGAGGACCCCGGTGGTCTCTCCCACCTTCAAGCGGATGAGGGCATCGCGGAACGCCGCGTTCAGATCGTTCGGATCGACGTAACCGATATCGACACCGGTGTACGGGGCCAGGTGGCTGAGTTCCTGTCCCACGGTGTAGAAATCCTCTCCAGCCTCCACCCTTTCCAGGGCCTGCCGTGCGCTCTCTTCGTTCTCGGTCATGATCTGCAGGAGGTGGAACTCGCCGCGGGCCGCCGCGGCCTTCTGTTCATCGATTCTGCCCTCCAGATCCTCCAGGACCCCGTCGATCCGTTTCTTCTCCTTCTCGTCGGGGACCAGTCGCTGATACTCGAGGTACTGCTGCCGGGCCTCCTCGTAGCGGAAGCGCGCTCCGGCGATGCGGGCAAGATGCAGATGCGGACCGGGCAGTTTCGGATTCAGCCGGGACGCTTCCTGCAACTGGTGGGTCGCCTCCTCCACCTTCTGCCGGGTGAGCAGGATGACCCCGAGATTCAAGCGCGCGGCGGCCGAAGGCGCCCCCGGGTCCAGCTCGATGGCTTTCCGGTAGGCCTCTTCCGCTTCGTCGGGACGCTCCTGCACCATCAGCGAGTTCCCCAGGTTGAACCAAGTGTCCGCGTCGCGCGGGTTCAGATCGAGCGCCTTGCGGAATGCCTGCTCGGCCTGGGTCGCGTCGCCCCGAAGGAAGTACAGGCCCGCGCGTCCAGACCAGGCTTCGGCACTGGGCTGGATCGACAGACTCTCGTCGAAGTCGGCCTGGGCCTCGTCCAGCCTTCCCAGGGCCAGACAGACATGGCCCAGCAGGGCGAGAGCGGGCGCTCGCGGCGACCCCAACTCCAGGGCCTGCTGGAGGGAACCGTAGGCCTCGTCCATCTCCCCCACCCGGTGTTGGATCCGGCCGAGGTCGAGGTGGTACATCGCGTTGTCGGGATTGAGCAGGATGAGCTGGCGGAGAACCCCCGCCGCGTCACTCCACTGTTCCAACGCGATCTTGAGGGTGGCCATGGCTTCGAGCAACGGGACATCCTGGGGATGCTCCTGGATGCCCTGCTCCAGGGTCTGAAGAGCCGCGCGCGCATCCCGGGAGGCGAACTGCGCCTGGGCCAGCATGAGGTAGGCGTCCGCCGAATCGGGCGCGATGCGGCGGGCTTTCCGGGCGGCTTCGATGCCTCCTGGGGCGTCCCCCAGCGCGGTCTTCACCGCCGCCAGCCGCAACCACAACTGTGCGTCGTCCGGATGGTCCTCGATCAGCGCCTCGTAGGCGGCCAGTGCTTCCTTTCCCTTGCCCGCCGCGACCAGGCTGTCCCCTTCCACCAGCCACTCCGGCGCATCGGGCAGTTCGGAGGATGCGGAAAGACCGGCGGAAGGATCCGACGGGCTCATTCCATCCGCGCGGACCGGCGAACTCGAGAGCAGAGCGACCAGGACCAACAGGAGAAGACCGAAGGAACAAGTCGGACGTCCGCCCGGTGACCTGGGCAGCAGGACGGAGAATGTCGGCAATCTCGTGGTCAAGGGCCCACCTCGCGGAATCGGTCCGGGATTCGACCCGGTACAGTGCCCACCCTGCGCTCGTCCGTCAAGCCGGCCCTGGACGACCCTTCCTGGACGACACCGCCTCCTGCCGCGCCTCCCACGACCGTCTCCCCGCGTCCCCGCCATCCTCGAAGCTGCGATGGAACTCCTTCAGCAGGTATCGACGCGTGATTCCCGGCTTGACGAAATCCCAGGGGAAACGGTAGGCGTCGGGTTTTTCCCCGTAGAGGATCCAATCGACGTCCACTCCCGCGTCCTTCAAGGCCCGCGGCCAGGTCGGCGCTTCCCCCCGTCCCCAGAGCACCAGGGCCTCGCCCACCCGGCGGTCTCCCAGCGAGAGCACGCTCTGCCGGGTGCTCGCCCGGGGTTTTCCCACCTCGAGATGTACACCGGAGAGCCGATCGAGTGCCCGATAGAGAAGTTTCGCCCGGCGACGATGGGTGGGCACATCGATCATCGCCTTCCACTGGAACGCGGTCCAGGGCTTGGGAACCAGCGGACTCACGCTCACCGACAGGCGCGGGTGGTGATGCACCTCGGCGAATCGCCGCTTGACCCTGCGGACCAGGGAAACGATGCCCTCCATGTCTTCGTCCAGCTCGGTCGGCAATCCCATCATGAAGTAGAGCTTGATCTTGCCGACCCGCTTCTCGGCGAGGAGACCCGCGGCGTGGAGGATGTCCTCGTCAGTCATGGTCTTGCGGATCACCCGGCGCAGCCGCTCGGTTCCCGCTTCGGGCGCAATGGTGATGGTCTTCATCCCTCCCTGGACGATCCGGTCGATGCGCTCGCGATCGAGCTTCTCCAAGCGCAGACTGCTGGTGGTATAGGAAACCCCCCGGGCCGCCAGCTCTGAGGTCACCTCGTCCAGGCGGGGATGATCGACCAGGCACGCCCCGACCAGGCCCACCGACATCCCATCCCCCGGCTTCCACTCCTCCACCCGGCGCAGGAGGGCATCGGCGTCGGCGTAACGGACCGGCCGGTACCAGTAGCCGGCCAGGCAGAAGCGGCAACCCCACCCACACCCCCGGGTCATCTCCGCCATGAGGACGTTGCGGAACACCGAATGGGGAGTGACCACCCTCGAGCTGACCAGGCCCGGTTTCACCGGAGCGACCGGGGTGCGCGGCAATTGGAACCCGGTGGTCGATTGCCGGTCCGGATCGCGTTCGTGGAAGATGGGATGGCGATTCGAGGCCGGCAGATAGACCCCCGGCAGGGAGGACAGGGACCGGGCGAAGGTCTCCCGGTCCAGATCGCCGCGCGCAAAAGCCTCGAGGGTCTCGACCGCGGCCTCCATGAACGGCTCCCCATCACCGAGCACGATGGCATCGCAGAGTGGAGCAACGGTCTCCGGGTTGGCGCTCACCGCGGGTCCCCCCGCCAGGACGAAGGGATCGCCTTCGGTCCGCTCCTCGGCGTGGAGAGGAACCCCCGCCGCGTGCAGCATCTTCGCCAGGTGGAAGTAATCCTCTTCGAAGGAGATGCTCCACAGACTGAGACGGTGCTCGGTCAGGGGCCGCCGCGAGGTGAAGCCGCAGGGAGAATGGGGGTGTTCCGGTTCCAGGAAGAGTCGATCGACTTCCACTTCCATGGAATCGAGACAGGCGCTCCAGATGTACTGGAAGCCCAGGTTGGACATGCCGACTTCGTAGGTGTTCGCGAAGCAGACCAGGACGCCGGGGTCCGACCTTCCTCTCCGGGAGGGAGGAGGAATCACCCAGCTCTCAGCGGCGAGTTTCTCCTGGACGTGTGCGGGAAGTCTCTGCATCAGGAGGCACTCGAGGCTTCCTCCATCGCGCCGAGGGCGGACAGCGGCTCCACCGAAAGGGGCGTCAGCCAGCGTTCCCGTTGCTGGACCCGGACCCGCAGCGTGAGCGGATACATCTTCACCAGGCGGTGCGCCAGTTCCTCGGCTTCCTCGACTCGCCCCGCCCGTCGCAGCAGGTGCAACCGCATCAGCTCGTCGTCGACCGCCCCCCCGTGGTGGGAGCCAAGTCGGGCGAGTTCGTCGAGGGCCTCGGCGACCCGCTCGTCGTCGGCCAGGATCCTGAGGCGCTCCCGGCGGGCGGGGGTGCACTCCGGCCACCGCTGCAGCACCTCGTCGAGACGGCGCAAACCGCGCGAGAGTTCCCCCCGGCGCCGCAGAAGACGCGTTTCCGCCACACTGAGGGCCGGATGGAGTCCATGTTCCCGCGTGTACTCCTCCAGCAGACCGACGGCGTCCTCATCCCGCTTCTGCCGAACCAGGAGTTCGGACCGGGCCAGGATCACCTCCGGATCCCCGCTGACTTCCTCCAGCTGGCTGAGAGCGTGTTCGGCCGCGGACAGGTCCCCCGTCTGCAGGTGGAAGGACACCGCGTCCAACCAGGCCTCGGGGCTCGGCCCATGGGCCTCCAGCTCGGAGTAGGCCGCGCGAGCCAATTCGTGCTGCCCGGTCACGGCGCGCGTGGCCCCCAAGAGGGCCAACACCTCCCACGGGACCTCGCCCTGCGAGAGCAGGGGGCGGATCAGTTCGTAGCAACCCTCTTCGTCCCCGGTCAGGTGACGGCAGACCGCCAAGCCGTAATCGGCGAAGGGTGAGGGCAACGCCGCCCCCTTCCGGGCCTCTTCATAGCGTCTTCGCGCCCGCTCGACCTCTCCCTGGTGCAACAGGACGGCGGCGGAGAGAACCAGTGCGTCCCCGAAATCCGGGTGGATGGACAGCGCCCGTTCCAGGTGGATCAGGGATTCCTCCTGCTCTCCCTTGCGGAACAGGATGAGGGCCAGCTTGAGCCGGAGGTCGGGAAAGTCGGGGTAGTTCGCGAGCAGCTCCTCGAACCTCCGCTGGCTCTCGTCCAGATCGCCGGCGTGATACAGGGCTTCGGCCCGGTCGATCTTCCGACGGAGGCTCTCCTCGTCGAAGAGATGTTCCCACAATTGCTCGGCCGAGAGCGGCCCTCCCTTCGCGTCGAGGAATCGGGTGAGCGCGGTGGGACGCCGGCGCCCGCAAAGGCGCGCCCGCTCCAGCTCCTCGTCCGCCGCATCGTCCTCGCCCCGCTCCCGCAGGATCACCGACAGGAGCACACGGGCCTCGGCCAGATCGCTGTTGATCTCCAGGGCCTGGCGGGCCGAGGCCTCCGCCGGATCGCGGTGGCCCAGACGAAACTGGGCGACCGCCTTGCGGAAGTGCAGATCGGGGTATCCGGGCTGTTCCTGCAACGCGGCGTCCAAGAAGCGCAACGCCGGTTCGTCCTGGCCGTCGCGGAGCAATCGCGCCCCCAGCCGGGCCTGGGACTCGGCCCGGTAGAAGCGGGCCAGGGCATGGTAGGGATGGCTTCCATCCTCCAGCCCCTGCAGGGCCTGGTCGAAACGACGGAGGGCTTCCTCCATCTCGCCCCGGTTGTACAGGCGCATCCCCTCTTCGTAGTGTCGTTGGGGCGTATCCCCGAAGAGCCACCGGAACATGACGATCAGTCCATCGTCTTGCGGATGAAGGTCGGAATGTCCAGATCGGCTCCCCGCCCGCTGCGCACCGGCCGGCCGGCGACCCGGGAATCCTCCTCGGACGCCGGTGGCACCTCCTCGGAGAACATCGACTGCCGCGGCGGCATCCCACCCGCCGGGGTTCGTTCGGCCCGGGGAACCACCGGGGTATCCGCCCGCGCACCCGCGGCCGCCTCCGCTGCGGCCAGGGGGCTCTCCACCTGGGCCTGGGCGACCCGGGCCGGAGGCGGAGGCGTCTCCCGCGCGTCGGGCACGGCCGGAGCCGGGGTCTCCAGCGGCACCGGCCGGGTCAGGGGCCGGACCATGCCCACCTGCTGGCTCGCCGAGCTTCGAGCCTGGTCCCCGAACCCGGTGGCGATCACCGTCACCCGCAATTCCTCGCCCGCGTTGGCGTCCACCACCGCCCCGAAGATGAGGTTGGCGTCGGCGCCGACCCCGTCCTGGATGATGCTGGTGGCCTCGCTGACCTCGTGCAGGGTCATGTCGCTTGCTCCGGTGATGTTCACGAGAACGCCCTTGGCTCCCCGGATATCCACCTCATCGAGCAGGGGACTGGAGATGGCCGCCGTCGCCGCCTCGACCGCGCGGCTTTCACCCTTGGCCACGCCCGCGCCCATGATCGCGTCCCCCATGCCGGTCATCACGCTGCGCACGTCGGCGAAGTCGAGATTGACCAGTCCGGGCACGGTGATCAGGTCGCTGATTCCCTTGGTGGCGTGGTAGAGCACCATGTCCGCCACCCGGAACGCGTCGGTCAGCGGAGTGTTCGCGGGGACGATCTTCAGAAGGCGGTCGTTCTGGATGGCGATGAGGGTATCGACCTCGTTCTTCAGGGCCTCGAGTCCCTCCCGGGCCTGGGTGCCCCGGTGACGGCCCTCGAAGGTGAAGGGCATGGTCACGATGCCCACCACCAGCGCGCCCAGTTCCCGGGCGATCCTCGCCACGGTCGGCGCCGCGCCGGTCCCGGTGCCTCCGCCCATGCCCGCGGTGACGAAGACCATGTCGGCCCCGGTCAGGACTTCGGCCACCCGGGCCTCGTCCTCCTCGACCGCCTTCTCCCCGATGCGGGGATCGCCGCCGGACCCGAGCCCGCGGGTGATCTTGGCCCCGATCTGGACCTTGTTGCCGGCCTCGCTCTCCTGCAGGGCCTGCGCGTCGGTGTTGATCGCAACGAACTCCACTCCAGGCAAGCCCGAGGTCACCATCCCGTTGACCGCGTTGCCACCGGCTCCCCCGACGCCCACCACCCGGATCTGAGCCTGGTCGGTGTATTCCTCTTCGAATTCGAACATCATCATGGAATCCTCCAGCCTTGGGCCATGCCGTGGGGAATCTCCACCTCTTGGTCAGACCAGGCGGTCGAGAACGCGTTTGAAACTGTTCCAGAGTCTCCCTTCCCCGGGTCTGGTGATGGGGGCAAGAGGAAGGGAGGGTTCGTGTTCGAGCGCCAACCGGGCCAACCCGAGCGCGGTGGCCCAGGTCTCCGGGTGGGGCGCGAGATCATCACCGGGCGCCCGCCGCAGCTGCGCCCTCAGGGCGAACACCTGCTCGGCAAGCTCCACCGTCCCGGGGATCCGGCTTCCGCCGCCGGTGAGCAGGATCCCCGCCGCCAGCGCCGGACGCGTCACCCCCCACTGCAGACCCGCCGCCACCAGCTCCAGGATCTCCTGTTGCCGGGGTTCGCAGATCGCCGCAACCCGGGCGCGATGCGCCTCATGCGATTCGACGGTCGTGGCGGAATCCGATCCGCCGTGGGGCATGACCTTCGAGCGCAGGGCGCTGGCTTCGGTCCTTTTTAGTACCTCTGCCTCCCTGGGATCAACACCCAAAACGTAGGCGAGGTCCCGGGTGACGTGATTTCCCCCCAACCCCACCACTCCGCTCTGCCGCATCCGACCCCGGTAGTAAAGAGCATAATGGGTGGTTTCGCCCCCGATATCGACCAACAGACACCCCTGCTCACGCTCCTGGGGACCCACCAGGAAGGCGGCGGTGGCCAGGGGATTGAAGATCAGGGGGTCGGCCTTGTACCCCGCCATGTCGACCGCCCGGTCGACCGCCTGGACCGCGGTCTGCTCGCCGGTCACCAGGTGGGCGTCCAGTTCCAGCCGCGAACCGGTCATGCCCACCGGGTTCTGCAAGCCACTGCGATCGTCCAGGGTGTACTCGACCGGAAGACAGTGGAGCACCACCCGGTCGAAGGGGATGCCCATGGCCTGCACCCGGCGGCGCACCCTCTCGAGATGCTCGAGCCGCACCCTTCCCCCGCTCTCGTCCAGGGAGATGAACCCGCTGCACGACAAGCTGCGGAGGTGCTTGCCCGCGACATTGACCGCGACGTTGGGAGGAATCACGCCGGCGACCTCGCTCGCGGTCTCGAGCACCTCGCGGATGGCCGCCGATGCCGCCGGAAGGTCCACCAGCTCTCCCCGGTGGAATCCCCGACTGGCGACGGAGGCGTGGCCCAGAATGGCCACACCCCCGTTGCCATCCGGCTCGGCTACCACGGCTCGAAAACGTGTGGAACCCAGATCCAGACCCGCCAGGACTTCCAATGCGTCCATCTCATCCTCCCCGGTGGTCGACGCCGGATGTGACGACCACCTGTCGCTGAAAACGGAAATCCAACCGGTCACCGGGACGTGGCCGAAGCGAGGGCAGCGTCTGGGCGAAGGTCGCCAAACGCCGGTCCCAGCCTTCGGACCCCAGCACAACCACGAGGCCGCCGCCGGTCGTGAGCGTGACGTCGCCGTCCGCACCCACCTCCACCGACGAAAGGCCCGAAGGCCAGGTCCACGGCGTCCGGTCCAAGGCCACGCACAGCTCCCGCACGAGCCGACGCGCGACCTTGCTCAGTTCGGCCGTCCCCTCCCGACGTGGGGCTCTCAGTCGGGGAAGACCGGACACATCGATGCCGCGCCGGGGGGGCAGGACCCTCCCGTCGGCGCGAACCGCCCCGCCTCCGTCCAGGGAGAAGACGGGGGTGGCTTCCTTCAGGCGCACCCGGAGCACGCCGGTAGGAAGCGGAAGAATCACTGCGTTCTCGATCCAGGGATCCTCGAGCAGGCGCTCGCGCAGAGCCCGGCGATCGACCAGGAAGATGCGTCGGCCGAAGCAGGGCGTCACCGCCTGGCGCAACTGCCGGGCGTCGGCGGCGATCCGTCCCTCGATGCGCACCGAACGGACCCGCACTCCCCAGGCCAGCGCCACGATCACCGCTCCCGCCGCGGCGACGCAGATCACCACCGTGCGCAGGCGGCGCGAAGTCGCCGATCGGGTTTTCCGCCGCCCGGCGGTCGAACGACCCCGCCGGGCCGCCGGCCTCGGGGCCCTCGGTCGCGGTGCTTCGGTGCCCACGTAGCGGATCTTGGTCATCGGTCCACGTCCTTCCTCGGCCGGAAGGCCTCCACCAGCATTCCGGCCAGGCGGGTGATGTCCCCCGCTCCCTGGGTGAGCCAGAGATCGCCGGAGCGCGCGCTGGCCTGGGCCCACTCCACCGCCTCTTCCAGACCGCTGAGACGGCGCACGGTCTTCCCGGTGTTCTTCTCCAGCAACGAGGCGATGAGTTCGCTGTCGATTCCGTCGATGGGCGCCTCGCTCGCCGGGTAGATCGGCAGGATCCCCACCTCGTCGGCCTTGGCGAGCACCGCGGCGAATTCGCGATAGTGATCGCGGGTGCGGGTATAGCGATGGGGCTGGAAGATCACAACCAGGCGGCGGGGAAAGTTGGCCCGCAATGCATCGAGGGTGACCGCCAGCTCGGTGGGATGGTGACCGTAGTCATCCACCACGAGCACGCCCCCGAACTCGCCCTTCTGCTCGAGGCGGCGTCCGACCCCTCCGAAGCAGGCGAGCGCGCGGGCGATCTCCTCGAAGGAGAGTCCCAGCTCCAGCCCGCTGGCGACTGCGGCGGCCGCATTCAGCGCGTTGTGCATTCCGAACAAGGGAACCCGGCAACCGCCCAACTCGGTTCCTCGCAGCCAGAAGTCCAGCTGCGTCCCCTGCTCGTCGCTGATCCCCGCCGAGACCCTCAGGTCGCAGTCTTCGGTGGTTCCATAGGTGAACGGAGTCCACCGGATGCGCTCCAGCAGGCTGCGCAACTCGGGGTCGTCGGCGCAGGCGATGACCTTGCCGTAGAAGGGGACGCGATCCATGAAGGAGATGAACGCCTCGCGCAGGGCATTCATGTTCCCGTAGTGGTCCAGGTGCTCCGCGTCGACATTGGTGACGACGGCGATCACCGGATCGAGCCGCAGGAAGGTACCGTCGCTCTCGTCCGCCTCGGCGACCAGGTATTCGCCGCCCCCCAGGATCGCGGTGCCGCCCAGGGCCAAGAGCTTGCCCCCCACGATCACCGTCGGATCGAGGCCACCTTCGGTGAGCACGGTGGCCACCAGGCTGCTCGTGGTGGTCTTGCCGTGGGACCCGGCGACCGCCACGCCGTGCTTGAGCCGCATGAGCTCGGCGAGCATCTCCGCCCGTCGGATGACCGGAATCCCGCGCCGCCGCGCTTCCTCGATCTCCGGGTTGTCGGAGGGGACTGCGGACGAAACCACCACCACGTCCGCATCGCCGACGTGGGAGGCGTCGTGTCCCACCCAGACCTGCGCCCCCATCTCGCCCAGACGACGCAAGGGGGGACCGTCGTTCAGGTCGCTTCCGCTCACCTCGAATCCCAGGTGGATGAGCACCTCGGCGATGCCGCTCATCCCGACCCCGCCGATGGCGACGAAATGGATGCGCCGGGTCAGGCGGAAGGCCGAGTTCCGCTCTCCGGGCCGAACGAACAATCCCCGATCGGTCCAGCTCATGGATGGACCCCCTTTTCCACGCGGGAGATCAAGGCGGCGGCGAGTTCAGCGGCACCGTTGTGTCCGGCGGCGATCTTCGCCGCCGCCTCCCCCATCGTTTCCAGCGTGGCTGGAGTTCGTTGGAATTCCTCGAGCAGGGCGGTCAGTCTCCTCCCATCGAAATCCGCGTCGGGAACGACGCGCGCGCCGCCCTTCCCGGCAAAAGCGGTGGCATTGCGCATCTGGTGATCATCGGTGGCGTGCGGGAACGGCACGAGGATCGCGGGCTTGCCGACCGCGGCCAGCTCGGCAAGGGTGACCGCTCCGGCCCGGCACACCACCAGGTCGGCCACCACGTAGGCGTCGGCCATGTCGTCGATGTAGGGCGTCGCGCTGAGGTCCTGGTTGCGTTCGGCCACCTCGCGCAGGGTCGGGTATCCCTCCTCGCCGGTCTGCACCAGTGCCTGCCAACCCGCGCCCGTGCCCTCCTCGGAGAAGGCCGCGGCCACCGCCTCGTTGAGGCGACGGGCTCCCCGGCTGCCACCGAAGACCAGGAGGGTGCGACGGGCCGGTCGCAGCGAGAAGCGGCGATAGAGCTCCGCCGAGGGTTTGCGGCCTCTCGCCTGGAGGATTTCCCGTCGCACCGGATTGGGAAGCAGCTCGACCCGGCCGGCGCGCGACAACGCGGCCTTCGCTTCGGCGAAGCCCACGTAGGCCCGCTCGGCAAAACGGGACAGGAAGCGGTTGGTCGCTCCCGGCACCGCATTCTGCTCCTGGAGCCAGAGAGGCCGGCCCATGAGCGCGGCGGCGACCGCGGGGGCGGCGCTCGCGTAGCCGCCGGTGGCCAGCACCGCATGGGGACGCAGTCGCAACACCAGGGGAACCGCCAGCAGCAAGGCCGCGCCGAAGTGCAGGGAGAACCGCACCGCTCCGAGCCATCCGAGCCCGCGCAGACCCGCGGCGGGCAATCGATGCAGGGGGAATCCGGCGGCCGGCACCAGTCGCTTCTCGATGCCCCGGCGGCCGCCGACGAAGTCGATCTGCGCCGACGGAAGCTGCGCCTTCAGTTCGGCCGCCACCGCCAGGGCCGGCTGGATATGGCCCCCGGTACCTCCCGCCGCGATGAGGAAGCGAGCGCTCATGACCCCACCCTCCATCGGTCGTGGGGGGAACGCCTCCGCCGCAGACTGCGAGTCACGCTGAGAACCGCCCCCACTCCCACCAGGTTGGTGATCAGCGCGCTGCCCCCATAGCTCAGGAAGGGCAAGGGTAGTCCGGTGACCGGCATCAACCCCACCACCACCGCCAGGTTCAGCACCGCGTAGCTGATGATCATCGCCCCGACGCCCACGGTGACGAGATAGGCCAGGCCGTCGGGAGCGTTGCGCGCAATCTTGAGCATCCGGGCGAACCAGAAGAACAGGATGACGATGAGCCCCCCGGCACCGAGGAAACCGAACTCCTCTCCGAGGATCGCGTAGATGAAATCGGTGTGGCTGGCCGGAAGGAAGAGATACTTCATGGTGCTCATGCCCGGCCCCACGCCTCGGATTCCACCGCTGCCGAGACCCACCAGGGCCTGGTACGATTGGTATCCATAGGATGAATGGTGCTCGCCGCGCAGAAGGAGATCGAGCCACGCGACCACCCGTTCGTGCACCTTCCCCACGTGGGTGGTGGCCAGCCAACACGCCAGGACGCCACCCATGACGATCAGGAAGAGCCACCGGGCCTTGACCCCTCCCAGCCAGAACACGCTCAAGCACATCAGGCTCAGAGCCAGCGCCGACCCGAAGTTCGGCTGCATCGCCAGGAGCAACACCGCGAGGAAGGGGAGCGAGGCCATCTTGAGGAAGGCCCGACCGTCGGTGGCCACCTCCGGGTGCCGATCGATCCAGCAGGGCAAACCCAGGGCCAGGCTCAGCTTCACCAACTCGACCGGTTGTACCACCACCCCGAAGATCTTGAGCCAGCGGGTGATCCCCGAGGCCGAGGCGGTGAAACTGGTGCCCACCACGGTCAACAGGAGCAGCAGGAGGGCAAAGGGAAGCGCGGCCAGGGCGAAACCGCTGACCAGCCGATAGGGCAGCCAGGCCACCAGGAACATCATCCCCAGGCCGATCACCGCTCGGAGGGTCTGCCGGGCGGCGAAACCGAATTCGGACATCCCGGTCAGACTCGCCCGGTAGGAACTCGAATCGTAGACGAGGATCATGCCCAGACCCACGAGCAGGAGGGTCAACAGGATGAGACGGCGATCGGGAAGGAGCACCGCGTGCTTCATCGCGCACCTCCCATCTTCTGCTGAACCCATCGGCGGAAACACTCTCCCCGCTCTTGAAAGGAAGAGAACTCGTCGTAGCTGCTGCAGGCGGGGGAAAGCAGCACGACGTCGCCTTCACCGGCGATCTGCCGGGCGGTTGTGAGCGCGTCCTCCAGGCCGGTGGCCCTCCATACCTCGACCGCGTCCAGGAGAGCGCTCGCCAGCTTCTCCCCTTCCTCTCCGTAGCACACCGCCGCCCGCACCTTCCCCATCGCGTTCTTCAGGGAGGAATAGTCCTCGCCCTTTCCCCGGCCCCCGAGCAACAGCACGATCGGCCCGTTGAGTCCTTCGAGCGCGGCGGTGGTGGCGTGCACGTTGGTCGCCTTCGAATCGTTCACATAGAGCACGCCGTCGATCCTGCCGATTCCCTCCACCCGATGGGGCAGACCGCGGAAACCCTCCAGGCCTTCCCTCAGGCGCTCGAGCGGGAGGGAGAAGGGAAGCAACGCGGCCAGCGCGGCCAGGGAATTGAGGAGATTGTGCGCGCCGAGCAGGGGCAGCCGGGAGGCGGGGAGAACCCGTACCTCCCGCCCCCCGCTGCGTTGGACGAGCCAGCCTTCCTTCAGGCTGGTCCCGTCCTCCTGGCCCACCGCGTCCGCCGAGAGCTGGAAACGGAGCTGGCGGGAAGAGCAGACCGCGCTCCAGGTTTCGGCTGTCGGGTCGCCGGCGGGAAACACGAAGGTGTCGTTCTCGTCGAGGTTCTCGAGCATGCGCCGCTTGGCGGCGGCGTAGCTCTCCACATCGCGGTAGCGATCGAGATGGTCGGGAGCGAGGTTCAAGAGAACCGCGACCTGCGGATGGAGGGTCTCGATCCGCTCGAGCTGGAACGAGGAAGCCTCGACCACCGTGATCGTATCAGGGTCCGCCTGCTCGACGACTTCGCTGAGGGCGGTGCCGATGTTCCCGGCGAGCAGACTGCGGCGTCCCGCGGTTTGCAGCAGGTGGTGGATGAGACTCACCGTTGTGCTCTTGCCATTGGTTCCGGTGACGAGGATGATGGGGCCCTCGATGCGACGCGAGGCCAGTTCCAGCTCGCTCCATATGGGGATCCCCGCGCGCTCGGCTGCGAGCACCCGCGGGTGGCCCTCCCCCACTCCGGGGCTGACGATGAGAGCGTCGAGCTCGGCCATCTCGACGGCTCCCGATGCGGAATCGCCGAGCAGCAGCCGGTGACCGCCTTCCTCCAGGCGCTCTTGCAACGACTCGGAGATCGGCGGCGTGCGGTCATCGAAGAGAACGACCCGGCACCCTTCGTCCAGCAGCAACCCGGCCGCGGCCTGTCCGCTGCGTCCCAGACCCAGCACGCCGACCTTGGCGCCGCGCCAGCTCTTCCCCCGTGCCAGGATGCTTCCGGTTGCCGTCATGGTACGCATCACCGCAGCTTCAAGGTCGAGACCGAGAGGAGCACGAACAGCGCCCCGACGATCCAGAAACGGATCACCACTTTCGACTCGCTCCAACCGAGCTTCTCGAAGTGATGGTGGATCGGCGCCATGAGGAACACGCGCTTTCCTCCGCGCAGTCGATAACTGGCCACCTGCATCGCGACGGAGAGGGCCTCGGCGACGAACACCCCGCCGATGACCACCAGGAGCAGCTCCTGCTTGATGAGCAGGGCAAGGCTGGCCAAGGCCCCCCCGAGGGCCATCGAGCCCGTGTCTCCCATGAAGATCTCCGCCGGGTGCGCGTTGAACCACAGGAAGCCCAGGCAGGCTCCGGTGACCGCCATGGCCAGGACCGTCAGCTCGCCCGCCTCGCGCAGGAAGAGGATGTTGAGATAGTTGCTGATGACCGCGTTGCCGGTGACATAGGAGAGCACCGCGTAGGCCACGAAACAGAAGGCGGCGAGACCGGCGGCGAGACCATCCAGGCCGTCGGCGAGGTTCACTGCGTTGGTGGTGCCCGCGAACACCAGCACCACCAGCGGAACGTACAGCCAGCTCCAATTGAGCATGGTTCCCTTGAAGAAGGGCAGGGCGCTGCTGGTGGCGATCCCGGTGTACTCGGGGCTGTGGACCATCCACACCGCAAGCGCCAATCCGAAGACCCCCTGGGCGAGCAACTTGTATCGTCCCGACAGACCGTCCCGCTTGCGGCGCACGACCTTCAGGTAGTCGTCGAGGAATCCGAGGCTGCCCATGAAGACGGTCGAGAGCATTGCCGCCAACACCAGCGGATTGCGCAGGTTGCCCCACAGCAGCACCGGGATGAGGATCGCGGCCAGGATCAACAGTCCGCCCATGGTGGGCGTTCCCGCCTTGACCTGGTGGTCGGGACCGACTTCCCGGATCGTCTCGCCGATCTGCAGCGACCGGAGTTTCGCGATGGCCCACCCCCCGAAGAGGAAGCAGATCAGGAGCGCGGTCACCGTCGCGTAGGCGGCGCGGAAGGTGATGTACCGGAAGACGTTGAAGGCGCCCCACCAACCCCGGAGGAGATCGACGAGTTCGTAGAACATCAGTCTCCCTCCCCGTCGGGATCGATCTCGTGCAGGAACGCCTCGAGGACATTCTCCAGGACGATGCTGCGACTGGCCTTGAACAAGACCGCATCGCCTTCGCCCACCATGGAGGCGAGCCGCTGGGCCAGCTCCTTCGGCGATTCCTCATCGGCCGTCGGAAGTTGCATGGCGAACCGCATCTGCCGGCCCACGCCGACCAGACGATCGATCCCCAGGCGTTCGGCGTGATCCACCACTTCCCGGTGCAGGCGGGTGCTGCTCGCCCCGAGTTCCATCATGCTGCCCAGGACGGCGATGCGCTTGCCCTCCACCGGAAGTGCAGCCAGGCTCTCCAGGGCGGCCTTCACGCTGACCGGATTGGCGTTGTAGCAATCGTCCAGGACGATACGGCCGCTCCGCTGGAAGATGCGGCCGCGGTGCGCCGAGGTGCGAGCCTGGGCGATGCCGGCAAGGCTCTCGGAAGTGGGGATCTCCATCGCCCGGGCGATGGCGCAGGCGGCCGCCGCGTTGAGGGCGTTGACCTCTCCGAAGAGTGGCAGGCTCGCCTCCACCCCGTCGATGGTCACCCGCAGGCCGTTGATCTCCTGGCGGCAGGACTCGAGGCGGACGTCGGCCTTCGCGGAGCGGCCGAAGGTGATCACGCGGCGTGCGGCATTGGCCCGTTGCAGGGCGGGAAGGTGTTCGTCGTCGGCGGGCAGGATGGCGCAGCCCTCCGGATGCAGGTGGCGGAGCAGGTCGGCCTTGGTCTCGACGACGTTCTCGACCGAACCGAAGCTTTCCAGATGGGCCGGAGCGATATTGGTGACGCAGCCCACCCGCGGGTGGGTGAATGCGCAGAGCGCGGCGATCTCCCCGGGCGAGGATGCGCCCATCTCCAGGACCAGCACCTCCACCCCGTCGTCCTGCCCGAGAACCGCCAGGGGAAGGCCATAGCTGCTGTTGAGGTTGCCCGGGCTCGCGCCAACCACCCGATCGACGAGCGCCGCCCGGGTCATGTCCTTGGTGGTGGTTTTCCCGTTGGTTCCGGTGATCCCGATGACCGCCGGCCGGTGCTCCTCGATCCAGCCCTTCGCCAGCGCGGCCAGGGCCGACCGGCCGTCTTCCACCAGGAAGATCGGCACCTCGCTTCCCTCGACCTGCGGCAGCCGATTCTCCACCAGGGCCGCCGAGGCGCCGTGTTCCAGGGCGATGGGAAGGAATTCCGCCCCGTGATGACGCTCGCCCTGGACCGCCACGAACAGGGTTCCCGCTTCGGCCAGCCGGCTGTCGATCACCGCGCCGGTGAGCCGCAGCCGGGCTAGACCGCCCTCGGAGATCCACGCCGTCCCATCCGCCCGGAGCAGGCGGTGGGGCTGATCGGCGGCGTCCAGCCATTCGTGGATGTCATAGGCGGTGAAGCTCACGCCTTCTCCTCCATCCGGGCCCACGCATCGCGCGCCGCTGCGCGGTCGTCCCAGGGATGTTTCGTGGTTCCCAGGATCTGGTGGTTCTCGTGGCCCTTTCCCGCGATCAACACGAGGTCGTCGGGGCCGGCCCCCGCCAGCGCGGCGGCAATCGCCTCGAAGCGGTCCTCGATCCGGCGGGCCCGGCCCTGGGCGATCGCCTCCCGCATGCCCGCCTCGGCGTCCCGGAAGATCTGCTGGGGATCCTCGGTGCGGGGATTGTCGAGGGTGAGATAGATTTCATCGGCGCTGCGGCAGACCGCCTCGGCCATGAGCGGACGCTTGCCCCGGTCCCGATCGCCGCCGCACCCGAAGACCACGTGGATCCTGCCTTCGCACAACCCGCGACAACTCGTGACCGCCTTCTCCAGGCCGTCGGGCGTGTGCGCGTAGTCGACGAGAACCAGGGGCCCCCCGTCCAGTTCCACCGGCTCCATCCGTCCGCAGACCGGCGGCGCCGAGGCCAGGCGGTCCCGGATCACCGGGGGATCGACCCCGAGCACCGCGGCGCAGGCGATCGCCATCAGGGCGTTCTCCATATTGAAGGAGCCCAGAAGCCGGGTGCTGAAGTCGACCTGCTCGCCGAGGACGGAGACCCGCAGTCGGCTTCCCTCCCGCCCGGTCTCCGCCTCCAGCAGGCGGATCTCCGCCTTGGGGGCGGCACCCACGCGCACCGTTCCGTCCGGCCACGGGGCCCCGGCGAGCGTGGGATCGTCGACGAAGACCACCGCATGTCCCCGATCCTTGCGGCGAAGAGGGCCTTCCAGGCGCTCCAGGAGCCTCCGCTTGGCCCCCAGGTAGCTTTGCAGATCCGGGTGGTAGTCGAGATGTTCCCGGCTGAGGTTGGTGAACGCCGCCACGTCGATCTCGGCCGGTCCGATCCTTTCCTGGTCGAGCGCATGGGAGCTGGCCTCGAAGGCGCAGGCGCCCAGACCGGCCCGGCGCATCTCGTCGAGCAAGCGGTAGAACTCGCAGGGGTCGGGGGTGGTCAACGGCGCCTTCTGCTTCTTCTTGCCGGTGTCGTACTCGATGGTTCCGAGCAGCCCACATCCGCGGCCGGTTCCCTGGAGAATCCACTGGACGAGATGGCTGACGGTGGTCTTCCCGTTGGTCCCGGTCACCGCCACAAGCTCGAGATGGAGGTCGGGATGCCCGCGGTAGGAACGGGCGAGGATTCCGGTGGCGTGCCGTGGATCCTCGGTGGCGAAACACGCGACGCGGGAGAGCTCGGGAAGAACCGACGACCGTCCGCTGCGGATCACCACCACCGCGGCACCTCTCTCGATGGCGTCCCCGACGTACTCGTGCCCGTCGACCGCGTGACCTTCCACCGCGACGAAACAGTGACCGGGCTCCACCGTCCTGGAGTCGCAGCTCACCCCGGTCACCTCGGCGTCCTCCGGGCCGGACAGGTGCTCCATCGGCAAACCCTCGGCGAGGGCCCTGAACATCTTCCGGGCGTTCATCGCGGAGAGACCTCCGACCAGGCGATGCGGATCTCTCCCCCGCGGGCCACCGGCGCCCCGGGCGGCGGCATCTGTCCGATCACCCTCGCTTCCGCCGACGGCGCGGCGTTGGCCAATCGGCAACCTTTCTCCTTCAGCCGATGGCGAACCTTCTCCGCGGACAAGCCGAGCAAGCGGGGAGCGGTGGTGGTCGTTCGCGGCGTTCCGGCGGACGAGGCGACGACCCGGGTCGAGCCCGGTTCGAGAAGGCGGGTGCTGGAGAGGATCTTGGTCACCACGCGCGAGAAACATCGAGCCGCGGTGTCGCCACCCCAACGACGCTGAACGCTCGGTCGTTGCACCACGATGGCGACGAGCAGGCGGGGAGAGAGTGCCGGGACCACCCCGATGAAATTCGCGGTGTACGCGTCCTTCTCGTAACCCTTTCCGTCCGCCCTTGCCACCTGGGCGGTGCCGGTCTTTCCCCCGACTTCAAGGCCCTCTACCCTTGCTGCAGTTCCACTGCCGTAGTCTTCTTCGACCACATCCCGGCACAGGGCCCGCAGCACCGGTGGCACTCCGGGAGGAACGATGTTCTCGCGGATGACGCGGGGCGATTCCGGGTGGATCCGACCCTGGGCATCGCGCCGGGCCAACACGAAGCGGGGCGCGCGCAGGGTTCCGTCGGTCAGAAGCGCGCTGTACCCCGCGGTCATCTGCAACAGGGTGACCGAGATCTCCTGTCCGATGGCGATGGTGGCCTGGGACCGTCCCGACCACGACGCGACGTCCCTCAAGATGCCGGGATTCTCTCCGGCCAGCCCGCACCCGGTCGGCATTCCGAAGCCGAAACGGCGCAGATCGGAATGGAATTCTTCCGCCCGCAGCAGGGACGCGGCCTTCCCGAAGACGATATTGGAACTCACCACGAACGCCGTGCGCAGGCTCACCAATCCCACCGGGTGCACGTCGTGGAAGATGAATCCGCCCAGGTCGGCGCTGCTCCGGTACTGTCCGTGGTGTCCTTCGCCGTCGAAGACCTCCGCGGTGTCGCACAAGGCGCGGCGGAACAACGAGGCCGCGGTGAAGAGCTTGAACGATGACCCCGGTTCGTATGCGTCGAGCACCACCGGATCGCGCCATTCGCTCGACAGGTAGGGGCGCTTCGAACGCGTCGGGATTCCGGGCGCCGAAGCCACCGCGAGCACCGACGCGTCGCGGGGATCCATGACCACTCCCAGCACCCGCTGCGCTTCGGCTTCCTTCCGGGTGGTCTCGAGTTCCTCCTCGAGGATCATCTGCACGCGATGGTCGAGGGTGAGGATGATGTCGTCCCCTTGCCGGGGCTTCTCCAGGACCTGGCAGATGATGGGACCGTTGGCGTTGGCCGCGTCGAAGCGCTCGAGAACACGACCAGGACGACCCGCCAGCAGGGCATCGCACGCTTGCTCGATCCCCGCGTCCCCCTTCCCGCGGTGGTTCACCCTTCCCAACAGGCGCGCCGCCAGTTGATCCATGGGATAGTTGCGGATGAGCACCGGGTCGACGGAGAGATGCGGGAGGGCCCGCAGGCGAGCCACCGTCTGCGGACTCAGGACCGCCTTGCGCTGGAGATAGGTGTGGGACGTCCGCCGGCGCAGCACCCTCCGGATCCAGCGGGCCTTCTTCTCGACCCGCCGCCGGTGCAGGCTCTGGCGGCGGGATTCTCCGCCCCGATCGGCGGAGCCGGTGATCTCCGACTGCTCCTCGCTGTCGACCAGGATCTCCGCGAGCTTGCGGGAGTTCTCCGCATCACGCCAGTATTCGGGCCGGCTCACCCCCACCTCCCAACGCTTCTCGGTCACCGCCAGGGGATAGCCCAGACGGTCGAGGATGGCCCCGCGACGGGGAGGCAGCTCCCGCACATCCTCGCTCATCACCCCGACCTGTCGGCGCGCCCTCTCATGCCCGATCAGTTGGATCCACGCCAGGCGCGCGAAGACCGATCCGAGGGCGACCGCGACGGCGACCGCGAAGACGAGGAAGCGGGTGCGCGAATAACGTGGATTCACCGTTGCTCCTTGGCCGCCGCGTCACGGATCTCGCCGAAACGCCCGAAGGCGCGGGCGAGATAGTCGACCACGGGATGTTCGGGGGAATCCTCGCCGACCCGATGGAGAACCACGATCTCCTGCTCGGAAGCGGCGGGCTCCACCAGTGACAGCTCGACGCGGGCGCGTCCGACGATCCGTTCCCGTTCGGTGGCCTGCAACCAGGCCGCGAGCAGTCGGTAGTATTCGTCGTTCTGGTACTGGAGTTCCTGCTCCAGACGGGTTCGCTGACGTTCGAGGGTCTCCACCCGGTTCGCGCCCCAGCAGGCCATGAAGAGAGTGGCCAGCACGACCCCCAGGAGGGCGGTGCTGCGCAGGGCCTTTCTCCGGCGGCGGCGACGGGGACGAGTGGTGGAGCGGCGCTTCATGGCAATCTCTCTCCCGCTCTCAGGCGTGCGGAACGCGACCGCGGATTCCGGGCGATCTCCTCGGCGGAGGGCCGCACGGGACGCGGGGTCAAGACTCTCATGCGCTGAGGACGCGGCGAGGGAGCGGGCAGGTGACGGGACCCGGCCGCTCCCCGGCTCTCCTGGCGCAGCATGGTCTTCACCCGCCGGTCCTCGAGACTGTGATAACTGACCGCGACGAAGCGCCCCCCGGGTCGCAGACGCTCGGGCACCGCGGCGAGGGCCCGGTCGAGCTCCCCCATCTCGTCGTTCACCAGGATGCGGAAGGCCTGGAAGACCCGGGCGAGTTCCGGCTCGATGCGGCCCCGTTCCCCCATCGCCTCCACCACGGCCTGTCGCACCGCGGGGGTCTCCAGGCGTCGTCCGCTGCGGGCGAGCCGATGGAGGGCCCGCGCGATGCGGCCCGCCATGCGCACTTCCCCCCACTGGCTCAACCATTGCTGGATTTCCGCGGCCGACGCTCCGCGCAACCACTGCGCGGCCGGCTTGCCCCGCCGCGGATCGAAGCGCAGGTCGAAGTCGCCGGGAGCGGAGAAACTGAAACCGCGGCCCTTGTCTTCGAGTTGATCGCTGCTGAGACCCAGGTCCATGCAGATGCCGTCCACGAGGTTGATGCCCAGCTCGTCCAGCACCACGGGAAATTCCGAGAACGGGCTGATCCGAGCGGTGAAGAGATCGCCGTGGGAGGAGAGGCGCCTGGTTGCGCCCGCGACCGCTTCCTCGTCCAGGTCGAGCCCGATCACCCGGGCTCCCGATTCCAGGAAGGCGGCGCTGTAGCCCCCCCCACCCAGAGTCAAATCCACCACCACCTGACCGGGTCCGGGACCGAGGAGCCTTGTGACCTCCTCCAACATCACCGGCTGGTGGCGGGTTTCCATGCTCAGCGACGCATGCCTAGTGACGCATGATGTCCCAGGCCTGCAGTCGCTCCCTCGCCACCGTGGGTGGCAGATGGGTCATCCGGCGCACCGCCGCGATGGCGGTGGTGAGATCGGGCAAGAGGGGAATCCGCGACCCCAGGCCCGAAAGCAACAGGAGATTGGCCAGGTAGGGAGACAGCCCCACCCACAAGACCACCGTTCCCTCGTGCTTCCACTGCGTCTCCGCTTCGGCCAGCTCCATCGCCGCGGCCACGGTCACGTGCCGCAGCCAGGTGGCGTCCAGCAGCAGGAAACGCGCGGCGGCGTCGTGCCGACGGCGGGCCCGCAGGCTGGTCCGCAGCTCGTTCAAGCGGTCGTGGGTCAGGACGCCGGTCAATCGCACCTGGAGGGCGCTTTCCCCCCGGGGAAGGATCAGGAATCCACCCCAGCCACTCCGCGCCGCGGCCAGCGAGCCGCGGTAGGAAGAAGCCGTTCTGCCCTTTGCCATCTTCATCGTCCGGAATCCTCCATCAGAAGAGAAGGTCCTCGAGGTCGCTCAGATCGGCGCGGTGCTGGGCCTCCAGCTCGAAGAAGCGGTCCGGATCCCAGATCTCGATGGCCCGGTCCACCCCCAGGATGAGACAGTCCCGCTGGATCCCGGCGGTCTCGAGCAACTCCCGCGGGATCTTGAAGCGACCCTTCTCGTCCACCGGGGCCGGCACCACCCCTCCGAAGATGGCCCGCCGCCGCCAGCGCTTGCTCGCCCCCTTCTGGGCGCCCACCGCGTCCAGCTCGCGGGTCCGGCGTTCCCATTCGGCCACCGGCAGGGCCTGGATGTACCCGTCGGGACCGGCCTGGAGGATGAGATTCCCGTGGTCTTCCGGCGTCTCGGCCGGGATGGCCCGGCGGAAGAAGGCGGGAAGGCTCACCCGGCCCTTGTCATCCAGTTTCAGCCGGAAACGCCCGTGGAAGCGGGACGAGGGAGGGGTGGAAGTGGGCTGCATCTCCATGATCCGGCGGTACCACTTAACTGATTTGAACTTAGGGTGTTACAAGGGATTTCCCATTTTATCCCCTTCTTCCCCACGACTTGGTCATCTTCCCGTCCGGGGAGGAAGCTGTCAAACCAAAAGAATCGGGGCGGGCAAAAAAATGGGGATAAGTCGGGGACAACCGGCTAGCGAGGTGACGGGAACCCGGGCGCTCAGTGTCCCCGGACGCGCCGCAGGGTAGTGAGCCAGCGGGCCTCCTGCAGCAGCCGCCAGCGGGTCTGCGCGGTGGCCCCCAGCAGTTTCTTGAACTGGGACACCCCGTGCAGGCCCAGGCTGCTGCCCAGGTTCACCTGGGGAAGCCCCCGCCGCAGGGCCGCTTCGGCGTTGGCCCGCATCAGCGCGGTGGAGGGAAAGACCCGCCGGAGGCGCTCGCTGGTCCCCAGCCAGGCGAAGAGTTCGCCGGGCAGCAGGAAACAGAAGTGCAGGCCCACCACCCGGCCCTCGAATCGGGCCACGGTCAGGAGGGCGCGTTCCTCTTCGACGAGGATCTCCTGCAACAGATCCAGGGGCAGAGGCGGCATCCCCCACTCCCGGCACTTTCGCCGGTACAGGGGATGGAAGGACTCGAGGATCGCGGGATCCCGGCTCTCGAAGGCGGTGAGGCCCCGCTTCTCGTTGCGGTTGCACTCGCTGCGTCGGTTGTTGGAGAAGGTCTTCCTCCAGAAGACGTCGAATCCATCCCGGACGTCCAGGATCGCGGTCTCGACCGGTTCGAGCCGCCCCCCCCCCGCCGCCGGTGGTTCCGGGTGGCCCCACATCAGTTCGCGACGCACCACCCGCCGCCCCCCCCACCGGAGGAAGGCCTCCAGGACCGCCTCCTCCGCCCGAGGATCCCTTCCGTCCCGGGACAGCGGCCCGCCGTAGGTGCCGTCGATGCCCCCGGCGAGGGCCAGAAGACCCCAGCGCGGCGATTCGATGAATCCCATCCCCGCCCGCAGCCCTCCCGCCCCGTCGCGCACCTGGATCCAATGACCGCGACGGACCGGCACGTGGCGAAGGTAGCGCTGGAGGAACCGGGGGTGCTGGAAGGGCAGGGCGCGGGGATCGGAGGCCAAGAGCTCCTCCCACTCGGAAAGATCCACCTCCGGAACGACTTCGGCAGTCCGGCCGCTCTCAGGCATCCTGGCTTCCCCGGGGGGCGATTCCCTGGTGATCGGGGATCCACTCGGCGAGCCGGCGACGGATCCCGGCGCGGTCGTTGGCCAGCGCGAGATTGCGCAGCTCCTCGACCGCGTCCGCGGCGACGAAACCCTCGGGCAGACGCGGGTGGGCCCGCAGGATCTGCGGATGCGGACCGGGTTCGGACTCCTCGCTCTCGCTGAGAACCACCTCCCGGAGCTTCTCGCCCGGCCGCAACCCGGTCTCCACGATCTCGATGCCGTCTTCCTCGCCCAGCCCCGCCAGGGCGATGACATTGCGGGCGAGTTCGTAGATCTGGATCGCCTCGCCCATATCGAGGATGAAGACCTCTCCCCCCTGTCCTCCCGCCATGGCCTGGATGACCAGCATCGCCGCTTCCTTGAGGGTCATGAAGAAGCGGGTGGCGCGCTTGTCGGTCACGGTCAGCGGTCCGCCGCGGGACAACTGGCGCTGGAAGATGGGAACCACGCTGCCCCGGCTGCCCAGGACATTGCCGAAGCGCACCGCCATGTAGCGCGCGCGGTGGACCCGGGCCGCCTCCTGCACCAGGAACTCGGCGATGCGCTTGGTCGACCCCATGACGCTTCTGGGCTGCACCGCCTTGTCCGTGGAGAGCATGACGAAGCGGCTCGCCTCTACCAGCCGGGCAAATCGCAGCACATTGTGGGTGCCGATCACGTTCACCATCACCGCTTCCTCGGGATAGATCTCCATGAGCGGCACGTGCTTGTGGGCGGCGGCGTGGAGGATCACATCCGGTCGCATCTCCCGGGCGAGGAATCCCAGGCGCTGGCCGTCGCGGACATCCGCGAGCACGATCCGGCAATCCTGGTAGCGGTGGCCGTCCCGAAGCTCCTCGTCGATCTCGAACAGGGAGTTCTCCCCCCGGCCGAGAAGCCAGAGGCGGGACGGCTGGAAGCGGACGAGCTGACGGCAGAGTTCCGATCCGATGCTCCCCCCGGCTCCGGTCACCAGGACCTCCCGCCCTTCCACCGCCTCCCGGATGGGGCTCTCGAGAAGATCCACCGTCTCGCGGCCCAACAGATCCTCCGGGGCGATCTCCCGCACCTGGTCGAAGTGGACGCTTCCCCGGATGATGTCGCGCAGACCGGGAACGATGCGCAGGGGAACCCTCGCGCGCTGGGCCTGGAAGATCAGCCGGCGGACCACCGCACCCGGAGCGGAGGGAATCGCCAGGACCACCTCGTCGATCGAGAACTCCCGGACGCTGCGATGGACTTCGCTGCTGTCCCCGAGCACCTCGATCCCGGCGACCCGTTGGCCGAGCAGCTCGGGATCGTCATCGAGGAAGCCGACGACTTCGCGGCGGTACTCCTCGCCGTGGTCGATCAGTTCGCGTGCGATCATGCGGCCGGCCGACCCGGCCCCGATGATCAGGACTCGTCGTTTCATTTCTCCACCGCGAGGGTCTCCGCAAAGCTGGCCCCGGCACGGGTCACCTGCACCACGTACAATCCACTGGCGACGGGGTTGAACTGGCGGTCCTTCACATCCCACACCGGACGGGTGGCCAGCTCATCCACCCGGAAGGTCCCTTCGGCGATGAGAACCCCCTGCAGATCGTAGACCTCCACCCGGACGTCCCCTTCTCCACCGATCCCCGACAGGAAGATCCCCCGGTCGTCACCACCCGGACCGGGATAGGGATTGGGGTAGATCACGAACGAGACCTCGTCCTCCGCGCTCGGCGGAGGCAGTTCCAGATCGGCGCGCACCCGGGTGAGTCCGAGGGTCCCGCCCACCACGATCTCGCCGCGCTCGCGATCGTAGAGCAGACGGCCCAGCTCGCCGCCCGCCATCGGCGAGAGCACTTCACCGCGGTATCCGGCGAGCTGGAGCTGGAAGGTGTTGAAGGCTTCCACCGTGGTCCAGGCGTCGATCTTCAAATCGCCGTCGAGATCGCGGAGGCGATTGAGTCCGGCGGCACTGCTCACCCACAGGGCGCCCCTCTCGTCGAAGGCCACCCCCTTGACGTTGCTGGTGAGAAGGCCCAGGCCGGCCTGCCCTTCCCGGAACACCCTCAGGAAACGGATCCGGTCGAAGGGGGACGCGGCGTAGGGCGTGTACTTCACTTCCAACACCCCGAGATCGGCCGCGGCGATGTAGACGAGCCCATCGGGCGCGATCGCGACCTGGCGGGGAGAGGAGAACTGCACCGCGGGGGACGCCCCGTCATAGGGGATGAGATCCCAGGCCGACGCCAGGTCCATCTGGCTCTGCCGCAAGACCCCGTCGTCGAGCGGACCGTCGTAGTCCCAGCGCTGCACGCCCTTGCCCTCGATGCACAGCCATGCCGTGCCCGGAGCCTGGAAGGTCACGCTTCGTACCCAACCATCCTCCAGCCCACTGTTGGCGGGAGACAGTTCCAGCCAGGCGTCGACGTCCTGCGGCCTCGAGGGATCGGTGATGATGTCGATTCCCAGTCCCTGGTCAGTCGCATTTCCCTCGCTGAGCAACCAGACCCTGCCCTGGGGATCCACTTCGATCTCGCGGATCCGCACCAGGCGCAGGGGACTGCTGTCTCGGGTCAGGTGGAGCATCTGCGCGAGTTCAGGGGAATCGCTGGCATCGGGGATCATGCGGGTGAGACAGTTCTTGAAGTTGCTGACCCACAGCGCGCCGGACGCATCGCGCGCCAGGCCGAACTTGGTGGTGTTCGCGCACCATCCGAAGCCGGCGGTGTCTTCGGCGAAATCGTAGCGGATGAATCCGCCGTCCGCCCGCCAGTGGGTCAGGCCGTTGTAGGGCGCCAGGCAACTCACCCACAGTCCGCCTTCACCGTCGGTGATGACATTGCGCACATCGACCCCCAGCAGACCCGCCACCACCAGCGAGAGATCCCGGTCGGGCTCGTAGACCAGGGCGATCGGACCCTGGAGGGTCCGGCGGAGGTCGACCAACGCTCCTCCGTACCACACGTGCCCCAGGCCGTCGGCGGCCAGGCAGAGGTAGTTGCGCAGCTGGGTCTGGAGGGACCGGCTCTGCCACGTGGTCTCCCCGGCCGGCAATCGCCAGGCGGTCCCGGTCCAGCCCAGGCCGATCAGATCGTCCCCGTCGGTCGACAGGGCCCGCAGGCTGTCGCTGAGCCCGCTTCCCCACTCCACCCAGCTCTGGCTGGACTCGTCGAAACGCTTCACTCCCCTCCGATCGGCCGCGAAGACCCCGTTGGGAGTTGCGACGAGATCGCGCACCACCGGCGCGGTCAATCCGCTGTTCACGGTGGTGAAGGCATTGTCCCGCAGGCGGCTCACTCCCAGTGGAGTGGAGAACCAGGCCACGCCGCCGTAGGCGGAGACCCTCAGGATGCGGTCGGACGCCAATCCGTGGGTGGGCTGGGTGTAGATCGCGTCGGGAAGGCCGGAAGAGATCCTTCCCGCGCCCGAAGAGCGGGTGCCGTAATAGACGAATTCGCCGTCGGCCGCGATCGCGGTGATCTCCTCCGATGCGAGATCCTGGGAAACCGCCCGCACCGCCCAGTTGCTCTCGATACGGCACAAGCCGGCGGCGCCGATGCCGTCTCCCCCCGTCGCCACCCACAGAACCCCGTTTGCGTCCACGGCGAGATCGTTGACCGCGTCCGAGGTGAGACCGTCCCCGCTGTTGAAGCGGCCGATCGTCCCCGTCGCGGGATCGATCACCAGCAGACCTCCCCGGGGCGTGGCCGCGACCAGCCGTCCATCGAAGAGCACCATCCGGCGCACCTCCAGCAGTTGGGAGGCGGTGGTCCAGGGCACGGTATTGGTTAGACTCGCCCGCGAGGGAAGAGGGCCGGCAAGGAGAAGAAGGAACAGACCGGCGAGGACGAGACGGGTCGGGATTCGATGGTGCTTCATACGATCCGCTTCATGGGGAGGGAAGACGATGCCAGCGGTCCCGCTCGACCAGGATTCCCGGCAGTCCCGAGAGGAACAGGTCGAGGTCGAGGGTCAAGGACCAGGTCTCCAGGTAGCCCAGATCGTTCTCGAGCAACGCGGAAAGCTCTCCACCGCTCTCCGGCTGCCAGAGACCACTGAGCCCCGGTTTGACTGCGAACCGTAACAAGTGGGTGGGCTCGAGCTCCTTCTCGACGATGGGAGGAAGCGGATAGGGCCCGGCCAGACTGAACCGACCGCTCACGACCAGGAACGCGGTGGGCGCCTGGACGATCCCGGGAAGCGGCCGTCCCTTCCGGCCGACCAGTTCGGTCCATTCCACGAGGCGCCGGCGTTGACCCAGGCGCCGCAGCCGCCGGGAATGCACCAGGCCCAGGGGGCGGCCCACGACCGAGCATAGCACGAAACCCGGCAGGGTCACAATCCACAGCAAGGCGCCCAGGATGCGGTCCATCATCGCCTTGCCCCATCCCCCTCCCGCCACCGCCCGGGGAGGAGGAACCCGCCACCAGTCGAGACCGTGCCGGCGTTCGGTCGAGGGCAGGTTCCGCAGCGCGGGCCCCCAGGGGTGGGAGAGATAGACCGCGACTCCCTGCGCGGCGGCCTCTCGCGCCGCGGCGGCGGCGGCATCGGTGGCCGGGCTCTGTCCCGCCACCAGCAGTTCACTGATGTGTCGGCTCTCGAGCACCTCGGCCGCTTGCTCCATGCGGCCCAGGTTCGGGGTCGAAGGCTCCGCGTCGTCCCCGGGAGACGCGGACCACAAAGCTCCCGCCACCACGAAGTCCTCCCCCGGATCCGGCTTCAGCCGGCGGCGCAGGTCCTCGATCGCTTCGGGATCGCCCAACAGGAGAGCGCGATCGACCGGCCGGTCCTTTCTCGTCCGGCCCAGGAGCCGGCGGACCAGCGAGCGCGAGAACACCAGGGCCGCGCTCAGCCACGGGATGAGGAGGATGATGACCAGGCGGCTGAAGGTGCGGGTGTGGGCGAGCCAGGTGCCGGCCATCACCACGAAGGTCACCACCAGGGAAATGCGCACCGCATCGATCCACCGGGAGAGCCTCCGGGGAGGAGGAGGATTCCGATACCGGCCGGAAAGGGGAAAGGCGGTCGCCCCCACCACGTTGGTGAAACCCCACAGGGGCAGGTAGTCGCCCAGGGAGTAGAGAGGAAGGGGCAGGAGGGGGTCCATGAGCAACCGGACGAGGTAGGCCAGGGCGAACGCGAGGTTCAACAGGAGGAGGTCGAGGACGAACGCCAGCAGTTTCTCCCAGCTTCCCCGCATCCGTTTGGCCACGTAGATCAACGCGCCCCACTTGTCGTAGAAGCTCACGAAGGAGCGCAGGTGGTAGAGAAGCGTGCGGTTCAGCCGGCCGCTGCTGCGTTCGTACGCGTGCACGAAGCGGGCCTTTGGGAAGTAGTGGACTTCCAGACCCTTCGCCCACATCCGGTAACACCAGTCGACGTCTTCGAAGTAGAGGAAGAACCGCGGATCCATCAGTCCGACCTTCTCGACCGCTTCCCGGCGCACCAACATCCAGGCCCCGATGATCCAATCGACCGGACGCGGATGGTCCAGGTCGTCGTCCAGCATCAAGTGGCGTCTCAGTTCGGGGTGGTCGGGACGAAGACGGCCCAGGGGGGTCCGCCGCAGCAGAATGGTCTGGAGGGTGTAGAAGCGGCGCGCGCTGTGCTGGATGGTTCCGTCGCGGTTGAGCAGCCTCGCTCCGACGATCCCCACCTCGGGATGCCCGTGGAGGTACTCCAGCGCCCGGTCCACTCCCCCCTCGGACAACTCCACGTCGGGATTGATCACCAGGAAGGCGCGACCTTTGCCCTCTTCGATGCCCCGGTTGACCGCTCGGGCGTAGCCTTCGTTGCCTCCCATGTCGAGGATCTTCACCTCGGGGAAGTGGGCCGAGACCCACTCGGCCATCCCGTCACCGGGCGCGTTGTCCACCACGATGATCTCGTGGGATGCCGCAATGGGATGGGAACGCCAGCTCTCAAAAAACGACTTCAGCGGCTCGAGGCTGTGGTAGCTCACGAGGATGAGGGTCAGGTCGATCGATGGCTCCCGCACGAAGGCCGCCTTCGCTTTTCAAGCGCCCGGGAAGAACCGCAGCCGCCATACCATCCAGGCGGCTTCCCAGATGATGCGCCGGGACATCTTGCTCTCACCGACGACGCGGTCGCTGAACACGATGGGAATCTCGCGGATGCGGAATCCTCGCTTCCAGGCGTGATAGTTCATCTCGATCTGGAATCCGTACCCGTCGCTTCGGATGCGGTCGAGAGGAAGACCCTGCAGGGTGCGCCGCCGAAAACACTTGAAGCCGCCCGTACAGTCCTTCAGGGGCAGGCCGGTCACCGCGGCCGCGTAGTAGTTGGCGAAGACCGAGAGGAACAAGCGCGAGAGCGGCCAGTTCATCACCGTGATCCCGTTCACGTAGCGGCTGCCCACCACCAGATCGCATTCACGGATCGCTTCGAGGAATTCCGGGATGGCGGCGGGATCATGGGAGAAGTCGGCGTCCATCTCGAAGACAACCTCGGCGTCCGTGTGGGAAAGCGCCCACTGGAAGCCCGCGATATACGCGGTACCCAGCCCCTGTTTCCCCTCCCGTTGCAAGAGATGCACCCGGCGGTCCTGTTGGGCCATCTCCTGGACGAGGACGCCGGTGCCATCGGGACTGTTGTCGTCGACCACCAGCACTTCGAGCTCGGGATCCTGCTCGAGGACCCGCGGTATGATCCGCCCGATGTTGTGCCGCTCGTTGTAGGTGGGAATGACCACCAGGGCTTTCATACCGCCAAACCTCTCCGGACTGACGCGGGCCGGACGACCGGCCACAGAAGGCGCCCCATCCCGCGAGAGTCCTCTACTCCTCGGATCCGCCTGGGGCAGTCGATGGCTTTCTCCTCGTCCGATTGTACACCACCCAGCCCAGTCCCAGAAGGATGAGCAGGAAACTCACCCGCTGGATCCAGCGCCCGGCGATGAAGGCGCCGTCGTGGTAGATGAACTCGATGCGGTGCCGTCCCGGCGCCACCGCCACCGCCCGGAGGGCGTAATCGGCCCGCAGCAGTTTCGCCGGCGCGCCATCCACCGTCACCTTCCAGTCGGGATAGTAGATGTCGGCGAAGACCGCGATCGCGGCGTGGTCCGCGTTGCTTTCGAAGACGATCCGCTGGGGCTCTTCCTCCACCCTCTCGATGCTTCCCTCCCCGCGGGTGGGAGCTGGATGCGGGGGTGCGGAGAGGATCGCGACCCGGTCCAGGGCCAGGTTGCGGTCGAGGGTGCGCCGGAGGACCTCGGGGGCCGGCTCCTCGCCAGTGGTGTCCCGTCCCGGTTTCTCCAGTTCAAAGGAATCCACCAGCCAGCAGCGCGGTCCCGCGTCGACGATGCGGTAGACCGCCCCGCCGTCCCCCTCGTACGCCGCTTCCAGCTCCATGCCGCGCCGGGCGAAGGCCTTGAGGGTGGCCTCGTTCAAAGCCGACGGCACATGCACCCAGCCCGCGGCCAAGAGCTTCACCGTGGCCAGATCGACCAGTCCGCGCCCGGGATAGAGCCGTTCCAGCAGGCTCTGGTAGATGCGCAACTTGGCCGCGTGATAGCCGCCCAGGCTGACCACGCCCTGCGGGCCGTAGGAATTCTCCTGGGCCAGGCTCCCCAGCGGCCACACCCGGGGAAAGGAACCCTGCCGGGCCAGGAAATCCAGCGCGCCGTTGGACGCCACATACGACCGCGCTACGCTGAGGGGCTGGATCACCGGAGGGGCCCAGACGCTCACCAGCTTCCCGCGGGCGTCGCGCGTGGCCGCCTTCAGGTGGCGTTCCGGGTGGGTGATGGGCTGGTCCACCGCCCACAGGTCCACGAAGATCAAGCCTCCCCACAGGGCGAGCAGGACGGTTCGGGGAAGGCGGCCCCGACGATGGAGCGCTCCCGCGCCGATCGCCGCGAGCAGAAGAACCCCCAGCCGCAAGGCATCGTGCCGGGCCAGCTTCGCCGCCGCGTCCAGCGCGTCCAGGGGAACCCCGGGCCGCATCGACAGCCAGTGACGGATCGATTCCTGGGTGAGCACGCCGGAGGCCACCGTGCCCAGGACGAGCAGGACCCCACCCCCCACCACCACCGGAGCGACCACCAGGGGAAGAAGCCAGGAAGGACGCCTCGGAGGAGCCAGGCGAACCGAGAGTTCGTCCATCCCCGCCGCGGCCAGCAGCACCACGGCATACCCCTGGAGGATGAGGATCATCACCGGAACGCGGAACTTGTTGAAGCCGGGAAGCAGCTCGTAGAAGAGCCGGTACACCGGGCCGTTGCGCCCCAAGGACACCAGGGTCGCCAAGAGCGCCAGGGTCAAGAGCATCCAGGCCCAGCGGTCACGGCGGAACACAAAGCCCAGAAAGGCGAAGAGCAGCAGCGGCAATCCCAGGTACTGCGGATAGTCGGTGAACGGCATTCCCCCGACATAGGAGAGCTTCCCGTAACCGGCCGCGGTGGACCACCAGAAGGTGGGAATCTCGGCAAGGCTCAAGCTCCAGCCGGTGGCGTAGGAATAGTCCACCCCCCCTCCGGTGCTGGCCGCCCCCCGCACGCTGTGGGCCTGGTAGCTGAAGACGGGCAGGAAAAGGGCCATGGCCAGACCGAGTGCCAATCCAAGCGCCACCGCCAGCATCCCGGTCCGGCGCAGCACCCGCTTGCGTCCTCCCGGCTCGCGCCAGCGCGCGAGCCCGAGGAAGCAGAACCAGAGGAAACCGGCCATGGCGGTGTAGTAGACGATCTGGACATGGGCCCGCAACAGGGCCGCCCCCAGGGTCAACGCCAGGCCCAGGGCCCACGGCCAGCGTCCGCGGCGCAGGAGCCCCTCGATCATCCACAGGATCCACGGCATCCAGGCCAGACTCATCACCTTGGTCCCGTGACCGTAAGCGCACCAGGCGACGAACTTCGGCAGGGCCATCACGGCAACCCCGCCGCCGATCGATGCGGCCCAACTGAGGCCCCGCCAGCGAAGATAGCCGGCGGTTCCCAGCCCCAGCAGCAGGACATGCAGGAGAAGCCAGGTCATCGGCGGCAGCCCCAAGGCTTTGGTCAGGCGGTCCACCGGGCGCTCCAGCGGATAGGCGCCCGGAGTGTAGGCGAGGCTCGCGTAGGATGGCATCCCCAGGAAGACATAGGGATTCCACAGGGGATAGACACCCTCTTCCAGCATCCGGTCCCCGACCACCTTGAATGCTTCGGCCGCCTTCGCGTCGCCACTCGAGTAGATCTTCCCGCCGTACTGCTCCGGGTGCAGGAAGACGCTGGCGAGAAGGATGACCGCCAAGGAGGCCAACCAGAACCAGGGAATGCGCTTTGCCGGTGTCATGAAGGATCCTTCCCCACGGGATAGCCGAGGCGGCCGAAGGCCGCGTCCCACCACGCCCTCGCCACCGCCGCCGCCGCCCGGGGCCGTCCCATCGCGGCCGACCGGAGCGCGGTGGCCAGATCGAAGGCGGCCCGTCCGGCCACCGCGCCGGGCGCGCGCCAGCCGCGGGAGTGCCGCCGGATGAGGCGGAGTCCGGCGCGGCTCTTGTGGTAGGCCTTGAAGGCCGAGACCGCTCCCCCCACCGAGGCGCTGACCTTGTGCAGGACCAGCGCGCGGGGTTCGTAGGCAATCTCCGCTCCCTGCCGGGCCGCTCTCAGGCAGAAATCGACGTCCTCCGCGTAGATGTAATAGCCCTCGTCCAGGCCTTCCAGCTCCTTCCACAGCCGGGCCCGCACCGCCAGTGCGCAGCCCGACACCCAATCGGTGGGTCCAGCCGGGTCGGCGCCGTCGGCGACGGGCCGCCGCAAGGCCCGATGGGACACCCAGCCCAGGGTGCGGTGCCAGCGGCCGCCACCGTACCAGATCCGGGAGGGATCGTCGAAATAGCAGATCCGGGGACCGGCGATCCCGAGGTGTTCGTTCTCCGCGAAACGGGCGGACAGGACGGACAGGCAGTGCGGATCCATCCGGGTGTCGTTGTTCAACAGGAGGAGGATCTGCGCGCCGCGCTGCAATGCCTGCTCGGCTCCGGCATTGTTGCCGCCGGCGAATCGGAGATTGCGGGGCAAAGAGAGGATCTCCACCTGGGGAAAGTGCTCGCGCGTCCACTGCACGCTGCCGTCGCTCGACGCGTTGTCCACCAGCAACACGAAGAAATCGGGGTGGTCATTGGCCAGGACCGAGCCGAGACAGTCGGACAGGTGCTCCCGTCCGTTCCAGTTGAGCACGACGACACCCAGGCGAAGTCCGTCCGCCGGCATCGCTCATTCCCCGGAGCGGATCTGGTAGTTCTCGTTCCCGTGGCTGGAGGAGACCAACAGTTCCGCCAGCAGACCCAGACTGAAGAATTGCAGGGCCACCAGGATGAAGGTGATGCCGAGCAGCATCAGCGGCCGCAGATGCAGGCCCGCTCCGCCGATCCAGATGACCAGGAAGTAGAGGGAGATGAGAAAGCCCGCCGCGCCGAAGAAGAAGCCCACCCGACCGAAGAAATGGAGCGGGGAATGCCGGCGGCGGCTCAGGAAGAGGATGGTCAAGAGGTCGAGCACGCCGTTGAGGAAGCGTTCGCGGCCGAACTTCGTGACCCCGTGGCGACGCGGGTGATGGCGCACCGGAATCTCGGTCACCTTGAATCCCTGGACGTGCGCCATGACCGGCAGGTAGCGGTGCAGTTCTCCGTAGATCCGCAAGGAGCGCGCCGCTTCCCTCCGGTAGGCCTTGAACCCGCAGTTGAAATCGTGCAGGCGCAGACCGCTCATCCGGGAGGTGACGAAGTTGAAGATCTTCGAGGTCGAGGTCTTGATGAAGGGATCCTTCCGCTGCTTCTTCCACCCGCTCACCAGGTCGTAGCCCTCGGCCAGCTTCGCGAGCATCCGTGGAATCTCGTCCGGATCGTCCTGCAGGTCGGCATCCATGGTGATGATGACTGAGCCCCGCGCTCTCTCGAAACCCACCGACAACGCGGCGGACTTGCCGTAGTTCCGGCGGAAGGACACGTAACGCAACGCGGCCGCCCGCACCGAGAGGTCGTGCAGCAACTCCCGCGTGCCGTCGACGCTGCCGTCGTCGACCACCAGGATCTCCCAGGAGGAGGTCAAGGGCGAGACAACCTGCTGCAACCGCTCGACGAGTTCCCCCAGGCTCTCCACCTCGTTGTAGGCGGGGATGAGAAGGGTGAGGTCGACCTCTCCACTGCCGGTGAGGGCGCGGCGCGCCTGGGCCAGGATCGCCGGCCCGGACTCCTCGATCCCGGTCGTGGAGGAAGAATCGGCCGTCGGCGGGACTGCGGGGTGATCGCTCATCCGGAAATCCTTTCCACCATCCAACGGACCATGCGGTCGAGACCTTCCTCCAACGGGACCCGCGCGGCGAATCCGAGGACCCGCTGCGCCCGGTCGACCTTGGCCCCGGTATGACGCACATCGCCCTTCACCGCGGGCGCGTGCACCAGCTCCACCGAGGAGGCGATTCCGTGTTCGATGATCTTCGCCTCGAGCAACCGCAGCGCCGAGAGCAGATCGATCCGGGCGCCGCCCCCGATATTGTACGCACCGTAGGGGGAGGAATCCGCCGCGGCAAGCAGATTGGCGTCGACCGCGTCGTCGACATAGGTGAAATCGCGGCTCTGCCGTCCATCCCCGTAGATGACCCACGGCTGGTTCTGGCGGGCCGCCTCCAGGAACTTGCGGAACGCCATGTCGGGCCTCTGCCGGGGGCCGTAGACGGTGAAGTAGCGCAGGGAGGAGACCGGCAGACCGTAGTTGGCGGCGTAGAGTTCCCCCAGGTGCTCGGCCGCCAGCTTGGTGACCCCGTAGGGACTGAAGGGGTGCTTGTCCACGTCTTCGGGAACCGGGTAGTCGGACTGGTTCCCGTAGACGGAGGAGGACGAGGAGTAGACCACCCGCCGCAACCCCTTCTCACCGCGGGGCAGATCCTTCACCGCTTCGAGTAGACGCTGGGTGGCCGCGATGTTCGACTGCAGGTAGATCTCGAACTCCTGTCCCCAGGAGGCCCGGACCCCCGCCTGGGCCGCCAGGTGGAAGACCACCTGGCGATCTTCCACCAGTTCCTCCAGGCGAAGCCGGTTGAGATCCCCCTCGATCAGGCGGAAGGAGGAATGATCCATCGCCGACGCGAGGTTCTCCCGTTTCAACGCCGGGTCGTAGTAGTCGCTGAAGCAATCGATGCCGAGGACCTCGTGTCCCGCCTGCAGCAGCCGGTCGCAGAGGGTACTCCCGATGAACCCGGCGCATCCGGTGACCACAACGCGCACCGGCCCGTCGGCCCAGAACGGCGATTGCAGCGGATTCATCGCCCTCCTCCGGTGGAGTCTCCTCCGGCGGAACCCCCTCCGCTAGTAGGAGGAGATCCGCCCGGCGGCCCGGCCGGCGCCTTCTTCTGTGACAGGATCTGTTGCATCGCCTCCAGGTCGAGGCGGCTCTCCTGGTCGCCGCTCTTGGCGACGAAGTCCCGCAGGACGTCGTAGGCGTCCTGCTTCCTTCCGAGCTGCCAGAGAACCCGCGCGCGCAGTCGAACGTATCCGGGCTCATCGGGACTGCCGGCCACCAGCTCGTCGGCCCAGTCCAGGGCCTTCTCGGCGAAACCAAGCGAAACGAGGTCGCGCCCCAGGTCGACCGCCATCTGCCGCGGATCGGGAAGCTCCCGGAGGTAGTACTCCCCCAACGCCAGCGCCTTGTCCACATGGTGGGTCTGCACGTAGGCGGTGGGTAGAAGATCGACCAGGAAGGGGAACTGCGGGGCCAGTTCGAAAGCCAGCTCGAGAGCGCCCAGTCCCTGGTCCTCGTGGCCGGTGACCAGGTCGGAGTATCCGACCCGGCACAGGGCGGCAGGGTAGTTCAGGGTCAGATGCACGGTGTTCTGATCCTTGTAGAACGACTCGTCGCGCACGAAAGGCACGTCGTTGCCCAGGCGGGGCTCGATTCCCCGCGTTTCCGCTTCCGAGCGGGGAATCCAGATCCCCGACATGTCGTAGACGCGCGTCAGGTTCTTCATGATCGCGTCCGCATCCACCTTCACCCGTCCGTCCTTGCTCTTGGTCCGGGTGAGACGATAGACCAGTCCCTCCATGCTGAAGTAGGGGTTGTAGTCGGAGATGTATTCGGGAGGAATGGTCACCGCGAAGTAGATCGGCCGCCGCCAGCGGTTCTGCTCGATGATGTGCCACACCGCCATATCCCGCACCCAGAGAATGCTCTTGTCCGGCAGGATCTTCGGAGTGAGGGTGGTGCGGACCCCCTTGTGTTCGATGGGTTCGACACCATCGATCTGGGCGTCGTTCCAGGCGATGGGACACTTCGGCGGGACGTCACGCAACTGCTTGATGTACCACGGCACGTTGATCAGGCTCAGGTTGACCACCCTCACGTCGGTCCGGAACTTCTCCACCCCTTGCAGATACCACAGGGGGAAGGTGTCGTTGTCGCCGTTGGTGAAGAGGATGGCGTTCTTCGGCAGGGACACCAGCATGTTCCAGCCGTAGTCGCGGGCGATCGAGTTGTGGCTGCGGTCGTGTTCGAAGTATTTCGGATGGCCGGGGAGAAGCACCGGAAGGAAGGCCAGGACGACGAGCACCACCGCGCCGGCGCCGGCGAGACGAACGCCCCACCGTCCTTCCCGCAACGAAAGCCACAACATCCTCAGGAATGCCCCGGCTCCCAGGGCCATGAACAGGGCCCAGAACTGGAAGGCCCCGAAGTAGAAGTAGTCGCGGTCGCGCACCTCGTGGTCGGTGAAGTTGAGGATGATGAGCAGGCCCAGCGAGTTGATCAAGAAGACGGTGAGAAAACCCCAAGCCAGTTTCTTGTTGCCCCGGAACTGGTTCAAGAGCCCATAGAACCCCAGGGCCACCGGGACGAAGCTGTCGAGAAAACCCGGTCGGGGCAGGAAGGTGAACTGCTGGAAGAAGCCGATGACCCGTTGCCCCGCGAGACTGGTGTCCTTTCCCCATATGCTGGTGCCCAGGAAATGTCCGAACTGCCAGAGCAGGGGGGCCTCCCGGTGCCACGGAACGCGCGGGGGATACTGTTCGCGCCGGATGACCATCATCAAGCGGGAGAAGGTGTCCGGAACGCTCTGGTTGATGAACGGCTCCTGGGTGGTGCGGATCAACATGAAGAGATGCACGGACAAGCCGAGGAAGAACAGGGCGATGCCCGCGGCCGCGAAGCCGGAACCGTTGGGAATGACCAGTCGCCACACCGCCAGCGCTCCGCAGATCATGTAGAGCGTGGTGATGATCACATCGTTCTTGAACATTGTGGAGAGCACGAACACGCCCATCGCCATCGAGACGATGAGGAGATCGATGTTCTCCAGCTCCTTGTCCCGGCAAAGCAGCGCGACCACGAACAATCCTGGGTAGACCAGCACCGATCCCAGGTGGAATCCCACCGAGAGCCCCATCATGTAGATCACCAGCAGGTAGAAAGCGGCGGCGGCGTTTGTCTTCCGCTGCTCGTACCAGCGCACCATCATGTAGCCGGTGGCGGCGAGCACGAACGACGCCAGCGCATACACCTCGGCTTCGATGGAGTTGTTCCAGAAGGTCGTGCTCAGGGCCAGAAAACCGGCGCCGACCGCGGCTCCCGCCCGCAGCAACCACCGTGGGCTGGGGTCTTCCTGTTCCTCGCTCCAGTCCTCCTCAAGACGCACCGCGGTGAGATAGGTGAACGCCACCGCCAACGCTCCGAAGAAGGCGCTCATGAGGTTCAGCTTGTAGGCGATGGGCAGACCCAGCGGCAGCAGGGTGAAGATATGGCCGACCAGGACATACAGGGGGGTGCCCGGCTGATGGGGAATCCCCAGCCCGTAGGCGGTGGCGGTGAATTCTCCACAATCCCAGAAGGAGATGGTCTTCGACGCGGTGAGCGCGTAGATCACGAAGGTCAACAGGAAGAGAGCCGCCGCAACGAGGGCGTTGGGTCTCTTCATCGAAGAAGTGCTCAAGGTCGTCTTCCTCGGAAGATGGAAGTGAGAAGGCTTCGGCCGGCCGAAACTCTAGCACACCCGCAGCGGAGAACGTAGCGGCGAGAGCAATCCACTGTTGCTACCCCGCATCCTCCCGCCGGGTTCCCCCTTCGCCCCGCCCACTCCACATCCGCAGCGCGAAGAACACCCCTCCGACCGCGCTGACCGCCACCTGGACCAGGTAGGTGGTGATCTGCAAGGCGAAGGCCTCCGGCGCCACGATGCCGATGCCGGGGAGAAGCCTCGTGGCGATGAACTCCCGCAGTCCCAGGCCGTTGAAGGTCACCGGCAGGACGATGGCCACCCCCAGCACCGGGATGAGCACGTAGAGCCCGAGGATGGTCTTCATCTCCAGGGGAATCTCCAGCGCCTGGGCGACCAGCACGTGGGTCAGCACCCTCAGCGCCTGGACGCCGAGGGCCAGGACCAGGATGGCGGCCAGAAAGCCCGGGGATCTGCGGAAGACCTCGAACTGGGTCCAGAGGCTCTTCACCCTCTCCCCCAGGCCGGCGATCCGCAAGGAGCCCACCAGGAAGACCACCAGACGGCCCAGGCGGCCGGACAACAAGACCGCGATCAGCGCGAGCAGGCCCGCGGTCACCAGGACCAACCAGGTGACCGGAAGGCCCGCCGGACGGGGACCGCCCAGGACCACCGCGGCGCCCAAGCCCAGGCTGGCGAGGGCCACCAGGCCCACCACGCGGTCGATCACCGTCGCGGCCACCGCCCGGGCCACGCCTCCAGTGGACCAGGAGACGTCGGCCACCTTCACCAGGTCGCCTCCGACGTTGCTGGGCAGGAAGTTGTTGAAGAAGAGACCGACCCAGTAGAGCCGGGCGAGACGGCCCAGGGAGAGATCCACGCCGGCGTGGCGGATGAGCAGCCCCCATTGCAAGGAACCCAGGATCGTGCTGAGGATGAAGACCAGCGCGGCCGGGGCCAGCTGGGCGGGTTGGACGCTCTCCAGCCGCGAGATCCCTCCCTGCAGATTCCTCGCCAACCACGCCAGCAACACCACGCTGACCGCGATCCGCAGACCGGCCCCCAACCACCTCCTGCGCCGGGAAGGAACTCGTGTTGCCTCGCGGTCCAGCTCTTCGTCGACGGGCGTCAACGCGTCCCTCCCCCGCTCGGCCGCCGGGCCGCTCGTTCCATCAGGGCGATGCTCCGCTGGGCGCAATCCTCCCACCGGAAACTGTGGGCCCATCGCCGCGCGTTCTCGCTCATGGTGCGCCACAGGGGCGGGTCGGTGAGCAACTGGAGCGCCTTGTCCGCGAAATCGCTGGGATCGCCGTAGTCGGCCAGCAGGCCGGTTTCTCCGTCGCGGACCGAATCGACCAGGCCGGGGCGCCGGCTCGCCACCACCGGAACCCCGCACATGTTGGCTTCGATCACCGTCAACCCCCATCCCTCCTTGGGCGAGGGGTTCAGGAAGAGATGGCTCGAGTACAGCACCTCGACCACTTCCTCGCGGGGAAGATGACCGCGGAACCGCACCGCTTCCTGAAGCCCCAGTCCTGCGGCCAGGCGACGCAGCCGCGCCTCATCGGGACCGTCCCCGACCACTTCCAGGACGGTCGCGGGAAGGACCTTCCGGATCGATGCAAGCGCGCGGATCACCACGTCCACACTCTTGTAGCGGCGCAATCTTCCCAGGTGGACGAGGGTGGGAACCTCGGCCCGCGGGGGAGGATCGTCCCGCAGGTAGGGGCGGTGATCCATACCACATTCGACCACCGCCACGTTCTCCGGAGCGATTCCCCTCGACTGGAGGTCGCGGGCGGTGCTGTCGGAGATCGCCAGGAAGAGACAGTCGCGATAGATGCGGGGGATGGGCCGTTCGCTCAGGTAGACGTAGGCCGCGGCCAGCGGATTGGTCTCGCGGAACACCGTGGGTCCGAAGAGGTGGGGCACGATCACCAGCACGGGAAGCCGGGTGTGCCGGGGCGAATAGAACGGGATCTTGTTGATGTCCTCGACCACGAGGTCGTAGTCCCGCCGCGCCAGTTCCTCCTTCATCAAACGGGGGAGCACGAAATTGGCAAGGCGCCAGTGGCCCCGCCGGCGGTAGCGGATCCCATCCTGGCCGATCTCCTCACCGGGCGCACCCGGATAGGAAGCGGCCAGCCAGGTCACCTCGTGCCCCTTCTCCACCGCCCGGCGGAGGATCTCGTGGAGATGGACTTCCGCGCCGCCCGAGAGAGGATCACCGCGGTCCCGCCAGTTCAGGGCCAGGATTCTCAGTTCACTCCCCCTTCTGCGCCAGACATCCCACGACGATGGTGGTATAGAGCGACGCCCTGCGCCGTGAGAACCACGAGCGCCAGGCCTGCGCGAGGGGAGCAAACGGCCAGACTCCCCGCGGGTACATGGGAAGCCGCACTCCAATCCCCTTCAAGAGGACCTTGCGCAACGCGCGGTACCACAGACCCGGAACCATCCAGTCGCCGTAGCTCCGGCGGGGCCAAAACCCCACCTCACGCAACAGCTCTTCCAGTTCGCCGATGGTGAACTCGGTCTCCCATCCGGCGAACCAGCGATCCATGAGCATCAGCAGGTGTTTTCCCAGGGTGTAGTAGTGGTAGCGCTGGGGCACATCGACCAGGAGCCACCCGCCGGGCTTGAGCACCCGCAGATTCTCGCGCAACAGGGGCCTGGGGTCGCGGAAGTGTTCCAGCAGGCCCTGGTGGAAGACCAGATCGAAGCTTTCGCTGGCGAAAGGCATCTGGAGGGCGTCCCCTCCCACCACTTCGATCGCCGCTCCGCTGGCTTGGGCCGCGTGCTGGATGAGCCGAAGACTCTCGGGAACGTAATCGAGGGTGACCACCTCGCATCCGGCCCCCGAGAGGGCCAGGCTGTCGCGGCCGGTGCCCGCGCCCACCTCGAGCACGCGCAAGCCCCGCGGATCCATGGCGGCGAAGATCTCCCGGAGGATGCGCCCGTCGTTTCCGTAGACCTCGTCGAGACTGAGGCTGTCGGCCTCGGTCCAGAAATCCTTCCAGTGCTCTTTCCTCGATTCTCGCATCAGGAATCTTCGTTGAGGATGTGATCGAGGACGCCGTTGATGAATCGTGAGGCATCGTCGGTGCTGTAGGTCTTGGCCAGATCGACCGCTTCGGAAATGGCCACCTTCGCGGGAACCTCCTCGAGGTAGAGCAGCTCGAGCAGGGCCAGGCGCAGGATGGCCCGCTCGACCGCCCCCACCCGTTCCGGACTCCATCCGGTCAAGGCGGCGTCGATGCGGGCGTCCAAGAGATGTCCGTGCTCGGCCATCGCTTCCTGGACGCGACGGACGTACTCCACCGTGCTGGCGGTGGGTTCCCGGCGTTCGACCTGTTCGGCCACCGCTTCGTCCAGACTCTTGGCCCCCACGACGCTCGCGTAGAGTGCCTGGACCAGGAGCTCACGTGCCTTGCGCCGGCGGCCCACCTCAGTGGGCCTTGGCCGAAGGAAGTTGACGGAAGAGATCGGCCATCTCGAGCGCAGCCAGCGCGCTGTCGAAGCCCTTGTTCCCCGCCTTGGTTCCCGAGCGTTCCAGGGCCTGTTCGAGGTTCTCGGTGGTCAGCACGCCGTTGATCACCGGCACCCCGGTCTCCAGCGCGACCGCGGCGCATCCGCGGGTGATCGTCTGGGATACGTGCTCGAAATGCGCGGTCGCCCCCCGGATGACCGCGCCCAGGGCGATGACCGCGACGTGCTCCCCGCTCTGGGCGAAGCGTCGGCAGACCTGGGGAATCTCCATCGCCCCGGGAACCCAGGCGACGTCCACTTCGTCTTCATCGACGCCATGCCGGAGAAGACCATCCAGGGCACCCTCCAACAGCTTCTGGGAGAAGGTGGAATTGAAGCGGGCGACCACGATCGCCACCCGGCCTCTGGGCGCATCGAAACGTCCCTCGTAGATGGTGGGCATCAGGATCCTTTCTCGTCGAGTCGGTTGAGAAGGTGGCCCATCTTGTCCCGCTTGGTGACGAGATAGTGCCGGTTCACTTCATTGGAGCCTACTTCCAGAGGCACCCGTTCGACCACTTCCAGGCCGTAGCCGGAAAGACCGATGATCTTCTTCGGATTGTTCGTGAGCAAGCGCATCTTGCGGACCCCGAGGTCGCAGAGGATCTGCGCTCCCACTCCGTAGTGTCTCAGATCGGGGGGAAAACCCAGTTTCAGATTGGCTTCCACCGTGTCCGCCCCCTCATCCTGGAGAGCATACGCCCGAAGCTTGTTCAAGAGCCCAATGCCTCTGCCCTCCTGGCGCATGTAGAGGACGATTCCCCGGCCCTCCTCTCCCACCCGGCGGAACGCGGCATCCAGCTGCACTCCGCAATCACACCGCAGACTGTGGAAGACGTCCCCGGTGAGGCATTCGCTGTGGACCCGCACCAGCACCGGTTCGCCGTCGTCCACCTCGCCCATCACCAGGGCCAAGTGATGCTCGGAATCGACCTCGCTGCTGTAGGCGTAGAGCCGGAACACCCCGTAGGGAGTGGGCAGCTTCACCTCGGCCTGCCGGTGCACCAGTTTCTCCTGGTGCTGTCGGTATTCGATCAGATCGCTCACGGTGATCAGGGGCAGGCCGTGTTTCTCCGCGAAACGCAAAAGTTCCGGCATGCGCATCATGCTGCCGTCTTCATCCATGATCTCGCACAACACTCCCGCCGGGGGCAAGCCGGCGAGCCGCGCCAGATCGACCGACGCCTCGGTGTGGCCGGCACGGGTCAGTACTCCGCCCGGCTGCGACTGGAGGGGGAAGACGTGTCCGGGACGCGCGAGATCTTCCGGTCGCGTTGCGGGGTCGATGAATTGCCGGATGGTCTCGGCGCGATCGGCCGCCGAGATGCCGGTGGTGGTGTTGCGCACCGCGTCGATGGAGACGGTGAACCGCGTCCCCAGACGCGAGGTGTTGCGGTGCACCATGGGGTCGAGCTCGAGTTCCTCCAGCCGTTCCTTGGTGGCGGCCAGGCAGATGAGGCCTCTCGCATGCTTGGCCATGAAATTGATGTCGCTTGCCGTCACCATCTTCGCCGCCATGATGACGTCGCCTTCGTTCTCGCGGTCTTCGTCGTCCACCACGACCACCATCCCGCCGCCGCGGATCTGCTCGATTGCCTCCTCGATCCGCGCGAAGCAGAGGCGGTTCTCATCGCCCTGCTCGGAGATCCCTTTTGCCTTGCGGTCATCCATTCCGTTCGGCCTCCTCAGTCGGCGTATCCCGTGCGGCGCAAGAGCTCCCAATCGATGCCCTCAGCCCTGTCCCCGGAGGATCCGAGAAAGCGCGCGAGGTACTTGGCCAGGATGTCGGTCTCCAGGTTCACCTTCGAGCCCACCTTCTTGCCGCCCAGGGTGGTCACCGAGAGGGTGTGGGGGATGAGAAAGACCTCGAAACTGTCCTTCCCGAGATCGGGACCCACGGTGAGGCTGATCCCGTCGATGGCCACACTTCCCTTCGGAACCATCTGCTCGACGAGTTCGATCGGCGCCTGGAAACGCCAATGTTCGGCCTGGCCGACCGGCCGGCGGAAGAGCACGGTCCCCATCCCGTCGACGTGACCCTGCACGAAGTGGCCGCCCATCGGCTCACCCGCCGCGACCGGGCGCTCGAGGTTCACCTTCGAGCCCACCTGGAGAGAGCCGAGAGTGGTCACCCGCAGGGTCTCGAGCATGGCATGCACGGTGAACCGGGGTCCCTCCAGGGATGTAACGGTCTGACAGACTCCGTCGATCGCCACGCTGGCTCCGGTAGAGAGCGCCGGAGCGATCCGCTCGTTCTCGATCGTCAGTTCGCGGTCGGTTCCACCATCGCGCAGCGCGGTCACCATCCCCACCGCTTCGACGATTCCGGTGAACATCGGCCACTCCCCCCGGGGGCGGGAATCGGATTCCCGTCGTTGGACTTCACGGGTTCTCCGCGCGGGCTCTATCGCGGCGGCGCCCACGGGGGCCGGGGCAGTCCCGGGCGCCGCAGGATCCATTCGCCGTCGTGTCCGGCGCGGCGCAGAAGATAACTCTCCCACGCGGTCTCCGCCCCCCGCCAGAGCGCGGGACCGGGTCCCCCACCCCCCAGAAGCCGCGGAGCGAGGAACAGATGGAGGCGATCCACCCGGCCCGCTTCCAGGAACATCGCGGCGGTCTCCCATCCACCCTCCAGGAGGACCACCCCCAGTCCCATTCCATGCAGCTGCTGCAGGATCTCCTCTCCAACAAGTTCTCCATGCGGGCCGGCAGGGCAAGGACGGAGCTCGTGACCGGCGCCCTGGAGGCTCTCTCGACGGCGCGGATCGGCATCCTCGGAGCAGAAGATGATCCACCGGCCCCCGTCGGCCGGAGGGGTCCAGCGCAGCCGGGCGTCGATGACCGCCCGCCGCGGCTGCCTCCGCACCGCGCCGTGCCGCACGTCCAGTCGGGGTCGATCCATCTCGGCGGTCCTCCGTCCCACCAGCACCACCGAGGCGCGGCCCCGCAGGCGATGCACCCGGTGATGGGCGGCCCCGCCGGTGATGCGGCGCGCCGCGGGATCGGCGGCCGAGCCCGCATCCCGCGCGATACGGCCGTCCAGCCCCTGGGCCAGCTTCAGGGTGAGGTGGGCCCGTTGTCCCCCTTCCGTCTCGAAGAAGGGATGGTTGAGTTCCCACGCCAGCTTCTCCAGCACGCCCCGGCGCACCTCGATCCCCTGCGCCGCCAGCCAGTCGCCCCCACCACCGCTCACCCGGGGATTGGTGTCGGCCACCGCGTAGACCACGCGTCGCACCCCCGCGCGGCGGATGGCCAGTGAGCAGGGAGGAGTGCGTCCTCGATGATGGCAGGGCTCCAGCGTCACGTAGAGGGTCGATTCCTCGGCCTGCCGGCCCGCCCGGCGGATCGCCTCGACCTCGGCGTGTTCCTGTCCGGCTCCGCGGTGGGTTCCGGTCCCCACCAGCCGGTCCTCGCGGACCAGGACCGCGCCGACCGCGGGATTGGGCCAGGTTCCGCCGCAATGGGGCATGGCGAGGGCAAGCGCCCGCCGCATCCAGTATTCGTCGGAATGGACCGCCACCTGGGTTCCTCCCAAGGGGATTCAGTCGACCTCTTCGTCCACCTGGAAGAGACCTTCCGCGAATTCCTCCGCGTTGAACAGGGCGAAGTCCTCGATCCCCTCTCCGGTGCCCACGTAGCGGACGGGAAGCTCGAGGCTGCGGGCGATCGCCACCACGACTCCCCCCTTGGCGCTTCCATCCAGCTTGCTCAGGAGAATGCCGTCGATCCCCACCACGGCGGAGAATTCCCGGGCCTGGGCGATCCCGTTCTGGCCGGTATTGGCGTCCAGGCAGAGGATGGTCTCGTGCGGCGCCCCCTCGACCTGCTTACCGCAGACCCGCGCGATCTTCTCCAGCTCGCGCATCAGGCCTTCCTTGTTCTGCAGGCGCCCCGCGGTGTCCACGATCACCACCTCGTGCCCCCGGGCCCGGGCGGCGGACAGGGCGTCGAAGGCCACCGCGGCCGGATCGCTCCCCATCGACTGCTTCACCACGTCCACCCCCACACGATCGGCCCAGGTCGAAAGCTGCTCGACCGCGGCGGCGCGGAAGGTGTCCGCGGCGGCGAGCAGGACCTTCCGACCGCGATTCTTGTGGTGGTGGGCCAGCTTGGCGATCGAGGTGGTCTTTCCCACGCCGTTCACCCCCACCATGAGGATGACGTGGGGAGGGCCCTGAAGCAGCGGCTCGTTCTCCTCCCCCCCGAGCATGCGGATCATGTCCTCTTTCAAGACCCGGGTCACCACCTCCAGATCCGCCGGAGCCTTCTCCTGTTTCAATCGTTTGCGCAGTCCGTCGGCGAGTTCCACCGAGGCGTCGACGCCCACATCGGCGGCGATGAGGATCTCCTCGACCTCCTCGAGGAATTCGTCGGTGAGATAGGTCTCACGGCGAAGGGCCGCCTGGAGGCGGCCCACCACCTGTCGCCGGGTCTTCCCCAGACCCTCGCGCAGTTTGCGCAGAGCACCGAAAACCAACGGACTAGGCCTCCCCTTCGAGCTGCTTCAGCGGAGCCTTGCCCCCGCCGTTGCCCCCCACGACCCGCGCCGCCGGCGTCTTCGTTTCCTCTTCCAGGACCTGCAACGGATCGGAGCCGTCGAGTTCCTCGAAGGTCACCGACACCAGCCGGCTCACTCCGCTCTCCTCCATGGTCACCCCGTAGAGGTGATCGGCCGCCTCCATCGTCAGCTTGTTGTGGGTGATGACGATGAACTGCGTCTTCTGTTGGAAGCGCTCCAGGAGCTTCACGAAGCGGACGATGTTCTGGTCGTCCAGCGGCGCGTCCACTTCGTCGAGGATGCAGAAGGGACTCGGCTTGATCAGGTAGACCGCGAACAGGAAGGCGATGGCGGTCAGCGCCCGTTCCCCGCCGGACAAGAGGCTGACCGAATCGACCCGTTTGCCCTTGGGCCGCGCGTGGATGATGACGTCCGACTCGAGGGGGTCCTCGGTCTTCACCAGTTCGAGATCGGCCTCTCCTCCCTCGAAGAGGGTGACGAAGATCTCCTTGAAGCTCATTCGCACCTTCTCGAAGGTGTCCTGGAAGAGTCGCCGCGCGGTCCGGTTGATCCGATCGATGGCCTGCAGCAGGTGCTCCTTGCTCTGGAGAAGGTCGTCCCGCTGGGCCTCGAGGAATTCCAGCCTCGATTTCTTCTGCTCGTATTCCTCCACCGCGGCGAAGTTGACCGGCCCCAGCTTCTCCATCTTCTCCCGCCGGACCTCCAGCAATTCCTCAACCTGTCCCAGGGGGAAACTGTCTCCCTCCCGGACCAGTTCGCGGGGCAGCTCTTCGTCGCGAAGCTGCGCAAAACCCTCCTCGATGCCCAGCTGGTATTTCTCCCGGATGCGCTCCTGGAGATTCTCCACGGTGAGGCGATCCCGGGTCATGCGGTTCTCCAGCTCTCCGAGGGCCTGCACCTTCTCCTTCTGACGCTCGGCGATCTCCTGCATCTCGGCTTGCGCGGCTTCCATCTCGCTGCGGCGTTGGTCGATCTCCTCCCGCAGGCCGCGCAGACCCTCGGTGCGCTGATCCCGGTCGGCGTAGAGCCTCTCGATGTCCCGCTCGTGTTCTTCCAGCTGCCCGCTCCATTCCTCGATCCGCTGGGCGAGCTGGGAGTCTTCCTCCTGGAGGCGCTGGCGTCGCTGCTCCAGTTCCTCGTCGAGGGCCTTGAGACGATGGAGCCGGCTCTCCAGCTCGCGCGCTCTCCCCTCCTGTTCGGTCCGGTCGAGACGCGCGGCGGCGTACGCCTCCTGGGCCTCGTCCCTCTCCCGCTCGAGCTTGCGCACCTTCTCGGCCAGTTCGCCGACTCTCTGTCGAGAGGCTTCCTGGTCGGCTCCCTGTCGTCCGAGACCCCGCTGCATGTTCTCCAGGTGGGAGAAGAATTCCTCGAGACGCCGGCGGATCTCCTCCCGTTCGCTTGCGACGGTCTGATGCCGACGGTTGGCCTCCTCCAGCAACGAAGCCCGCGAAGCGGTCACCGAGGACAACTCCTTCGCCTCGTCCTGCAGCGATTGCAACTGGGCCAGCGCGGCGGTCACCGCCTCGCGGATGACGCCCCGCTGGTTCTCGATCTGCCCCACCGCCTCCGCCTTGGCCTGCAGGTGGGCCCGGCGGTTCTCGACCTGTTGGGCCAGCTTCTCCACCTGTTCCTGGCGTCCGAAGATCGAGAGTTTCCTCTGCTCTCCCCCCGCGCCTCCGCGCACCAGTCCGTCGTGGCGGATGTACAACCCTTCACGGGCGAGGAAGGAGATTCTTTCCCCCACGTGGGCGAGCGCCGCGTCCACCGCCTCCTGGGCGCTTTCCACCACCCGGACCCGGCCCAACCAGGACCGCAGGTGTCGCCCCTTGCCCCCCTTGATCCGTACCAGATCCAGGGCGCTGCGCCCGGGAAGCTCCTCGGATGCGGAGGGATCCTCCACTCCCTTGCCCCAGTCGACGAGAAACGAACCGCGCCCCAGCTTCTCGGTGGCCAGGCGCGCCGAGAGGCGATGGGCATCGGTCAGCCCGTCCACCAGGAGAGCGTCCTTGTCCTCTCCAAACAGCAGCTCGAAGGCTCCCTCGTAGCCGGGCTCGACCACCAGGGTCTCCGCCAGCGCGCCCTTCAGGAGAGTCCGGGCCTGATCGTCCTTCAACAGGGAAGCGGCTCCGCTGCGGTAGCCCTCGTATTCCGCGGCGATCTTGGCCGCGATCTCGTGGGCGCTCTCCGCTCGGGCCAGTTCATCGGCGGCCTCGGCTCTCTCCTGGAGCGCCGCCTGCAGGCTCGCCTCGGTCCGGCTCTCGGCGTCCCGGTGACGCTGCAGTTCCGCCTCGACCTCCTGCCGACGACGGTTGACCTCCCCGAGCTTCCGCTCGGCTTCGGCAAGTTCCTCCTTCCACCGGCTGCGCCTCTGGTTGAGTTCGTCCAGCGCCGATTCCAGTTCGCGCTCGCGCTCCTGGAGGGCCTGCACCTTCGCCTCCTGGGTGGCCAGATCCTTCTTGCGCTCGGCGACCTCCTCGAGGAACCCGATATTGAGCTGCTGCGCCTCCGCCAGGGCCTGCCGCGCCTCGGTGTGCCGCTCGTTCGCTTCCTTCAGGATCGACTGGAGTTCCTCCTCGCGGACGCGCGCTGTCTCCAGCAACGACTGCAGTTCCTCCTGTTCGCGTCCCGCGGACGAGAGGTCCTCGCGGATCTCCTTGGACCGTGCGGTGGTCCGTTCCAGTTCGCCGGCGATCTCGCCGCGGCGATGCCCCCCGCTCTCCAGGCGTTCCTTCAGGACCAGGCGTTCGCCTTCGAGGGTCTTGAGCCGGGCCTCGACCGCGGTCAGCTCCTGTTCCTGCATCCGGCGGCGGCTTTCCAGCTCATCGATCGCGGGACGCATCTGCTCGATGCGGGCACGATGGGCGGCCAGCTCGGCGTCCTCCCCGCTGCCCACCGCCCGCAGCTCCTGGATTTCCTCCTCGAGTCCGTCCAGCTCGCGTTGCAGGGTCGAAACGGTGGCGTGGGCCTTGATGATCTCGAGGGAACGGAGTTCGGCGAAGAGTTTCTGGTGCCGCTTCGCCTTGCCCACCTGCCGGGCGAGACTGCGGACCTGGCGGCCGATCTCCTCGATGATGTCCTCCACCCGAAGGAGGTCCCGCTCGGTGAGATCGAGCTTGCGCAAGGCCTCCTTCCGCCGGGCCTTGTAGCGGACCACGCCCGAGCCTTCCTCCAGGATGGCGCGGACCTTGTTCTCGTTGGGATCGAGGACCTGCCCCACCATCTCCTGTTCGATGATGGAATAGGCGTTGTTGCCCGCGCCGGTGTCGAAGAGGAGATCCTTGAGATCCTTCAGCCGACAGGGAACCCGGTTGAGGAAGTAGTCGCTTCCGCCCTCCCTCGAGACCCGCCGGGTGATCGCCACCTCGCCGTACTCGATGTCGAGAAGTCCGTCGTCATTGTCGAAGATGAGCGTGACCTCAGCCGTGGACAAAGGCTTGCGATGGGAACTTCCCTTGAAGATGACGTCTTCCATCTTCTCGCCGCGCAATTGCTTGGGGCTCTGTTCTCCCAGGACCCACCGCACCGCGTCGACCACGTTGCTCTTTCCCGAACCATTGGGACCCAGGACCGCGGTCACGCCGTCGCGGAAGTCCAGCGTCGTCTTGTCCATGAACGACTTGAAGCCCACCATCTCCACCCGTTTCAGTCTCACCGCGTTCTTCTCCCCGTGCTGAAGCCTTCGCTGGATTCCCTGCCCGGTGTCCCCGGAGGATCTACTCTCCGACCTTGATGATTCCTACACTGTCGATGACATCGCGCCGTTTGGCCAGGATCTCCCGTGCGGCGAGCGCCTCCTTGCGGGTGGCGTAGTTGCCCACCAGCACCCGGTACCAGACGCCCTTGCTCCCCAGATCGACCCGCACCACGATCGGATCCATCCCGTCGCGTCGCAACCGCCGAAGCGAGGGAAGCGCCATGGTGGAATCCCGGAAACTCCAGGGGTGCAGGGCCCAACCCCGGCTGGGTCGTTGTCTCAACGCCGCAAGCAGGGACGTCTCCGGGGTCTCCTCGACGCGAGGAGGTTTCTGGGCGACGGTCGCTTCGGCACCCGGAGTGCTCCCGGCCAGGACCGCCCGCTCCAGATCGACCGGCGGAGCGGGGGTCTTCGGGGCGACCGTGTTCTCCTTTCCGCCGGCGGATCTTGCGGCCCCCTCCGGGGCGGGAGGCCGGCGGGTGGCCACGGGGGTCTGCTTCCCGTGAAGGGCCTGCGGCGAAGTGGCCGTCCGCTGGGACCAGAGGATCGCGCCCCAGGCTCCCAGGAAGATCAACAGGACCGCGGCGATGCCCAGAGTCACCCTCCGGAACAGTCGGCTGCTCTCGTGCGGGGATCCGGCGCGGCCGGTCGCGTAGGGAGACCGGGTCGTGGCGGCCTCGGTCCCGTCGACCCGGCGGACCAGGGTCTTTTCCTCTTCCGCTTCCTCCGAAGGCTCTTCGACCTCTCCCGCCCGGGAGAAGGCCATGACCCCGTAGATCGGGATCTCCCGCTCCAACAGGTGTTCGGCGAGTTCCTCGAAACCGTCCCGGGCCTCATCCCCCAGGACCAGTCCCAGGAGCACACCATCGCATCGTTCGAGCAGGGGGTTGAAGCCCCCCTCGAGGGTCCGCGAGGGAGCAATGCAGAGAACGAACTGCCAACCCAGCCGGAGCTGGTGCAGGGCACTCCACAGTTCCTCTTCACCGAGCGGTTCGCTCTCCCTCGGCCGGTAGCTTCCCACCCCCATCAGATCCACCCGCTCGATCCCGCTCTTCTGCAGTGCGGCCCGCGGGGATGTGCCGTAGCGCGCCACGTCGAGCAATCCCTCTCTCTGGGGATCCCCCAGCCAATCGGCCGGTCCCTCCTGCTCGAATTCCCCATCGAGCAACAGGACCCGCGCGCCGCCTTCGGCCAGGAGGCGGGCCAATTGCGCCGCGAGGTAGGTCCGGGCGCGGCCGTCCTGGCGGTCGTCGGAAACCAGGACCACCAGACCTTCCTTGGCCCGGCCGCGGGCCCGCAGACCCTCGGCCACCAGGCGGAATTCCTCCAGGTGGGTGGTCTCGAGGAGATCCTGCAGGCTCCGCCAGGCGGCGGGCCGGGCCGACGAATACCCCAGGTGGTAGAATCCCTCGGCCCGGCCCAGGGTGTCCCGGATCCAGACCCCGGCTTCCTCGATACCCTCCTGGCGCCGCGGATCGAAGGAACCTCGACCTTCACTTGTCATGAGTCTCGCTTCTCCTTCTCCAGGAGCTGGACGATACGCTCGGCGAGGATTGGAAGGTCCTCCTCACGGGGCGTCCGCAGGTCGATCCGCAGTACGCCCCGGCCGATCCGGGTCAACACCGCGGGCTCACCCCGGCGCAAGTCCCCATGGAGTCTTTCCGCACTCTGCTCCTTCGGCCCCCGAAGACGCAAGCCCACACTGCGCACCGGCTGCTCGGCGTGGGAACCGCCCCCGATCATCCCCTCCTCGGGGCCCACGTCCAGCGTCCAGCCGGCGGGAAGTCGCGGCCGGATCCGCTCGGCCAGCGCGACGGCCCGCCGGCGCAATTCGGCCTGGCTGGGTTCCAGGGCCTGGTACAGCGGCAGGGGGGGACGCCGTCCCGGCAGCGCATGGTCTCTCAGGGTCGCCTCCAGTGCGCCCAGGATGAGCTTGTCCAGGCGGAGGGCGCGCATCACCGGGTGCCGCCCCAGACGCCGGATCCATCGCTTTTCGCCCACGATGAGTCCCGCCTGGGGACCTCCCAGCAGCTTGTCCCCGCTGAAGGTGACCACCTGGGCCCCCGCCCGCAAGGCCTCTGCGATGGTCATCTCCTCCCGGAGGCCCTTCGTTCCGAGAGGCCGTAGACAACCACTCCCCGCGTCGAACACCAGGATGGCCTTCCGCTCGCTGCAGAGTCCGCGCAGACTCTCCAACGAGCATTCCTCGGTGAAACCTTCCACCCGGTAGTTGCTGGGGTGGACCTTCAGGACCAGGTCTCCCTCGCGCACGACCTCGGCGTAGTCGTCCAGGGTGGTCTTGTTGGTCGTCCCCACCTCCACGATCTTCGCCCCGGTGGTCCGCAGCAGCTCGGGCATGCGGAAGGAGCCCCCGATGGCCACCTGCTCCCCCCGGGAGATCACCGCGCGGCGACGTGACCCCAGCCCGTGGACGGTCAGCCAGAGCGCGCCGGCCCCGTTGTTCACCGCGAGGGCGCTCTCGGCGCCGGTGAGCAGCTCGAGCCAACGAGCCACCTTGTCGTGGCGACTCCCCCGCCGTCCCGAATCCAGGTCGACCTCCAGCGCCACCGGGTGGGACGCCACCCTCTCGAGTTCCGCTCGGGCGGAGTCGCCCAGCAGGGCCCGTCCCAGGTTGGTGTGCAGGAGCACCCCGCTCGCGTTGATCACGCTGGTGAGCTTCGGCCGCAGCAGATCGTCCACCTCCCGGAGGAGGCGTTCCTCGAGATGACGGGTGAGGAGGGCGCGATCGGGCTGGGCCGTCCCGTAGCGGAGAGCAAGACCCCGACCTCTTCCGAGGAATTCCCGTTCCCGGGAGAAGAGTTCCCGGGCGCAACGGACCACGACGTCCCGCCGAAGACGGCGCTGGAGCGCCCGTACCCGCCGGCGCTGGAGAAACTCATGGAACGGCGGCAGTTGCCGCCCGGGATGGCTCATGTCCAGCGGGAAGATCCTCGATCGGAGGGCGTGGGGATCGGGTCACCTTAGCACAGGGCCCCAGAGCCCGTCAAACCGGGTCGCATTGACAGCAGAGAGACCTGGCCATAGCATGCAAGTAGCGACACAATCCCTTGTCTGGATAAGAGTTATGGACTTCCAACCGAAGGCGCGGCACGGATCCTACGGGCGGCGGATGGGTCTGGCGCTCCTCGCCGCGGTCGCCGGGCTCATCGCGCTGGCCCTCTTCGGTCCCGACGAGCAACAGTTGCAGACCTGGCTCTTCCACACCGGGGTCGAGGGAGAGCTGCGGATCCTGCCCGAACTGCAGATCATCCAGGACACCGATCCCATCACCCAGCCCGAGCGGCGGACGATGGCCGGAGCCACCGAGGGAATGAATGTCGAGGTGGTCGACCGCCCCTTGAAGCCCCTCTCCCCCGACTCCGACGAGCCCGCCCCGCGCACACGGGGAGTGGCCCGCCCCACCATCGAATGGAACCCGAAGCTGGCGCCCCGGCCGGACGTCGGCGACCAGCCCCAGGACCGGACCCGGATGATCCGGCCGTCCCAACGCAGTCTCGACTTCGTCCTGGTGAAACTGGTCCGGCCGATCTACCCCGCCGCCACTCCCGACTGGTTGCGCCGGAAGAAGGTGGTGGTGGATGTCGCGGTCTACGTCGAAGCCGACGGGAAGGTGAGTGACGCCTACATCCTCCGCAGCAATGGAGGTCCCCTCTTCTCCCAGGCGGTGCTCCAGGCGGTACGCCAATGGGAGTATCGTTACGTCGGCGCCGCGGGACAGGAGCAGCCCTTCTGGGACCAGGTCCGCTGGATCTTCGAACCCCGCTCAGCGGGGGATTCCCCCGGCGCCCAGTGAATCCGCCGCGGCAGGCCCGCCCCGATCCGACTGCGCTTCCGGCTCCCGCCGGGACTCGGGGGTCTCCAGCGAATCCACCGGCGCGGGTTGGGAAACCACCGAGGCGGCCGCCACGATCTCCGGGGGGAAGTCCTTCACCTCGCCTCCCTCGAGCACCCGGAGCGCACCGGCGGGGGCCTCCACGGTTCCGCTCTCGTCTCCGGCGAGGAAACGCCGGGCCAGGGCTTCCTGGAGACTCCGGCGGGTCCTTGCCCCGTCGTGGATGGCCCGCAGGATGCGTCGGGTGGCGAAATAGGTCTTGAGCGCGAAGGGGTCGGCCTGCTCTCCCCCGTGGCGACGGATCCACAGACGGGTGAAGCGTTCCCGTTCGGCCTGGGGCATCAGGGCGGTCTCGCTGGGGAACACCGCACGGTCCAGGGACTCGGCCATGTCCTGGGCGAGGCGCGGGTTGTTCCAGGTGCTCGGTCCGAGCAGTTGCACGTCGAGGTGGTAGAACGTGAGCTGGGGTGCGATCAGGCGCATCGAACTCGGACCCGCGGGAACGAAGAGAGCCTCGGGGGCTCGGATGCGGAGTCGTTCGATGGGTTCCTTGAAATCGGTGATGCCCCGGTCGAAGGGCTCGGCCGCCACGACCCGGGCGCCCCTCGCCTCCACCTCGCGGGTGAAGATCTCCGCCGCGTGACGGCCCGCCCGGGTGTCCGGATACAGGACGGCCAGCTTCGTGCGCCGCAACAGGTCGACCACGGCCCACGCCACCAGCCGCGTCTCGAACTCGGCAGTCAGGTTCGTCTGGAAGATCTCGCTGCCGATGGAGGAGATGTTCTCCTGGGTCGCCGTCGGCGACACCAGTGGAACCCTCCTCTCCTGGCACACCGCCGCCGCCGCGATGGTCGTCGACGAGAGCAAGGATCCCAGGATGGCCAGCACGCCCTCGTCCTCGATGAGGGATCGAGCCGAAAGCACCGCCTGCACTCCATCTCCTTCGGTGTCCAGGGCCACCAGTTTCATCGCATCGCCGGTCAGACGATTGTGCTCCTCCAGGGCCATCAACGCCCCGTCGTACATGGCCTGGCCCAGGGCGGCGTATTCGCCGGTGAGCGGACAGAGGAGACCCACCCGGTCGACGTGGGCCAGATCGAGATTCGATCGCGGTTGGTACTCGCCCCGGGTGGCCAGTTCGGCGAGCATCTGCTCCGCCTCCTCCCGGTAGCGGCTGTCGGGATATCGATCCAGGAAGTCCTCGAGCAGCTTGCCGCTGCGTTGCGGCGAATTGCCGGATCGATAACTCCGTTCGGCCCGGCGGAAAAAGACATAGCTGGCGGCGACGGTTCCTTCGGCGGTCTTCTCGAGCCTTCCCAGCTCGTCGAGATCCAATCGCGTATCGATGATCTCGGCCAGCTGCTGCCGGGCCTTCTTCTCCCGCCCCGGATCGTCCGGTTGTGCCAGGTAGGCGATGTAGGATTCCGCCGCCTCGAGCCACCGGCGGGAAGCGCTCTGCATCGAAGCGAGACGCCAGAGCGCCTCGGGACGCGCCGCCGACTCCGGATGGTCCTGGACGAGCCGCTGAAGCAGCGACCGTGCCCGGGCATCTTGTCCCAGATCACCGGCGGCCCGCGCGGCGATCATGAGGATCTGGTCCTCGTGGGAGAACCCGGGGTAGCGGTCGAGCAAGTCATAGGCGGCATCCAGGGTCCGGGAGGGTGGACCCGCCGCCTCCAGGGCGATCAGCCGATCGTAGGCCCGGGTGGCCTCCCGCTTTTGTCCGGGGCTGAGCTGCTGCGCCGGCAAGCGCGTGGAGGGTGCGCTCACCGAGCAAGCGCAGAGCCACCCGGCGAGCAACCCGGGCAGCAGACGGCGCAGGATGGGGCGCCCACCGCCAAGGCCCCTCCGGGCGAACGAGGTGGTCAGGATTCCGTTCATACCGGGTGGTCCAGGTACCAGCGCGCCAGCTCGCGGTATTCCAGGGCGTGATCGCGCCGCGCCTTCTCGTTCTCGGGAGGAAGTTCCTTCTTGATCTTCGCGGGGACCCCGGCCACCAGCGTGCCGCCCGGCACTTCCATGTTCTCGGGAACCACCGCACCGGCAGCCACGATACTGAAGTCTCCGATCACCGCATTGTCCAGCAGCACGCTCTTCATTCCCACCAGGACGTGGTCTCCCACCTTGGCACCGTGGATGATCGCGTGGTGCCCGACCGAAACGCCCTCCCCGAGGATCGTGGTACTGTAGTCGATGGTCGAATGCAACATGCAGCCGTCCTGGATGTTGCTTCCCTTGCCCACGTGGATCAGGCCGCGGTCACCCCGGAGAACACTCCCCCACCAGATGTTCACATCGTCCTCGATGACCACCTCGCCGATGACCACCACGTCGTCCGCCAGGTAGACATTCTTGCCGATGCGGGGAGTCATCCCATTCCAGGGCCGGATGATGGCCATTCTCACTCCTCTTCGTCTTCGGGGTCCGGTGGTTCGGGTTGGTCCCGCCCCACCCCTTTCTCCACGTCCCGGATCAGTTCCTCCACCGCCTTCTGTTTCTCGTCGGGAGCCTCCGCCTCGAGCATGCTGTCAGCCTGCTCTTGAGCGAGTTGCCGACTCAGGAAGATCGGAGCGGAACATCTCAGCGCCAGCGCGATCGAATCGCTCGGCCGCGCGTCCACCGAGATGAGTTCCTGATCCCGGACCAGGTGCAGCCGCGCGTAGTAGGTGTTTCCTTCCATCCCGGTGATGACCACGTGGCTGAGCCGGGCGCCCAGGCCGTCAATCACCTCCTGGAGGAGATCGTGGGTGAGCGGCCTCTCGAAACGCCTTCCCGCCAGGACCAGGGCGATCGCGTTCGCCTCGGCGTCGCCGATCCAGATGGGCAGATGGCGGCTGGTGCCCAGAAGCTGCAGAAGCACCACAGGCGCATCGGTGCTGGCATCGCGAACGAGCGCGCTGACCCTCACCTCGACCAGTTGAGGAGAATCTTCCACTGCCGACCCCGTCGCATCAATACACGGTGAAAGGAATCGACTTCAACACCACCCCGTCGGGCGTCATGACCTTCACTTCCCAGCGCCCGGTCCACGATGGAAGAATGCGCTTGGTGCTCCAGGTCCGCCAGGAATCGCTGCCGATCTCCAGGGTCACCCGGGCGCGCGTATGCCCTTCGTGGATCCAGGCGTGCACGATCTTTCCCCCGCTTCCTCCCTTGATCCGGGTGAAGCAGGTGAGGTTCCCGACGTCGGCGGGGAAACGGTCTCCGGCTCCCACCGGTTCCCGATTCTCCTTGTCCACCCGCAGGCAGATCGTCGCTTCCTCCACGCTCACCGAGAGGCTGTCGGAAAGCTCCTCGCCGGGAGCCGCCGTCCTCGGATCGGCGAGATCGGGGTCCTGCGCCGCGGCAAGGGAAGCCGTCGCAAGGAGGACTCCCGCGGCAAGGGAAGTCGACGCGAGAAGGATTCCCACCGCCATCCACCGGGCACCGGGAACCGACCCGCCCAGGCGTTTCATTGTCCAACCTCCTAGGATGCGGAGTGAAGAGACCCTCGACCACGGCCGCGAGTATAGAGGCCCGGCCCCGAAACGGGCAGTGAAAAGAAACCGCCCCCGGGAGGGCGGCTTCTGTGCCACCGGGACCGGCGGTCTACTTGCGGTCGCGCACTCCCTGGATCTTCCCCTGCAGGTCCTGGGCGTTCTCCGCGGCAATGTTCTCCCCGCCCAGGCGCCCGCTGTTGCGGACCATCCATTCGGCGTCGTCCACGTACTCGCTCTCCGGATACTCCTGCATGAGCCGCCGGAAGTCCTTCACCGCGTCGGCCGGACGGTTCAAGGCCTCACTGTGGAGGAAGCCGATCATGAACAGCGCATCGTCGGCGTACTCCGAATCGGGGAAGTGATCGACGATCTGCTGGTAGAAGTCGATCCGCGCGTAGGGATTCCTGGCCTCGGCCCCGCGCTGGTAGAGTTCGGCGGGGTCGTCTGAGGCGGTCAGGCGGAACTCGCCGAAGCGCTCCACCGGGAAAACCTTGGCCAATTCCCTGAGTTTCCGATTGTAGCTCCGGCGGATCGAGCCCGGTCGGAGATCCTCCACCACCCGGTCGTGCACCTCGTCGAGACTGGGGATCTTCCCTTCCACCTTGTCCCCGCGATAGATGATGTTCCACTTGCCCCGGATCACCATCGGCTCGGAAAACTCGTGGAATCCCAGCGAGAACGCGGTGTCGGAGAAGGTCTTGTCGTAGCCGACGCCCAGGATGAAGCCGCCCGGGTTGATCCACCCGATGAGACCATTGGTGTCCTTGGTGTTCGGGTCCTCGTTGTACTCGTGGGCGACCCGCTCGAAGGGCTCACCCTTCTTCAGTTTCGCGTAGGCCTCGTCGATCTTCGCCTTGTCCTTGCACTGGATATGGGAAACCAGGGCGCGGCTGAGCCCCCGGTATTGTTCCTTGTAGCGGTTCCAGTAGTCCTGGACCTCTTCTTCGGTGGGCTTGGCGTTCTCCTTGATCCAGTGGGTGTAGGCCTTTACCAGGACGATCCTGCGCTGCGCATCGAGTTGCTGCTGCACCTCGGGGTCCTGGTCGAACTTCTCCTTCTCGGCCTCCTGGTACAGCAGGGCCTCATCGATGAGTTCATCCAGGAAACGTTGCTTCCAGTTCTCTCCGCTGAACTTCGCCTGCAGTGCGGGCGTCAGCATCTTGTAACGCCGGTCGAAGTATGCCTGGGTGATCTCGATGTCACCCACCCGGGCGAGCACCGGCGTGAAATCCTTCCCCATGGTCACGGATTTCTGCGACTGGGCCTGACCGCCCTCTTTCGTGCCTTGACCACAGGCGGCCAACAACAGGGCCGAGAGGAGGGGAACCATCCAGAATACCCATCGTTTCATCGTTGCGTCCTCCAAGGGTGGTCGGGCGGAATCGCCCACGGAATCAGAGGAGATCCGGCCGGTTCCGCCGGGATAGTTCCTCGAGGATCTTCCTGACGTCCTGCGCCCGGTCCGCATCGCACACCAGGGTGGCATCCTCCGTCTGGACCACCACCAGGTTGTTCACGCCGAGCAGGGCGGTGAACCGGTCGGGACCGTGCACGATGCAGTCGGCGCTGTCCAGGGCCAGCACCTCGCCCCGGACCGCATTGCCCTGTTCATCGAGGGACCAGAGATCCCGCATCGCGGGCCACGAGCCCACGTCGTTCCATCGGAAGTCGACCGGCAGGACCGCCACGTTCTCCGCCTTCTCCAGGAGAGCGTAGTCCACCGAGATCGACTCGCTCTCCCGGTAGGCCCTTTCCAACGCCCCGGCGAAGGCCGCAGTTCCCGGCTCCTCCGTCACACACCGCTCCAGGGCTTCCATGGTGGCGGGCAGGTGCCGGCGAAGCCCCTCGGCGACCACCGAGGCCTTCCAGGCGAACATCCCCGAATTCCACAGATGCCGCCCGCCCGCCAGGTAAGCGCGCGCGGTCGGAAGATCCGGCTTCTCGGTGAACCGTTCCACCTCGAGAACCGGCGGAGCGGACCCCGAGTTCCCCGCCCGCGGAGCATCCTTCGACGCCTTCAGGGGCTCGCCGGTCTCGATATAGCCGTAGCCGGTCTCCGGCCGGGTCGGGCGGATCCCCAGGGTCACCAGCCAGGGGTGTTCCCCGGCAAAGGCCAGTGCGAATTCCAGGACCTCCCGGAACGATTCGGCGGGAGTGATGATGTGGTCGCTGGGCAGCACCGCGAAGGGAAGGTCGCCGGCCCGGGTTTCGATGAGCCGTGCGGCCAGGCCGATGGCCGGCGCGGTATTGCGCCCGAGGGGTTCGCCGATGATCTGCTCGCGGGGAACCCGCGGAGCGTGCTCGGCCACCGCGTCGACCAGCGACTCATTCGTGATGATCCACTGCCGCCGGGGTGGGATCAGCGGGTCGAGGCGGTCGAGGGTGAGGGCGAGAAGGCTGCCCTCTCCGGTGAGATCGAGCAACTGCTTGGGACGATCGGCCCTCGACAGCGGCCAGAAACGGGTTCCGCGCCCCCCGGCGAGGATCACTGCGTGCGCGTCCACCGGCCGGCTCACCTCGTTTCCCGCACCTGGGCCCGGGCGCGCTCGATGGCCGTCTCGATCTGCGACCGGTAGTCCTCCATCCGGGCCTCGTCCGGCGCTTCGACCCGTACCACCAGCGCGGGTTGGGTGTTGCTGGCGCGGACCAGCCCCCATCCATCCTCGAAGAGCACCCGCACCCCGTCGATGTCGTTGATCTGGTGATCGGCGGCGAAATGTTCCTTCACCCTCTCCACCACCTCGAACTTCTCGTCGTCGGGGCAGTCCACCCGGATCTCCGGGGTGGCGATGAGCCGGGGCACGTCATCGAGGCGCCGGCTGAGGGGAGTCTCGTCGGCCGCGACGATCTGGAGCAGGCGCATCGTGGCGTAGAGTGCGTCGTCGAAGCCGTACCAGTTCTCCGCGAAGAAGACATGACCGCTCATCTCCCCCGCGAGCAGCGCACCGCTTTCCTTCATCTTGCGCTTGATCAGGGAATGGCCGGTCTTCCAGAGGATGGGCTCACCGCCGGAGGCCTCGATCGAATCGAAGACCGTCTGACTGCACTTCACGTCGAAGATGACCCCGGCGCCCGGATGGCGGCTCAACAGGTCGCGGCCGTAGAGGATCAGGAGCCGGTCTCCCCAGAGGACCTCACCCTTCTCGTCGATCACCCCGATCCGATCGGCGTCGCCATCGTAGGCCACGCCCAGCTCGAGCCCCTTGTCCTTCACCAGCTGCTGCAGGTCGACCAGGTTCTCCGGCACGGTGGGGTCGGGATGATGGTTGGGGAAGGTGCCGTCGGGCTCGTCGTAGAGCGCGAGAGGCTCGAGCCCGAATCGCGCGAAGAGGCGGGACGCCACCAGCGAGGCGGCCCCATTTCCTGAGTCGTAGGCGAAACGGACCTTCCGTTGCAGCTTCACCCGCGAGCTCACATCGTCCAGGTAGGGTTCGATGATCTCTCGACGGGTCGACGAGCCCCGGCCGGCCTGAAAATCGTCCCGGCGGATGAGCTCGACGAGCTCGCGGATGCGGTCGCCGAAGAAGCTCTCTCCGTGGAGCACGATCTTGAAGCCGTTGAACTCGACCGGATTGTGGCTTCCGGTGATGCAGATGCCGGCCTCTTCATCGCCGGTCGTGATCGCGTGGTAGAAGACCCCGGTGGGAGCGCGCCCGAAGTCGACGACCTCGCAGCCGGCGGCCATGAGTCCACGGCGCAGGCTCTCGAAGAGCCCCTCGCCGCTGGGGCGCACGTCACGCGCGACCCCCACCCGACGGGCTCCGTCCCGAAGGAACGCGGTGCCCAATCCGCGGCCCAATGCTTCGGTCACCTGGGGGGTGAGATCGACATCGACCACCCCCCGGATATCGTACTCACGGAAGATGTGAGCAGGAATCTCCATGGCATCAGGTGCGCTGCACCACGACTTCGATCTCGGTCTCGAAGTCGCGATGCACGCTCAGTGGTACCTTGTAGGTTCCCAGCTTCTTCAGGGGCTCTTCCAGCCGGATCATCCTCGCCTCCACCGCGTGGCCCTTCTCCTGGAGCGCCTTGGCGATCATCGAGACGGTCACGCTGCCGTAGAGGCTTTCCTCGCCCGCGGCGGCAAGGATGGTGATCGAAAGATCCTTCAGGGCGTTGGCCAACGCCTCGGCCTCCTCCTTGCCCCGCTCGTCCTTCAACTCGAGGCGGCGCAACTTGGCCTCCAGTTCCTTTTCGTGCGCGCGGTCCGCGTGCACCGCCAGGCCCTGGGGGAAGAGGAAGTTGCGCGCGTAGCCGCGCGCCACGTTCACCTTCTCGCCGCGCCGGCCCAGCTTCTGCACATCATGCAACAGAATGACATCCATCGCCGCCTCCTATCGGTAGTACTCGCGTACGAAGGGAAGCAGCGCCAGATGCCGGGCCCGCTTGATGGCGATCGCCAGCATCCGCTGATACTTCGCGCTGGTGCCGGTGTTCCGGCGCGGTGAGATCTTGCCGCGCTCGGTGATGAAGCGCTTCAGCAGATCGATGTCCTTGTAGTCGATGCAGGTATAGCCGTTCTCGGTGAAGTAGCACTTCTTCTTGCGGCCATAACGCTCCCGCTCGCGGCGCTTCTTCCTAGGCTTGGTCGCCATTGGATCCTCCCTCCTCCTTCTGGCGCTGTTCGGCGCGCTTGGCCAGTGCGGCCCGGTTGCGCTCTTCCCACTCCTCATCGATCACGATGAGATGGCGCAACACCTTGTCGTCGAGACGGAAGTCCCGATCGGCTTCCTTCACCAGGGTGTTGTCCGCGGTGAAGCGGTAGAGGTAGTAGTCGCCGGTGGTCTGCTTCTCGATCTCGTAGGCCAGCTTCCGGGTGCCCCACGGATCCTTCAGGGTGATCTCTCCGCCGTGCGCTTTCACGCTCGACTCGAAGCGATCGAGAATCGCGGTCGAATCGCTCTCGGACAGGCCCGAGCGCAAGACGACGATGCATTCATACTTCTGCACGGATTGTTCTCCCTTCGGTCTTCACGGCCCGGTGACCTCCACCGGGCAGGGATGGTGCCGCGAACTGGTGATTCTAATGGGCCCCACACCGCGGCGCAAGCGGGGCCCACCCTATCGGTCAACCGATGAACCAGGGCAGGAACACCAGCCCCACCACGGTCATCAGCTTGATCAGGATGTTCAGCGAAGGTCCGGAGGTGTCCTTGAACGGGTCGCCGACGGTGTCGCCCACGACCGCGGCCTTGTGGGCGTCGCTGCCCTTGCCTCCGAAGACGCCTTCGCTCTCGATGTATTTCTTGGCGTTGTCCCAGGCGCCGCCCGCGTTGGCCATGAAGATGGCCATCATCACCCCGCTCACCAGAGCCCCCGCCAACAGCCCTCCCAGGGCCTGGACGCTCCAGAACCCCACCAGGATCGGGGCGGCGATGGCCATCAGGCCGGGGAGGATCATCTGCCGAAGGGCGCCCTGGGTCGCGATCTCCACGCAGCGGGCCGCGTCCGGCTTCCCGGTTCCCTCCATGATGCCGGGAATCTCGCGGAACTGCCGGCGGATCTCCTCCACCAGTTTGTTGGCCGCCTCGCCGACCGCACGCATGGTCATGGCGCTGAACAGGAAGGGCAGGAAGCCTCCGATCAACAGCCCGATGATCACCTCGGTGGTGTTGATGTTCAGGTTCAGGGTGCCGTCCTTGGCGAGCATCCCGGCGTTGCCTCCCCGGGCGAGGAGATCGCCCGCGCGGGTGCAGAAGGCGTTGAACAAGGCGAGGGCGGTCAATGCCGCCGATCCGATGGCGAAGCCCTTGCCGATGGCCGCGGTGGTGTTGCCGACCGCGTCCAGGGCGTCGGTGCGGGCGCGCACCTCCTCGGGAAGTTCGGCCATCTCGGCGAGTCCCCCGGCGTTGTCCGCCACCGGCCCGTAGGCGTCGATGCCGAGGGAGATACCCAGGGTCGAGAGCATCCCCACCGCGGCGAGCGCCACCCCGTAGACCCCGGAGAACCAATAGGAGACGAAGATCCCCAGGCAGATGAAGAGGACGGGCAGGGCCACGCTCTCCATCCCGACCGCCAGGCCGGAGATGATGTTGGTGGCGGCGCCGGTCTGGCTCTGCTGGGCGATCCTGCGGGCCGGAGCGGTCTCGGTGCTGGTGTAGTACTCGGTGATCTTCCCGATGAAGACCCCGACCAGCAGTCCGGCCACGATGGCTCCCCACAACTTCCAGGCGACCACGGTCTCGGGAAGCGACAGGCGGCCCACCACGAACCACAGGGCGATGATCACCAACACGGTGGAGGAGACGAGGCCGCGGAAGAGGGCCGCGTGAAGACCCTTCTCGTTGCGGGCCCGCACGAAGAAGGTGCCGAGGATCGAGGCGATGATCCCCACCCCGGCGGTGACGAGCGGCAACAGGACCATGGCCACGTTCCCCTTGAAGAGGAACGCGCCGAGGGTCATCGAGGCCACGATCGAACCCACGTACGACTCGAAGAGGTCGGCGCCCATGCCGGCCACGTCGCCCACGTTGTCGCCCACGTTGTCAGCGATGGTACCCGGGTTGCGGGGGTCGTCCTCGGGAATGCCCGCCTCGATCTTGCCCACCAGGTCGGCGCCCACATCGGCGGCCTTGGTGAAGATCCCGCCGCCCACGCGGGCGAAGAGCGCGATCGAGGAGGCTCCGAAGCTGAAGCCCAGCACGTGCTCGAGGACCTTCGAATCGATCCCGGCCGAGCGGGAGTAGAGGTAGGTGAACATGCTCAGACCCAGCACCGCCAGGCCCACCACGCTCATACCCATGACCACGCCCGACGAAAAGCTCACCCCCAGGGCATCCGACAGGCTCGAGCGGGCGGCCTGGGTGGCCCGCACCGCCGAGCGGGTCGCGGTGTGCATGCCGAAGTACCCGGCCAGGCCCGACGCGAGGGCGCCGGAGAGAAAGGCGATGGCGGTCTTGGGCCCGAGCCCCATCTCCGACGAGGAGAAGAAGATCGCGCAGAAGACGATGATCACGAAGACCACCAGCCAACGGTACTCCGCCTTCAGGAAGGCGGTGGCGCCGTCCTGCACGCGCTGGGAAATCTCCCGCATGAGGTCGGTTCCCGTATCGCGCCGCATGATGGCGGCGTACTTCACCAGGGCGAAGACCAACGCGGCGATGGCCGTGATGGCGACGGCGGCGAGCATTCTATCCATTGTGCTTGTCATCCTCCCGGCTGGGTGACGTCCCCCGTCCCTTGCGGAGGCTCTTCATGGGTGGAAACCACCGGCTCATCCATTGAATCGAGCCATGGTCTCCTGCGGGTCGTGGGTGACCCGGAACTCGAACGCGTCGGCGGCTCTGAGCAACATGGCGTCGACCGCCTCCTGCTCGTCCGCCTCGAACTCCTCCAGAACGAAATCGGCGAGGTCGGCGCCTTGCGGCCCCGGCCCCACTCCCATCCTCAGCCGCGGCACCTCCTCGGTCCGCAGGCTCTCCAGGACCGATCGCAGACCGTTGTGGCCGCCCGCGCTTCCGCCGGTGCGATAGCGTAAGCTCCCGAGGGGGAGGTGGACATCGTCGATCGCGATCACCATCTCGTAGTCCTCCGGCCGTTCGATGGCCAGGTACTGGCGTACCGCGCGACCACTCAGGTTCATCCAGGTCGTGGGCTTGATCAGGCGGATGGAGCGGCCGTCCAGTGGGTACCGCGCCATGAAGTATTCTCCCCGTCCGGCGGAAAAGGCCACTCCATGTCGCTGGGCCAAGAGGTCGGCCAGGCGCCACCCGAGGTTGTGCCGGGTGCGCTCGTAGCGGGCTCCCGGGTTCCCCAGGCCGAAGAGCAGCCACTGCGGGGCGCCCTCACCGGCGGACATCGCCTAGCCCTGCGGCTTCTCGCCGCCCTCGGCGCTCTCGGCCGCCTCGCCCGATTCACCCTCGGCGGCGGCTTCCTCGCCCTCGGCCCCTTCCTCTTCTCCCTCGGCCTCGGTGACCTCGAGACTCATGCGCGTGGCGACGACATGACAGATGGGAGTGTCGTCGTCGATGGCCAGTTCCACGTCCTGGCCTTCGACCACATCCTTGGCGGTGAGGGATTGACCCAGTTCCAGGGGCTCGATATCGACGGTGAGGAAAGCCGGCATCTTGTCCGGCAGGACCCGGATGGTGACATCGCGGCGCATCCACTCGAGGACTCCACCCTGGTTCTTCACCCCGAAGGGAACTCCGGGAGCTGCGCGCAGGGGAACCCGGACCACCACCGGGCGGTCCATCTCCACCGCGAGCAGATCGGCGTGGAGCACATCATGACGTAGAGGATGACGCTGGAGATCCTTGAGGATGGCGTACCGCTCCTTCTTCTCGCCCTCGATCGCGAGCTGGAGCAGGATGCGGTTTCCGTATTCGGTGGTGAGCGCGTGGCGCAACTGGGAAGCGTCGACGGACAGCTTCAGAGGCTCCTTTCCCGGACCGTAGAGCACGGCGGGAACCCGGCCCTCCGCCCGCAGCTTGCGGGCGACGCCTTTGCCGGTGGTGGTGCGCATCTTCACGCTCAAGGTTTGCGTGGCGGACATGGACTCGATCCTCCTTCAGGTCGCGCGGAAGCCGGTCTCCGCGCGGACCGGCCCCTTGACGGGGCGGTCGTGGTACCAGTCGGAACCCGCCGCGGCCGGCGGCGGAAAAAGACCCCAGCCCCAGAGAAGCCGGGGATCTTCGCTCTCCTGCCACCAGGGGGCGGCAAGGCGAACCAGTATAGTCAGAGTTGGCGGAAATGGGTAGGGGCAACTGCCCCCTTTGCCGCCCCGCGGGCCCGAGGACGCGGCCTGGAACCGGAGAGACCGCAGATTTGCGCCTTTTATTCTCCTAGACGAAGAGACTCGACACCGTCTGCTCCAGGTGGATCCGCTTGATCGCCTCGGCCAAGAGCGGCGAGATATCCAAGACCCGGACCTTGGGACATTGGTCGCCGCGGTCGAAGGGGATGGTGTTGGTCACAATGACCTCCCGCACCGGGGCCTCGTTCAGCCGCTGGAGGGCCGGCCCGGAGAAGAGCGCGTGGGTGGCGCAGATGTCGATGCTGACCGCTCCCTGCTGCACCAGCTCCCGGGTCGCGTCGCTCATGGTGCCGGCGGTGTCGATCATGTCGTCGAACAGCACCACGTTCTTGTCCTGGACGTCCCCGATGAAATTCATCACCTCGGCGTGATTGGGCCGTGGCCGGCGCTTGTCGATGATTGCCAGGGGACACCCGAGCCTCTTGGCGAAGGCCCGCGCCATCTTGATGCTGCCCACATCGGGAGCCACCACCGCAAGATTCTCCTCTCCCTTGCGATCGTGGAAATGATCGAGAAGCACCGGTGCGGCATACAGGTGGTCGAGGGGGATGTCGAAGAACCCCTGGATCTGCGGCGCGTGCAGATCCATGGTGAGCACCCTCTGGGCGCCGGCCTCGGTGATCAGATTCGCCATCAACTTGGCGGCGATGGGAACCCGGGGTTGATCCTTGCGATCCTGTCGCGCGTATCCGAAGTAGGGAATCACCGCCGTCACCCTCTGGGCCGACGAGCGGCGGACCGCGTCGAGGAGCAACAACAACTCGAGCAGGTTCTTCGCCGGGGGAAGGGTCGGCTGGATGATGAAGACGTCGGTTCCCCGGACGTTCTCCTCGATCTTCACCGAGATCTCGCCGTCACTGAAGTCGGTGATGTTGACTCCGGTCAGGGAGACATCGAGGTATTGACAGATCCGTTCGGCGAGAGCGGGATGGCCTCTCCCGGAGATGACCCTCAGCCTTCGACCCATGGGTAGAGTTGTCCTTCTTGGTTTCTAGTATGCGTCTTCCGCGGCGAGGCCCGCGTCGCCGGGGGCGGATTCCCTCTCGGCCCGGGCGACTTCCTCGCGGTAGGCCCCGATGACCAGCTTCTCCAGCCATTCCCGGGTCTCGCGATTGATGGGATGGGCCACATCCTGGTAGGAGCCGTCCTTGCGCTGCCGGCTCGGCATGGCAACGAACATCCCCGTGGCGCCCTCGATGATCTTCAAGCCCCGGATCACCAGCGCGTCATCGAGGGTGATGCTCGCGAAGGCTTTCAGCTTGTCATCGTCCCGAAGCGTGATCCTGACTTCCGTGATCTCCAAGCCCGCACCACCGTAGGCAACTCGTTCTTGCGGCTGGGGGCGCGCCCACCTCAGTCCCGCTCCTCGCTCAGCTCGACCCCGCACCGGGTGGACCCCCCGATCCAGGTGAAAGCCTTCGCGGGTGGGATCTCCCGCCGGGCGTGCTCCGCTTCCTCCACGGTGGAATACACCGCGAAGAGGCTCGGTCCGCTGCCGCTCATCATCGCCAGATGCGAACCCGATTCCTTCAGATGCAGATACAGCCGATGCAGCTGGGGGTACGAGGGAAACACCACGTCACCCAGGCGATTGAAACCAGGCCAGGCTCGATCGGGGAAGCGCGACAGCAAGGCCTTGTAGTTTTGCAGGTTAACTTTGGGCCCATGGTGGGTCAACCCCATTTTCAAGCGCTCGTAGACCTCGGCGGTGGAAAGCTCGAAGGGAGGCGTGACCACCAGGTAGACCCCCCGCCCCGACGCGTGCAGGGGGGTGAGTTCATCGCCGATCCCCCGCGCCAGCTGGGTCCCTCCCTGCAGGAAGAACGGGACATCGGCCCCGAGGGAGCGCGCGATCGCAAACAGCTCCTCTTCGGCGGGTTCCCGCTCCCACAGGCGCACCAAGGCCAGCAGGGTGGCGGCTGCGTCGGCCGAGCCGCCTCCCAGACCCGCGGCGACCGGGATGCGCTTGTCCAGGGTGATCTCCACCCCGCGGCTCTCCCCCACCCGCTCGCGCAGGCGGAGGGCCGCCCGGTGACACAGGTTGGTCCGGTCGTCGGGAACCTGCGGGTGCCGGCAGATCACGTGGATGGGGCCCTTGGTCAGCCGGAACCGCAGCCGGTCGTGCAGGCCGATGGTCTGCATCACGGTCTCCACTTCGTGGTAGCCATCTTCCCGTTTCCTCAGCACCTCGAGGTGGAGATTCACCTTCGCGTGCGCCTTGGCGACAACGATCATCCCCGACCTCCTCGGGCCTCGTATTCGTGGAAGAGCCGACCCCAGGGGGTCTTCCGCCAGAGCGATCTCCAGCGGCGCCCGGCAAAGGGATACCAGAGCAGATCCCGGGCGGCGCGGCGGATCTTCCTTCTCAGGGGGGTCCAGCGCGCCACGGTCCAGCTCGGTTTGAAACGCGCCCCGGCCACCGCGGCCCGCGAACGATCCAGGAGCGAAGGATGTTCCCCGACGATCTCGATCGCCGACGGATCCAGCGTGCCCAGACCGAGCCGATCGCATTCGACCAGGAGAGGAAGGGTCGAAGGATCCAGGCCCAGCAGGCGGGCTCCGACCGCGTCCAGGGCCACCGGATCGTCCGAGGCGAGCAGCAGATTCTGGACATGGGGTCTCACCCGGTAGGGCCCGGGACCCCGGCCGCAGACCGTGGCGTCCACCACCGCGAAGTGGGAGGGATGGATCTCCCGCGAGACCGCCAGGGCCTCAGCCGCCGCCGCGGCGTATCGGGGGTGATCCCGCCAGTCCTCCCCATCGAGGATCTCCTGGGCGGCGGCGAAGACCGCCGCCGCCACCCCCAGGGTGGTATGGGACTTCAGGGTGGAAAGGATCCACAGCGGGTGGCCGAAGGTGGCCCGGGGAACCTCGATGCGGCCCTCTTGCCACGCTTCCAGGACCGGGCGGCGCGTGGCGGACTCGTGGACCCGGGTCTCTCCCGGAAGGACCCCCGGAGTGACCGAACGGCGGGAGAGCAGCGGAGCGAGACGGTGGCGGGTCAAGGCCCGCCGCAACCCGGAGGCGGAATCGGCCCGGGCCGTCACCTCAAGCGGTCCCCGCGGTCCGCCGTGACCCTCCAGAACGGAGAGGACCGCTTCGAGCTGCCACGGCGGCACCCCCACCGCGGGCTGGAAACGCTCCCACGGCAGATCCACCAGGACGGCGGGAGGATCCTCGTGTCCGTCCGGCCGTCCATCGGGAGCAAGGCGGAACAAGCGCGCATAGTCTTCCGCGATGGTCTCGGGGGTGGCGGAAACCACGGCGACTCGACTGCGCGGCATGCAACGACTTCCTTTCCTTCGGGCCGGACCCGACGCGACGCCACTAGCGGTAGAGGATCCAGGCCACCGACCCGAACCACAGGGCCACGGTCAACACGATGGAGCGGCGGGACACCAGGGTTTCCGACGGGTCGCCGCCCTCGGCCTCCTCGGTGACCAGATAGAGATAGCGGCTCAATCCGTAGAAGACAAAGGGAACGGTGTAGATCAACCGGGTGGTGCCGAAGCGATCCACCGTATCGGGCCAGATCGTGTAGAGACTGTAGCTCAGGAAGGTGGCCGCGGTGGTGATGGTGAGCAGCCGGCCGACGAATTCGCGGGTGTACCCGCGGAGGGTGCTTCGATGGTCGTCGGCGGTGACGCTCAGTTCGTGATAGCGCTTTCCCAGGGCCAGGAACAAGGAGAGCAGGAAGGTGCACATCAAGAGCCACGGGGAGATCCGCACCGCCGCTCCCGCGTCCCGCAACAGTTCGGCACCGGCCAGGGCCCGCAATACGAAGCCGGTCGCGATGGTGAGCACGTCGACGATGACCACGTCCCGCAGCCACAATCCGTAGAACAGGTTGATCAGGATGTAGGTCGCCGCGACGGTGGTGAACCCGCGCCCGATCCAGAGCGAGAGCCCGAGTCCGGCGACCAGCAGGACGGCCGTGGAAGCCAAGGCCGCCGCGGGGGACAGTTCACCCGAAGCCACCGGCCGATGACGTTTCACCGGGTGGAGGGCATCCTTTTCGCGATCGACAAGGTCATTGAAGAGGTACACCGAAGAAGCCAGCAGACAGAAGGCGGCGAAGCCGGCCGCGGTCCGCAGCAGCAGACCGAGGTCTCCCATGAGCTCGGAGAAGATCAGCGCCGCGAACACGACGAGATTCTTGATCCACTGGTGAAGGCGCATGCTGCGCAGGACGGCCGAGATCTTCATGACTGGCACCACTTGCTCCCGCGAGGATCTTCAGTAGGCATTCTCACCCTTGATCACGCTCTTGATGGTGAGGAGGATGATACGGAGGTCGAGCCACAACGACCAGTTCTCCACGTAGTGCAGGTCATAGAGGGTCCTGTCCTCGATGGGGGTGTTGCCCCGCAATCCGTTCACCTGGGCCCAACCGGTCAACCCGCTCCGCACCCGATGCCGCTCCAGGTAGCGGGGAACCCTCCGCTCGAACTCCTCGGCGAAGTGCGCCCGTTCCGGCCTGGGTCCGACCAGGCTCATGTCCCCCCGCAACACGTTGAGGAGTTGAGGAAGCTCGTCCAGGCTGAAACGCCGCAGGAAGCCTCCGATGCGCGTGCGGCGGGGATCGTTCTCCACCGTCCACACCGGGCCCGAATCGCTCTCGGCATCGGCCCGCATGGTGCGGAACTTCAACATCTGGAAGCTCCGGTTGTCCCTTCCGAGTCTCTCCTGTCGATAGAGCACCGGGCCCGGGGAGGAAAGCTTCACCAGGATCGCCAGCAGCAACAGGAGCGGGGAAAGCAGCACCAGGGCCACCGCAGAGAACACGATGTCGAAGCTGCGCTTGATGATGCGGTCCATTCCCGAGAGCCCGACCTCCCGCACGCTGATGAAGGGAATCCCCGCGATTTCCTTCACCCGCATCCGGCTCACGTGCAGGCGGTACATGTCGGGAACGAACAGCACATCGATGTGGTGGGGACCGAGGCGCTCGGCGATCTCCGCCACCTCGACCAGGTGTTCGAAGGAAAGGGCGAGCACCACGAGCTGGACCCCGGTGCGGTCGACCTCCTCCTCGACTTCACCGGGATCGGTGGTGGACAGGACCGAGACCACCTGGTAGCCCAGGCCGGGCAGGCGGCGATAGGTTTCGACCACCTTCTTTCCCATGGGGCTGTCGCCCACCACCAGCACCCGGCGCACTCCGATCCCCCGGTGGAAGAGCCGGCGCAGGATGCGGCGCATCACCGCGCGCTCGAGCAACAGGAAGAGGAAACTCAGCCAGAAGAAGATCCCGAAGAAACTCCGCGAATAGCTGAGCTGGCGTACGAAGAAGGCCAGGGCCAAGACGCTGAGGCTGCCCAGCACCACTCCACGGAAGAGTCCGGTCAGGTCCGCCTCGAAGGAACTGCGGCGGGTGGGATCGTAGAGACCCTCGGCATGGAAGATCCCCACCCAGATCACCAGCAGGATGAAACTCGTCCACAGGTAGGGCCCGAAGGGCGGCACCCCCAAAGGCACCAGGAACCAGCCCGACAGGAACCGGAAGTAATAGCTGAGCAGGAACGCCGCCTCGAGCGCGAGGAGATCGCCGATCAGAAAGAGCGCCGGGCCGAGCAGATCCTGCTTCCGACCGGTGGCTACTTCGACCATGGTCTCACCTCAGGTTCCCCGGCGCGGCCCCTCACGAAGCGCTCTCGCCAGGGCGCGCTGCAACTTGCGCTGGAACTCGTCGCGGGAGAAGCTCTCGGCGTGCGCGCGCATGGCGTGAGGATCCCACCGCATCTCTTCCCTCTCGAACGCGTCGAGGGCCTCGATCAATCCATCGACGCCCGGCCGGCGGTAGAGCATTCCGGTCACCCCGTGCACCACGGTGTCCAGGGCCCCACCCTCTCCGAAGGCGATGACCGGCAAGCCACTGGCCGCAGCCTCCAGGGGAGTGATACCGAAATCCTCCACCTGTGGGAAGAGAAAGGCGCGGTGCCGGGCCATGAGCCCGGGAAGCTCCTCGTCCGGAACGTAGCCCAGCAACTCGATGCGTCCGGCGGCCCCCAGAGCTTCCACGAGCTTCCTCAACTCGGGAAGCTGCGGACCGGACCCCGCCACCGTCAATCGGCGCCCGCTCCGGGCGCAGGCCTTGACCGCCACATCGACCTTCTTGTAGGGCACCAGGGCCGAGACGATCAGGTACCGATCGTCTCGCTGCACCCGGGGCGGCGGCGGAGGGAAGGCGTCCAAGTCGACCGGGGGAAAGAGCACTTCCACCCGGTCGGGATCGAACCGCCAGTAGCGGAGGATCCTCTGGCGGACGAAGGTCGAGTCCGCCAGGCAGCGATCCACCCGCGCCGCGGTCCGTCGATCCCAGTCACGCAATCGACGGGCCTGCCATTCCACGAATCTCCGTTTCACCCCCCGCAGGTGACCGAAGTAGTCGTCGAAACGATCCCACACGTAACGCATGGGGGTGAAGCAGTAGCAGAGGTGGACGCCACGCGGAGCCCGCGCGCCCTTGGCGACGCAGTGGCTCGTGCTCACCACCAGGTCGAAACCGGAGAGATCGAGACGGTCGACCCAAGCGGGGAACCATGGCAGCAGGTATCGATAACGCTGGCGCACCCCGGGAAGACGGTTCATCCAGGAACTGTGGATCGGGCGATCCTCGATCTCGGGATGGCTCGAGCCGGGGACGTGGAAGAGAGTGAAGATCTCGGCCTGGGGAAAGATCCGGCAGAGGACATGGAGGACCTTCTCCCCACCCCGGTAACCGTTGAGCCAATCGTGGACCAGCGCGACCTTCAGCCCACGCGGCAGTCCGCCCTCCGCCTCGTTCACTCGCCCTCCCTGTGGGAAGCACGGATCCGGTCCGCCTCGGCGAAGACGACCTTCCGCGAGAGGGAGGCGCCGAAGCCGCGGCTGGCCAGAAAGCGCATCGCGCGGGCCCGGTTCTTCTCGTCCTCCAGGGAATACCGCCGCGAAGCCAAGGCGCGGCGGCAGGCCTCTTCCTCCTGTTCGGGAGGCAGCACCTCGGCCAGGGCCTCCTCGATCGCTTCCTCCGCCACTCCCTGGTCGCGCAGACCGCTCCGCAGCCAACGCCTTCCCACCGGTCTGCGGGCGAGCTGGTCGCGGCAGAACGCCTGGGCGAAGCGCCGGTCGTCGAGCAGGCCCTGCCCCACCAGTTGATCCACGACCGCGTCGACCGCTTCGGCCGAATGGCCCTTCTGGATCAGGCGAAGACGGAGGCGCCGGCGCGAATAGAAGCGGCGGTCGAGCAGGCGGAGGGCTTCCTTGGCGATGGCCTTGCGCTGCGCGGCGAAATCCAGCGCCTCCCGCTTCGCCGCGTCGAGCTTCGCTCCGGGGCCGAGTCCTTCTACTTCCGGAGCGAACGGGGCCACCTCCCAGGCGGCCCCGTCGCTTGCTCGGATCGTGAGGCGCCCACCGTCGGGATCTTCTTCCCAGGCGACCACCTCGGTCTCGCGATCGACCTGCATCACGCCGCGGAGCTCTTCGCCTTGCGGCGTCCGCCCCGTCCCCCTTCGCTGGTGGGCTTGGGCTTGGTCTGCAACGGTTCGTCCGCGCCGCGGGCCTTCGGCAACTTGATTTCGTACCGCTCGAAGACCTCGTTCTGGATCCGCTCCCTCAGGTCCGGGTTCTCCTTCAGGAACACCCGGACGTTCTCGCGGCCCTGGCCCAGACGTTCTTCGCCGTAGGAGAACCATGCCCCGCTCTTCTGGATCACTCCCGCCTCGACTCCCAGGTCGATGAGATCGCCTTCGCGGGAGATGCCTTCCCCGTAGAGGATGTCGAATTCACATTTCCTGAACGGAGGAGACACCTTGTTCTTGACCACCTTCACCCGCACGCGACTGCCGGTGACCTTGTCCCCTTCGGTGATGCCGCCGATGCGGCGGATGTCCAGGCGCACCGAGGCGTAGAACTTCAAGGCATTGCCGCCGGAAGTGGTCTCGGGATTGCCGAACATCACCCCGATCTTCATGCGGATCTGGTTGGTGAAGAGGACGAGGGTGTTCGTCTTCTTGATGGCGCCGGTCAGCTTGCGCAGCGCCTGGCTCATCAGGCGCGCCTGCAACCCGACGTGCTGATCGCCCATCTCGCCTTCGATCTCCGCCCGGGGAACCAGGGCGGCCACCGAGTCGATCACGATGACGTCGAGCGCGCCGCTACGCACCAGCATCTCCGCGATCTCCAGCGCCTGCTCGCCGGTATCCGGCTGGCTCACCAGCAGGTTGTCGATGTCCACGCCCAGCCGGCGGGCGTAAGCAGGGTCCATGGCGTGCTCGGCGTCGATGAACGCCGCCATGCCCCCCTCCTTCTGCGCGTTGGCGATGACGCTGAGACAGACGGTGGTCTTGCCGCTGCCCTCCGGTCCGTAGATCTCGGCCACCCGGCCGCGGGGAAGACCGCCGATGCCCAGGGCGATGTCCAGGGCCAGGCTGCCGGTGGAGATGGGAATGACGTCCTCGACCGCGCCCTCGTCGCCAAGCCGCATGAGCGCGCCTTTTCCGTATTGTTTCTCGATCTGCGCCCGGGTCAGTTCCAGGGCCTGGAGGCGCTCGTCTCTGGGATCCTTGGCCATGATCTCCCTTCCTGGTGGAAGCTGGGTTGGATGGTCCGGGAGGCTCGATTCGCCGGGGGCAGGCCCGTGGGGCGGGGATGGCCTGACGCCGCGGGCTGGACTCTAGCACGGCGCCGCACGATGCGCAAGATGGCGCAAACCGCCGCCTCCGGCGACTCAGCCGGAAAGGGGGATCCGCGAGAGCAGACGGTAGCGCGCGCCGGAAGGATGGAGACGGCTCTCCTGCAGCTCGATGGCGTCGACCCGGCTTCTCCACGAGAGCGGAGCCAGTTCCTCGGCGAGTCGTCGCAAACCCGCCGGGCCGGGCGGCTCGCGGAAGCGGGCCAGGGTCAGGTGCGCCCGGAAGCTTCTCCCTCCCGGCGGCCTCAAGTCCTCGGGAAGAGCCTCCACCAGCCGATGGGCGAGCCCGGCGAGTTCGGCTCCTCCCTTCCGGACTCCGAGATAGACCACCCGGGCGCGCCGCCACCCGGGAAAGGCTCCCACCCCCCCCCAGACCACCGGAAAGGGCGCACAGCGGCCGGCGATCTCCGCCGCCGCCTCGATCTCCCTTCGGCGGCCGTCCTCCCGTTCTCCGAGAAACGCCAGGGTCAGATGGAGGTTCTCCGGCGGAGGCCAGCGGCCGGGAAGCTCGGCGCTGAAGGGAAGCAGCAACGCGGCGAGTTCGCGGCGCAGGTTGTCCGGAGGCGTGATGGCGAGAAAGAGACGCATCGGCGGGGATTCTCCTTGGGCCTCTGGCGAGATGCCCGGGTCGTTGCCCGGATCCACACCCTCGACCCTCTCAAGCTCCTGGCCCGGGAGAAGCGGAGGCATCGGCAACGGGGGTCTTCAGTTCCCGGCGCAGCAGGTCCAGCGCGGCGGCCACGCTCCACTGGCGGTTCTGGCGGCGGTCACCCGGCAGGTGGAGCCGTTCACATCGCGCCGCGCCCGGACCGCTCAGCCCCACGTAGACCGTTCCCACCGGCTTCTCCGGGGTGCCGCCTCCCGGGCCGGCAATGCCGGTCACCGCGAGCGCCCAGGTGGACGCGAGCCTCTCCCGCACGCCCTCGGCCATCGCCCGGGCGGTCTCCGCGCTGACCGCCCCCTTCTCCCGCAGGATCGTTTCGTCCACTCCCAACTGAGTGGCTTTCACCGCATTGGAATAGGCGATGACGCCCCCGAGGAAGACGCGGCTGCTGCCGGGAACATCGGTGATCGCGCTCCCCAGCATCCCCCCGGTGCAGGACTCGGCCACCGCGAGGGTTTCCCCGCGCCGAGCCAAGGCCTCCACCAGCACCTCGTCGAGGCCGCGGTCTCCGATGGCGTAGAGTCTCGCCCCCAGCCGGCCGATGAGGGAGTTCGCGATCCTCCGCAGCGCGACCTCCTCCCGCTTCGCCCGCAACACGATATCGACCCCGAAGCGGGTGACGCAGAAGGTCGCCTCGGCTTCGGAGGAATCGATCCGGGCATCGCGAACGAGATCGGCGGCATCCGACTCGGCCAGGCGCGCGGTCCGCAGGCGAAGGACCGGGGGCATGCTGCCCTCGACCAGGGGCAGGACCACCGCCTCGGCAGTCTCCTCCCACATGGCCATCAGCTCGGCCGGCACTCCCGGAAGCAGGATGAGGGGAACCCCCTCGTGCAGATGCAACAAGCCCGGCGCGGTCCCGCGGGGATTCTCGATGGGCCGCCCGCTCGGCGTGCGGAAGGCCTGCCGTAGATTGCTCCGGGCCATCTCCCGCCCCATGCTCCGGTAGCGCGCCTCGAGGGCCTCCACCAGGCTCTCGTCCAGGATCAGCTCCTCGGCGACAAAGGCGGCGAGGGCCTGGCGGGTGATGTCATCCGGCGTCGGACCGAGTCCGCCGCTCACCACCACAGCCACCGACTCCCGGTGGGCCGCCTCCAACGCGGCCCGAATGGCCTCGAGACGATCGGGCACGATGCGGATCGAGCCCACGGGGGCGCGGCGGATCCGGAGGCGCTCGATGAGATAGCGGGAATTGCCTTCCGGGGTGCGGCCGTCGAGCAGTTCGTCGCCGACCATGATCAGGCCCACCTGCCGCCGGCGCTTCACCCCCACCACAACCAGACCACCATGGCAAGGCGGGCGTAGATACCGGCCAGTACATCGTCCGCCATGATTCCCCACCCTCCCGGCAAGCGCTCCGCGACGCGAGCGGGGGGCGGCTTGATCACGTCGAAGAGACGAAAGAGGACGAAGGCCACCAGGACATTCAGCGGGGTCAGGGGAACCGCCAGGAGGCTGATGGCCATGCCCGCGGCCTCGTCCATCGTGGCCTGCGGCGGATCCTCCCCGAATTCCCTCTCGAGGATTCCGCACGCGGGAACCCCGGTGAGAAGAGTGAAGGCCAGGAAGGCGAGTTGAAGGGAGAGGTCCTGCAGGGGAACCACCAGGAACAACAACGCGACGACCAGGCTGGTCCAGGTCGCCGGAACCACCGGAAGAAACCCCACCCCGAAGAAGGTTCCGAAAACATGTCCGAATCGCCGTTGCACCCTGACCGCCTCGCCGCAGCGCGTATCGTTTCGACCCGCACGCCACCCTAAGGAACCCGACAGATCGGGTCAAGGCGCAGAGACTCTCCACTTGTCGGCGGCGCCACCCTTCCGGTACACCTTGCAGGCGGCGGCCGATGGGATGCGCATCGCCAAGGCGCCTCCGCCTCCGGCGCTGAAGACGGAAGCGTCCGCAGATCGGACGGGACCGGCGAGAAGGAGATCACGTGAGACGTTGGACGCCGATCGCCGGGCTGTGCACCGCTGCCGTGCTGCTCTACGCCGTGTGGACCGTGCTCTGCAATCTCGCGGTCTGGTGGCGGCTGTCCCTGGACACCCTGATCGCCGCGTTCTCTGCGACCCTCTTCCTGGGGGCCGCGCTCGAGGGAAGGCGGCGCGTCGTGGGAAAGCCCTCCTGGTTCCTGCGATGGGTCGGCATGCAGGAGGAAGATGCGGTCCCCGACGGATCGGCTTCCCGGGCCGCGCGAGCCCGGACTTCGGAGGGGGGTCACCCGCGCGCGCCGTTTCTCAAGATGATCCTCGCCGCCGGGGGTGCGGCGGCCGCGGTGGGCGTCTACGCGCAGACCCAGGAGCCGGCTCCTTTCGCGGCAGCGGCCTTGACCCTGCTCGTTGTTGCCCTCCTCTCCAACCACGCATGGAAGCAACGCGCGGACGCGGGCGGCGCGATCGCGACCGCACCGCCCGTCCGCCGGCGCGATCTCGTCCTCCTGACGACAATTGCCGTGGCCCTGGTCCTGCTCACCCTCGCCGCCCATCACGCCGACACCGACGACTGTTTCTACGGCAACGTGGTGGCGCGAGCCGCCGGCTCGCCCGGGCAACCCTTCCTCCAGCACGATGGGATCTTCGGGATCGAAGGAGCGCCGCTTTTGCTGCCCGCCTACCGGGCCCATTCCTTCGAAGCCCTGGCCGCCGCGATCAGTCGCCTGACCCATCTCACGCCGATCCTGTCCCTGCACTGGGTGATGGCCGCCCTGGCCGCCTTCCTCTCTCCCTTCGCCTGGGCTTTTCTTCTGCGCCGCCTCCTGCCGGGGCATTGGCAGTTGGCCACCCTGCTCACCCTGGCCCTCTTGTTGAGCCTCGGCGATGGACACGCTTCCTACGGGAACTTCGCCTTCATCCGCCTCCACCAGGGCAAGGGGGTCCTTCTGACGGTGGGAATCCCGCTGGTCGCGGCAATGGCCATGCGGTATGCGGCCGCACCCTCGCCGCCGCGCGCGTTGGCACTGTGGGCATCCCAGACCGCGGCGATGGGTCTGAGCTTCAGCGGCCTTTCGGTCGTCCCCATCGCCTGGCTCGTCCTGGTGGGGATGTGGCGGGGACGATGGAATCGCTGGTTCCTGCTCGGTCTGCTCTGCTCGGTGCATCCTCTGCTCCTGGCCGGGATCATGGCCGCTCCCATGCAGCACAGCGCGCAGGCGCTCGCCCGCTTCAAGAACGCGAGCGATCCGGGCCGCACTCCCTTCGCGGTCCTGGACCACGCGATGAAGATGGTGCTGGGGCAGGACCGGATGCGCCTGCTCGCTCTCTTCCTGGTCCTCTTCGCGTGGAGCGTGCCCCGTGACCGCCGGGTGGCGCGGGTCCTCATCCTGCTGCCGCTGGCCTTCTTCCTGGCCTTCAATCCCGTCGCGGTCCGCCTCTTCGCCAACACCCCCTCCAGCCGCGAACTCTGGTTCCGCAGCTTCTGGGTCCTGCCCCTGCCCGCGATGATGGCGGTGGGACTGAGCGCCACCGCGGTGCTGCTGGATCGGTGGAGGAAGGTGGGTTGGATCTCCACCGTGATCCTGGCCACCGTGCTCATCCCGGGGTCGAGGACCACTTCCCCCCTCTCCTCCCGGAACGACACCTGGTGGCACTGGCCTCCGCAGGTGAAGGCTCCGCCGGCCGACTATGCGGCGGCGCGCCTCCTGGTGGAGAAGGTGGAGGAAGGCGCGCGGGTCGTCGCCCCGGAAGCCGTGGCCGCCTGGGTGCCCACCTTCCGGAAACGGGTCTACCCTCTCTTCACCCGCTTCTACGACGAGCGCTATCTCCTCTTGAACCTTCCCGCCGACGAGGTCTACAAGCGCCGCACCCTCACCGGTTTCGTCAGCGGAGCCGGACATCACCTGGAATTCCCCGAGGTGATCTGCTTCAACTCCCGCCGCTTCGGGCTCAGCGGATGGTGCCTGCGCGATTTCGGCTCCCAGACCGATACCGCGATGTCCCAGGCCGACCAGTGCGGATTCCGCCGGATCGATGCCGGCGAGCGGTACCGGATCTACGTCCGCCCGGGCGTCTTCCCCCCTTCGGCCGATCCCGCTCCGTCCCCGGAAAAGGACCGGTGAAGTTCGTGGGGAGTGGACTCTGCGGCGCCAACGAGAAAAGGCGCCCCTCCACCCAGATCCGGCCCGGGGCCGAATGCAGGGAGGGGCGCCTCGCCCGATCCTGGATGGTCGCTTCTCAGTTCAGTTTGTGGAGCACCATCTTGGAAACCTGCTTGAGCGTCTCGAACACGCCCTGTCCCTTCACCGCGACGGCCTCGACGGCCTGGTACTTCTGGGGGTTGAGTTCCTCTTCGAGTTCGGGAACCGGCAGGGCGTTGGGAAGATCCCGCTTGTTCCATTGCATGACGAAGGGAAGATCCTCGAGCTTCAGGTTGTGCTCCGCCAGGTTCTCGTAGAGGTTGTACAGGCTCTCGATGTTGGCGTCGATGCGGTTCTCGTCGCTGTCGGCCACGAACACGATTCCGTCCACGCCCCGCAGGATCAGTTTCCGCGACGCGTTGTAGTAGACTTGACCGGGCACCGTGTACAGGTGGAAACGGGTCTTGAATCCCTTCACCGTTCCCAGTTCCAGCGGCAGGAAGTCGAAGAAGAGCGTGCGATCCATCTCGGTGGCCAGGGTGACCAGCTTGCCCTTGGTTTCCGGAGAGACCTTGTCGTAGACGTACTGGATGTTGGTGGTCTTGCCACCCAACCCAGGACCGTAGTAGACGATCTTGCAGTTGATTTCGCGCGAGCTGTAGTTGATCAGCGACACGGATTCTTCCCCCGGATGGCTAGTCAGCGAAGAGGCTGTCGATCTCGGCCTCGACTTCCTTGGTGAAATCATCATCGACGAGCGGAGTGTCGTACTCCTCGTTCCGATACTCGAGTTTCTCGAAGAGATTCTGGACGATGGTCACCAGCTCATCGACCGCGCGCTTCACCCGCAGCCGAACCAACCCCAGGGTGGTGCTCTTGTCGAACAGGACCACCAGGATGACGTCGTTGACGATCTTGCTCAGATACATGCTCTCCTCGGCACCCTGGTGATAGAGCGTCGAGAAGTCCTTCTCTCCGATCAGCTGGGCCAACTGGTTGTTCGCCTCGAAATCGGCGGCGCAGAGACTGGCGAACGAGGTGACATCGAACTCGGGCGGAGTCCCGACACTGCTGATGAGCTGTCCCGTGCGATCGATGAGCAGGGTCGAACGTGAATTGCTGCTCTTGAGCAGATCGGAGAGGACGCTGTTGATGGCCCAGTAGTCCTCCTCGAAGATCGACCAATCGGCCTTGACCATACCCGCCTCGCTCTACTGAGGGCCATATCCCATTGCCAGACAACGAGTTCAAGGCCCTTGGATGTTCTGGGCGCACCCGGATCCCCATTCTGGGAAGGGCGCCGGGGGGTTCCTCGGTGGACTCCTCCCCATCCGTCGATATCCCGGGTCTTCGCAAGAAGCATGCACAGAGCGGTCCGTCCCCCCTTCCCGGGTCGGATCCCGGCCCGGCAAGAGGGCTCCCCGGACCCCGCCAGGGGCGAGGGATCGGCGGATCCAGGGGGGAATCGGCAGGATACGGGGGGAAATCGCGAAACGGAGGGGGATCAGTCCCGCAGGGGAAGCCGGCCGGCGAAGGCCCGTCCCAGGGTGACGTCATCGACGAAATCGAGCTGCCCCCCGACGGGAATCCCGGTGGCCAGGCGGCTGGTCTTCACCCCGCTGTCCTTGAGCAGGCGGGCCACGAAGAGCGCGGTGGCCTCTCCCTCGACGCTTCCCGGCAACGCCAGGACCACTTCCTCCACCGGCTCCGCGCGCACCCGCTCCTGCAGCTGGTCCAGGCGCAGATCGTCCGGTTTCACCCCGTCCAGGGGCGAGAGCAAGCCTCCCAGGACGTGGTAGAGCCCCCGGAACACCGCGGCCCGCTCCAGCGAGAAGATATCCGTCGGTTGTTCGACCACGCAGAGTTGGGCTCCATCCCGGCGCGGATCCAGGCAGAGATCGCAGAGGGTTCCCTCGCAAATCGCCCCGCAGCGTTCGCAGTTCTTCACGTGCGAGGCCATCTCCAGCAGGGCCTCGGACAACTGGTGGCATTCCTTGCCGCCGGCGGACAACAGATACAGGGCCATCCGCGTGGCGGATTTCTGGCCAATCCCGGGAAATCGCGCGAAGAGCTTGACCACGCGTTCCAGCCGGGCGGATCCCAGGTTCAAGCGGTCCACGCGAAGGACCTCAGAACAGGCCGGGGAGATCCAACCCCCCGGTCATCCGGCCCATCGATTCCTGGGTCATCTCGGTCACCTTCTTGTGCCCTTCAGCCACCGCGGCGAGGATGAGATCCTCCAGGAAATCCACTTCGTCCGGATCGACCGCCTTGGGATCGATGTGGATGCCCACCAGCTCGTGCCGGCCGTTGAGGGTCACCTGGACCATCCCTCCCCCGCTCTCGGCCTGCACCGTCCGGGTGGCCAGTTCCTCCTGCATCTTCTGCATCTGCTGCTGCATCTGCTGGGCTTGCTTCATCAACTGGTTCATGTCCATGGTGGACCACCTCGTTGAGGGGCGGAAAGTTCGATCCGGTCGTTCAGTCCTCGTCGAGAACGCGTCCCCCCAGGCTCTTCAGCAGATGGCCCAGCGCGGGATTCTCGCGGGCCAGGCGTTCCAGTTCCTGGGAGGTGGTGGGAGTGACGTCGCGCCGGACGTGGTCGCGCAGGTCCTGTTCCCCCCGCTCCAGGGGAGCACTCACGACCTCCACCCGCAGGGGGCGACCGAAACACCCCTCGGTCAGGGTGGACAGCCAGGCCAGCGTCGACCCGTCCTGGAGTTGCCGGCGGGAGAACTCCTCACCCGGATCGAATCGCAACTGGAGGCAGTCTCCGTCGATGCGGGGCGCCGCCTTCACCAGGCAACTCGCGACCGGGGGGTTCTCCCGTTTTGCCGCGCCGGCGAAGTCGCGGAAGGCCGGGAGGAGATCCGCCGGGACGGCGGTCTCGGGCTCCTGGAAGGAGGAGGCTCCTCCCACCCTCGCCGCCGGCCGTGCCTCGCGACGGCCCGCCGGCGCGGCCGTGGACGCCTTCCGGCGGGAAGACGATTTCCGCCGGGCCGCTTCTGCCCCTTCCCGTCCACTTCCCGTCTTCGGCGACCCCTCGCCGTCCCCTTCGGACCCGCCGGGGGCGATCCGGCCGAGGATCTCGCTCAGGAGGACCTGGCTCTCCATGCGGGTATACTCGACCACCTGGGCGTCCAGCAGCCAACGGGGATGCGGGGCGCGCTCGAGACGGCTGTAGTTGTCCGCGGCGCGCTGGGTGAGATAGAGCAGATCCTGGGCGAGGAAGCGGGAGGCCTGCTCCTTCATGCGCTGCTTGACCGCTTCGGGTTTCTCCACCCGGACGGCGAGTTCCTCGTCGAGATTCATGAGCAACAAGTCGCGGAACCAACCGACCAGCCCCCGGGCGAAATCCACCAGGTCGAAGCCCGAGTGGTTGAGTTCCTCGGTCAGATCCAGGGCGGCCCGGCTGTCCTTTTCCAGGATGGCGTCGATGAGCTTGAGGTACGACTCGGGACCCACCAGCCCGAAGAGTTCCATCACCGCGTCCTTCTCCAGGACGCCGTCCACCGAGGAGAAGGCCTGGTCGAGAAGGCTCAGGGCATCCCGCATGCTGCCTTCGGCCATGGCGGCGAGCAATTCGATCGCTTCCTCGTCGACCTTCCGGGTCTCCGCCTGGGCAATCATCAGCAGGCGGTCCTTCAGCTCGGCGAGGGTGAAGAGCCGGAAATCGAATCGCTGGCAACGAGACAGGATGGTGCGGGGAATCCGCGCCGGCTCGGTGGTGGCGAAGATGAAGTGGACGTGCTCCGGGGGCTCTTCCAGGGTCTTCAACAGGGCGTTGAACGCGCCCTTGCTCAGCATGTGCACCTCATCGATGATGAAGATGCGCTTCTTGCCCGCGCTGGGCTGGTACTGGGCGTTCTCGCGAAGTTCGCGGATGTTGTCCACGCCGGTGTGCGAGGCGGCGTCGATCTCGAGCACGTCGAGGAAATTCCCCTCGGCGATGCCCACGCAGGAAGGGCACTTGCCGCAGGGAGTGGGCGTCGGACCCTCGTCGCAGTTGAGGGCCTTGGCCAAGAGGCGCGCCATGGTCGTCTTGCCGCAGCCGCGCGGACCGCAGAAGAGATAGGCGTGGGCCACCCGGCCCTTGGACAGGGCGTTGCCCAGGGTGGTGGTCACATGCTCCTGGCCGACGATGTCATCGAAGGTCTGGGGACGCCATTTCCGCGCGAGGACCTGGTAGGACATGACCGCCGGGGGCTCAGGGCTTGTCGCCCATGGGGAAGAGATGGGCCAGGCGATCTGCGGCACACGGCAGGACTTGCATACGGCTGCTACCTTCCAGTCCTGACCGGGTTCGCAAGCTGTCGTTGCGCAGGGCCTGGCCCAAGGTGATGTCGTTTCCCGCCGGCACGATCCCCGAGGGACGGCAGACCCCGGCCAGGGCCGGGGCGGCGGGACGATCGACGAAACCTGGTGGAGATGAGCGGGCTCGAACCGCCGACCTCCTCGTTGCGAACGAGGCGCTCTCCCAGCTGAGCTACATCCCCCTGCCCGCTATGAAGTAGCATGGGCGCCGGTGGATGTCAATTTTCCCGGGGCCCTTTGGCCTCGACCTCTGGAGGAAGCCATGGCCCGCCGCCGCCGGAAGCAGCCCCCCCACCGCCGGGAGGATCCCGTCCACGAGGAGATTCTCCAGTACCTCGAGGAACACCCTCCACCCGCATCGAAGTCGGCTCCACCGCCGCGCCGATCGGCCTCTTCCGGCAAAGGGGGGAAATCCTCCAGCGAGGGAGGGAAGAAACACCCCGGCCCGGCCGGAACGAAACGCCCCTCCACAGGAGGGACGGAATGCTCCCCTGGCATGGGCACCCGGCGTTCCCGCCTCATGTTGCGCAAGCTGCCCCTCGAACTGGCCCTTGAGACCCTGGAACGCTTCCTCGTGGCCAAGCGCCGGCTGGGGGAGGAAGAGCTGATCGTCATCGTGGGCAAGGGACACGGTTCCCCGGGAGGAGTCCCGGTGCTCGGGCCCGAGGTGCGTCGATGGCTCGACGAACATCCCCGGCTGGTCGCGAGCTGGGAGGAGGCCCCGCTTCGCGAAGGGGGAAGCGGAGCCCTGCTGGTTCGATTGGAACCCTGAAGAGAAGGTGGCGGAGAGGCAGGGATTCGAACCCTGGGACCCCTTGCGGGATCAACGGTTTTCGAGACCGTCCCGTTCGACCGCTCCGGCACCTCTCCGCGAGATGCGTGGCCCGGCCGCGGCGACCGGGCCCGGTCGTGTCAAGTGGCGGAGAGAGTGGGATTCGAACCCACGGTACCTTTCGGTACACACGATTTCCAGTCGTGCCGATTCAGCCGCTCTCGCATCTCTCCTCAAAAGCGGGGCCGGACGCGGTCCGGCCAGCACTAGATGATACTGTCTTGCCGCGAAGGATCAAGGCGCCGGTGGCATTTCCCGGCGGCGCCGGCGGTAGAATTCCTGCAACAGGGCGCGGCACGGGTCCTGGAGACAGCCGTCGGTCACCCGCAGATCGTGTCCGTAGGGATTGGCCTGCAGGACATCCAGACGCGTCCCGCAGGCGCCCGCCCGTTCATCGCGCACCCCGTAGACCAGGCGGTCGATGCGGGCCAACAGGAGACTGCCGGCGCACATGATGCAGGGCTCCATGCTCACGTAGAGGGTACACCCCTGCAGGCGCCAGTCGCCCGCCGCCTGGGCCGCGGCGCCCAGGGCGAGGATCTCGGCGTGTGCGGTGGGATCGCCCAGGCTCTCGACCCGGTTGTGCCCGCGGCCGAGGATCACCCCCCGGCGCACCACCACGGCGCCGACCGGGGTCTCCCCCTCCTCGAAAGCCCTCTCCGCCTCCCGGAGAGCCTGCTGCAGGAAGCGCTCGTCGTCGCGCTCGATCACGGCCCGAGGAGCTCCCGCACGGTGGTATTCCCGGCGGCATCCACGACCCGCAGCCAGATCCTCGGCTGCTCGTCTCCGTCGCCGTCGGGCAGGGCCACCTCGAAGCGTTCGTGGGGTCCCTCGAGAACCTGGTCCTCCGGCTGCACCGGGCGCCATTCCCCTTCGCCCTGTCGGATCGACAGGGAGACGAGCGGGGATCCTTCATCCAGGACTTCCCCCCGCACGATCCTCTGCGTTCGGTCCGCCCATTCCAGGCGGGAGACCTTCGGCGGAGTGTTGTCGACGAGGATCAATCCGCTGATCTCCTCGCGGCTTCTCTCCCCTCCCACCGGATTGTCCAGGCTGTCATCCGCCCGCACGCGGATCCGGTATGGACCGTCGGGGAAGGATCTCGTGTCCCACGCAAAGACCGCGACCTTGAGATCTTCCCCGAGGGTGTACCAGTTTCCTCCGCGTTCGGGACGTACCTGGACGCGGTAGCGCAGGCGATCCCCGTTGGGATCCTCGGCGGACCAGCGCAGCGTGCGGATGCCCCGGGCCCACGCGCTGCGCTCGGCTTCGGCCCGGTCGGGATCGGGATAGATCGAGTACTCCACGGTGAGCCCGTCATCGAAGCGCTGGCTCACCGGTGACGGCGGATTCCCGTTGACCCCGCCCGGATAGAGCGGGGCCTCCGGACCCTCCACCCGGATCTCGCGGATGCGGGGGGCGAGATTGCGTTCCCGCCAGCTCAGCCGCACCGCGCTGACCCGCGCCGGGTTCTTGCCTCCGCCGAGCAGGAGACGGTACTGCAGGTAGGGGGCGATCGGAGCGCCCACCACAGTCCCCGGAGGCACTTCCGGGCTCCATGCGCTCCAACTCGAATCGGGCTGGGCGCGCACGCCGCTGCGCGTCTGCACCCTCACCTCCTGCCCCTCCGATTCGACCTGCACCCGGCCCCAGGCCACGCTGCCGGGAGTCTCGACCACGGCCGAGGTGTATTCTCCCCGGTGACGGGCCGCCCGTTGCAACAGGAAGACACTCCCCGGGTTTCCCGTGCCCACGACCACCGAACCTTCGTCGTCGATCGCCAGGACCAGGGGATCGGCGCCCTCCAGGTCTCCCCAGACGACCCCCTTCCCCCGGGCGGGATCGACATGGTGGAGCCGTCCGGTCTGCCCCTCGCCCGCCAGGAGGGTCCCGTCGGAAAGACGCACCAGGCTCAAGAGCGGATCCTTGCTCCGGTAGATCTCCTCCTGGCCGCCTTCTTCGGGAAGCCAGACGATCCGGCTGCGCGGGGTGGGCGAACCGTTCGGATCGGACGAAGCCGAGGAATCCTCGGGTTGGGCCAATGTCAGCAGGTAGACTCCGCCGTCCCCATCGGAGACCACGCGTCGGATCTCCTCATCGGCCGCCTCGAAGACCAGCCGGGGGGTCTTGTGATCCTCCCCCTCGATGCGGTAGAGCAGTCCGGGACCCTGGGTGGCGATCCACAATCCCTTCGCATCCCGGAGAAGGTCCATGAGATTGGTGGCGGGGAACTCGGCGAGCTTCTCGACGCGGTCCTCTCCGCCGGCGTAGAGCCGGGCCACCGGACCGGTTCCCGCCAGCCACCCATGGCCGCTGCGGCGGGGCGCGAGACTCCAGACGGTCTGCTCGGGAAGCCGGGCCTCCTCGTGCACCGTCCCTTTGGGATCGATCCGGTAGACCACCCCCTCGGTGCCGGTGCCGGCGATCACGTCCTTTTCCAGGGTCAAGAGCGAGAGGATCTCGAAGGCGGGCGTCGACGCCCACTCCTTCAGGCGGTTTCCCTCCTGGCGGTAGATGACCCCCGAGTCCCCGCTGCCGGCGATCCAGCGTCCCCGGGAATCGAGCGCCAGGCACCAGATGTAGGCGGCCGGGGTCTTCCACTCCTCGCTGCGCCACAGCGCCGGCGAGAGCCTGCCCTCGGCATCGAGGGCCACCCCCTTCATCGTGCCCTCGAGAAAGGCCTCGCCCCGGTGGATCACATTCGCCGTGCCCGCGGACCGGGCGACACCCGGGAGTGCCACCAGCAGAACGGACACCAACCAGATTCGAAGATGCGCACGCGGCATCGAAACTCTCCCCTGCATGTGGATGCGGTGGACCCCGGCCCCCGTCGCGGCGGGGGATCCACCATGGATTTCCCTCATGGCCGCCGGGAAACCGCCTCGTCGCGGGGGGGCTTGCCCACCCGCAGATCCAGCACCCGTTCCCCGTCGAGGATCCAGGATGTGACCGTTTCCGCCCGGGCCAGGATCTCGGCCGCGACCGCCTCGGCGGGACCCTTTCCCCGCGTGCGTCCCAGGACACCCTGGACGCTCGGAGGAAGTTGTTGCCACTCGCTGCCCCGCACGACCGCCCCGTTGGATCGGCCATACAACACCGCCACCAGGGTCTCCGGCGAACGGCGCTGGGCGAAGGCCTCCCGGATCGGTCGCAATCCCGGGTACGACCACCGGGCCTTCGCCCGTTGCATCTCGGTGGCGAACGCCCGCCCACCGTCGCTCAGGTGCAGAAGATACTTGCCGTCGGCCAGGGCCGCGGGCAGGTCCAGTTCCAGCTCGACCCAGACCGGCGCCGCGCGGTACGGCAACAGTTCCACGCTGAGATGGACGCGGTCTCCGGCACGCACCGTCGCCGGACGGATCCTCACCCGTCCCAGTTGCGCGCTCTGGATCTCCCCGCGCAGATCGAGGGTCGCCTTCACCCGCTCCACCCGCACCGTGTGTCCCGCGTTGAAGGCCAGCAGGTTCAGCGGCAACATGACCTCCGAGGCCAGGTTCCCTCCGATCTGCAGGCCGGTCAAGGCGACGCGCGTACGCAACGGAGGTTGATCCTCCAGTTCCAGGACCAGGTCGAGCCGGGCGGTGGCCACCGTGGACAGGTCCTGTCCGACCATCAGGGAATTCTGGACGCACCAGTAGACCAGGGGCGCGGTCAGGGTGGGGTGCCGGGCCACCTCGAAATGGAAGTTCCGCGATCCGCCGTGGTCCTGGACCACCACCTCGACCGGAAGGACATCGGCCCGCACCCCGATTCTCCCGGCGATTCCCACCGGGCTGTCCACCAGCATGGCGCCCGCCTCGGTGGTGGGTTGGGCGAACTTGAACGAGACCTGGCGGCTGGGCATCCACCCGAGGACTTCCGCGCGGTACAGGGGAAGGCTCACCGGTCCCGATCCCAGGAAAGGATGGCCGAAGGCCAGGATGGTGCCGTCCCGGTTCTCGGTGACGGTGCCGGTGGCCGCCAGCAGCGCGTCACCCCGGATCAACACCACCGCCACCGCGTCCCCCGCCTGCAGAGCATCCGAGGAACTCCGCAGCGCAGCCTCCGGGGACGAAGACACCCGGGCGGTCGGCGGCGCAGCCTCCGGGGTGAGGGCGGGAACCACCGGGGAACCGACCCAGCGCCCCAGGGCGCCCTCCACCCCATGGTCCAGCCCCGCCGCGCTCCACACCAGGCCCCGGCCCAGCTCCAGCGGTTCTTCGAGGAATCGCGCCGCGCCGGGCGGCGGGTTCCTCGGGCCTGCCGGATCCTGCCTTCCGGTCCCCTCCGCCGCGGCTGCGGACCTCCCCGCATTCCCATAGCCCCCCCCGTTGTCTCCGGAACGCCAGAGCTCGGCCACCAGGGCGGGGCCGGTCCAGTCGGTCTGGACCATTCCCTCCTCCAGCCCGGGGGGCAGACCCAGGGCCTGGGGCGCGGGTGCGCTGAGCTGTCCGAGCGACCAGGTCGGATGCCCTCCCTCCCGCAGATAGCGGTCCAGCCGGCGCATCTCGACGATGGGCCGGATCATCGCCACCGGCTCACTGGCGAAGGGCCAGGTGGCGGCCACCGCCCCCACCAACTTCCCGTCCACCCATACCGGGCTGCCGCTCATTCCCTGCAGCACCCCGGTCTCCTCCAGGGGTGCGCCGGAGAGCCTTCCGAGGATGAGATCCCCGCGCGACCCGGACTTCTCCAGGCGACCCAGGATCTCCACCTCGAAACGTTTCGGGATCGTTCCCCGGTACACGGTGAGACCGTGGCCCCGACGCCCCCGCCCCGGTCCCGCATCCGATGGGGTTTCACTGGAGGATGCCGGCGCCGCGGGCGGCCCGAGCACAAGCCCCAGCAGAACGGCGCCCCATGCGGTCCGGAAGGCCGGAAGTGCTCGAATCAGGGTCCGCACGAACACGACGGATTCCTTTCCCGTCCCGGCATCGAGGGTTCCACCGGGCGCCTGGCGGCCGTGCGCGGAAACCGGCGTCTGAAGGTCGTACGGACCCGGCTACCGCCCATCCGGACCGGCGGCCTCTGCGGGGAGATCGATGTGCTGGATCACGATCTCCTCGACCGGCTTGTCGCGGGGGCCGACCTCGGCGGCCTCCACCTTGTCCAGCACATCCATTCCATCGATCACCTCGCCGAAGATGGTGTGCTTGCCGTTGAGCCACGGCGTCGGGGCGAAGGTGATGAAGAACTGGCTGCCGTTGGTTCCCGGACCGCCGTTGGCCATGGCCAGGATCCCGCGCCGATCGAACTTCAGGCTCTCGACGATCTCATCCTCGAAGGGTTCGCCCCAGAGGCTCTTGCCGCCGTAGCCGGTGCCGGTGGGATCGCCGCCCTGCATCATGAAGCCGCGGATCACCCGATGGAAGATCACCCCGTCGTAGTATCCCTTGCGCGCCAAGCCCAGGAAGTTCTCGACCGTCTTCGGCGTGAGATCGTCGTAGAGGCGAAGGGTGATGTTTCCCAGGTTGGTTTCGATGACGACGCGGGTGCCGGAAGAATCGCTCACTGCGGGCTCCTCGGAGAGGGGAGTGGTGGAATCCTGCGCGTGGCCCGCTGCGGCGGAAAAGGTCAGGAGCAGCATCAGGAACGGGATGAACCCATTGGTGGTCTTGGGTCGGACCATGGACAGATCATCCTCCCGGAAACGAGTTGCGGGAAGGGCCGGAGGTCTCCCATCCGGCCCTTCCCCGTTTGTGGTGCGCCCAGGAGGACTCGAACCCCCAACCTTCTGGTCCGTAGCCAAACGCTCTATCCAGTTGAGCTATGGGCGCATTGTCCGTGGGGCTCTCGCCCCGGTCTGGCGGAGAGGGAGGGATTCGAACCCTCGGTGCCTTTCGACACATACGCTTAGCAGGCGTACGCCTTCAGCCACTCGGCCACCTCTCCCGATCGTCTCTGCCCGCCTGGTTCGGGGTTCACCCGGGTACCCCGCTCCCGCGGGGAGATGGCGGAGGGCGGGGGACTCGAACCCCCAAGGGCAAAAGCCCGGCGGTTTTCAAGACCGCTGCCTTACCAGTTAGGTCTAGCCCTCCCGGATGCGCAAGGGCCTCTCCCCGGGAGACGCCCAGAAGCGCTCTAAACTGTTACCATGCGCGCACTTGCGGCGCACAGAAGGCCATCCGGCAGCGGAGAGCCAATGTAGCATCAGCCCTGGGGGGTGTCAAGACGGCCCCCTCCGCCCCCGCCCTCCTTCTTCTTCCCCAGATTCTTCAACAGGCCCCGCAACTTGTCCTGCAACGACTCGCGGGTGGAATCCTCCATGTGCTGGCGGGCCCGGGTCAACTCGAGGGAGATCCGGGGGTGTCCCGCCGCTCCCTGGACCCGCACCGGCAGGGTGATCCGGCCGTCGGCGGTCCGCAGGAACTCGACCAGGGGAGTCAACGATCCCAGGTCGAGCGTCTCCCCCGGCGGCAGTTTCACCTCCAGGTGGTAATCGACCTTCCCGTCGAAGCCGACCCAGCCGTTCGCCCGGACCTGCGTCTCCCCCTTCAGGAGGATCTCATCGAACTGCGCCCGCCCCTGCTCGAAGCGCAGGCGGGCGAGGAATTCCCGGAAGGGGATCTCACGCAATCTCTCCGCCGCGCCGGCGGGCAGGGAGGAGAGGCTCTTGCCCAGCAACTCGGCGGTGAGCAGTTTTCCCGCGCTCCCGAACAGGACTCCCTCCCCACTGAGTTGCGACCGGATCTCGGTTCCCGCTCCGCCCAAGGGACCCTCGAGGGTGAACTCTCCGCGCAGGAGAGTGCTCAGCGCCGCGGCGAGACGGGGAGCCACCGGCGCCAGGATCGTCCCGGACGGAAGATCCTTCCCCTTCACCTTCACCGACCAGGTCGGGGTCGCCGTGGTCCAGTCGATCGTGGCCCGCCCCTGGACCCGGCCGTCTCCGAACGCGCCCTCCATGTCGCGCAGCTCGAGCACCCTGCGCTCGAGACGCAGCTCACCACGGACCCCGTGAAGCTCGTAGCCCCGGCCGAGAAGACGTTCGCAACGCCAACCCACCTCGGCGGAGAGATCGACGGGAGGGGCCGGGAAGGCCGCGGGCGCGGGAAGGGCCCAGGCCGTCGATGGCCGCCACCAGCCCGGAAGCCACGCGGCATGGCGGGAGGGTGGCCGCGCGCGCAAACGGTCCAGGTCGATCACCGAGAACGCCGCGCTGCCGAGGAAGCGGGGACCCTCCGGCGGATTCTCCCATCGGCCGCCGAATTCCCCCTGCAGCCCCGGACCACGGAATCGGACCGCGGTCAGTTGGACCTCGGTTCCCCGGGTCTGGATCTCGCCTCCCTGAAGGACGAGACTGTCGGGCATCTGGGAACCGAGGATGGCGATCCGGCGGATGCTCCACTTCGAACGCAGGGCGGACGGAGGAATCTCCCCCGCCATGGGCCATGGGAGCGACAGGTCCAACACCGTGTCGAGCTGGCCTGAGACTCCCGGCCACTTGTCCACCGGCGGCGCGCCCTGCGTCATCTGCTGGGGAAGCTCGGTCCAGATCGAACGGAGCAGCTCCTCGACCGCTCCTGCATCCACCCTGCCTTCCATCCGGCCCTGCAACTGCCCGGCACCGAGGACCGGAAGTTCCAACGAACCGTGGAATGCCGCTCCGGGCAGGGAGAGTTTCTCCGTGGACACGGTGAGAACGTTTCCCCGTTGCCTCAGCTCGATGCCCCCCTCCACCAGGCTGGAACGACCCAGGCCGGCCAGCTGGAGACCGCTCAAGGACGCGTCGACCGACACGAGGTCGAGCCACTGGCGGGAGGAGGCGCCGGACGGAGGAAGAAGCCCCTGCGCCCGCAGCAATCCCTGCAGTTCCCGGTATTCCCACTCCACCCCGGGCGGGACCGAAGCGGATGCGTCGACGAGCTTCCGCGCCGCCGGCAAGGGGAGCGTCCACTGGAGCTCACTCTCCAGACGCCTCCCCTCGGTGTCCTGGCGGATCTCGACGGGTCCCTGGACGGTGAGTCCCTGGATGCTTCCTTCGGCGATCTCGATCCGGACCCGCAGCGGCTGCAGATTCCCCTGCACCCGGGCCTTCAGATGGAGGGACGACAGCACAAAGGGTGGATCCCCTCCGGAGAGGCTTGCCAACTTCCCCTCGAGCCGCCCGGTGAAACTGCCATCCTCGAGCAGGCGGGCCCGCACCCGTTGATCGAGCCCGCGCAGGATGACCGTTCCCCCGGAGGCCGGATGCAGGGTGAAGGTTCCCTCCTCCACCGACATCAGGGCCAACGCGAGAGCCGGAGGAAGCGATGCCTTCGGCGAACCAGATGAACCGCCGGCGTCGCCCTCGCCCGCGGGCGCCGTGGGGGCGGCCTTGGGCATCCACACCCGCAGATCGGGACGCTTCAGTCGGATCTCCTGGACCTGGGGTTTCCTGCGGAGGAGGGACAAGAGGTCCGCGGTGGCCAGGACCTCCTCGACGTGTCCCTCGATCCGGGGCATTCCCGGCCGGGGATTCTCTCCGGTGGAGAGCTCCAGGCCCTTCAAGCGGAGTCCGACCGGCCACAGGATGCGCAGGCTCGCCTCCTCGGCGGTGGCCTTCAGGCCGGTTCTCGACTCGAGCTGCTCGAACAGGAATTCCTGCAGGGTGTGCGCGGGAAGGAGGAGGCGCACCGCGATCACTGCGATCACCAGGACGGCGAGAGCTCCCAGTCCGAGACGCCATCGTTTCATCACCTTCATGCTGTCTCCTGGAGACGACCGCCGCCCACGACGACATCGTCCCGGTAGAGGACCACCGATTGCCCCGGGGCCGGGGCGCGGTCGGGGTCGCGCAAGATCACGGTGAGGCGATCCCCCTCGAACTCGATGCGTTCGACCGCCCGGCCCGCATGCCGGGATCGGGTTCGGGCGACCAGACCGTCTGCGCCCTCGCCGGGATCCCTCAACCAGGACCGATCGCAGCGGAGAACCCGCCGAAGCAGCTCGTCTTCCCCCCCGATCCGGATCCGGTTCTCCTCCGCTTCGATCCGGGTGACGTAGTGGGGGGAAGCTCCTCCCAGGCCGAGTCCCCGTCTCTGCCCCACGGTGTAATGGGGAAGACCCCGGTGCCTCCCCACGACCCGTCCCGTCGAATCGACGATCTCTCCGGGTCCCTTGCCCTCACCGGTCAGCCAGCTCCGATCTCCGCCGGGAACGAAACAGATCTCCTGGCTCTCCGGTGCATCGGCGCAGGCGAGTCCGTGACGGCGCGCTTCCTCGCGGACTTCCTGCTTGGAGGATCGGCCCAGGGGGAACACGCAGGAAGCGAGGATCTCCGGAGAAAGCCCGTGCAGGTAATAGGACTGGTCCTTGGCCTGGTCGATCGCGCGGGCGAGATGCCATCCACTGCGCGGATGACGCACCAGCCTCAGGTAGTGGCCGGTGGCCACCCGGGACGCGCCGAGTCTGCGGGCATGATCGAGCAGGGAGGGAAAACGGACGAAACGATTGCAGCGCACACAGGGATTCGGCGTACGGCCCGCCCCATACTCCCGCACGAAGTCGTCGATGACCTCGCGGGCGAAGAGCGGCGCGAGGTCCAACACCTGGTGCGGAAAGCCCAGATCGCTGGCCAGTTCGCGCGCCGCCGCGACCGCTTCCTGGGAACAGCAGGAGTGTTCGTCGAGCCGATCACCGCCGGGGATGTCGTCCAAGCAGAAATTCCGGGTGGTCACCCCGAAGACCTCGCATCCGCGTTCCTTCAGACGAAGGGCCGCCACCGCACTGTCCACCCCTCCCGACAAACCCACGACGACGCGAGTGCCCGCGGGGGGAAGCTCCGCTTCGGACCATGCGGACATCATCTCACCGGCCCTGGTCCCGGAAGGGGAACTCACTGCCCGCTGCTTCCACCTTCCTTGGGAAGATCGGGCATCTCGGACTTCATCAGGTCTTCGATGATCTTGATGTTGGCCGCGCTTCTCTCCCCCAGGTCGCTCTTGGGATCGACCGCGACCACCTTCTCCCATTCCCGTCGCGCCTCCCGGTAGACTTCCGAATCGGCAAAGAGGATCGCCAAGTTGTAGTGCGCGAGCTGCGAATCGGGATGGTGCTCGATCGCGGTCTGGAAGGCCTTCAGCGCCTTGGCCACTTCCCGCTTCTTGAAGTAGACCCCGCCCAGGTTGCACAGGGCCTTCTCATCGTTGGGCGAGATCTGCAAGGCCTGGTGGTAACTGTTCATGGCCTTGTCCAGCTGGCCCAGGTCATCCTGGGCATTGCCCAGGTTCACCCATCCTCCCAGGAATCCGGGATCGAGCTGGGTGGTGGTCGCAAACTCCTTCGCCGCGGGTTCGGACTTGCCTTCGTCCAGGTAGAGGTTCCCCAGCGCGAAGTGCAACGCGGGGTCGTCGGGAGAGCTCTCCAGTTTCTTCTGCAACAGCTCGATCCGCGTCGCATTGTCCGGCAGGGAATCCAGTTTCTCCTGGAGATCCGCGGGAAGGCTGCCCGTGTCCGCCGAAACCGGCACGGCGACCAACAGCAGTGCGAACCATGCGAACAGGACCCAGCCGAGTTTCCTACCGAGCTTCATCGAATGCCTCCCTCGACCATCGGCGAAACGCCGACCTGGAGAATGTCCCCCCATGAATCAATACCACTTCTCCCCCCCGGTGATCGACACCACCAGGCGGAAGAAGGACTCCTGCGCTCCATTGCGCGAGAGCGAACCCACCCGACCGTATTGTACCGCCAGATCGGCCCGGCTGTAAGGACCCAGCAGGTGGATCCCGGTGCCGACGCTCACTCCCCACTCGGTGATGGTCTCACCGTCGAGAGAGTAGTTCCAGCTCCGATACCATCCTCCCAGGCGGTAGGGCGCCTTCCTGCGTTTACCTCTCCCCACCTCCTCGAGTTCCAGTCCGGCGTGGACGGACCATTCGTCCTCCAGCGCGCCGGTGTAGGCGGCCCGTCCGCGGTAGGCGCTCCACTGCTCCCACCGGTAGTCGGCGCCCAGGCTCCAGCGTCCGGGCAACTCGAGCCGCATTCCCGCCCCCAGGCGGGCCGGCAGGGTGTCCCGGCGCGAGTCCTCGCTGCGGGAATCCTTGGAGACCCCCCGCACGGTGATCTCGACATCCGCCAGGTGCTCGGGCACGTAGTATCCGCTCATGCTGAGCGGACCGAGATCCTTCAGGCCCAATGCGAACTTCCAGGCCTCGCCCCGGTAGATGTCCTCGCGGACATCCGCGGGGTTGGCACCGGCGCCGGAAAGGACCGCGGAATAGCGCTGGCGGAGTGTACCACGAACCAGCAACAGGCCAACCCCCACCCTCAGGACCGGCAGCACCTCCACCCCCAGCTCGAAGGGAAAGTCGAAAAGAGTTCCTTCGCGTTCGAGGACTTCCTCGACCGGGTTGGACGGATCGGGACTGGCCGCCGCGTCGCGCCGGATCACCCATTGGGTGGAACGGCGGGCCACGAAACCCAATCCCAGCGCCAGTCGCCGGCTCAGGGGAAGACCCACCCGCAGCGCGGGGTTGAGGATGCCCAAGCGCTTCACCGAACCCAACGAGTCCTCGGAGGTCGAGCTGCCCCAGGAGCTGACCAGGGTGAAGGTGACCCTCCTCAGATCGATGAGTTGGGTGGGAACCCCGACATTCGCGTTGAGCGAATCGGTGTAGCCGAGCATCGCCCCACCCCGGCCTTCGGCGCGGGCATCGGTCATGTCGCTGGGAGAACCGAAGTAGGATTGCCCGAAGATCGACTCGGCGCACGATGCCCGAGGCATCAACAGCACCAGGGCCAAGAGGATCGCCGCCAGCGCGGACGGCACCCATCCGGGAGTTCGCAGAGGAGATCCCATCATGGCACGAAATCGGCGGGAGGAGTGTAGCGGATCTCGATGCGGGGTTTCAGGCTGTCCCCCGCGGAACTGGAATAGAACCCCGCTTCGATGAACTGGAGTTCTTCATCGGTGAACCGCACCAACAGGCCCGGGACGGTATCACCGAAGATGCCGTTCACCACCCGCTGGGCGAAATCGGAGATGTTGATGCTGAGCTGCTGGTCCCCCTCTTCCGTTCCGCTCACGATCACATCCGGCCGAACCGATCGCAAGGCATTGAGCACCTGCGGCAACGACGAGGTATCCAGGGACGCCGCTTCGTCGCGGGTGGCCTCATAGACCACCGCGGTCATCTCCACCGGGGAGAGAGTGCTGCCCTGGAAGGTCCGATCCCCATCGGCACGGTTGAGAAGATCCTCGTCGGTCTCCCCCGGATCGAGGGGAACCTCCGATCCCGGGAATCCGGTCACGGTGAAGCGTGAACGGTCGAAATGAAGCACCAGCGCCGCGGAGTTGATCGTCGCCGCCCGGGGAATGCCCGAGAAATCGAAGTCGAACCAGCAACGGCGCACGAGGTGGGCGTCAAGAGAGAGCATCGTCGAATCGGGAGGAGAGCTGCGTTCGAAGACGGTGAGATCGCTCTCGGGCTGGAAAGTGACTCCGAGTTCATCGAAACCCAGTTTGTAGTTCACCGTCATCTTGGGAAAGATGAACACCTGGCCGACCGAGGAGTTCTGGGCCGCCAGAAGATGCTCATGGGCACCCGCATCGAAATCGGAGGAAGCCAGGGCCAGAAGCGAACTGTCCACCGCGGTGTCGACCAGGGCGATGCCGTTGTGCCCACCGGCCACCATCCAGTCGACGGCCATCTGCTTGATCGCCATCGCCTGGATCGCGTCCATTCCTTCGAGCAGATCGAAATCGAGGGTCTGGCCCCGCAGGGCTTCGTAGTCGCCGATCTTCGGACCGAGGTAGTCGGTCACCGGACCCGCGACCATCGACGGGTCCAGGGGCGCGTTCAGTTGGTAGATCGAAACCCGCACCTTGTCCGCGGCCCTCTTGGCGTCTTCACGTCCCATGCGGAAGGAGATGGGGATGCTCTGGATGATTCCGGGATCGGCCACCAGGGAATCGAGCGCCACCGTATCCCCGAAGGCGATGGCGTAGCGCAGCAACGGGGTCGCCTTCCAACCGGTGGCCTCGATCCTTCCCAGGTAGAGGAATTCCCGCTCGTTGAGGGGCCGGCCCTGGGGCGGAGCGACGGGGGGCAATTCGAAGGCCGCTTCCTCGCGGGCTCCGACGATCTGCAGTTCGATGGCGAGGCTGTCCTGGCTGACGTCGCTGGGAAAGCCGGATCCGGTGGGGCCGAAATCATCGCTGCTGCAACCCGCCGCGGCCACAACCACCGCTGCCAACAGGCAAGGAATCGCCGAGGGAGAAACGGTCCGTCGACCGCGACGCAGGATCCCGGTCGAAGAGAATGCGCTGGCGCGCATGCCGTGGAGAATCATTGCGCCGGTTCCTTGAAGGTCTTGATGTGGGTTCCGAAGGCCACTCCGGAGAAGCCCGCTTCCCGGACGAAATCGAGCAACCGGATCACGTCGCCATGCCGGGCTCCCGCCTCGGCATCCAGGAGCACCGTCGATTCCTCATCGGTCTGGCGCAGTTTCCTGAGGCGGCCCGGCACCTCGCTGGACGGCACCTTCTCGTCGTTGAGAAGGATCTCCCCGTTCTCCTTCAATACGAGTTCGACCTGGTGACTCTGGGTCCCGGAACTCAACGGGGCCGCCGTCGATGATTCCGGCAACTGCAACTTCATCTCGCCCGCGCGCTTGAAGGTGCCGGTGATCATGAAGAAGATGAGCAGCAGGAAAAGGACATCGATGAGCGATGTGATGTTCAGGACGACCTTCGATCGCTTCTTGCGCTCGCGGAAGACCATCTCGCTCACGACGCTTCTCCCCCGCGAAAGGCGATGGCCGTCTCCTCGTCTCCGATCATGACCGTGTCCTGGCGGCGCAGACGCGTCACCAGGCGCGAAGCGTAGGCTTCGATCTCGGTGATCAGACCATCCGCGCGGGACGCGATGAGGTTGTAGGCGACCAGCGTCGGGATCCCGATGGCCAGCCCCACCGCGGTGGTGATCATCGCTTCGCTGATCCCTTCACTGAGCGCTTGGGGATCGCCCAGTCCGGCGACGGAAATGGCCGCGAAGACCTTGATCATTCCCAGGACCGTTCCCAACAGACCCAGAAGAGGAGCCACCTGCGCGATGGTCTCCAGCCACACGAGGTTTCTCTCGAGCAGTGGCGTCTCCTGGCGGCCGGCGTCGATCACCGCATCCCGCATCTCCTGCCACGGCTCGGTCGCCCTCTGCAGGCCCACTCGCATGATATGGCTGAACACTCCGGGGTTGCGCCGGCAGATCTCGATGGCCACCGAGAGGTCCTTGCCCGGTCGCACCGATTCGACCACCTCGACGATCTCCTTGGGCAGGACCTTCGATCTCCGCAAGGCGAAGATCCGCTCGAGGGTGATGGTTCCGGCCAGGAGGCTGCACAGGGCCAGGGGAATCATGACCGGGCCCGCGTTGATCAGTGTCTGCAGCATTCTCGGGTGCTCTCCCTCTGGTTTCGTTTTCAGCCGAATCCCACCATAGAGGCAAGCCCGGTGGCTGGCAAGGCGGGGAGATCGCTTCCGAGCCGCCCCTATCTACCTTCGGATCGGGGGATAGATCAGCTTGATCCGCAGGATGAGGGTGGGTTCGGGGAAGTCCTTCGGCAGGGGACGGAAGGGAGCGGTGGCCTTGAACGAGGCGACGCTCTGGCGGCCCAGCGACTCGTGGCCCTGTTCGCCCAGGACATCCAGCCGCAGCAGGCGGCCGTCCTTGGCGATCTCCAGCTCGACCATCGTCCATCCGCTGATCAGACCCAGGTAGTACGCGTACGGGGCCACCCAGTTCCTCACGAAATCGCGACGGAAGCGCAGCAGCCAGGGGGCGTAGGCCCATTCCAGGGTGTTGAGGCTGACATCTCCGAAGAGCGCCGCGTTGCCTCCGGGATTGTGCATTTCCTCCTGGAAGATGTCCTGCATTCCCTGCTGGGGCCGCACCAGTTGGGGCACCGCCAGGCCCTGGTTGCGCACCAGCTCCTTCTCCGGCGCGGTGATGGCCTTTCGGCGGGGCACTTCCCGGCCATCCTCCACGCCCGCCGCACGGCGGGTCTCCTCCCGCTGCGCGCTTTGCCGATCCAGGCTCGGGGGCTCGGGCTGTCGACCGCCCGCCGCCGGAGGATGGCTCGATTCCGTCTGTCGGCCCTCGGGATCACCCCGGCCCGCCGGCGGGGAAGCGATAGTGGCGGGCGCGCCCGCGTCGACTTCCCGCATGGCCACCTGGGGCGTCTCCGACTCCCCCTGCAGGTGGGGCATCGCGCCCTCGGTACCGCCTTCGACCCGGTCCCGCGCACGGCTGTCCACGTTGCTCAAGAGATCCGCCCGGTCGGGCGCGACATCCGCCCGGTCGGGCGGGAGTTCGCTGAAGGTCTCCGGCTGCGATGCGTCCTTGGCCGCCGCCTCCTTCGCCGGCGGTTTCTGGAACACCATCTGGATAGGCGCGGGTTCCTTGGCCTGGACCATCTCGGCCTCGAAGGGATGGGTCACCACCACCAGGCCGATCGCCGCCGCGTGCAACAACAGGGTCAAGAGGAACGCCCATAGCCAGACCCGTCCGCTTCCCCCGGGGGTCGGGAGCGGATCCAGTCGCTCGGTCATTGGCGGTTTCGTTGACAAGCCGGGAAGGCCTTTCTACTCTCGCGTCGCAACGGGGGCAGCGGCATCGTCCTCGTGGGTCCGCCGCCGGCGGCGCACCGGCCGGCTCCCCGTCACCGCGAGATGCGGGTTCCTCCCTCTCAGAGTGGTGCCGTCGGGCTTCCCCCGCAAGAGTTGGGTCCATGTCCAGATCTTCCCATCCCTACACCGAACTCGACCGGAAATTCCTCGGGCGCCTGGAAAAGAATGTTCTTCTGTCCCGCCACACCACCTTCGGGATCGGAGGGCCGGCGGATCGTTTCGCCGAGGTGGAGGACGCCACCCTGCTGGCCGAGCTGCTGGCCGCCGCCCGGGAACACCGGATTCCGGTCTTCCTGCTCGGGGAAGGAAGCAACCTCCTGGTCGACGACGCGGGTCTGCGGGCGTTGGTGATCCGGAACCGGATGGGCCGGGTCGACTTCCAGGGACGAACCCTGCGGGTCGAGGCGGGGGCCGGATTCCATTCCCTCATCCTGGAGACGGTCGAGCACGGACTGGGCGGACTGGAATTCGCCGCGGGGATTCCCGGAACCGTCGGAGGAGCGGTCTGGGGCAACGCCGGATGCTACGGGCGATCGATCGGTGATTTCCTGGTGGACGCGCGGTGGATCGAACCGGACGGAACGATCCGCCGGATCGAGCCGTCCGCCTTTGCCTTCGAATACCGGGAGAGCGCGTTGAAGCGCAATGATTGCGTACTGCTCGAGGTGACTCTCGAACTCGACGAGGGCGACCGGGGAAAGAGTCTGCAGGTGATCGAAGACAATCTCGAACTGCGCCGCCGCAAGCATCCACAGGGACAACCCTGCGCCGGCAGCTACTTCAAGAACATCCCTCCGTCCCATCCCGAAGAGCGCCGCATCCCGGCGGGGCGACTCCTCGACGAGGTCGGCGCGAAGGGATTGCGGGTAGGCGGCGCGGCGGTCTTCGAGAAGCACGCGAACATCATCGTCAATCTCGGCGGCGCGACCGCCCGGGACGTCCTCCAGCTCGCCGCGGAGATGAAGCGACGGGTGCGCGAGAGCTTCGGAATCGAACTCGAAGAGGAAGTCACCTTCGTGCCGGCGGATCTCAAGGGCCGGTCCACACCAGTGAACGGCTGAAGCGTCGTCCGCCGACGGTGAGGTCGACGAAGTAACGCCCCCGGGCCACCTTCTCCCCCGTCGCGTCACGACCGTTCCACGCGGCCACCCACCATCCTCCCCCTTCCGTTCGCACCGCGGGATGTGCCACCACCCGTCCCCTCGCATCCACCAGGCGCAGCGACCACGGGGCACCGGCGGGCAGGCGGAAGCGGATCGAGACCGCGCCTCGGGCCGGATTGGGAAAGGGCTCCGCCAGACGAACCCGGGATGCGGCCGGAGACGCCCCCACTTCCACGCGGTCGAGGAGATCCCCGCCCGGGGAGAGCAGCGCGTAGCTCTGGGGTCCCCGTCCCGGATCAGCGTCCCATCCCTCCCACCGGCCCGTCGCGGCCGGTGTGAGGTCGATGTCCTTGCGGTCGCGCTCGCGGATCACCCTGAGGGAGAGCGACGATTCCACGATGATCCGGACCCGCTCGTCGATCCGTGCGGCGAGGAGACGGCCCGCCACCGGGACCAGGGATGCGGGGTTCTGCAGGAGAAGGGTCATGCTCGCGGACAACCCGTCGAGCACCATGAGATCGGTGGTTCCATCTCCGTCGATCTCCCCCGCCGCCACCGCGACCGCGATCGATGCAGCGGGGATGGGAAAGGGCAGATCGAAGGTGCCGTCGCCCAATCCCTGGCGCAGCACCAGCCCGTCGCTGGAGGAAATGGAGGCGATGATCAGATCGAGGATGCCGTCCCCGGAGACCTCTCCCAGTCGGGCCTCCACGAAACCCGAGACGAGGGTTTCCGAAAAGGACGCGAGCTCGAAGACGCCGGGCGCGCGGGTGACGTAGGAGGTGTAACTGCCGCCCAGGGTGGTCCCGGCGATGACCAGATCGAGCGCGCCGTCGCCGTTGATGTCTCCGGTGAGGATCTGGCGGGGATTGCCGCCGACCGCCATCCTCACCGGCGACCCGAAGGAATCGGCGCCGCGGAAGAGAAGGGAGAGAAAGGTGGTCCCGTCCAGCAACAGCAGATCGCTCTTTCCGTCTTCGTTGAGATCCGCGAGCACCACCCGGGTGGGAGCGACCGGCATCACCACCACGTCGGCGGCGGTGAATCCGCCCGCGCGGTCGTTCAGGAAGGTCAGGATCCTCGACCCGCTCGCGTCGGCGACCGCCAGATCACTCCACCCGTCCCCATCGATGTCGCCGGCGGCCAGGTCCTTCAAGTCGCCGGCCAGCGACAGGGTCCAGCCCGGAACGAACCCGCCGCCCTTGTCCGCCCGGAATTCCTCCACGCCCACCGAGTCCCTGAGCACCACCAGGTCGCTCCAGCCGTCCCGGTCGACATCGATCCAATGCACGTGGTGGAGGCCCCGGGATCCCGGGACCGCCGTCACCTGGCGCAGGCTGTTGTCGAAGGGCTCGTAGATCCGGATCGCCGGAGGAACCGGACCGAGCACCGCCACCCGGGCGGGCTGTACGGCGGTGGCGGGGGTGTACTGCACTTCCGTCGATGACGAGCCGGTGGGAACCGACGAGTAGGCCAGCAGTCCAGCGCCACTCTGCTCAATCACCGCGATGCGGTCTTCGTCGGGAAGCGGCACGATGAGTTCCACCCGGCCGTCCCCGTCGAGATCGGAGTGGAGGATCTGGCGGATGGAAGGCCCGACGAACCACGACTGACGGGCCATGAGGCCTTCCCCGGGGATCCCCTCGAAGAGGGTCACCCGGCTCTTCGCCGCCTCCGCGACCACGAGGCGCCGCAACGGACCGAAGCTCTCCAGCGAGGTCACCGCGGCCGATCCCGGGGCGATCGGTGTCTCCCGGACCCGGCTGAAGGAACCGTCGCTCTGCCGCCGGTGGATCTGCAGGCTGGATCCTTCACGGGCGATCACCAGGAGATCCTCCTGGCCATCGAGATCCCAGGGAGCCAGTTCGATCCACCGCGGACCTTCCACCGGGATCCGCTGGGTCAACACCGGGATCGATCCATCGTAGACCGCGACGTCGCGGGCCAACGCGCCCTCCTGCATCACGATCAGCCGGGGTGTGAGCGTGTCCGGCGCGGTGGCGACCAGGACCCGGGTGGGGCGATCCCCCGCCCGATGATGGACCGCCGGAAGCAGTCCTCCCGACCCGTCGTTGAAATGGAAGGCGAGCTCATCGCCCCCGCCGACACTCACCACCACGTCCTCCCACCCATCCCCGTTGAGGTCGGCGGTGGCCAGACCGGTGACCTCCTCGCCTTCGCGGTGCAGCGAAACGTTCTCGTAGGGAAGGGTGGGATCGCCGCTGGCCACCGCCCAGTACAGGACGCCGGCCCCCTCGTCCGTCCAGACCAGGTCCAGACCGAGCTGGTGGTCGAGGTCGGCGACGGCGACCCGGCTGGGCCTCCCGGCGAGGGTCAAGCCCCGCGGACTCCCGAAGCGCAGCCCCCCCAGTCCCAGGCGCAGGAAGAGACTCCCTGCGTCCCGACCGGCGATCAACAGGTCGAGCACACCGTCACCGTCGAGATCGACGACCGTCACATCCGCCGGATGTCCTGGGCTGTCCAGGTAGATCGGCCCGGGGAACACCGCCGTCTGGGCCCACAGAAGCCCAAGCCCCACAAGGGACAGGAGTGCCGTGGAAACGGCTGCCGGAGCCAGGACCCTGAAGAATGCGGAACGATGGATGGCGTGGTCCTCCTCACCGATCACGGGGCTTGGATCCAATATCGCGCCACAATGGGAACTTGTGCAACGGCTTGCATTGACAATCGTTGAGGCCTTGGGGTACTTATGTAGGCCGCTGGAGAGGGCGGGAAAGCCCTCCGAAGCCTTGGTTCTGGCGTACATCCCCATCCTGTGGGCCAGATCCCCTGTTCTTCCGGCGCACAAGCCGCCGGTCACCTGGATCCTGGAGATTCACTCTTTCACCGAGGAGTGCCTTGCCGATGCGCCGAACCGCCTTCGCCAGGGGATGTCTGCTGCTTTCCGTTCTGCTCGTGGGGGGCCCGGGCTTCCTTCACGCGCAGGGGCTCGACGACCTCGACGACCTGGAGAGCCTGGACGAGGACGTCGTCACAGAGAAGGCCTTCGAGGCCGGAATCGATGCGGACACGTGGGAACTCACCCTCCAGTTGGGCTTCATGCAGGTTCCCAAGCCGCTCTATCGGGCCGACCAGATCCTGGTGAAGTGGAACAGCAAGGGAAAGCTCTTCGGGGACATGAAGATCGAGGGACAGTCGTCCTTCAGCCCGCAGTTCCGGATCGGCCGCAACTGGGGACACATCGGTTGGCAGGCGACGATCGGGATGACGATGGGGGATTTCTCCCAGCACATCGATTCCGCCAGTCTCACCGAACGCTCGTTCTCCGGGAAACCCGGGGAGGTCAAGCTCCTCGAGAACGATCTGGAAGTGGGATCGCTGGTGATGTGGTACCACGACCAGGCGCTGGTCTACAACGTGCTCACGAGGGGCCATCTCATCCCCTACCTGCTGGGAGGAGTCGGGGCCCAGTACTGGGTCATCGACAGCGCCTATCTCAAGAGCTCCGATCCCGCCCTCACGTTCAGCTTCGGCGGGGGCCTGCGCATCGTGGCCGACGATCTCTTCTCGATCGTCCTGGAAGTCCGCGATTACATCACCAAGGTGCAGCACAACAGCAACGCGTCCTTCCTCACCAACCAGGTCGACCCCAACGATGACACCCGCCTCATCGACATTCCGCTGACCGCGCTGGATGACCAGGGCCAGGAGATTCCCTTCCAGGGATTCCAGGAAGAGAGCTACAACGTCATCTGGTTCTCCATCGGTCTGGTCGCGACCTTCTGATCCCCCCGGGGTTCTCCCCATGCGGAAAGCGTCGCCCGCCCACCGTGCGGCGAGCCGGGTCCATTGCCGGGGTTCCCTCAAGCGGGGGGACGCAGCGCCAGGGCTTCCGCCAGGTCGGCAATCTCGACCCTGTGCCGGCCGGCCAGGTCCGCGGCGGTTCGAGCCACCCGCATCGTCGAGGCCAGACGACGCAGACTGAGGTTCTGTTCGTCCGCCCAACGCTCCAGCCACTGGCGCGCCCGCGGCTCCAGGCGGCAGGCCGCGTGGAGCGCTTCCCCGTCGAGATCGGTGTTGAGCCGACCTCGTTCCATCGCGCGCGCCCGCGCGGTTCGTACCGACTCCCGCAGGGCGCGTTCGGAGGCTTCGTCCATCGGCCGCCACCAGCGCTCGGCCGGCTCACGATCGAGGGCCACCCAGAGTTCGATGCGGTCGCGGAACGGACCGGAAAGACGCCGCAGGTACCGTCTCAGCTCATGGGTCCGGCAGGTGCAGGCTCTCCGCTGACTGCCGTGCCAGCCGCAGGGACAGGGATTGGTCGCGGCCACCAGCTGGAAATCGGCGGGGAAGGTGATGGTGCGCCCCAGGCGCGAGAGCCGGACCTCCCCGCTCTCCAGGGGCTCGCGGAGGCGGTCCAGGGACCTCCGATCGAACTCGGCGGCCTCGTCCAGGAAGAGAACGCCCCGGTGGGCAAGGGTGATCTCCCCCGGACGGGGCGGACGCCCTCCCCCGACCAGGCCGGCGCTGCTCACGCTGTGGTGGGGGGCGCGGAACGGGGGCCGGAACGAAGCCCGGAGATCGAGGGGAAGACCGGCGCACGATTCGACCCGAAGCCGTTGGGCGCGCTCTGGGGCAGTCAAGGGGGGCAGGAGCGCGGCCAGCCGCCGGGCCAGCATGGTCTTCCCGCAGCCGGGAGGTCCCACCATCAGCAGGTGGTGTCCTCCAGCCGCGGCGAGACTCAAGGCGCGCTTGGCTTCCTCCTGTCCCTTCACTTCGTCCAGGCGCAGGCGATCCTGCCGCGTCTCGTCGCGTTCGACACGTTCCGGCGGCAGCGGCAAGCGCTCGAGTTTCCCCAACGCCTCCTCCAGTCCACGGAGATGGGCGAGAGGCGCGCGCCGCAGGCGCGCCACCGCGTCCACCTCGTCCTCTTGTCCCGCGGCATGGATCAGGCGGTCCACCCCAAGACGCCGGGCGTCGAGCGCCAGGGCGAGCAGACCCCGGACCGGCCGCAGCGCTCCATCCAGGGCGAGTTCCCCCACCATGAGCGTTCGTTCCAGCAGGGCGTCGGGAGGACGGGGAACCTGCCCGGAGGCGAGGAGGATCCCGCATGCGATCGCCAGGTCCATTCCCGCACCTTCCTTGGGCAGATCGGCGGGGGCGAGGTTCACCGTGATCCGCCGGTCGGGCCAGCGAAAACCGGCGTGGCGCAGCGCCGCGCCGACGCGCTCACGGCTTTCCCGGGTGGCGGTCGAAGCAAGTCCAACGAGATGGAAGCCGGGCAGGCCCCGCGCCAGGTCCACTTCGACCTGCACGCGCAGACCGGTGAGCCCGTCGAGCGTGCCCGCGACCACGCGGGCGATGTGGGATTCGGACACGGGAACAACACTCCCGGGAGGCGGGACGACAAACCCGCCGGGAGGCGCCGGCCAGTGTACACCCCACCGCGCCTTCCTGTCAGCCCCTCCCCCGCACGGGATCGTCCTTGCCGGCGGCCTCGCGATATCGTAGGGAATCGGAAAGCCCAAGGAGAACCGCGTGCAGATCCATGTCCGAGCCCTCGACCTCCCGCTGCACCGTCCCTTCACCATCTCCCGCGGCAGCCGCCGGATCGCCCGCAACATCCTGGTCGAGGTGGAACACGAGGGCCGATGGGGCCGGGGCGAGGGAGCGCCCAATCCGCGGTATGCGCAGAGCCAGGAGAGCGCGGTGGCCGCGGTGGAGGACTTCGTTCCCCTTGCGGCCTGGACCCCCTTCCATCTCGAGGAGGTGCTCCAGGCCTTCTCAGAACACGCGCCGGGTGAGAGCGCGGCCCGGTGCGCCCTGGAAAGCGCCCTCTGGGACTGGGTGGGGCGGGCCCGCCGCCTCCCCCTGTGCCGGATGCTGGCCATCGACCCCACCGGCCCTCCGCCCTCCTCGTACACCCTGTCCATCGACCAGCCGGAAGGGCTGCGGGCGCGGATCCGGGAGGCCAAGGATTGGCCCATCCTGAAACTCAAGCTGGGCGGAGGCCCCGGCGATTTCCGGGCGGTGGAGGAATTGGGACGGTGGACCGACCGGCCGTTCCGGGTGGACGCCAACGAGGCCTGGAGCGAGGAGGAAGCGGCCGAGCGGATCGCGTGGTTGGCCCAGCGGGGATGTGAACTGGTGGAGCAACCCCTGCCGGCGGGACAGTGGGACGCGGTCGCCCGCATCCGCGAGCATTCCCCCCTCCCGCTGGTCGCCGACGAGGATGTGACCGACCGCGGCGGGGTCAAGGAACTCGCCGGGGTCTATGACGGCATCAACGTGAAGCTGATGAAGGCGGGAGGGATCACCGAAGCGGTGTCGATGATCCACGATGCCCGGCGAGCTGGTCTCCAGGTGATGGTGGGATGTTTCGTGGAGAGTTCCCTGGGAATCGCCGCCGCCGCCCATCTGGCGCCGCTGGCCCGGTGGGCCGACCTGGACGGAGCCGCCTTGCTGCAGGAGGATCCCTTCGGTCCGGCGGTGGTGGGCCCGGACGGCATCCATCCCCCGACGCGCCCGGGCCTGGGGGTCGATCCGGTCTGAACCTGCGCCGACCGGTCCCGCCGGGCACGGGGAAGCCCCCGGACGCGCCAGGGGCTCTCAATGCCGGGGAACGCGTGGGATTCCCCGGCCCGTCGCAGCAGCAATCAGAGATCGTAGGGGCGGATGGTCTTGCGGCCGTTCTCCATGGCACGCTTCTCCGCCGCCGCGATGAGTTCGCGCACCTTGGCGTCCAGAGCGTCGTAGAAGTCGCTGGAGACATTGCAGTGGCTGGCGGCCGCTTTGGTCCGCGCCTTGGAGATGATCATCTCGGCCATGGTTTCTGCCCTCCTGAAAAGGGATTCGGGGAAAAAAACTCCACGTGGTGCCGGTATCTTCTTGACCGCCCCGGTGGGTGTCAAACAAAACTTGGAGGCAAACTGGGGTTTTTCCCCGGAAATCGGCCCTTGATCCGGAGCACGTCCATGGCGAATCCATCCTCCCCTCCCCTGGGCCTGCGGCGGCGTCCGGCACTGGTGGGAATGGTCCACGTGTTGCCGACCCCCGGCAGCCCCGGCCAGCGCAGCCTGCCGGAAAGCCTGGACCGGGCGCTCCAGGACGCGCAAGTCCTTCTCGATACTGGATTTGACGCGATCCTGATGGAGAACATGCACGATTTCCCGCCCCTGCGCGAGGCGGACATGGGCCCGGAGGTGCCGGCCTACCTCGCGGTGATCGGCCGGGAGCTGCGGCGGCTCGCCCCCCCTGGGATCCCGGTCGGAATCCAGGTGCTGTTCGCCGCCCACCGGGTGGCCGTCGCGGTGGCCCTGGCCGCCGGCCTGGATTTCCTGCGGGCCGAAGCCTGGACCTACGGCCACCTCTCCGACAAGGGCTGGGTGGAGGCCTCCGCCGCCACCACCCTCCGCTACGCCCGCTCCATCCAGGCGGAGGGCCTGGGGATCTGGGCGGACGTGAAGAAGAAACACGCCAGCCATGCCGCCACCGCCGATCTCTCCCTCGAGGAGATCGCCGCGACCCTGCGCCTCCACGGCGCCTCCGCCGCGATCCTCACCGGCGGATCGACCGGGGTGGCCCCCGATCCCGCCGATTTCTCCCGGGTGCGCGCCGCCTGCGACCTCCCCTTGGTGCTGGGAAGCGGCCTGACGGTGCAAAATGCCCCGGAGTTCGCCGCCCTGGCCGACGCCTGCATCGTGGGCAGTTCCCTCAAGAAGGACGGTAAGTGGAACAATCCCATCGACTTGGACCGGGCCAAGGCCCTGGCCGATGCCTTCCACTCGGCCTAGGAGGAAGCGCGCGGGACTGGCACGGGGGTTGATGCGACGGGAGGCATGATCGGCTCTCGTTACAGCCACTTCGAGATCGAGCGCCTGTTGGGAACGGGAGGCATGGGCGAGGTCTACCTGGCCATCGACATGAACCTCGAACGGCGGGTGGCGCTGAAGTTCCTGCCCCGCAGTCTCACCAGCGACCGGACCGCCCAGGGGCGCCTGCTCGACGAGGCACGTTCCTGCGCCCGCCTCCAGCATCCGAACATCGCGGTCATCCACTCGGTGGAGGAAGACGGCGGGGTCTACGCCATCTGCATGGAGTATGTCGAGGGCGCCAACCTCCGGGAGATCCTCGCCACTCGCCGCCTGGACATCCGGCGTATCGTGGAGATCGCCCTGGGCACGGCCCGGGGCATCGCGGCGGCGCACGACCACGGGCTCATCCACCGGGACATCAAACCCGCCAACGTCGTGATCACCGGCAAAGGGCGGGTGAAGGTGATGGATTTCGGCCTGGCCCTGCGGCCCCGGCGCTCAGTGGAGACCACCGGGCCGGAAAGCTACGGGACGGTGGCCTACATGTCGCCGGAGCAGGCGCGGGGACAGGAACTCACCCCGGCGACCGACATCTTCTCCTTCGGATCCCTGCTCTACCAGATGGTGACCGGGCGACTCCCCTTCAAGGGGGAGAACGACCTGGCGACGCTCCAGGCCATCATCTCCGACGAACCCGAGCCCATCCGGGAGCTGCGCCGCGATGTCCCTCCGGGACTCGAGCGCCTCATCACCAGTTGCCTTCAGAAGGATCCTTCCCGGCGCCCCGAATCGATGGACACCGTGGTCGCGCAACTCCAGCGCCTGTCCGGGTCGGTGAAGCAAGGCCCCAGTGATCTCATCTTTGAACTGACCACCGGCCTGGAAACCGAGTCGTTGCGCCGCCGTCACAGCGGCGGCATCGGGCCGCTGGGTTCCCGCGCGACCGAAACCAGGACGGGAAGAACGACCCGGCGGTCGAAAGCGCCCGCGCCGTTCGCCGAACTCGAACTCCCCGACGCCCCGACGGCCACCGTGGCCGCGGACCCGCTGGCACCCTCCCGTTCCCCTTCCGACCCGGCCCCGGTTCCTTCGCGGCACGCGAGCGATGCGGCAAGCCTTCACGATCCCGACCCGGAGGTGCGCCGGTCCACCCCGGTCGAGGAACCGCCGCCGTTGCTCAAGAGCCGCCTCTCGAGATCCGTCGGGTCCATCACCGCGTCCCCAGCGAGCGCCGAGGCGTCCCCGCCCGCTTCGCGCGAGGAGATCGTGGAGGAATCGTCGCTCGCCAAGCCCCTGTGGAAGACCGCCGCGTACGGGATGATCGCACTGGCCCTCGCCGCGGCCGCGGTGCTCGCCCTGCAGTTCCTGGTGATCCAGTCCCCGCCGCCTCCCCCACCGTCCCACCCTGCCTCCTCCCTCCGGCCCGAGGCGAAGCCGCCACCCCCGGCCCGCCGTCCCGGGCGGACCGCATCGGCGCACCAGGTCACGCTCCAGGATCCCGTCGAGCCGCTCCCGGAGATGATCGACCTGGAACCCCCCCCCACCGGCGCCTGAACCCGGATCCACCCGCCGCGTGACAAGCGGCGCATTTGCCACCATCCTGGCAAGCACGATGATGGATCGGGTGGAAATCCTGGTGGCGCGCCTGCGCCGTCTCGTGAGCCGCAATCGCTGGAGCGCCCGGTTGTTGGGCTATCGACTGGAGAAGCCCGGCGGGCATGAACCGGGTCTCGTCCTCATCCAGATCGACGGCCTGGGCCACGACATGCTGCTGCGAGCCATGGAGGAGGGCCGGATGCCCTTCCTCCGTCATCTCCTGAAGTCGGAAGACCGCCAACTCCACCGGCTGTACACGGGAATGCCTTCGTCGACACCGGGCTTCCAGGCCGAGTTCTTCTACGGAGTGAAGACCGCCGTGCCCGCGTTCGGGTATTTCGACCACGAGCTGGGCAGCGTGGTCAGCATGAACGACCCGACCGCCGCCGCCGCGGTCGAGGAACGACTCCGGCACAATGCGCGGGGATTGCTCCAGGGAGGATCCTCGTGGTCGAACATCTTCTCCGGCGGCGCCGACGAGCCGCACCTGTGTGCTTCCACCGCCGGGCTCGACATGCTGTGGCAGGCCCTCAATCCCTTCCGCCTGATCGCGTTGGTGTTGTGGTACGGGTGGAGCATCGTGCGGATCCTGAGCTATGTGTTCCTGGAGACCATCCTGGCCTTCTACGATTTCTTCCGGGGATCCCTGAGGGGGCTGAGCGTCTGGGCCGAACTGCGCTTCGTCCCCACCCGCGTGATCGTGGGGTCGGTGATGAGGGAGCTGGTCACCGCCGGCGCGTCGATCGATTGCGAACGAGGTCTTCCGGTCATCCAGTTGAACTACCTCGGCTACGACGAACACGCGCATCGTCGCGGCCCCGACTCCCGCTTCGCCCGATGGACCCTCAAGGGTATCGACCGGGCGGTCCGGCGGGTCTGGCTCGCCGCCCTGCGATCCAAGCAGCGCGACTACCAGGTCTGGATCTATTCGGATCACGGCCAGGAAAGAACGCATCCCTATCCGCGGATGCGGCCGGAGGACCTCTCCACCGCGATCGAAAGGGTCGTGCAGCACTTCGAGATGTCCGAAGCGCCCGCCTACCGCGCCCGGCGGAGACAACGGCTGCAGTACAACCGGGCCATGGACCGTTCACACTGGCTGCGGCGCGAGCTTCCCCGCTGGATGCGCCGCGGGGAGAACCGACGTCTCGGCCGGGAGCCGGCTGCGCCCGCACCCACCCCCGCTCCCCCGGACACCTTGACCATCGTCCATCAAGGTCCCACCGGCTATGTCTACCCCGCCCGGACCATGGAGCAGGAGGAGTTGCTGCGGTTGGCCGAGCTCATCGCCCGGGATGCGTTCGTGCCCACGGTCATGGTCGCCGACGCCACCGGCGCCGTCGTCTTCCGCAGCGGCGGCAGAAGATATCACCTGCCCGAGGACGCAGGCGAAGTCTTCGGCCGGGATCATCCGTTCCTCTCGATGGTCACCGACGATACCCTCGCCCTGTTGAGGCATCCGGACGCGGGGCCGATCGCGCTGTTCGGGTACCACGCGGGCGAGCCGTGGTCCCTTCAGTTGGAGAACGGCGCGCACGGGGGACCCGGCCCCCGGGAAACCAGCGCGTTCGTGCTGCTCCCCCGCGAGGCGGTCCTGGGACAACCGATGGACGGCGGACTCCGGCCGCTCCACCTCCGGGAGATGGCCCAGCGCACGCTGGCCGGAGCCATGCTCGCCCCCAGCCTGCACATCCCGCGCATCTCCCCGGTGGAGTACTTCCCCGAGACGGACCGTGGTCCCCGGGTCCACTTCCGCCTGGTGAGCTACAACGTGCACGGTTGCCGGGGCATGGACGGCACCTACTCCCCCCAACGCATCGCCCGCGTTCTCTCCCGACTGCAGCCGGATATCGTCTGCCTGCAGGAACTCGACTACGAGAGAAGACGATCGGGTGGAGTGCGCCAGGTGGTGGAGATCTCCAGGAGCCTGCAGGTGGACTTCCACTTCCACGTGGTCAACGAATTCGCCGACGGCCGTTTCGGGAACGCGGTCCTGAGCCACCATCCGGTGCGGGTGCTCTCCCACTCTCCCCTTCCTTCGCTGCGGGGGTTCCCCGGCCTGGAAGAACGAGGGATTCTCCGGGTCGAGGTGGACATCGAAGGCACGCCCATCCAGATCGTGAACACGCACCTGGGCATCCTCGAACGCGAGCGCCGGCTTCAGGTCAACGCGATCCTGCAGCACCCGGAGTGGCTGGGCGGAAACGACAGCAGCCGACCGCTCGTGCTCTGCGGCGACTTCAACGCCGGCCCCGACAGCTGGACCTGCCGGCAATTCGATCGGGTGCTGCACAACGTGGGCGAAGGACCCGGGGGCGGCACGCCCAAGCGGACCTGGAGCGGCCGCATCCCCCTGCGGCGGATCGATCATGTCTACGTCAGCGACGCGCTGCGGGTCGAGCGGGTGCTGGTCCCCCGCACGCGGCTCACCCGCGTGGCCAGCGATCACCTGCCGTTGGTGGTCGACCTCAGTCTTCCCGCGCCCGAGGGGGAAACCGACCCTCGGCCTCGTGGAGAAGGGTGAGAAGCTCGGCCAGGATCATGGCGGTGGCCCCCCAGAGATCGCCGTCTTCCAGTTTCCAGGCGGGAATCCGCCAGGTCTTGCCGTTCCATCGTCGGGACAAAGCCACCCGGAGCGAAGGGTCCTCCAGTTCCTCCAGGGAGCAGACGATGAGCCGGTCGACTTCCGAGGGGGCGAGGCGATACGAAGGAGGCACCTCGGTGAACGCCACCACCGGGCGCACCTTGAAATGGCTCACCGGAATCCAGATCCGGCTCAGCCGGCCCAGGAGATGGATCTTGCTTCTCTCGATTCCCAGTTCCTCGTGGGCTTCACGCAATGCGGTCTCTTCCACCGTCTCGTGCCCCTCACGGCTCCCGCCGGGCAAGGAGATCTCTCCCCCGTGGGGATCGCCCTCGACCCTGCGCCGCAACTGGAGGGGGAAACAAACCCGGCCGTCGCACTCGTAGAGAAGAATCAGCACCGCGGCCAGACGGGCATCGGGAGGAGGCGGAAGGAAACGTGAGGGCGAGAGTCCATCCGGCCACATCATCCGGTGTCCCCTCGCCCCCGGCAGCGGCCCTTCCAAGGCTTGCGCCAGGGCGAGGATGCGCGGGTTGCGACAAGGAAGTTGCATCGAGACAAACCCCGCTTGAGAACTTAGACTCCCGCCGGCGGTCGAGCGCTGACCCGGCGCCCTCCCCAACGGATCGACAGGAGGTTCCACATGCGTTGTCACGAAGTCGACTACAAGATCATCGGCGATGACCTGCAGATGGTCGAAATCGAACTGGATCCCGGAGAATCCATCATCGCCGAGGCCGGCGCCATGAACTACATGGAAGACGGCATCGACTTCCAGGCGCACATGGGAGACGGGTCGACCGCCAACGAGGGCATGTTGAACAAACTCTTCAGTGCCGGCAAGCGCATCATCACCGGGGAATCGCTCTTCATCACACATTTCACCCATCGGGGATCCACGGGAAAGAGCCACGTGGCGTTCGCTGCGCCCTATCCCGGCAAGATCGTTCCCGTCGATCTGGGGAAACTCCAGGGCGAGATCCTGTGTCAGAAGGATTCCTTTCTCTGCGCCGCCTTCGGCACCCGCCTGGACATCGCCTTCAACACGAAACTGGGAGCCGGTCTCTTCGGAGGCGAAGGCTTCATCCTCGAACGCCTCCAGGGGGACGGCATGGTCTTCCTGCACGCGGGCGGCACGGTGATCGAGCGAGAGCTCCACGGGGAAACCCTGAGGGTGGACACCGGCTGCCTGGTCGCCTTCAGCCCACAGATCGAATACGACATCCAGAGGGCGGGGAACCTCAAGAGCATGATCTTCGGTGGAGAAGGTCTCTTCCTGGCCACGCTCCGCGGATACGGCAAGGTCTGGTTGCAGAGTCTGCCCTTCTCCCGGCTGGCCGACCGGATCATCGCGCACGCCCCGCGGATGGGCGGCAGCAGCAAGGGAGAGGGGTCGATCCTGGGAGGGATCTCCCGGGTTTTCGAGGACTAGACCCGCGTCGCGAGGCCAGGTCTTGACCTTTGGGCAGTTTTTCCCCAATGTCCCCGGACGTCGGGCATCCCATCCTGCGCGAAGGGCTCATCCAACCACCTGCGCGAAAGGTTCACCCATCCATGTTCTTCCAGAGATTCCCGGGCACCTTCTGGCTCGCGAACACCATGGAGATCTTCGAGCGAATGGCCTGGTACGGTTTCTACGCCGTATCCTCGCTCTACATCACCGGTTCGGTCGAATCGGGGGGTCTCGGGCTCTCCAGTGAGAAGCGGGGAATCATCCAGGGGATCATCCCCTTCCTGCTCTATCTCTTCCCGGTCGTGACCGGAGCGCTGGCCGACAAGTTCGGCTACAAGCGCACCTTCTTCACCGCCTACGCCATCATGACCCCGGCCTACTACCTCATGGGACAGCCGGACGGTTTCTGGGGCTTCTTCTTCACCTTCCTGCTGGTGGCGATCGGCGCGGCGACCTTCAAGCCGGTCGTGGTGGGAACGGTCAGCCATGTCATCGCCAACAAGGACAAGTCCCTGGGATTCGGCATCTTCTACATGATGGTGAACATCGGCGGATTCGCCGGTCCCATCGTGGCCGGCATCGTGCGCAACAACCTGGGTTGGCCCTGGGTCTTCCGCATGAGTTCCATCTGGATCGCCTGCAACTTCATCTGGCTCTTGTTCTACAAGGAACCCGAGGCCCGCGCCTCGGGCCTCGCCAAGGAACTGGCCGAGGCCAAGGAAAAGCTGAAGGACCAGGTCGACATGGTGGTCGAGGAAGCCGGTTCCCAGCTGAGGTCCACCCTCTCGCAGATCGGGGCCATCCTCGTCCGCCTGGCTCCCACCTTCATCGTGGCCGGATTCCTCCTGGGATGGGTTCCGACCGCGATCGCGATCGGCGGTATCGTGGCCATCGGCCTGCTCCTGAGGCTCCTCCACGCGGTGGTTCCCGGCGAGGTCAAGCTGCTGTTGCGCAAGTCGGGTGAGGACATCGTGGAAGTGCTGGGCAACGGCGCCTTCTTCGTCTCCACCATGGGCACGATCTTCCTGCTGATGCTCGCCGGCGGAGACTGGGTCTCCTGGGCGGACATGGGCTATCTCATCGCGGTGCTGCTCGTCGGCAACATCGTGGTCGACATCGTCCTGCGGGCCCGAGGCACCGAGGGCCATGGCCTGTGGCAACCGGCCAAGGTCGGCGACTGGCGCTTCGCGCTGTATCTTCTGGTGCTGTCCGGCTTCTGGACCGAATTCAACCAGCTCTTCATCACCCTTCCCGAATACATCCGCGACTACACCGACACCAGCGACATCCTGAACTGGATGCAGGGAGTGTTCAATACCCTGGGGATGAGCGGTTCCTGGAACGGGTTCCTGCAGAACCTCACCCGGGACGTGGGCGTCAACGCGCACTTCAACATCAACCCGGAGTTCCTCATCAACATCGACGCCGGTGCCATCGTGCTCTTCCAGGTGATGATCTCGGCGATCTTCGCCAAGCGGAAGCCCTTCACCACCATGATCGTCGGCACGATCCTGACCGGCGTGGGCATGGCGATGAACGTGTACGGCGGAATGGGTTGGATCGTGGTGGCCGCCATCTTCGTGTTCGCCATCGGCGAGATGATGGCCAGTCCGAAGAGCCAGGAATACGTCTCGCTGATCGCGCCGAAGAGCAAGACGGCGATGTACATGGGGTACTACTTCGTGAGCGTCGCGCTGGGCAACCTCTTCGGAGGCATCCTCTCCGGACAGATGTACGGCCACTTCGGACCGGCAGAGCGGGGCGGCATCGACAATCCGGGGAAGATGTGGCTGATCTTCGGGATCATCGGCGTTGCCACCGCCTTCATCCTGTTCCTCTACGACCGCATCGTCGTCCAGAGACACCCCGCAGAAGAAGCTCCCGCCTGAGTCAGGCCTTTCCCGGGCCCGCCGCAGACGCGGCGGGCCCTTCATCCCACCGGACAGACCATCGCAAGGAGATCACTCATGCGCGCATGGAAGGATCCCGCCGAGATCCTCGCCCATACCGGACTCATCGACCGTTTTCTGCGCTACGTACGGGTCGACACCCGCTCGGAGGAAGAAAGCGAAGGCTGCCCCTCCACCCCGGGGCAGCTCGAGCTCGGCCGTATGCTTGTCGACGAACTGAGCGAGCTGGGTCTGAGCGAGGTCAAGATCGACGAGAACGGCTACGTGCTGGCCACCCGGCCCGGGAACGCTGGGGGCACGCTCGGTCTGATCGCCCACCTCGACACCGCGCCCGCTTTCTCCGGCAAGGATGTGGAACCCCGGCTCCATCGCGATTATGACGGATCGGCGATCGAGCTGGAGAACCAGGTGGTGATCTCGCCCGAGGAGAATCCGCAGCTGCTGGAATGCCTGGGCGACACCATCATCACCTCCGACGGCACCACCCTCCTGGGCGCGGACGACAAGGCGGGCATCGCCGCCATCATGGCCCTCCTGGAGACACTTCGGGCCCACCCCGAAATCGAGCACCCCACCCTGAAGATCTGCTTCAACCCCGACGAGGAGATCGGCCGGGGTCCGCACCGCTTTCCCCTGGAGGAATTCGGCGCGCCGGTGTGCTACACCGTGGACGGGGGATTCATCGGCGAGATGAACACCGAGACCTTCTCCGCCGACGCGGCCACCGTCACCTTCACCGGCGTCTCGGTGCACCCGGGAACCGCCCGGGGCAAGATGGTGAACGCGCTGACCTGGATGGGAAAGCTGCTGGACCGCCTGCCCATGGCCGAGAGCCCCGAATGCACCCACGAGCGCGAGGGCTTCTTCCACCCCACCTCGGTGAAGGGCGACGCGGCCCGCTGCCAGCTCGATCTCATCCTCCGCGATTTCGATACCGGGGTCCTGGAGGAACGCGGGCGGCGCCTGAAGACCATGGCGGAAGCGCTCGCGGCGGAGGAACCACGATTGGGGGTGGAGGTGGAGATCGTGCAGCAGTACCGGAACATGGCCGAGGAACTGTCGGCGCACCCCCAGGTGTCCGAGAACCTCCACCGGGCCATCAAGGCCGCCGGCATCACCCCCCGGCTGGCGGCGATCCGCGGAGGCACCGACGGCTCGCAACTCACCGCGATGGGGATGCCGACCCCGAATCTCTTCGCCGGGGGAATGAACTTCCACGGACCGCGGGAGTGGGTGAGCGATCGGGCCATGGCGTATTCGGTCTGCACCCTCTTGAACCTGGTGCAGATCTTCGCGCAGTAATGGGGAAGCGGGACGCTCAGTCGCCGGCGAGGGTGGCCAGGGCCCGTTCGGCCGCTTCCCGGGCCGCGTCGATCTCCGCTTCACTGCCGCACATGTAGAGCCGGCCGAAGGCGCCGATTGGATTGGCGTCGATGAGGGTGACCGGAGCCGCCTTCTCCGCCTCGTTGGCGGCAAGGATGCAATAGGCGGCGGGCTCGGTCTCCAGGATGAAGAGAGATTGCCCCGGGATGATCATCGAACCGTACCGGGTGCGGTTGATGAGCTGGGTATGGTAGGGCTCGACCCCGCGGATCACCGTCGAGGAGACCACCTTCGGCGGCACCCGGTCGCCCTCGGTCTTTCCGATCGCCCGCAGCACCGCGTCTCCCGCCTCGCGGACCTCACCCTGATCGGGGTGATTCACCTCGAAGAGACCATAGGCCCTTTCGGTCACGATGGTGGCCGGTCGCACCGAGGTCGCCTTCAGCGCGATATCCAGCAGTTCATGGATGCGGATGGCCGGCGCAATCTCCACCCAAAGGGAAGCCACTCCCGGGACCGGAAGGAAACCGCGGCAGGTGGTGCCCACCGCCGCCGCGAGCTGCGGTTGCAGCGTATCCAGGAAGGCATATGTCCTCAGATCGACCATGCCGGAGAAGGTGCCAGTCCAGCGGTCCGGTGTCAACGAAACCCTGGCGCCGCCGGTGGACGCTCCGGGGGCGGGATGCTAGCCTGCTTGCGCACCCATCGAGTTCCCGGCATCCTTGCCGCAGCCCAGCCCGACCCGATCGGAGGATTCCATGTACCGCTTGTCCGTCGTTCTCGTCCTGGCCACCCTCCTGGCCGGCCGGCTTGCAACTCCCGCGGTCGCGGCCGAGTCCCGCCCCATCCAGCTTTCCCTGGTGCCCTCGATCCAGATCTTCTCCGAGGACACCGCCATCCACGGGGTGCGCCTGGCCATCGTCGGGCGGAACCGCGAATTCCTCGGACTGGACCTGGGCCTGGGCCTGCTCACCACTGGCGACTTCACCGGAGTGGGTTGGGGCTTCGCGAACCTCGTCGACGGGGACGTGCAGGGTATCCAATCGGGTCTCTTCAACCAGGCCGGCACGATGACCGGGGTCCAGTGGGGAATCATCAACCTCGTGGACACCGAGTTCACCGGCTTGCAGTGGGGTGGTCTCAACCTGATGGAACAAGGCCACACCGAGGGACTCCTGGTGGGTCTGGTCAACGTCACCGAAGACATGGACGGGCTCCAGTTGGGCTTCGTGAACGTCACCAACACCATGCACGGCCTGCAGATCGGCCTGGTGAACATCATCAAGGGAAAGGACACGCTTCCCGTGTTGCCGATCGTCAACTGGTCGTTCTGAGTGCCGGAGGCAACAGAAGCCCATCGGTGGACACGACGACGGCCGCCCGGGAGAGCTCCGGGCGGCCGTCGCGATTCTGGCGGCCCCAACGGGATTCGAACCCGTGTACCCACCTTGAAAGGGTGGTGTCCTGACCTGACTAGACGATGGGGCCGCCTGGTTCGAAAGAGGGCTCAGGCTAGGCAGAGACGGCACAAAACGCAAGCCTCGGCTCTCGAGCCTGGACCAGGACCCTCAATTCAACTGCCGGATCACCCCACAGAGCTTGCCCAGGATCCTCGACCGCCCCATCTCCGGGGTGAGCAGGATGGACGCCATCTTCCCGTTCTCCGGCATCAGCTCCACGTATCCGTCCCGCCGGTAGAATCGCTTGAGGGTGACGGAATCCTCGATGAGGACCACGACGATCTCGCCGTTGCGTGCGCCGTGCTGGGGGCGGATGAGGATGAGATCTCCGTCGCAGATGTGCGCCTCGATCATCGACTCTCCCCGCACTCGCAGCAGATAGCAGCGCGGGTCGGGAACCATGGCCGCGTCCAGGGCCAGTTCACCTTCCACCTTTTCCTCGGCGAGAATGGGGCTACCCGCCGCCACCTCCCCGATGATCGGAACCGTCACGTGCCCGCTATCCGGTCCATGGGGCACCAGGGGAATGCGAAGCCGGCGAGACCGGTTCCCCTTGTACTCCCGGAGGATCTCGATGGCCCGCGACTGGTCCCGGCGGCGGCGGATATACCCCTTTCTCTCCAGCATGCGCAGATGATCGTGCACACTGCGCGTACTCTTCAGGTTCAGCTCGTCTCCCAGTTCCCGGATGCTCGGCGGATATCCGTGCTCCTTGATCCAGCGCACCAGGGTCCGCAGGACTTCAGCCTGGCGTTCGGAAAGATCCCGTGAAATCACCACTCGATTGCCCTCCTCGAACGGGTTCATCGTCACGCGGTATCCTGCTGCTGAAGACCCAGCTCGAGCTGCAGGACCGCTTGACCGGAGGCGTCGGACAGCGCGTGGAGCGTTCCGGCGTCGCGCGAGCGGGCTGTCCTTTCGCTCGCCGACGGGGCGTCCGGAGTCGCGGTGGCCAGAAGCTCCACCTCGAACCAACCCAGGGCCCGGCGGTCGGCCAGTGGAAGCTTCATCTGCGGAATGCCATCCCGTCCGCGGACCAGGGGACGACGGGTCCACAGGGGGCGGCCGCTGAAGCAGAGGCGGCGTCCGACCGCGCGCGGCGGTTCGCTGCAGACCGCAAGATATCCGCTGTCCAGCCAACCCACCAATCGGCCATGGAGGCGGGGCCAGGCGACGGGGTCGACCTCGACCACCAGGTTGCGGTCCCAGTTCTGCAGGGCGCGCATCAGGTGGGAGGAACTCTGCTGTGGATCGGGCGGACGACCGATCACCGCCGGGCGCCGATCGCTGAGCCCCAGCAGCCAGGAACAGAGTCCGCCCACCCGGGGCAGGGGCGGAACCACGCGGACGCCCGGGACCGGCATCATCGTCTGGATCAGCGCTCCCGCCCGCCGCAGCAAGGGACCCAGGTGCCAGGCATGGAGATGCCGCAGCTCGGCGTCCACGGTGGCCTGCCACGCGGGGGGCATCGACTGGAGACGACGGCGCTCCCGCAGCAGGCTTCCCCGGCGCAGGAGATCGCCCAGCAAGGGAATGTCCTGCTCATCGGGCAGGCGATGTTCCCGGTCGAGCTGGAAATCGGTCCAGAGCAGCGGGGTCCCCACCGCGTCGGGCCCTTCCCCCGCCGGCCGGGGCTCTTCCTCCACCGCGTCGGCATCGAGCAGGCGGATCCAGGGGAGTCCCCAGCGGACCGCCAGGCCTTGCAGGGGATCTCCGGAGCCGGAGAGGACCGCCAGCACGACGCGGTCGGCCCCGAGACGGTCGATCCATTTCCGCGCCCGGTCCTGGAGACAGCGGGCCCCGGGAGCCTCGATGCCCCGCACCACATCCCCCGGAACCCCCAGCAGGGCCAGGGGCTCGTCGGCCCGGGAAACCCCGTCGAGCTCGTCCCCGCTCAGTCGAAAGGCGGTGAACAGACTCGAGAGGGCGCCGTCGCTGCGGGCGAACCAGAGGATCTTCTCCGGTCCTCCGAAGCCTCCATTGGCCTGGGGCCGGGCCGGCGCCCAACGCGCCGGGAGAAGCGGGCGGCCCTGGCGGTGGGCGTGGTCCAGGAGGGCGTAGATACCGGCGGGGTCGTCTCCCCACTCGAGGAGGAGTCCATCACCGCCTGAGGCGTCGATGCGCTCGAGGAGATCGCGCGGCGAGTGCAGCTGGAGCCATCCCCGGTCGAAGCGGACGAGGCACAGGGATGTGGGGCGCAAGGTCATGAGCTCTCTCCTTCCTGCCCGGGGGAGATCCCCCCGACGGCGGACCGGCGTTCCCAGGCCGTCGATTCCCACGAGGCGGATCGATCGCGAGGGGTCAGGAGGGTGCGGGCGCGTTGGACCGCTCCTCCCCCGAAGCGGGTGTGCAGGGCGTCCAGGGTCTTCTCCAGGACCGGACGATCTGCCGGCGCCGGGAAGAGTTCCCCCTGTTCGTTCTGGCATGCGCTCACCCGATGGACCCCCACGCCGATCAGGCGGATCGGCCTCTCGTTCCAGCCCAGACCCTCGAGCAGGGAAGCCGCGGCCCGGTAGATGGCCTCGTCGGTGGCGACCGGCGAGGGCAGGCCGAGTCTCCGGGTCACGGTCCGGAAGGTCGCGTCGCGCACCTTGAGTTGCACCACGCGTCCGCAAAGCCCCCCCCGACGCAGGCGGTATCCCACCTTCCCGCTGAGCTCCAGCAGAACCGGCAGCAGGGCCTCCCGGCCGCGCAGGTCGCGGGCGAAGGTCTGTTCGTGGCTGACGCTGTGGGCGCGACGCTCCGGTTCCACCTCTCCGCTCTCGCGGGCCAGGGCCGCCTCGTGGAGGACGGTCCCCATGGTTCCCAGATGCGAACGCAGCCAGTCCGGTCGTTGCGCCGCGATCTCGCCGATGGTGGACAAGCCCAGACGGTGGAGACGCTCCCTCTGGTGGGGACCGACCCCCCAGAGACGCTCCACGGGAAGGGGGGCCAGGAAATCCCGTCCCGCTCCCGGGGGCACGACCACGATCCCCCGCGGCTTCCGGAGATCGCTTCCGATCTTGGCGATGCGCCGGGTCTCCCCCAGACCGATGGAGCACCACAGGCCGCTCTCCTGGTGGATGCGACGGCGCAGGCGAAGGGCGAATGCCTCCCAGCGGCCGTGCAGACGATCGCAGCCGGTCAGATCGAGGAAGGCCTCGTCCAGCGAGACCGTCTCCAGGCGCGGCGCCACCTCCCGCAGGATCGCCACGACCTCCCGGCTCTTCTGGCGGTAGCGATCCATGCGGCCATGCCGCAGCACCAGATCGGGGCATCTCCGCAGAGCCACCGCGGTGGGCATCGCGCTGAAGACCCCGAAACGTCGCGCCTCGTAGGAGGCGGCGGCGATCACGCCCCGGTCGCGGGCCGGTCCTCCCACCGCCACCGGGAGACCCCGCAAGCGGGGATCATCGAGGATCTCCACCGAGGCGTAGAATGCGTCCATGTCGACGTGGGCAAACCACTTACCACGATCGGCCATCTTCCGGACAGCTCCCCGAGGAGGCGGAGGGAAGGTTCAGGAGGACCCCAAACCCCTGTTGCGGAGCCCAATCTAAGAAACAATCGTTTGGACGTCCAGAAAAAAATCGGGCCCTCCTCGGAGTGCGCCGGCGGTCGGAGGTGGCGAATCGGGCGGGGGCATGGCATCTTGTCCGCATCTCTTCTCGGGAGAGCATGGAGTCCTTCTCTCTTGCACCCACCGGGCCGGCCCGGGCGTCGGCTTCGCCTCCGGAGTGTTCTCGATGAATTCATCCCAGATCGCGCACCGTTTCGATTTCTACACCGCCACCCACAAAGGACAACGGCGTCGTCTCTTCGACTTTGCCGGCCAGGTCGGCACCACCGACTTCGCCGATCCCGACCAGGTCGACGCAGTGGGACAAGAACTGCAGGACATCAAGCGGATGCTGCTCAACCACGCGAAGCATGAGAACCGGATCATCCATCCCTTCCTGCGCGACCGGTTTCCCGAGGAAGCGGAATTCCTCGACGGGGAGCATGACGATCTGCAGACCCATCTCGTCGAACTGGAAGCCTACTTCGACGACATCACCTCCGACCCCTGCGATCTCATGCAATGCCGCCTCTTCGGCCGGGAGTTCTACCGCGCCCTCCAGCGCTTCATCGCCCGCTACCTCGATCACATGGACGAAGAGGAACGGACGATGATGCACCTGTGGCAATCGTGCACGCTCGACGAACTGAAGGACGTCGTGGCAAGACTGAGGGCCAGCATGACGCCGGAAGAGGAACAGGAGGAACTGCGGTACATGCTTCCCGCCCTCACTCCCTTCGAACGAGTCAAGCTCTACCGCGTCCTCAAGCTCGGGGTGGATGAGCAGCGCCTCCGCAACGCATGGAGTCTCGCCGAGTCCCTCCTGGAACCCTCCGAGGTGGTCCGTCTGAAGGCCGAGGTCGAGACCACCGAGAAGATCGCCCCCATCGAGTGAAGCGCCGGGACGAAACCGTTCTCCCGGGAGGAGCGAGCTTGTCCGAGCGCATTCCCCTCCCCTGGAGCCGCTCCTGCCTGATCTGCGGCGAGGCCAACCCGCATGGACTGAGGGCCCGCAGTTACCTGGCCGGGGACCGGGTGGAACTCCCGTTCGTCGCCAGGCCCGAGTTCATGGGATGGAACCGGGTCATCCACGGCGGATTCATCGCGACCGTCCTGGATGAGGTCATGACCTGGTCCGCCATCCTGGGGGCGGAAAAGCCCTGTTTCGCCGCGGAATTCACCGTCCGGTTGCTCCACCCCCTTCCTCCCGGGGTCGCGTGCACCGCGGTTTCGGTGCTGCTTGAAGCGCGGCGGAAGCTCTTCCAGACCCAGGCGCGGATCGAGGGAGACGATGGCACGGTCTACGCCCGGGCGACCGGGCGCTACATGCCGGCGCCGGCCGGGCCTTCCCACCACCTGCGCGACGATTTCGTGAGGGACGAGAACTGTCTCGACCTGGGCGGAATCTTCGGCTCCTGAATGATGGTGCAGGCTTTTCCCTCCCCGGGCTCCTGCTATATTGGACGCCCGAAGCCTCCCCGGCCCCCCCGGGGCGATCCAGGTGGCATCGTTCTCTGACTCGTTCCCCGGAGATCCGCGGATGGCCCAGATCCAAGACCTCAATCGGCCCCACCTGCTGCCGCCCAGCGACATCAATCCACGGACCGATCCCCCCCTCGATTTCCCCGACCGCGCCTGGGGGGAGTTGACCGAGGACGACTACCGGGTCCTGGGGTTCATGTCGGGGCTCGAGGTGCACCAGCAACTGGCCACCGACCGCAAACTCTTCTGCCGATGTCCGGCCGGAATCCGCGTCGATCATTTCGACGCCGAGGTACTCCGGCACATGCGCCCCACCCTGAGCGAGCTCGGCGAGTACGACGGGTGCGCGCTCATGGAGTTCAAGACCCGCAAGGAGATCGTCTATCAGCTCGAACGGGGCACGGTCTGCACCTACGAGATCGATGACACCCCCCCGTTCGAGATCAACATGGAAGCGGTCGAGATCGCCCTGGAGGTCTCCGAACTCTTCGATCTGGGTCTGGTCCAGGAGCTGCACGTCATGCGGAAACAGTACCTGGACGGATCCATTCCCACCGGTTTCCAGCGAACCGCGATGGTGGGCCTCCACGGAGAGATCCCCTTCCTCGACCGCGAGCTGGGGATCGACCGGAGCCTGAGGATCCGCCAGCTCTCCCTGGAGGAAGACTCCTGCCGGGAGGTCAGCGACCTCGGACACCGCATCACCTTCCGCACCGACCGGCTGGGAACCCCGCTGACCGAAGTGGTGACCGAGCCCGACATGTTCTCCCCCCTCCAGTTGCAGTCCGCAGCCCGCCTGGTCGCCCGCACCACCCGCGCCTGTGGCCGGGTGCGGCGGGGGCCGGGATCGGCCCGGCAGGATGTCAATGTCTCGGTCGCGGGGGGCCGGAGGATCGAGATCAAGGGGGTGGCAAGCCACAGGAGCCTGCCCCTCCTGGTGCACAACGAAGCCTTCCGGCAATTGAACCTGCTGCGGATCCGCCAGGAGTTGTCGCGCCGGGGCGTCCAGATCGACTGGTTCTCCCCGCCTCCGGCCGGCCGGCCGATCGAGGAGTCGGAGAACGTCCTCGACGCCACGGGCATCCTCTCCCAGTGCGATTTCACCCCGCTGCGCGATTGTCTCGACGCGGGCGGTGTGGCCATGGCCATCCGCCTTCGGGGGTTCGGCGGTCTTCTCCTGCACCGCACGCAGCCGGGGGTGACCTTTGCCAACGAGTTCGTCGACCGGGTACGGGTCATCGCCTGCCTCACCGCCCGACCTTTCCTCATCCACAGCGATATCGAAGGTTATGGACTGGACCACTCCCACTGGTCCCAGTTGAAGAAGGCATTGCGCTGCGAATCCGGTGATGCGGTCATCGTGGTCTGGGGCCCGCGCCGCGACCTCGAAACCGCGGCGCAGGAGATCTTCCTGCGCGCCAAGGATGCGCTGCTCGGAGTGCCGGCCGAGACCCGGCAGGCGTTCGTCGACGGAACCAATGGTTTCGAACGCATCCTTCCCGGAGTCGACCGGATGTATCCGGACACCGACACTCCCCCGGTACCGATCGACGACCGGCAGGTCGAGCGCATCCGCCGGCAGCTCCCCGAGCGGCCCTGGGAGAAGGAAGAACGCTGGCTGGCCCTGGGATTGCCCCTGGACCTCGTCCACCGGACCATGGACGCGCCTTGGTGTCGCCTCTTCGAACGCCTCGAACCGAAGGAGGGTTCAACGGCCCGGCGGATCGCCTATGCCCTGGAGAAGCGGATCCCCTGCTGGTGGCGGGTGTCGGGCGGGAACACCCTGCCCGATGCGGAGCGCCTCTTGCCCTGGGCCCGGGCGCTCGAGGAAGACCAGTTGCGCGGGGAGGCTTGCGAGACGGTCCTGGACCGTCTCCTGCGCGAAACCGATCTCTCCTGCGAACAGATCCTCGCGCAATACCGTCCGGAAGCCGGCGATGAGAAGGCACTGCAACAGCTGCTCGAATCCCTGCGGCGCGAGGCGGGCTCCCTCCACACGAAGGACCGGGACGCGATCGAACGCTGGGCGATGGGAAAGGTGATGGCCGCCTTCCGGGGAAAGAAGCCCGCCGGTGAACTCCGGGAACGGGTCCGGCAGATACTGGGAAAGGGAACCGACCGATGAATCAGGACCTCCACAAGGGATACCGCCAGCCCGCCCTCGGGGTGATGCAACGCTTCGGGGTGGGAGTCTGGCACGAGGTCAGGGTGGAAACCTCCGAGGGGGTCTTCGAAGGCCTTCTTCTTCCCCGCAGCGAAACCGCCGACGCCGATCACATCGTCCTGAAGCTCACCACCGGCTACAACATCGGAATCCGCCACGATCGCATCGTCTCCATGGAGCAGATCGGCTACCGCCAGGCCCACTACAAGATTCCCGAGCAGGAATTCCCGGTCAGCGAGGACAAGCCCCGGGTGAAACTGCTCGGAACCGGCGGCACCATCGCCTCCCGCCTGGACTACCGCACCGGGGCGGTGATCCCCGCCTTCTCGCCGGGGGAACTCTACGGCTCGGTCCCCGAGTTGGCGGAGATCTGCAACCTCGAGACCGAGAAACTCTTCGGCGTCTTCAGCGAGAACATGGGGCCCGAGCAATACCTCATCCTGGCCGAGACCATCGGAAGAGCGATCGAGGAAGGTTACGCCGGCATCGTGGTGGGTCATGGAACCGACACCATGCACCACACCGCCGCGGCGCTCTCCTTCATGGTGCAGGATCCGCCGGTGCCCATCGTGATGGTGGGAAGCCAACGGTCGAGCGACCGGCCGTCCAGTGACGCCGCGCAGAACCTCATCAACGCCACCTGGACCGCGGCGACCGGCGATATCGCCGAGGTGATGGTGTGCATGTTCGGCCCCACCAGCGACCGGTACAACCTCCTGCATCGGGGCACCCGGGTGCGGAAGATGCACAGTTCCTACCGTTCGACCTTCCGCACCCTCGGAGACATCCCCCTGGCCATGGTGGAGAACGGCCGCATCACCCACCTGAAGGATGACCATCGCCCCCGCCGCGACGACTGTCGGGTGCGCATCCTCCCCGCCTTCGAGGAGAGGGTGAGCCTCCTCTACTACTATCCCAACATGCAGGCCGACGTCCTCGACGCACTCATCGAGCGCGGGTACAAGGGCGTGGTACTGGCCGGAACCGGTCTCGGCCACGTCAACCGCACCCTCTACCCCGCTCTCCGCCGCGCACGCGAGGCCGGCGTGGTGGTCTTCATGACCCTGCAGACCCTGTGGGGCTTCGTCCAGATGCATGTCTACGAGACCGGCCGGGAGATTCTCGAGCTGGGAGTGGTGCCTCTGTCCAACATGCTTCCGGAGGTGGCGTACATCAAGCTGGGTTGGGCGCTTGGAATGCATCCGGACGACCCGGCCCGGGTGACCGAGCTGATGACCACCTCCATCGCCGGTGAAATGACCGAGCGGGAGCCCCACGACGGGTACCTGGTGTTCCAGGGCGGCGTTCCCGAGGTCCAGGCCTTCCTCCAACAGGTCTGGAAATAGGGCGCTGGACCCACCGCAGATCCCCGCGCACGGCGCCGGAAGGATCATCGGAAGGACCAGCGGACGGGAACGAGGCGGGTTACCGCCTCCTTCGACCCACTCGAAGCCGGAGACCGCCTCCCTGGACCCACTCGAAGCCGGAGACCGCCTCCCTAGACCCACTCGAAGCGGGCGCTGAAGTGCCGCAGGAAGGGGGCCTGTTCGACGATGCGCATGCCCCGGATCGACTCCCGGCGCTCGTAGAGCGCCTCGATGACCTCGATCACGTAGTCGATGTGGCTCTGGGTGTAGACCCGGCGTGGAATGGCCAGGCGCACCAGTTCCATCGGCGCCGGGATCTCCTGTCCACTCTCGGGGTCCTTGCTGGCGAACATCACCGAACCGATCTCCACCGCCCGGATTCCCCCTTCGAGGTAGAGTTCACAGGTCAGGGCCTGTCCGGGGTATTGCAGCGGCGGGATATGGGGCAACAGGGCGGCGGCATCGATGTAGATGGCGTGGCCGCCCGGAGGTTGCATGATGGGAACCCCGGCGGCGGCGATCCTCTCTCCCAGGTACCGCGTGCTCGCCAGCCGGTACTGCAGGTAATCCTCCTCCAGGACCTCCTTCAAGCCCTGCGCCATGGCCTCCAGGTCGCGGCCGGCCAGCCCGCCGTAGGTGGGGAACCCTTCGGTGAGGATGAGAAGTTCCTTTTCCTGCCGCGCCAACAGATCGTCGTTCGTGCACAAGAACCCCCCGATGTTCACCAGGGCGTCCTTCTTGGCGCTCATGGTGCAGCCATCGGCATAGGAGAACATCTCCTGGGCGATCTCCTTCACCGACTTGTCCGCATAGCCCTCCTCGCGCAGCTTGATGAAGTACGCGTTCTCGGCAAAACGGCAGGCGTCGAAATAGAGAGGGATGGAGAACTCGTCGCAGATCCTCCGCACCGCCTTGATGTTCTCCATGCTGACCGGTTGGCCTCCCCCGGAATTGTTGGTGACGGTGATCATCACCAGGGGAATCCGCTCGGTGCCATGCCCCTCGATCACCCTCCTCAGCTTGTCGAGATCGACGTTTCCCTTGAACGGATGGGGCTCGCTCGGCACGTGGGCGGCATCGATCACCACATCCACCGCCTTGGCACCGCGAAACTCGATGTTCGCCCGCGTGGTGTCGAAGTGGGTATTGTTCGGCACGACCGAGTTCTCGTCACACAGGATGGAGAAGAGGATCCGCTCGGCGGCCCGTCCCTGGTGGGTGGGAATCACGTACTTGAATCCCATGAGGTCCTTCACCGTCTCCTCGAAACGGTAGAAGGAGCGGCTGCAGGCATAGGCCTCGTCACCTTGCATCACCCCGGCCCACTGCTGCGCGCTCATGGCCGAGGTTCCGCTGTCGGTCAACAGGTCGATCAGCACATCGTCGGCGTGGATGAGGAAGGGGTTCAATCCGGCGGCAGCCAGGATCTTCTCCCGTTGCTCCCGGGTCGTCATGCGGATCGGCTCGACCGACTTGATTCGAAACGGCTCGATGATGGTCTTCACGAAGAGCCTCCCGGGCTCGGCTTCGGGGAAAGGATGCGGGACCGCACCGCGGCGGCCCGCATCGTGAGCGGCGATTCAGGCCAGTTCGAGGATCTGCTCCAGGCCGGCGGCGGCGATGGGATGATAGAGTTCCCGATGCTCCTGGAAGATCTCCCGCGCCAACTCGCGGGTCTCTGGATTGTTGTGGAGAGCCTTGTAGAGCGGCTTGAGGAACTTCATGCGACCGAAGGTTCCGAGGAACTTGCGGATGGTCGGGTAACTCTTCTCGTAGGACGAGTTCGCGGCGATGACCAGCCACTTGCCGAGGATCTCCGCATTGCCGCTTTCGTTGAACGCGAAGGTTTCCTCCAACCAATCGCAGTCGGCGGTCGACAGCCTTGAAGGCAGCGCCGTGAACCAGACCAGCCACTCGTCCACCCGCCAACCCTTGGCCTCGGTGGGATCGGGACGAAGGCCCTCGGCGAACCCGGCCCCCAGCTTCTTCAACTCCTCCCGTCGACGGGAAGTGAAGACCGGCTCGTTCTGCGGAATCCCCGGCTCATAGACCCAACGCTTTGCATCCATTTTCTCGGCCACGCCGGGGAATTGCTCCTGGAGGAATCCAAGGAAGTCCTCGGTGGTGATACTGGTGAACTCGAAGCGGTCCATGTAGGCCCTGAGGAAAGCGTCCATCTTCTCCCGCCCGACGGTCCGCTCGAGCAGGGACACGAAAAGGAATCCCTTCTCGTAGGGAACCACGCTGTAGACCTCATCGGGATCGACTCCCTCCAGATCGGTCTTCAAGCGGGTCAGGGGGGAATCCGGGCCGAAGTCCTCCACCGCTTCCTGCAGGTCGCTGCGCCCGATGGCGGCGGCCAGGGCCACCGCCTCCTCTCCCTCCAGGGATTCGAGGATCCTCCGCTCCGCCCAGACGGTGAATCCTTCGTTCAACCAGAAATCGTTCATCGTGGCATTGGTCACGAGGTTCCCGGTCCACGAGTGCGCCAGTTCGTGGGCGAGGACGTTCACCAGGCTGCGGTCTCCCGCCAGGAGCGACGGCGTCAGGAAGGTCAAGCGGGGGTTCTCCATGCCTCCGTAGGGAAAGGCCGGCGGCATGACCAGGAAATCGTAGCGTTCCCAGCGGTAGGGTCCGAACAATTCCTCGGCCTTCTGCAACATCGCATCGACCGAAGCGAACTCCCACGCCGCGGCCTCCAGCATCTCCGGCTCGGTATAGACGCGGCTGCGGGGGCCCAGGTCGCGGCTGGCCAGGTTTCCGACGGCAAGCGCCAGGAGGTAGCCGGGAATGGGTTGAGGCATCTTGAACGCGTAGCGGATCCTGCCGCCCTCTCCCTCGGTTCTCTCGCCTGGAGCGGCCGACATCACCGCCACCAGGGGCGCGGGAACCTCGACCCTCGCGGCATAGGAAAAACGCACGCTGGCGCTGTCCTGGAGGGGGAGCATGCTCCGGGCGTGGTGGGGCTGGCATTGGCTGAAGAGATAGGGGTGCTTGCGTCCCGCGGTGTTGGCCGGTTCCAACCACTGCAGTGCGCTGGCCTGGGGCGAGGTTGTGTACTCGATGGTCACCGACGGTTCCTTCTCGGGAAGCTCGATCCGCAGGCGCCGTCCGAGGATGGGATCGTTCTCCGAGAGTTCCCAGGCGAGCTCCTTCCCATCGCTCGAGAGGACGCGGTCGATCTCCAGTTCACGGGTGTCCAGGTCGAGGATGCCGCCCCGGGCATTCTCCACCGAGAGGGTGACCCTTCCCCGCAGGCGGCGGGTGGTGAAATCGACGCTCCAGTCGATCTCGAGATGGCGGATACGACCCTGCTCGGTGTCGGTGTGGGAATGCGGATCGATACGGGACATCCCGGCCTCCTGCCCATGGATGGTGACTGGATCGCAGCGCGGGAAGAGCGTCCCGCGATGAGCCCATGAAGTGTTGGGCCTTTGGACGACCGGGTCAAGAACGGGGAAGCCCCCGCGAGAAGAGACCGACCCCCACGGGGGGTCGGCGGATGGGAGAAGCTCCCCAGCGGGGCGGTTCCCTGGAGAAGGACGGGGGGCGGGCGGGTGCTCCCTGAGCGCCGTGAACGGCCGGCCGGCAACGGTTTGGGCGGCCCGGAGGGGATCTCCACCAATCCAGACCCTTCTCCGGGCGAGCAGCGAACTCCCGGGGAGAGCCCGACGCGCAGCACGGGAGGTACGTGGGCTCGATCGACCAGCGGGAGCACCGACCTCCGGCAACCGCCCGCCGGCGTCCCAGAAGAGCACTCCACCCACCACGCCGCAGCCGCTTGCCAAATGCCGCGGACGTGGCCCCCCGTCATCCTCAAGTAAGATCGAAGCGCTGGATCGTGTCAAGACCCCCCCATGGCCTTTTCCCATGCCAGATCGGCTGGCCTGCCCTATGCTTGGCTTCGTTTCCGGCCCGTCGAGGATCCATCCCGGCGACCCTGGGCCACGAAGAGACTCGATTCCCCCGGGGGGATGTCCATGCGCGCAGTGATGGTCTGGGTTTCGGTGGTGAGCTGGCTGCTGGGAACTTCGGTCGCGGTCGCCCGCCCCGTCGACGCACCGAAGGCAGCGCCTGCGCGGAAGGTGGCGGGGGACCAGTTCGCCGGTCCGCAAGCTCCGGTCCCGGGGATCTCGGCGCCGGGGTCTTCGGCCTCCGCTGCCTCCCTCCGCTTCACCGAGGCGGCCCGCATCGAGCGATTGCGCGCGGTGGCGGCCAGCCACCGGATCACTTCGATCGAGGCCCGTCACGCCGCCGATTCCCAGCTACTCGTGGGGGCCCTCATCATGGTGGCCAGCATGTTGACGCCGGTCTTCGCCGAACTACGCGACGAGGACTTTCCGGCATACGGCTCGATCCTCCTGGGTTCGATCGGCCTCTTCGTGGTGATCGAGGGGTCCATCGACGAACAGCAGGTCCAGCAGCTCCAGATCCGGGAAACCCTGCAGGCGAACGAGCCGGAAAAGACTCCCTGAGCCAAAGGTCGGACTTCGGTATCCCGGAGACATCAGGCCGAACCTCGGCCGAAAAAAAGGCCGGGAACGCATGGACGTTCCCGGCCGATTCCTTCATCTGAAGGCCAAGGGGTCGCCGATGGCGATCCTAGTACTGGGCCTTCAGTGAGCCCCATCCCATGTCGCCGGTCGGGATGGTCACGAGGATGACGTCGGCGTTGCTGCGAGGCAGGATCTCACCGGCGCCGTTGAAGCACTTGGTCGCACCGCGGATCAGCACGATGTCACCGACGAAGTGGTCCATCCGGCTCGTGGTGTCGATCCCGGTGGTTCCGTCCACGAAGACGGTGACCGGACCGGAGCCGTCATCGACGGTATAGATGCTGTTGAAACCCGAGCTGACCAGGCTGAGGGTTCCCTGCACCTCCATGAAATCGCCCAGCAGATCGGTTCCGGCCGCCAGGGCGCCGGTGCTGATGGGATGGGCGACCGGCATGTTGCCGGTGCTCAGCACGGTCACCGTAGCGCTGTTGAGCTGGATTTCCGCGCCGAATGCCCCCACGGTGCCGGTGACGGAGATCTCATCCCCCACGTTCACCGTGCCCGCCAAGGACGAGTTGTAGAGGGTGAGTCCGCCCGTGCCACCGGGGCACTGCCAGTACATCGACCCGCTGTTGTAGGTCCCGGGGGTGACGTAGACGATGCCGGTCACCGTGACCACCGTTCCCGCAAGCTGCGAGGGGGCGCAGCCGTTGCTCATGGGGTTGTGGATGTCCTGGCAGGTCTGGGCGAGGGCGATGTTCGTCATGGTGAAGACCGCGAACATCGTGATCAGGGAAATCGTGAGCAATCTCTTCATGATGTGGACTCCCATGTTGTTTCTAGGGCAAGAACCTGGGGTTTCACCGGACCCGGGCCCCAACGACGAGAAAGCCCCGCCGTTTCGGGCCGGTTCCGTTTCCTGATTAGACACCCTGGCGCCGAGAAGATCAAGAACGTGTTCCAGATCGGCCCTTGAGGGTCGGGAACACCCCCGCTTCGATGAAGATCTCGCCGGCAGAGGGGACCGCGCGGCGGATCTTCTCCTCCAGCCGCCGGATGGCCTCTTCCACCTGGTCGGTGCTCAGATCGTCGGTGAATTCGATCTCCAGGGCGACCAGAACCCACTGGGGGCCCCTCTGCAGGGTCACCAGGCGCACCACCTCCTGGATGGCAGGATCCCCGGCGAGGGCCTCCCGGATGCGGTTGCGGTCGCGCCGCGCGGCGGATTCCCCGATCAGGAGGCTGTGGCTCTCACTGGCGAGGAACCAGGCGACTGCCAGCAGAACGCATCCGATGAGCACCGAAGCCGCCCCGTCGAACCACTCCCGCCCGGTCAGGTGGGCCAACCCGATCCCCAGCGCGGCGATGACCAGGCCGATGAGGGCCGCCGAGTCCTCGAACAGCAGGGTGGGCAGGGAGAGATCCTTGGCCTCCCGGAAGACCTTCCAGATGGGCCCCGGGTGATCCTTCCGCCAGTGGCCGAACTCCTTCCACGCGACCCGGAGTGCGGAGGATTCGAAGAGCGCGGCGAGCCCCAGCGCGCCGTAGTTCCACAGCACGTTCTCGGTGGGTCGCGGGTGCAGGAGCTTTCCCACTCCCTCGTAGATGGCCACCCCCGCTCCGAGGGTGAAGATGTTCACCGCCACCACGAATCCCCAGAAATAGCGTTCTGCGCTGTAGCCGAACGGATGGTCCTCATCGGCGGGGCGTTCGGCCCGGATCATTCCCACGAACAACAGGATCTGGTTGCTGGTGTCGGCCAGCGAATGGACCGCCTCGGCCAGCATGGCGGTGCTGTGCGTGGCGAACCAGGCAATGAACTTTCCCGCCGCCACCCCCAGGTTGGCAAGGATGCCGGCGATGAGCGCGCGGCGCAGGTTCGGCGGGTGCGAAGCGGTGGACATGGGCCGAGTGTAGGAGCAAGCGTCCTCCCAAACCACGGAATCTTCCCCCCCGGAACCGACGAGCGAACATTCGTTCTCCGTTTCCGATTCCTGTTCAAGACATTTCTGTCCTGTATTGTCGCGGATGTGCTAGCATCCCCCCACCTCTTCGCGGCGCGCCCGCAAGTCCTTCGCGCCCGCTCACGCCTTGGCCAGTATCAAAGGAGGATGGTCATGACCCGCACGGCTTCCCCCCCGTGCCGTCTTGTTGTTCTTGCCCTCATCTTCACATTCCTTCTCGCTCCGCCGGTGATGGCGGCCACGATCCTCTCGCTCGGGATCAACCAACTATCCTATCGCGACATGGAAACCGGGAGCATCCGGTTCGCCTCGGAATTCGCGGAGTTCCGCGTCCTCTATGAAACGGGCCCCACCCCGCAGTTCCTGAATGTCCAGGCGGTGGTCCCCGGGGCGGGATCGAGCCCGGTCTGGATCGTCCGCAATCTCTACCTGCGCGATGCGTCGAACGAGCCGCCGACGGAGACGCTCAGCGAGCAGTTCTTCCTCGATGAACTCGGCGTCCCCCCGGGCACCGAGGTCAGCGAGATCCAGATCGGATTCAGTCTTTCCGACACCGTCCTGGTGGATTCGTTCTTCGATGAGTGGTCGGTCCAGGTCCCGCTCGACCAGGTGCTGCCGGTGCGACAGGAGGTCGTGACCCAGGGAACCCGGTCCCCCCACCCGGAGGCGCCCACGGTTCCGGGTACGCCCCCACGACACGCCCCACAAGCCGGTCCCCCGAGCGTCGTCGTCTACGCGGACCAGGGTTGCCAGGTGCCCAACCTCGACCTGGACAGCAAGGGTTCCACCGGCAACGAGGCCTGGAACGGGTGCGTTCCCGCCGCCTGTGCGAACAGCTTGCACTGGCTGAGGTCGAAGCACCCGGAGATCAACTTCTCTTCCACCCTGCAACAGACCTTCTCCCAGCTCAGCCGGTTGATGAACCGCAACCCCGATTCGACCGGAACCTACCAAGGAGTGGCCGCCCCGGACGCCGCCCGGGCCAAGATGGATTTCGCCGAGGCCTATGGCCTGCCCATCCGGGTCAAGTACCAGGACTTCTTCAATTGGGGAGACGTCAAGAGCACTTCGGGGGTGTACACCGCGGGCGACTCGAGCGCCGCGCCGGGAAGCTACCCCACCAAGGAGTGGATCGCGCGGGAGGCCGCAAAGGGGGAAGATGTCGAGGTCAATGTGAGCTGGATCTACACCGACAGCCTGGGTCACAAGAAGTGGGACGGCGCCCACGCGGTGACCCTCACCGGCCTGGGGGAGACCGCGGGCAGGACTTGGATCCGGTGGAAGGACGACAAGGACCAGTCCCGGGTCGCCCCCGACTCGCTCCGCCACGGCAACTCGGACGTGATCCCCTTCGGCGGAGCGCTCCACATTCCCGGTCTGGATCGGTGGTGCTGGGACAAGGTGACCGGGCACTGGTACGTGGGAACGGCCTACATCACCTCGGTGGTTTCCGAAAGCTACGATATCTACGTCCATGCGCCGTCGGCCGGGAAGTACTTCGACAACTACTGCAAGTCGGTCAAGAGGACCATCCCCGCCAACGGCGGCTTCGAGGTCACCTACCCCGAGGACACGAGCCGTCCCTTCGCCGCACAGGTGTACATCCTCGACCGGACCCGGACCCCACCCAGGAAGAAGCTGGTGCGCGGCTGGTACGGCAACGGCGGAAGGAAGCGGACCTACCACAACCCCCATCCGTATCCGGTCACCGTCGAGTTGCACAACGATGACCACGCCGGCACCACCACCCCCTATCCCGGGTTCACCGTCAACCTGAGGGTCATCCCGGGATGGAATTCGAAGGCCGCGATCGTCGACGATCCCAGCAACTGGGAGGAATTCGGAGGGTTCTCCCTGGGAGTGGACGACTCCCTCTCCAGCGAGTTCTCACCGGTGGATCTCGGCGCGGTCGTGGATGTGGGGCCGATCGTGGATGGCTTCACCCTCGACCAGGTTCCCGCCCACCTGGGAGCGGTCGGGGGAACGCAGGAACTGTGGGTGCGGACCGACATCCCCGTCTTCAACCCCGCCTGGGAGCACCTCGGGTTGCTGGTGGACGTGGCCACCTTGAACCAACCGGGCGACCTGCTGTTCGAATGCCCGGGCACGGGGACCAACGGCCTGATCACGATCAGCGCCCCGGGCCGTTACGAAGTCGACCTCGGGATCATGGCTCCGCAACCGCAGTTCGAGCTGCGCCTGGTGGCCCAGAACGGGCTGGACATGTACCTGGACTGCCTGGGCGTGCCCTCGCTGGTCGAGGGGGTGCCGGTGGACGCGCCCCCCGTGGCCGCGCCACAACGCGCCGTTCTCTCCCCCAACCATCCCAATCCCTTCAACCCGCGCACCACGATCCGTTTCGGCCTGCCGCACGACGGCGAGATCACGCTGGCGATCTACGATCTGCGGGGGCGCAGGGTGCGCACTCTCTTCGAAGGCTTCCACGGGAGGGGGACCTTCCGCGTGGTCTGGGATGGACGGGACGATCGCGGCCGTCCCGTGGTGTCGGGGAGCTATCTCTGCCGCTTGAAGACCGGGAAGGAGACCCTCAGCCGGAAGATGACCCTGGTGCGCTGAGACCAGGCGAATGGGGATATTCGAGGTGGTCCACAGAGAGGGGGACTCTGGGAGTCCCCCACTCTCCTTCCATCCACCGGCGATCCGGTGCTATGATCGGCGCCAGCGAACCTCCCGGAGGCGTCACTTGATGTACCGGTCCCGCATACCGGCTTTGCTCTTCTTCTTCGTCGGCCTGGTCTCCTGTTCCGACCGCAATGAGCCGACCTCTCCCCAGCCGTCCGTTCCGGAACCCGTGGTTCTCTCCGTTCCTGCCGACACCAACATCACCGCCCACAGTGTTCTGCTGTCCTGGACCCCATCCACCGCCGAGGATTTCTCTCTCTACGCGGTGACCATGGAAGATCGGGACGACTCCCTCCTCGCGGCGATCACCGACCGCAATGTCGTCAGCTATGAGGTGCAGTCCCTCGATCCGGAGACCACCTACCATTTCCGCGTCGATGTGGAAACCACGGGCGACATGATCGGCCGAGGAAACACCGTCACGGTCATCACCGGCCCGGAGGAGCCCATCTTCCAGCCGGCGACCACTCCTGATCTCCTGATGGAGAACTTCAAGAAGGCCTGGGAAGAACAATCCATCATCGAGTACGAGAAGCTGCTCGCGACCGGTTTCCAGTTCTTCTTCGATCCGCGGGACAATCTGGACGGGTTCGTAGGTGGCCCGAGCTGGGACCGTAGCCGGGAGTTGGCGACCGCCACGAAGATGTTCTCCGAACAACCGGGTTTCGATCCGATCGGCCAGGTGGCGATCCCGCCCATCCGGGGGATCGAATTCACCGTCTTCCAGAAGATCAGCGACTGGGGCGACCCGGGAGCAGATCCCCTGTACACCGGCACCATCCGGGCGCGCTACAAGATTTCCATCATCGTATCCTTCCTTGGAGTGGAATCGTCCACCCGGATCACCGGTGACGGAGACTTCTATGTCGAGCCGGTCGAGGCGGACGGCCAGCTCCTCTGGGTGATCAAGGTGTGGGAGGACCAGGGGCTTGTCTTTGGAGCTCGCCAGGAGAAGATCCCCCCGCCGATGGACGCCTGGTCCTGGGGACGCTGGAAGGCGGGTTACTGACCGGAGCGCTTCCGGGGCGATGAGCCCTGGCAATCATTGGTGGGCCCCCTGGGACTCGAACCCAGCGCCTGCGGATTAAAAGTCCGCTGCTCTACCTGATGAGCTAGGGGCCCACCCGATCCTTCGTGCGGCGCAGCGGAAGGGGATCCGCCAGGGCCGCGCGGGCGAACGACAGGGCGGAAGTGTAGGCAGGAAGCCCCTTGCGGGCAACCTCGGAGAACGGATCCGGCGAAGTTGCTTGCAGGATCCCGGAGACGATCGAGGCTTCTCGCCAAACCCCAATGCCGACCCCCAAAGGTCCTCCGCAAGGGAAGGCCCCTTGAAAGAATCCTCGACCGGGGCCTAGACTCAGAGCCTCGGGCACGCCGCGACGGTCCCCGGCGGCTCCCTCCTCTCTTCACGCCCAACCCCAGGAGGTCGGACATGACCACCACCCTCCGCGTCCTCGCGCCCTTGTGTCTTGTTCTCATGCTCCTCACCCATCCCGCGGCAGCGGTGATCGCGGTGTACATCGAAGGCGGAACCCAGGGGGTCATCCAGGGCGATCTGCTCATGCAAGGCGAACAAGGCAACATCGAGATGCTCGAGTTCAGCAGCTCGATCCAGGTTCCCTACGACCCGGCGACCGGACTGGCCAATGGCGTCCAGCAATACGCACCCATCGTTCTCACCAAGTACCTGGACCGGGCCACGGTCCCGTTGATCGCGGCCTTGCTCCAGGATGAGACCCTCATCACGGTCAGGATCCGGCTCTACCAGGACTCGCAACCGCCGCTGCTCCTCTATTCGATCGTGCTCAGCAACGCCCACCTGGTCGGACATGGGCAGGTGGGAAACGAGACCACCCCGCCGATGGAAACCTGGTCGCTCACTTTCGAGTCGATCACCTGGACCGATGAGGTGAACGGTCTCTCCACCACCGACACCTGGGCAAACGTCGCCGCGGCGGCACTTCCCCCGGGGCCGGAGTCGCAACTCACCTTGCTTCCCCCCCTGCCCAATCCCAGCACGGGCCGGAGCCTGATCCGCTTCGACCTGCCGCTGTCGAGTCCGGCCACCGTGGATGTCTACGATCTTCGCGGCCGCCGGGTGGCGCGCCTCTTCGACGGGGTCACCACCCGCGAGCGCACCGTTGTCCGCTGGAATGGCCGGGATCTTTCGGGCAAGAGGGTCGCGGAGGGACTCTACCTCATCCGCCTTCGTTCCCCGAAGGGGGTCGTGACCCAGCGGGTCACCTGGATGAGATAGGGACCCCCCTGGGCGGACGGAGCCCGTGGTCGTAGCTCCGCACCACGGGGAGGACTCAGGGCACGAAGAACAGGGCGCGGCGTTCCTCCTCGCTGAGATCCTTCACCGCCGGGGTGGCCTTGGTCCGCGAAGCGCACGCCTCCAGGACCACGACTTCCTCCTCGGGCTCGGGGATCTCGAAGACCGCCTTGCCGTGAACGCTCTGCCACCCCTTGGGCACCGGAGGAGGCTTTTCCGCCACCAGTTCGTCCGCGCTCACCAGGGGCTTGGGCTCGAGGTTCTCCAGGGCCCGGTCGATGTCGGGATGAAGCGCCTCGTCCGACCCGTCCCCGGTACCCTCTTCGCGCGGGCCGCGGCCGGCTCGGCGGGATTCCATTGCGTCCGCATTCTTCGCGGGACCGGGCGGGGCTTCCACCCCGGGCATGGTGGAACCACGCCGGTAGAGACAGTGCATCAGGTCCCCCCGGAGAACCCGGGCCGCGGCGATGAAGGCGGTACGCTGCTCTTCGCCCACGGCCGGCGCATGCAGCACCGCCCCTCTCTCCCCCACCTCCAGGGAGATCCGGGGCCGCGGATGATGGAGCTTGAACGCGGCGAACTCCCGCAGCACCTTCTGCACCACCTCGCGAGCCTGACCGTCCAGGGCCCGATCGGGAGTGAGTTCCCACTGCAGCCGCAGCGCACCGCTCGGCAGGGAATCGAGTCCGAGACCGCGGGCCGGCGTCGGCCGGCTCAGCTCGACGATGAAGACCTCCTTCATCTCCCGGCCCCATCCCCGTCGCGCGGCGAAGTATCGCCCGGCGGCATCGCGTCCTTCCAGCACGTCCCGCAGACCGGTCTGCACCCACCTCCCGGCCAGCGACTGGAGGATCTCCTCGACCTCCCGTGAGGAACGGCGGCGCATCTTGTGACGGCGGCCCAGGACGTCGAGCCGGCGGCGACGGCGCCACTGGCGCAGCAGGAAGAGGACCGAGGCCCCAGCGGTCAGGCCCAACAGGGAGAAGAAGATCCAGAGAATCATCGAGAGGCACCTCGACTCTCCGGCAAACACGATGCGTGCCAGCGCGCAGTCTCCGGGTCAGGACGGAGAATCAGGGCCGGTCGTGTCCCCAAGGCGTGCGTCGCGGAGCCGCCGAAAGGCCGGGACACGGTGGAGATGTGGTCAGGCGGTGCCTTCGCTTCGATTCTGCACGGAAGCAGCCTCGTCCCGATCGATGAACTGCTCCCGACGGGGGCCGGTCGAGACGAAACGTACGCGACATCCCGTGAACTCCTCGATCGCGTCGACATAGGCGCGTGCATTCTCCGGAAGTTCTTCGTAGTCCCCGATGGCGGCGAAATCTCCCCTCCATCCCGGAAGTTCGGTGAACACCGGCTTGCACTTCTGCAATTGCACACTGTCGGCGGGAAAGAACTCGACCGGCTTGCCATCGACCGTGTAGCCGGTGCAGACCTTCACCACATCGAGGCCGCTGAGGACGTCCAGCTTCGTCAGGGCGATAGAGGTCGCGCCGTTGATCTCGACCGCGTATTTCGCCGCGACCGCGTCGAACCAGCCCGGCCGGCGCGGCCGGCCGGTGGTGGCTCCGAACTCGTGTCCCGCTTGACGCAGCTCTTCCGCTTCCTCCCCGTGCAGTTCGGTGGGGAAGGGACCGTTGCCCACGCGCGTGCAATAGGCCTTCAACACCAGGGTCACATCCGAGATGAGTTGCGGCGACAAGCCGGTTCCGGTGAGTGCGCCTCCCACCGTGCAGTTGCTCGAGGTGACGAAGGGGTAGCTGCCGTGATCGATGTCCAGGAGAGTCCCCTGCGCCCCTTCCAGGAGGATCCGCCACGCGCCGGCCCGAACGGGAGCAAGAAACTCGTAGGAGTTGACGATCATCGGCCGCAGCTGCTGCGCGTGTTCGACCAACTCTCCGGCGATGGCTTCCGAGGCCATCGCCGGGGCCTCGAAGCGCGCCGCGAGATATTGGTTGGCGCGCAGGACCTTCTCGATCACCAGGCGTCGCAGATTCTCGTCCGGCAACAACAAGTCCCCGGCGCGCAGGCCCATCCGGGCCATCTTGTCCTCATAGGTGGGTCCGATCCCCCGGCCGGTCGTCCCGATGTTCTTGCGCTGCAGACTCTTCTCCCGCAATTCGTCGATCCGTCGATGGAAGGGCAGGACCAGGTGGGCCGACGACGCCAGATGGACCCGTGATCCCGCATCCACGCCGTTGGCCCTCAGTTCATCCAACTCTTCCAGGAGAGCCCAGGTGTCGACGACCATCCCTCCGCCCAGGAGGCACCGCACCTTCTCGTGGAGGATTCCCGTGGGCAACAAATGCAACACGAACTTCTGTCCGTCGATCTTGACGGTGTGACCCGCGTTGGCCCCTCCCTGGAACCGCACCACCAGGTCGACATCGCGGGCAAGACAATCCACGATCTTGCCCTTGCCCTCGTCGCCCCACTGGCCCCCGATCACCACGCTCACTCTGTGCATCTTGTGGGATCTCCTCGCAAAAAAATGCGCGCCCAGCGAAACCGGACGGCGGCATATGGACGGAGCCCGCTGCGGCGGATCAGCGGACCTTGCGCTTGTTCGCCTCGTCGAACACGGCCTTGAGAATACCCCAGCTCCGATCGTTAATCTCGGCCAGGGTGCAATCCGCCACTCCGGGGTTGCTGTTCTGATGCTTGCGGTTGGGATCCTCGACGTTGGGCCCGGTCCAGTTCGTCCCGGTGAAATCTCCCAGCTCCGCGCCGTTCAGGCACTGGTCTCCGTCGCTGTCGAGCTTGGCGATCGTCGGTCCCCAGGTACGGCCCTGGGCCTTCCAATCGGTGCCGAAGGGATTGAGTTGCGAGGCCAGGGTGGGATCCTTGAGCAGTTCCGCCTCGCCGGAGAGGTGGCAGCTCAGGCACCGGGCGGGTTCATAGGAGGGAAGGCTCCACATGTCCACCGGGGTGGCACCCGCAGGAGTCACCATCCACGCGTACACCAGCAACGCGCCCAGGACGATCCGTCCTCCTTGCCGATTCACCAGCTTCGTCTCCGCGGCTCCTCGTTGGAGGTTTGCGGCCGGACCGCAGTCTTTGCCCCTCCCCTGTCCGACGGGCTAACCAGAAACATGCCAAGGGGCGTTTCCCCGCTTGGAGTATAGGTCGCCCCCGCCCGAGGCGTCAATTGTCCACCTTCAGCCGGCCCCGCCTGCGGGGGGCGACGGCAGGTGATCCTCCATCCAGGCCCAGAGCTCCACGACCCCCCAGCGTTCCCGGGAGGAACTGACCACCACCCCGGTGGTGGGCGGAACTTCAAGCCGATCAAGGCATTCGGCAACCCGTCGGTCGTGCTGGGCCCGGGGCACCTTGTCCGCCTTGGTGAAAACAAGGCAAAAATCCTTCCCCGCCGACTGCAGCTCCCGGATCCGGGCCCGGTCGTCGGGCGTCAGACCCACCCTCAGGTCGATCAACTGCAGGACCGCCGCGAGCTGTTTCCTCTGGTGCAGGTAGACCCGCATCGCCGCGGCCCACTTGCGCCGCTCCGCTTGCGGAACGCGGGCGTAGCCGTAGCCCGGCATGTCCACCAGGTGCCAGCGCCCATCCACCAGGAAGTAGGTCAAGGCCCGGGTCTTCCCCGGTTGCCCGCTGGTGTAGGCGGCCCGCTTGCGTCCCACCAGCAAGTTCAGGAGCGAGGATTTTCCCACGTTCGAACGGCCGCTGAAGGCCAGTTCGGGCCGGTCGCCCGGCGGACAGAAGGAGAGGTCGGGCGCGAGCGTCACCAGCTCGACCTGATGCTGGACTCGATTCAATGCGCGCGTCCCTCCGCCGGTCGCTCCCGGGCCAGGGTCTTGGAGCGGGAGAGCTCGGGCACCGCCTCCTGGGGAGCCAGTACCAGATCCACGACTTCATCCAGGCGGCTGACCAGGTGCCATTGCAAGCCCTTGCGCACATCCTTGGGCAGCTCGCGGTAGTCCTTCTCGTTGTCCAGGGGAATGATGATCTGCTTGCACCCGAAACGCTGGGCGGCAACCGCCTTTTCCGGCAGGCCACCGATGGGCAACACCCTTCCCCGCAGGGTGACTTCCCCGGTCATGGCGATCTCCCGCCGCACCTTCCTTCCTGTCATCATCGAGATCAGCGCCACCGCCATCGCCACTCCCGCGCTGGGCCCGTCCTTGGGCACCGCTCCTTCGGGCACGTGCACGTGGATATCGTGCTTGTCCAGGAAGAGCTTGCTGTCGGGCACCACCGAGCGCGTATAGCTGAGGGCGGTCCGCGCGCTCTCCCGCATCACTTCCTTCAGGTTCCCGGTGAGGGTGAGACGGCCCTTGCCGGGAAGGGCGGAGACCTCGATCTCCAGGATCTCGCCCCCGACCGGAGTCCAGGCCAGGCCGGTCACGACTCCGACCTCCGGCTCCTCTTCGACCATCCGGTGCAGATACTTGGGAGGACCGAGGAAGCGGTGCAGATTGCTGCGCTGGATCACTTTCGGCACCGGTCTCCGTTCCGCCTTCCGGCGCGCCACCTTGCGGCACAGGGTTGCCAGCTCCCGTTCGAGAGCGCGCACGCCGGCTTCCCTCGTGTACAGATTCACCATGTCCTGCAGGGCGGTCTCGCTGACGGTGAAACGGGTGCGCGCCAGCCCATGGCTCTTGCGCAACTTCGGCAGGAGGAAGTTCTTCGCGATCGCCACCTTCTCGTGCTGCAGGTACCCGGGAATGCGGATGATCTCCATGCGATCCTCCAGGGCCTGCGGGATCTCGTGCAGGACGTTGGCGGTGGTGATGAAGAAGACTTCGCTCAGGTCGAAGGGGACCTCCAGGAAATGGTCGCTGTAGTTGCTGTTCTGTTCCGGATCGAGGACTTCCAGCAGGGCCGACGAAGGGTCGCCCCGGAAATCGCTGCCCAACTTGTCGATCTCATCCAACAGGAACACCGGGTTGCGGGTACCGGCGCGGCGCAGACCCTCGATGATGCGGCCGGGGCGGCTGCCGATGTAGGTGCGCCGGTGTCCCCGGATCTCCGCCTCGTCCCGCACTCCGCCCAGGCTCACCCGTACGAACTTGCGGTTCATGCTCTCGGCGATGCTCCGGCCCAGGCTGGTCTTGCCCACGCCGGGAGGGCCCACCAGGCACAAGATGGTTCCCTGCAGTCGGCCGGTGAGCTTCACCACGCTCAAGTACTCGAGGATTCGCTCCTTCACCTTCTCCAGGCCGTAATGATCGGCGTCGAGACGCCGGCGGACGTAACGGGTGTCGAGACGGTCACGCGTGCGCTCCTGCCAGGGAAGGCCCAACAAGGTGTCCAGGTAGGTCCGGGTGACCGTGCTCTCGGGAGACATCGGAGCCATCTTGGCCAGGCGTCCGACCTCCTTCAGAGCGATATCGTGCGCCTCCTCGCTCATCCTCGCCTTCTCGATGCGTTCGATGAGCGCCTCGATCTCGTCGTCTTCCTCGGGGCCGTAACCCAGTTCCTTCCGGATCGCCCGCAGTTGTTCGTTGAGATAGAACTCCTTCTGGCCCTTCTCGACCTGCTGTTTCACCTCGCCCTCGATCCGACGCTCCACCGAGAGGATCTCGATCTCCCGCCGCAGCACCGTCGCAATCTGCCGCAGACGCGGACTGATCACGCTCTTCGCCAAGAGCTCCTGCCGCACCGCCACGGGAATCGCCAGTTGTGAAGCCACCGCATCGGCCAGGGAATCGGGGTCTTCGATCCTCTGGACCGTGGTCATCGCTTCCTCGGGAATCCGCTTGTGCAGATGCACATACTCCTCGAACAGCTCGGTCACCTGGCGGCTCAGGGCCTCCAATTCGGTGGACGGGGGTTCCGGCTCGACCTCGCGGACGGAGAACTCCACCTCCCAATAGCGGTTCTCATCGGCGTAGTCGGTGATCTCGATCCGCGAAAGACCTTCGATCAGGATCTTGGTGGTGCCGTCGGGCAGCCGCAGCACCTGGTGGATGCGCACCAGGGTTCCCAGGGCGTAGAGGTCTTCCGGCCGCGGATCGCCCACGTCCGGTTCGCGCTGCGCGGTCACCACCAGCAGCTTGTCCCCGTCGGCGGCGGCGTCCAACGCGCGGATGCTTCGCTCACGACCCACCAGCAGCGGAACCACCGCACCGGGGAAGATGACCACGTCACGTAGAGGCAGCAGCGGAAGCTTCTGGGGCACGGATTCGAGTTCTTCCTCGCGCCGCCGGCCCATCGATCCGTCGCTCATCGTTGGTCTCCCTCAAAGGCAAGGCCCGCCAGGAGCGGGCCTTGCGATGTATTCCATGGGGACGGGTCCGTCCCATCCCACGCGATCAGGCTTCCTTCACCTTCAGATTGTCGCCTTCGGCGTAGACGATCGGATCTTCCTTTCCCTCGATGCATTCCTTGGTCACCACGACCCGCTGGATGTCTTGCGAGGAGGGGATCTCGAACATGAGGTTGAGCATGATCTCCTCGAGAATCGCCCTCAGACCGCGGGCGCCGGTCTTGCGCTGGATCGCGAGCCGGGCCACCGCCCTCAGGGCGCCTTCCTCGAAGATGAGTTCCACGTCTTCCATCTCGAACAGCTTCTCGTACTGGCGCACCAGGGCGTTCTTCGGCTCGGTGAGGATGCGCACCATCGAGTCCTCGTCCAGCTCTTCCAGGGTGGCCACAACGGGCAAGCGCCCGACGAGTTCGGGAATGAGACCGAACTTCATCAGGTCACCCGGCTCGACCCTCTTCAGGATATCTCCCCGATTGCCCTTCTTCCCGGTCGATTCGCTGCGGTCGAAGCCCAGCACCTTCTCGCCGGTGCGCTGCTGGATGATCCGGTCGAGTCCCTCGAAGGCGCCGCCGCAGATGAACAGGATGTCCCGCGTGTTCACCTCGAGGTACTTCTGTTGCGGGTGCTTGCGGCCGCCCTGGGGAGGGACGTTCGCGACGGTCCCCTCCAGGAGCTTCAGCAGGGCCTGCTGGACCCCTTCGCCGGAGACATCCCGCGTGATGGACGGGTTGTCACTCTTGCGGGAGATCTTGTCGATCTCGTCGATGTAGATGATGCCGCGCTCGGCCGCCGCGAGATTGTAGTCGGCGTTCTGCAGCAACTTCACCAAGATGTTCTCGACATCCTCGCCCACGTACCCCGCTTCGGTCAGTGCGGTGGCGTCAACGATCGCGAAGGGCACCTTCAGGATGCGGGCGAGGGTCTGCGCCAGGAGGGTCTTGCCGGTGCCGGTCGACCCCACGAAGAGGATGTTGCTCTTGTCGAGCTCCACGTCGTCCGCGTCGCGGCGATGGTGGATGCGCTTGTAGTGGTTGTAGACCGCCACGGCCAGCGTGCGCTTGGCTTGCTCCTGCCCCACGACGTAGCTCTCCAGCAATTCCTTGATGTCCTGGGGCTTGGGGAAGTCCCCGGTATCCAGGGCGTTGATCGCGGGCAACTCGTCTTCGAGGATGTCATTGCACAGCTTGATGCATTCGTTGCAGATATACACCGAGGGCCCGGAAACGAGCTTGGCCACCTCATCCTGTCCTCGCCCACAGAATGAGCACTTGATGACTTGAGGGGTGCCCTTCTTGGTTTTCATGGTTCTACGCTCCGCCAGGGGGCATGAGGCATGCGATGGAGGCCAAAGCGCCGCTCAACCGTCTTTGCCGCCTTTGTCCAGCTCGCTCCGCTGCTCGATGACCTTGTCGACGATTCCGTAGGCCTTCGCCTCCTCCGCCGACATGAAGAAATCCCGATCGGTGTCCTTGGCGATTCTCTTGATCGTCTGGCCCGTGTGCTGGGCGAGGATCTCGTTCAGGCGGTCCCGCATGTACAGGATCTCCTTGGCGTAGATCTCGATCATCGCCGCCTGCCCCTGCGAACCCCCCATGGGCTGGTGGATCATGATCCGCGCATGGGGCAAGGCCGATCGCTTCCCGCGTGCTCCGGCCGCCATCAGGACCGCGGCCATCGAAGCCGCCTGACCCATACAGATGGTGGCAACGTCATTGGAAATGTACTGCATCGTGTCGTAGATGGCCAAACCCGAGGAGATCACCCCCCCCGGAGAGTTGATGTACAGGTAGATGTCCCGGTCGGAATCCTCGGCCTGCAGGAAGAGCATCTGGGCGATGACCAGGTTCGCGACCGTGTCGTCGATCGGCGATCCGATGAAGACGATCCGGTCCTTGAGCAAACGACTGTAGATGTCGTAGGCCCTCTCTCCGCGCCCGGTCTGTTCGACCACCATGGGAACCAGCATTTGACCTCTCCTTCACGATGGGGGGGCAGCTTCCCCCCGCGGGGTTGACCGGATGACCGGGCTAGGCCGTCTCCGCCTCGGCTGCGGACGAGGAGGCCGACGTTTCCGCGGAATCCTCCTCCTCGGCGGCTCTCTCCACCACTTCCACCTGGACCTGATCGGCCAGCCAGGAAAAGACCCGATCCTCCTCGATCTCCAGTTTGAGACGCTCGAGATGGTCTCCCAGTTCCAGCGCCTGGCGGGTTTCCTCCCTACTACGTCCCTGCTCGCGGGCGATCTCTTCGATCTTCGCGTCGAGCTCCTCTTCGGTGGCCTCGATCCCCTGGCTCTTCTTCACGTGGTCGAGAACCAGCCACCGCTGGGTCGCCGCCCGGGCAGAGGGAGCGTAGCTCTCGGCCAGTTTCGCCAGGGTCTCGTCATCGAACTGGCGCTGGGAACTGTGCTTCAGGTCCTCGATCATGGCTTGCACGTAGCGTGCCTCCAGGCTCGGAGGCACCGCCACCGCGTTCACCTTGAGGATCTCCTCGATCAGGGCGCTGCGGAACTGACGGTCGCTCTCGCGGTGGGCCGCTTGCTCCAGATCCTCTCGCACCCTCTCCCGCAGGTCGGCGATCGTCTTGAAGGGGCCGACCCCCTGGGCGAAATCGTCGTCGAGCGGGGGAATCCTCTTCTCCTTGAGCTCGAGCACCTTCACCTGGAAGGTCATGGTCTTGCCCGCCAGGTCTTCGCGAGGATAGTCCTCTGGATAGTTGACCTCGACCTGGGTGTCTTCGCCGGGCTCCAGCCCTTCCAGGGCGGCGTTGAACTCGGGAAGGACGCCTTCGGCTCCCAACTCGAGCTGGTACCCCGGGTTGCGCTCGTCGTCGCGGGGCTTCTTCTCCTCATCCAGGGGAACGTATTCGATGGTCAGGGCATCGCCGGGTTGCGCCCCCCGCTCGACCGGAACCCACTGGGCGTTGCGCTCGGCCAGTTCGGCCAGGGCTTCCTCCACCCGCCGATCGTCGACCACCAGTTCGACCCGCTGGACGACGAGATCCTCCAACCCCTTCAATTCGATTTCGGGCACCACCTGGATCTCCAGGTCGAAACCCAGCGGTTCCTCCTCCTGGAGCTTCAGATTGGAGACGCGCGGTTCCCCGAGGGGCTCAAGCCCTGGGTTGGCATCGAGCACATCCCGCCAGGCCATGGGAACGACCCGCTCGAGGGTTTCGCGTTCGATCTCTCCGGCGTACTCCCGGCGGATCAGCTCGAGGGGAACCTTCCCCTTCCGGAAGCCGGGACGCTTCACCGATTTCCGCAGATCGCGGACGACCTCCTGCCGGATCTCGTCCACTCGTTCCACGCTCACGCGGACCTGCGCCACGCGTTTCCACGCCTCTTCGGCGTCGACCCATTGGTGTTCGATGGCCTTGTCGCTCATGCTGTGCTGGGCTCCTTCGCCCGGCGGGGGATCGCCCCGCGATGATGGTGCGCGAGGGGGGATTCGAACCCCCACGAGTTGCCTCACAGGGACCTAAACCCTGCGCGTCTGCCAGTTCCGCCACTCGCGCGGAAAGCTGTCCACCCCGTGGGAGCCGGCCCGCGGTTGCAGAGCGCCAATTCCCTGGAAATCGGGAGCTTAGATGCGAAGGGAGGGCCACCCGCCGGAGGCTACACTATAGGTCCGCCCCGGTGGCCGGTCAAGGAAACCGGCGCGGAAAGCGCTGGCCCCTTCGATATTTTGATATATATCGAATATAAACGGGTCCCGGTTGACGCGCTTCGGGAGCAGCATACCATGGAACCGGCCGGGGCGTTCCACCCGGGGACCGGTCGCACCGGGGTCGGCGTCCTCGCCGCACCGGGCCGGGGCGAACCGCTTCCCGACCGCCGGCCCAGGAGGAGAGTCTGCCATGCCGCCGGTGAAGAAGATCCTGTACCCCACCGATTTCTCCACCAACGCCCGCCATGCCCTTCCGCAACTGCGGGAGATGATCACCTGCTTCGATGCCACCATCCATCTGCTGCACGTGATCGAACCCAGTCTGCATGCCTCCGATCTGAGCTGGTCGATCCCCGCTCCGGAAATGGACGCCAGGATCCGCCAGACCGCCGAGGAACACCTGGAACGCCTGGTCGAGGAGTTGAAGCTGGCGCCGGAGAAGGTCGTCACCGCGGTCGTCACCGGACACCCTTCCGTCGAGATCAACCGCTATGCCCAGGAGAACGGCATCGATATGATCATCATGTCCACCCATGGGCACTCGGGATTGAGCCATTTCCTTTTGGGCAGTGTCACCGAACGGGTCGTCCGCAAAGCGCCATGCCCGGTGCTGACCGTGCACGCCGACCTGAAGCGGGAAGAGACGGAGGACTAGTCCAGCGCAGGATTCTCGATCACCATGGCGATTCCCTGGCCTCCCCCGATGCAGGCCGCGGCGACGCCATGGCGCAGCCCGCTGCGACGCAATTCGAGAGCGAGGGTCAGCAGGAGACGGGTCCCCGTCGCCGCCAACGGATGGCCGATGGCGATGGCACCGCCGTGGACGTTCACCTTGTCGCGGTCCAGCTCCAGCTCCTTCTCGACCGCCAGGTACTGGGCCGCGAAGGCCTCGTTGATCTCGAAGCGATCCATCTCCTCCGGAGTCTTGCCGGCGCGCTCCAGGGCGGCCCGGATGGCCGGAACCGGCCCGATGCCCATGCGGGCGGGATCCACTCCGACCACTGCGTGGGAGAGGATGCGGGCGAGGGCCGTCGACGGCTCGCCGGGCAGGGCGCGTTCTCCACAGACCACCACCGCGGCGGCGCCATCGACGATCCCGCTCGCGTTGCCCGCGGTCACGCTTCCATCCCGGGAGAACGCGGGACGAAGACGCTCCAGGCCTTCGAGGGTGCAGTGCGGAACGAAGTGATCGTCGTCGGCGACGACCTGGGTCTTGCCCCGTCCGAGGGAGACCTCCACCGGCTCGATCTCCTCGGCGAAGATTCCCTCTTCGATGGCGCGTTCGGCGGCCTGGAACGATCGCAACGCGAATTCGTCCTGCTCCTGCCGGCTGATGGAGTATTCCCGGGCCAAGGCTTCGGCCGTCTCCGCCATGAAGAGCCCGACATGGGAATCGCGGAGGGAGACGAAGAGGAAATCCTCCAGCTCGCCCCGTCCCAGTTTCAAGCCCCGGCGCGCGCCCCGGATCACGAACGGCGCCTGGGACATGTTCTCCATGCCGCCGGCCAGCACCCGCCGGGCAAACCCCTGCTGGATGCGGGACTGGGCCTGGATCACCGCCTCGATCCCCGAACCGCACAGCCGGTTGACGGTGAGCGCGGGGCGCTCCATCGGCACTCCGGATCTCAGGCCCACGTGCCGAGCGGCATAGATGGCGTCGGACGAGGTCTGCAGGACGTTGCCGAAGATGGTCTCGTCGATCGTCTCGGGAGCGACTCCCGAGCGCTGGAGAGCGGCCCGGGCTGCATGGACGCCCAGATCGATCGCGCTGAGCTCGGCAAACTTCCCGCCGGGCTCGCCGGACCCGGTCTTGCCTCCCACCCATTCCGTCATGGGCGTGCGTGCGCCGCCCACCAGGTACGTGGTTTCCACGGTTGTCGCCTCGCTCGCTGTTTCCGGTCTTTCGACGGACGACCGGCGCCGTCCGATCGATCCGTCCGGGAACCGGTTCAGTATCCCTTGAACTCGGGCGCTCTCTTCTCCACGAACGCCTGCATCCCTTCCCGGTAGTCCTCTGACGCCGCGCTCAGGCCGAACTGCGCCGCCTCGAAGGTGAGAGCCTCGCCCAGCGCCATCTCCGATCCTCTCCGCACCGTCTCCGCCGCCACCCGCAGGGTGAAGGGGCTCTTCGACGCCAGCTTGCGGGCCAGTTCCTTCGCCTTCTCCAACAGTTCCTCCGGCGGGTGGACCGCGGTGACCAGACCCCAGTCCAGGGCGGTCTCGGCGTCGATGGGATCTCCGGTCAGGATCAGGTGGAGCGCCCTTCCCATGCCGACCAGGCGCGGCAGTCGCTGGGTTCCGCCGAAACCGGGGATGGTTCCCAGGTTGATCTCGGGCTGGCCCATCCTCGCGGTGCGGGACGCCAGCCGGATGCTGCAGGCCATGGCCAGTTCCAGGCCGCCGCCCAGGGCGAAGCCATTGATGGCCGCAATGGTGGGAATCCCCAGATCCTCGATCAGGTCCATCAGGCTCTGGCCGAATCGTGAATGATCGCTGCTCTCGAGGGCGGAGTTCTCCGCCAGTTCCTTGATATCGGCCCCGGCCACGAAGGCCTTCTCGCCCGCTCCGGTGAGAACCACGGCCCGGATCTCCTCGCTGGAGCCGAGTTCATCGAGAGCCTCGGCAAGCTCGGCCAGGGTCTCACGGTTCAGTGCGTTCAGGGCCTTGGGGCGATTGATGGTGAGTACGGCGATACCGTCCTCCACGTCCAGCAGCAGATTCTGGAACTCCATGACGATCCTTCCTGGGTGGTGGTTCGGGCGGCCGGGGGGAAACTCGGTGCGCCTTCGGCGAACTCCCGGTCCACAACGGAAACGGCTTCGTTTGTACCACACCGGCAAGGAAGCGGCAAGCCGAGGCTCGATCATCGCCGCTTGTCGGCGACGGGAAGCTGTCCTAGAGTGACTCCGGAGTCCAATGGTGTTCTCCGCGACGATCCCCGATCCCACACCCCACCGCCCAGTCCGTCCACGGAGGTTCTACGTATGCGAGGGAACTCAGCATCCCGCCGGATCCATCGCTTTCTCACTGCGGTCGCCGTCCTGCTGGTCCTTCCCGCCTGTGGAGGGAAGACGGTACAACGCATCGACACAGACACCACAGTCGACATCAGCGGAAACTGGAACGACACCGACTCGCGCCTGGTCTCCGAAGAAATGATCTCCCAGGTGCTCGCCCATCCCTGGCTGGCTCGATACGAGGCCGTCCACAATGACCGTCCCACGGTGATCGTCGGCACGGTCCGCAACAACAGCAGCGAACACATCGATACCAACATCTTCACCAAGAACCTGGAAGTGGCCTTCGTGAACAGCGGACGCGTCCGGGTGGTCGCCTCCCGCGACGAGCGCGGTGAGATCCGTGATGAGCGGGATCAGCAGCAGGATTGGTCCGATCCCGCCACGGTGAAACGCTTCGGCAAGGAGCTCGGTGCCGACTACATGATGATCGGTTCGGTGGGATCGATCGTCGACGAAGAGGGCAAGGACAAGGTCATCTACTACCAGGTGAACCTCGAGCTCATCGACATCGAAACGAACGAGAAGGTCTGGATCGGCCAGAAGGAGATCAAGAAGTACATCGGCAAGGGCAAGTTCAAAGCCTGAGCCCTCGTCATGTTGATTCCCTTGCCATTCGCACCCCGCCGGCCCCTCGTCCCGGACGGCCGGCGGGCTCTCGCCGTCGCGTTGGTGGCGCTGTCCTTCGTCACCGGCGGCTGTTCGACCTACAGCAGCTTCTCGCTTCAGTTGCGGACCGACCTGACCAACAAGGAGCTCCAGAAGGCCATCGAGAAGGTGGAGAAGAAGGGCGGAGACGATCCCGACGTCCTGAACCTGCTCGAACGCGGTCTGCTGTATCATTACGACGAGCGCTACGAGGACAGCAACCAGGCCTTCCAGCTCGCCGACCGCAAGATCGACGACCAGTTCACCCGCAGCATCAGCGGGGAAGCGCTCGCCTTCCTGACCAACGATGGGAACCTGCCCTATAGCGGCTATCCGCACGAACAGGTTCTCATGCACATCTACGGCGCACTCAACTACACCTTCCTGGGAAATGTCCAGGACGCGCTGGTGGAGTGCCGCAAGGTGGGCTTGCGTTTGGATCAACTCAAGAATCTGCGTGAGAACAAGAGAGGATACCGGGACGACGCCTTCGCGGAGTGGCTCTCGGGAATGCTCTTCGCCGAGGACGGCGACGGGAACGCGGCGATGGTTTCCGCCCGCCGAGCGCGCGCCGCTTACGAGGAGTACGAACGACTCTTCTCGGTGCCGACCCCGGCCCAGTTCCTTCTCGACCACTACCGTTGGGCCCTCCGTTTCGGATTCTCCAGCGAGGCCGAGGAGCTCTTGCGGCAGAACCCGTGGATCGAAGAGGCCTACCGGCCCCTGGGCGAGGATGAAGGCGAGGTGGTGCTTCTCTACGAGAGCGGCTTCGTCGACCACCTCGAGGAACGGGCCCTTTCCTTCCCCATTCTCAGCAGCGACTCGGGCCACAACGACCTTGAGCTCGCCCTGATCACGACCCAGAGGGGACCCCGGGGGGTGTGGGTCGGGGGCAGCAATGTCCACGTCGAATACTGGTTGCGGGTGGCCATGCCGGAAATGGTGCGCACTCCCTCCACCCTCAGCCGAGCCCGTCTGCGAAGCGACGGGCGCAGTGCCCAGGCCCAGGTGGCCGAAGATATCTCGGCCATCGCCCGCCTCACCTTCGGGGAAGATCAGGGCAAACGGCTGCTGAAGACCATCCTTCGCGCCCTGGCCAAGTGGCGCCTGACCAAGGCCGCCGGTGAACAGAACGAGGTGGCGGGCATTCTCGCCAACATCACCGCCGCCGCCACCGAACGCGCGGACACCCGTTCATGGACCACGCTGCCCGACCGCATTTCCATCGCCCGCCTGCGCCTTCCCGCCGGTCGCCATCGCGTGGTCGTGGAATGCCTCGATGAAAAAGGAAGGGTGGGACAGACCGCCACCTTCGACGAGGTTCTGGTCGTCCCCGGGGAGAGCACGATCCTGCGGCACCGCAGCTATCGTTAGCTATCGTTGACCGCATCCGCCGGAGCGTCTTGCTGATCATCGAGGTCTGAGCTAGCTTATCCGTCCCATGATTCGAGCCGGATCCATTCTCCTGACCCTCTGGGTCCTCCTGTTGAGCCCCGGGCTGTGCCTGGCGGGCGCGATCGAGCACCCCTGCCCGGACTGTCCCCAGGGATTCTCCTGCGAGCACGAGGAGAGCTGTCCCACCGACCCCTGCGTCGAGATGATTCCCCAGTCCGCTCCGGGACTCGATCTGGGCAACGCGGCGTGCGCCGTGGTTCTGAGCCCCGCTCCCGATCCATCCTTCCGACACGGCGTCCCCGTGCCACTGCCGGCGGTCGAACCCGCGGGTCTGCGCGGCAACCTGCCTCATCCCGAGAGCGACCGTCCCCTCCGCATCTGATTCCTTCTGCGGAATCCTCCGAGCTTTCGATGCAATCGGTCGGGTTTTTCCCTGACCGCGGGATGAACGATCACCTCATGCGTTGAGGTGACCCAACCAAACCTGGGAAGCACGCACAATGACCAGAATGTCCTGGGGCGTTCTGCCCCTCTTCGTGGGCCTGATCCTCTCCGGCTGCACTCCTTCTCCGCCGGAGTTCCACGACCCCCAGCCCCGTCCCCTCGGGCGGGATCTGCCGACCGCAAGCGCGGCGGCAGAGGGACCGGATGGGGCAATGGACTCCTTCGAGGAACCGAAAGGTCCCATCACCTTGCGCGACGCGCTCGTCGCGGCACTGACCCACAACCCCCGCTTGAGGATCTACTCGTGGGAGATGAGGGCGAAGGAAGCCGAGACCATCCAGGCGGGAGTCCTCCCCAACCCCGAGCTCACCGCCGAGGTGGAGAACTTCGGAGGGGGTGGAGAGTTCGGGGGATTCCAAGCGTCAGAGACCACCCTGTCCCTTTCGCAGCTCGTGCTGCTGGGGGGAAAACGCGACAAGAGGATCCGTGTCGCCCGGTTCGAGCGGGAACTTGCCGCGTGGGACTACGAAATGGCCCGGATCGAGGTCTTCACCGCGACAACGAAGGCCTTCGTGGAACTGCTTGCCGCCCAGGAGCAGTTGACGGTGGCCGAGGAGATGGTCGAGGTCGCCGAGGGAATCGTCGGCTCCGTCGCCCGCCGGGTCGAGGCTGGCGCCGCTTCTCCGGTCGAGGAGAACCGGGCCAGGGTCGAACTGGAGACCACGCGCATCGATCGGCAACAGCTCTACCGCCGCTGGCAGGCGGCGCGCCGGCGGCTCGCGATGAACTGGGGAAGCAGTCGGCCGGTCTTCACCAAAGCCATCGGGAACCTGGAATCAATTCCTCCCCCCCCGAAGCTGGACGATCTCCTCGCGCGGGTGGCGCAGAACCCGCGGCTTGCCCGCTGGGCGACCGAGATGGAATGGAGGAAGGCTTCCGCAGACCTCCAGCGGTCCCGGGGGGTCCTTGATCTCACGGTGGGAGCCGGCGGGCGCTATTTCGCGCAGACCGATGATCTGGCATTCATCGTCCAGGTGGGCATGCCCCTGCAACTCTTCGACCGCAACCAGGGAGCCATCCAGGCGGCCACTCTCCGCATCGATCGGGCCCGGGCGGAGCGCCGCGACCAGACCATCCGCACGGAAACGATGTTGTCGATCGACCACGAAAGGCTCCTTGCCGCCCAGGCCGAAGTGAGCGCGCTCCGTCAGCACGCCTTGCCCCAGGCGGAAACCGCATTCGCAAAAGCCCAGAAGGCCTATCTGCGAGGCTCCATGCGCTTCATCGACGTCCTGGACACCGAGCGCCTCCTCTTCGAGTTGAAGAGCCGCTATTTCTCCGCCCTGGCCCGCTACCACTCCGCCGTAGCCGAGATCGAGAGACTCACCGCCGCACCCATCGACTTCACGAACGAAACCACCGGGAGACCCTGACCATGATTCGACGATTCACCCTGACCCTCCTTTCCATCCTGGTCGTCACCGGAAACCCGGCCGCCGCGGCCCAGACCCAGGAAATGACCGAGGAACATGAACTCATCCGGTTCTCGGCGGAGGAACTCGAGGAATTCGAGATCACGGTGGCGACCGCCGGCCCGGGAACCATCGAGCGCTACCTCGAGCTGGCCGGGGAAGTGCAACCCAATGCCGATCTGCTGGCCCATATCGTTCCCCGATACTCCGGGATCGCCACCAAGGTGTTCGCCGGAATCGGGGACAAGGTGGAAAAGGGAGAGGTCCTGGCCATCATCGAGAGCAACGAGAGCCTGGCCCCCTTCGAGGTCACGACGCTCATCTCGGGCACAATCATCGACAAGCACATCGCGCTGGGGGAAGCGGTGTCCCGCGAGAGGGTGATTTTCGTCATCGCCGACCTGTCGAGCGTCTGGATCGACCTCACGGTCTATCAACACGACCTCGAAACGATCGACACCGGGCAGCCGGCCACCGTCTACGTGGGTCACAACGCGGCCCAGGAGCGCGGGGTGATCAGTTACCTCACCCCCATCGTCGATGAGCAGACCCGAACCGCGACCGCCCGGGTGGTGGTGCCCAATCCGAAGCTCTTCTGGAGGCCGGGAATGTTCGTCACCGCCCGCGTCCTCATCGAGAGCAGCCGGGTTCCGGTTGCCGTTCCCCGCACCGCGATCCACGAGATCGAAGGCCGGAAGGTGGTCTTCGTGGAGAAGGACGGGGGCTTCGTTCTCCGGCCGGTGACCCTCGGACGGTCCAGCCGCTCCAAGGTGGAGATCCGGTCCGGGCTGTCCCCCGGCGATCGCTATGTCGACCGGGGCGGATTCACCCTCAAGGCCGAACTGGGCAAGGAGTCCCTCGGCGACGACCACGGCCACTAGGGGGAAATGACACCATGGGAAGTATCATCCGCTTCAGCCTGAAGAATCGGTTCCTCACCGCGGTCATCGCAGTGATCATCATGGTCGCCGGGTATTACACCTACACCCGGCTCCCGGTCGACGCGTTTCCCGACGTCTCCCCCAACCTGGTCCAGATCTTCACCCAGACCGAGGGGCTCGCCCCCGAGGAGATCGAGAAGTTCGTCACCTACCCGGTGGAGGTCTCGATGACCGGACTTCCCGGCGTCGAGAAGGTGCGTTCGGTCTCCAACTTCGGCCTGTCGGTGGTGAACGTCTACTTCAAGGACGGAATGGACATCTACTTCGCCCGGCAACTGGTCGGAGAGCGCCTCCAGGAAGCGCGCGATCAGATCCCCGAGGGGTTCGGAGAGCCGGAGATGGGCCCCATCTCCACCGGCATGGGACTGGTCCTCTTCTACTATCTCGAGGACACAACCGGAAAGTACAGCCTGGAGGAGCTGCGGACCATCCAGGACTGGCTGGTCAAGTTCCACCTGCAGACCGTACCCGGGGTGACCGAAGTGCTGGGAATCGGGGGATATGAAAAGCAGTTCCACGTGGTCATCCATCCCGAGGAACTCCAGCGCTTCGACCTCACCCTCCAGGAAGTCATCGAGAGGATCCGCGCCAACAACCTGAACGTGGGGGCGCAGTTCATCGAGAAGAATGCCGAGGAATTCGTGGTCCGGTCGGTGGGCCTGGCCACCGGGATGGAAGATCTGCGCTCGATCGTGGTCAAGAACGAGCACGGACGCCCCGTCTACCTGAAACACGTCGCCGAGGTGAAGATCGGCGGAGCAGTCCGTCGCGGGGTACAGACGCGCAATGGAACGGGTGAAGTCGTCGCGGGAATGGTGATCAAGCTCTTCGGCGCGAATTCCTCCACGGTCATCGCGCGGGTCGAGAAGAAGGTCGAGGAAATCAATCGCATCCTTCCCGACGGAGTCCGCATCGTTCCCTACTACGAGCAGAAGAGCCTGGTTTCGGCCGCGGTGAAGACGGTCACGAGCGCCCTCGTTGAGGGAATCGTGCTGGTCACGCTGGTCCTCCTCGTCTTCATGGGCGGCGTCCGGCCCAGCATCGTGGTCGCCTTGTCCATCCCCTTCTCCGTTCTCTTCGCCATGCTGCTGATGGGTTGGGCCCACGTCTCCGCGAATCTCATGTCCTTGGGCGGATTGGCCATCGCGATCGGCATGATGGTCGATGGGACCATCGTCATGGTCGAGAACATCGACCGGATGCTCCATGCGGCGAAGTCGGGTGAGTCGAGGCTGGTGGTCGTCACCCGCGCCTGCCTGGAAGTCGGCCGCCCGATCCTCTTCGCCATTTCCATCATCATCATCGTATTCCTCCCCCTCTTCACCCTGCAGGGGGTCGAGGGAAAGACCTTCCGCCCATTGGCCTACACGGTCGCCTTCGCCATGCTGGGATCGCTTCTCTTCGCGTTGACGCTGGCGCCGATGCTGGGAAGCGTTCTCATGCGCCGCCCCGGTCATGGTAAGGGCGGAAAGAAAGCGGCCATCGTACGCCTGTTGATGCGGATGTATCGGCCGGTGGTCTCCTTCTTCGTCCACAAGCGTTGGGCGGCGATCGTCCTTGCCCTGCTCCTGCTTGGAGCCGGGACCTTGATCTTTCCCCGCCTGGGGTCGGAGTTCACCCCCAAGCTCCGGGAAGGCACCATCGTCGTCCGTCTCACCATGGCGCCCTCCATCTCCCTCACCGAGAGCACGCGAGCCACCCAGATCGTCGAACGGCGTCTCCTGAGGATTCCCGAGGTGCGGGAGGTCGTCACGAGGATCGGCCGCGGCGAAGTGGGTGCTCACGCCGATCCAGTCAACAGTGCGGAGAGCTATGTTCTCCTCTACCCCAAGTCGGAGTGGAGGACCGCCCGGACCCAGGAGGACATCGAGGACGTGATCCGGGAGGAACTGGGCAACATTCCCGGGGTCCTGGCCAACCTGACCCAACCCATCGAGATGACCGTCGACGAACTGTTGGAAGGAGTCCGGGCGGAGCTGGCGATCAAGCTCTTCGGGGATGATCTCGAGGTGCTTCGCGAGCAAGCGGACCGGATCGCGGCGATCGTCCGGGAGGTTCCCGGCGCGGCGGATGTCCAGGTCGATCAGGTGAGTGGGGCGCCACAGCTCTTGATCCGGGTCGATCGCGGGGCGATCGCGCGCTACGGCATCAATGTCTCCGACGTCCAGGGGGTGATCCGCGCCGCAGTCGGCGGGGAGGTCAGCGGCCAGATCTTCGAGGGAGTCCGCCGCTTCGATATCCTCGTCCGCTACGAGCCGCGGGCGCGCGACACCGTGGCCACCATCCGCCGGATCCTGGTCAATGGCCCCGATGGGCTCAAGGTTCCCCTGGACGAGTTGGCGGTGATCGAAGAGATCGTGGGACCCCGTCAGATCACCCGGGAGAACAACCAGAGGTTCATCACCATCCAATGCAACGTGGTGGAACGCGACATCGGCTCGTTCGTCGCCGAAGCCCAGGATGCCATCGCGCAGGGCATGGATCTTCCCCCCGGTTATCTCCTCACCTGGGGTGGACAGTTCCGGCTTCAGCAGGAAGCCAACAAGAGGCTCGCGGTGGTCGTCCCGGTGACCCTCCTGGCAGTGCTCCTCCTGCTCTTCAGCAGTTTCCAGTCGCTCAAGAACGCCTTCCTCATCCTGCTCAACATTCCCCTTGCCCTGGTCGGCGGAGTCGCCGCGCTGTGGATTTCTGGGCAGAACCTCTCGGTCCCCGCTTCGGTGGGGTTCATCGCCCTGTTCGGAATCGCCCTGGAAAACGGAATGGTCCTGGTCACCTACCTGAACCAGTTGCTGCGCGAAGGCATCCCGCTGGAAGAGGCCTCGATCCACGGTGCCTGTCTCCGCCTGAGGCCGGTCCTGATGACCGCATTGACGACCGCCCTGGGGCTGATTCCCCTCCTGCTGGCCACCGGCACCGGAAGCGAAGTGCAGCGTCCGCTGGCCACGGTGGTGGTGGGAGGCCTCATCACGTCCACGATCCTCACCCTCCTGGTGATCCCGGCGCTGTACAAGTGGTTCTCGGGGAAGCCGGGCATCCGCGATGGAGCGAGAGAATGAAGCAGCGTGGAGAGGCTCCCTTGACCCTGGAGTCCACTCCAGGTCTATCTTGTGGACCAGAGCGGGGGTCGCCTCGTGACACGACGCCAATCTTCCACCAGAACCGAGACCGGCATGTTCCGTTCCCTGATCCCATTCCTCTTCCTGTCGGCCATGGTGGTACCGACCCCGGCCGATGCGCAGCTTGAGCGCGTCACGGTGCGGGTCGATGGCCTCTCCTGTCCCTTCTGCGCCTACAGCCTGGAAAAGAAACTCAAGGAGGTCGACGGGGTGGCGAAGGTCTCCATCGACATCGAGGAGGCCACCGCCACCTTGCTGCCATCCCACGAGGAGGCGATGGATTTCTCCCGGATTCCCCGTGCGGTGGAAAAGGCCGGCTTCACCCCGCGCGAAGTCCGTGCCTTCGGCATCGCGCGTCTTGAGGGCGAAGGGACAACCCTCGAGCTGAGATCCCCCGAGGGAGAGAGGCTCTTTGGAATCATTGACGTGGACAGCACCCTCTCGTCGCGGTTGGTTGCGGGCGGGTTGATCGAGTTCGAGGGAACGGTGGAATCGACCGGAGACGACCGCGATGGGCTGCCCCTGCTCTCGCTGACCCGGGCCGGCCCGGCGAAGGAGGATACCCCGAACGACGGAGAAGAGGAGGGACGGTGATTCGCGGGCGAGTCCTCGGATTCCTCCTGATCGCGGCAACCCTCCTGGTGTCTCCCCCTTCCTCGCGGGCCCAGGGGCCGCCGATCCACACCGACACTCCGATCATGCTCGGCCTGGAAGGAAGGGGGGTCCGCAGCTTCCTGAAGACGGTGCGCAAGACCCGGTTGCTCTCGGAGGGAAGCGAGATCGAGGATCCGATCAACCGCCGGGCGACCGCCACTCTCGTTCCCATCATCGTGCCCTACAACCTGGCGACCCGGTTCCAGGTGGGAGTCATCGCGCCATTCGTCCGAAAGGAACTGGGAACGGTGTCGTCCAACGCGACCCGTTCCGGACTGGGAGATGTCACCCTCTACGGCAAGTTCCTGGTGCTGCAGCGCGACGGCAGGAAGGAAACCTTCCGCGTCGCAGTCAAGGGCCGGGTGAAACTGCCCACCGGCAGTGAGGAGACCACGCTTCCTCTGGGCACCGGATCGACCGACCTGGGGACCAACCTGGTGGCCGGGTGGGTGAAACAACGGTGGGGTCTGTTCGCCGAAGCTCTCTACACCCATACCACCGGCCACAATGGGAGGAAGCCAGGCGAGCTCTTCGGGTTCAACCTCGCGGTGGGCTACCGGGCCATCCCGAAGGTCTACCGCACCTACCCCGCCAAGCAGCTCAATCTCTACCTCGAACTCAATGGAAGTACCGAGGGACGCCGGGAGTTCGAGGGAACGGTCGTCGCCGATTCCGGTGGATCCATCGTCTACCTCTCCCCCGGCATCCAGTACGTCGGGGGACGGCGCTGGTTGGTGGAGGCCTCCTGGCAGATTCCCATGGTGGACCATCCCAACGGCACCCAACTCGGCACCGACTGGACGTTCAGCCTGGGCGGACGGGTTCTCATCTTCTAGGAATGATCGTCATGCAAGAACACTGCAGATCACGCGCCCGCCATGGTTCCCTCCGTCGCCTTCGCCGGCTTCCCCACCCGGCTTCCCCAAAGACTCTGCTCGCGCTGGCCTGGCTTGCCCTGGCAACCGCCCCGGGATGCGGAACGAAGGAGGCGAGCTATCGGGACCTCGAGACCTGGGCTGACCATTCCGCGCCAGGGGAAGAACTGGTGGAACCGATGGGACTGGCGGTCTCCCGCGACGGTTCGGTCTACCTGGTCGACGCCCGGCGAGGGATGGTCACCGAGTACTCGGCCGAGGGGGGGTTCATCACCGAGTGGAACAGCACCGACCTTCCGGGTCGCACCCTCTCCCGCCCCATCGATGTCGCCGTCGGGGATGACGGGACGATCTACGTCGCCGATTTCGATCTCGACCGGGTGTTCTCGTACCGCCACGATGGAACGCCCACCGGCTCGTGGGGAGGCAGCGGGAAACCGCCGGGATCCTTCTCCTCTCCCGCCGGCATCGCCACCGGGCCGGGGGGAACCGTCCTGGTCGCTGATTTCCAGAATCACCGGGTCCAGGTCTTCGGACCGGACGGCTCTCTCCGGATGGTGATCGGCGAAGAAGGGCACGGAGCCGGAGGGTTGTACTATCCCACCGACGTCTTCGTGGATGAACGGGGCGTCGTATGGGTGAGCGACGCCTACAACCACCGGATCGCGGGCTTCACCCTCGACGGCCGGCCTCTATTCGCGTTGGGAAGCCAGGGATCGGGGCAGGGAGAGTTGGAGGTCCCTGTCTCGATCGTGCAGGATTCCGGTGGGATTCTCCACATCGCCGACAGCGGGAATCACCGGCTCGTCGCGTGGTCCGCGAAGGGGAAGCAACTTGCCGTCCTGCCCCTTCCCAAAGAGGCCGGCAAGGGTTTCAACTTCCCTTCGCGCGTGGCCCTTGCCGCCGATGGCGCGTTGTTGTTCGCTGACCCCGCCCACGGCCGGGTCCTCCGGGTGGTTTTCCGGCCCTGACGAGAGGGTGGGAGCAGCATCGCGGGGGAGCGCGGATCGCCCAGGTCCCGTCGTGACAAGGCGCTCCTTGGCCTGCCTCTTGCAGCCTCGATGCTCCTGCCATGACCAGGTCCTCCGGCCGCCTCGGGGCGGTCCTCCTCCTTCTGCTCCTTCCGTTGTGCAGCGCGGGCTTGCGCCCGACTGCGTCGCCTCCGTCTGGGGAAAGGGAGAGGTATGCCGGGGAAGTCTACGTAGCCCTGGAGAACTTCCTCGCCTGGACCGACCAGGCGCGACCCGAGGAGCTGGATGAGCGCGCCCATCGATTCAACACGGTGCAGGTTCCCCTGGTCGCGGCAGCCGTCGATCTGGCAGAACGCAAGCTCCCGACGCATGACGAAACGGCCTATCGAGCGCTCATTCGCTGGCAGTTCTGGCTCTCGAAACAACTCGACCCCACAAACCGCGGCATGTGGGAGGCCAACATGGAGGTTCTGCGAACGCCCGAGCCGCCCAGCCGGGCGGTCACCGCGGTCCTGCCCGCCCTGGAGATGACCCAGCTTCAATCGCTGGCGGCCATGGCTCTACGTCGCGGGCACATCTTCGATGCCTTGATCTGGTGGCGGGATCACGACCTCCTCGAACGGAAGATCGCCCACGATCTCTTCGATCCGGTCACCGGCGGATTCGCCCAGTACGATTCCCTCGGCCGCCGGCGGCAACACCCGGAGAACCTCGCCGACCTGCTTCCGATCGGACTGGGCGCCCCCACCGACCGTGGAGCGGCCCGGCAACTCGCTCTGCGTCTCTTGGTGGACGGTCGCATCGACGGTCTGGACGACGGCCGGGCGCGGGCATGGATGAACCGGGCGCTGCAGCCGATCACGGGATCGACGATCGAGCCGGGCCTGGATCTGTTGCGCCCCGACCAGAATGCCTTCCTCCTCTCCCGCGCGGTGGCCCTGTTGCAGCAACCGAAGCTGAGCGCGATGCTCGATGAAGCCCTGGCGGAACTGGGGATGCCGGTCTCGGGATCCCTCCAGGTCGACCTGGGCGAGGGAAACATCTCCATCCCCAACCCTTCCACATCCATCCATCGCCTGGAGCGAAGCCGGGTCGCGGTCGAGTTTCTCCGACGCAGCCATGTCCTCACCCCGAAGGAGGCCGACGACGCCCTCTTCATCCTCAAGGAAGCGGCCGAACGGCTTCCCGAGGGCAGCGACGAGATCGCGGCCCGACTGCTGGAGTGGACCGCCGAATGGAAAGACCTGGATCCCCTCGACCGGCAAGAGAGGCAGTCGTTCCGGACGGACCTGCCGGCTCCCAACGGGGACGATCGGAGTTCGGCCTTCGCCTACCGGGAGGATGACGTGGTCGAGTGGATGCCGACGGCCCTCGACCTCCTGCGCCGTGATGCGGCGGAACTCCTCCACCGCAGCAATCCGGATGCAAGCTGTTCCGCGACCATCGAGCCGGGAGTGGTGGCCCGTGACAACATTCCCCGGGTCCATCTCCATTTCCTGCGCCTGTCGGCCGCGGAACGGAGTACCCAAGGAGGATGGACGGCAGCGTGGACCGATGGACGCCGCATCACGCCCGCGACCCCCATCGACCTGATCGCCAGGGGCCCACGCGACGCCTACGCCGACCTGCCTCCCCCTCCCAACGAACGAGGACTCTGGTGGTTGGTTCTCCGGGGTCCTCTCGGAGCGCCCGACCACGCGCCCGCCTGTGCTCTGGTCGAGCCCATGCGAGCCACCGTCCAGCCGCTTCCCGCCGGCGACCATCACACCCGCTACTACGAACTCAAGGTGGAGAATTCACTGGTGGGGTCGCTGGATGGACGCTACGAGATCGTGACTCCCTCGGGCTGGCGGGTCGATCCCGAACCGGCGATGAACTTCACGATTCCGCCGAGGAAGACCCGCAGCTGGAAGATGGAGATCTCCGCTCCCTCCGACGAGCCGCCTGGTCTCTACCCCATCCAATGGCGTTTCTACGATGGCCGGAGAATGGTGTCGATGCTCGACGATGAGATGGCCATCCACTTCCGTTGGCTGGTCATCGGCCCCTTTGCTCCCGGTCGCAGCTCTCCTCTGGCCGGCCAGAACCCTCCGGAGAACGAGATCCGTCTCGGAGCGAGCTACCAGGGATGGAACACCACCGTTCGCTGGCACCACCTTCCCCCGGCCGCTTTGTCCAGCGAAGGGTGGGTCGAGGTCGGCCGGGGAGCACCCGGTGCCGTCTGGTATGCCCTCACCGCGGTTTCCACCACCGCCAACGACGCAACCGCCCGCGTGGAATCGCCGCAGCCCGCGCTCCTCAAGCTCAATGGCCGGGAAATGGGAAGGACCCGCGGGCGGCGGAAGTCCTTCGAGGCGCCGCTGATCTTCGCCTCCGGCCCCAACACACTCCTGGTGAAGGTCGTCGCCGGAGAGGACGGTGTCGCCCGCCTGCGGCTCGACCTGAAGACCCTGGATGGGAATCCCCTGCGGACCGCCGATTACCGGATCGAGCACCTCCTAGACGGTTACGGGTACGTCACCGATGCCCCCGGCGGGAAGAACAAGAGCCGCACCCCCGAAGCCCTGGCGCGCCAGGAAATGCGGTTGGTGTCGGTGAGCTATGACGATCCCCGGGCCCACAGCGTCTCGGTGGTGGGAACCTTCAACGGCTGGTCTCCCCAGGCCAACCCACTTGTGCGCGGTCCGGACGGAATCTGGCGAACCGAGATCCGGCTTCAACCCGGAGAGTTCCAGTACAAGCTGGTGGTGGACGGCAAACGCTGGATTCCCGACCCCCGCAATCCCTCCCGGGTCCCCGACGGCTTCGGCGCAGTCAACTCGGTCCTGGTGGTCCGCTGACCAGAACCCCTGGAACGGCCCGATCCCATCTCGGCAATCCTGATTTTCCGCCCATCGGCCCGCGAACACTTCTCGCCTGGCGAGAACGGCTTTGCTACATTTGCCACGCAACCCCGCCGGCCCGCGCCGGCGGTCTTGGGCACCATGGACCCCGGCCTACAGGCATGGCGAAACGATGGGCGAGAGAATCCGGAAACTGATCGAAGAACTCGCGGCCAGGCGCCGCGAGGCCCTGCTCGGAGGCGGGCAACAACGCATCCAGAAGATCCACGACTCCGGCCGGCTCACTGCGCGCGAACGTATCCATCTCTTCCTCGATGAAGGCACCTTCCAGGAAACCGGCGTCTTCGTCACCCACCGGTGTCACGAGTTCTCGATGGAGAAGACCAAGCCGCTGGGTGACGGCATCGTGACCGGATCGGGCAAGGTCGACGGCCGGACTGTCTACGTCTTCGCCCAGGACTTCACCGTGTTCGGGGGCAGCATGAGCATGGCCAACGCGGAGAAGATCTGCCGGCTCATGGACGAGGCCATGCAGAACGGCGCGCCGGTGATCGGGCTGAACGACAGCGGCGGAGCCCGGATCCAGGAAGGAGTGGAGAGCCTAGCCGGCTACGCCGAGATCTTCTGGCGCAACACCATGGCGAGTGGCGTCGTGCCGCAGATCAGCGCCATCATGGGGCCGTGCGCCGGAGGCGCCGTGTACAGCCCGGCCATCACCGATTTCACGATCATGGTGGAAAAGACCAGCCACATGTTCGTGACCGGGCCGAATGTCATCAAGATGGTCACCAACGAAGACGTGACCTTCGAGGAGCTGGGAGGCGCGGACACCCACAACCGGGTCAGCGGTGTCGCCCACCTGAAGGCGGGCAGCGACCAGGAGTGCCTGCTGCTGGTGAAGAAACTCCTGAGCTATCTGCCCCAGAACAACCTGGAAGATCCGCCGCTCGTCCGATGCACCGATCCCATCGACCGGCGCGAAGACCGCTTGAACGAGATCATCCCCGACAGCCCGAAGCAACCCTATGACATGAAGGAAGTCATCCGCCTGATCGTGGATGACGGCGAGTTCCTGGAGATCCAGCCCGACTATGCCCGGAACATCATCTGCGGGTTCGCCCATCTGGGTGGACAGAGCGTGGGAATCGTCGGGAACCAGCCCAAGGTCCTCGCCGGGGTCCTGGACATCGACGCCAGCCTGAAGGCCGCGCGATTCGTGAGGACCTGTGACTGCTTCAATGTTCCGCTGATCACCCTCGAGGACGTTCCAGGATTCCTTCCGGGAACCCGGCAGGAATTCGGCGGACTCATCAAGCACGGGGCGAAGCTGCTCTACGCCTATTGCGAAGCGACGGTGCCCAAACTCACCGTCATCACCCGCAAGGCCTACGGCGGTGCCTACGACGTGATGAGTTCCAAGCACATCCGCGGCGACTGGAACGTGGCATGGCCGGCCGCCGAGCTTGCGGTGATGGGTCCGGAGGGCGCGGTCAACATCATCTATCGCAAGGAGATCGCCGAGGCGGACGAACCGGACGAGGTCCGTCAGGAGAAGGTGGACCAATACCAGCGCCGTTTCGCCAACCCCTACGTCGCGGCCGGACTGGGATACCTGGATGATGTCATCGAACCCCGGGATACGCGTCCGTTGCTGATCGCGTCGCTGCGGAAGTTGAGGAACAAGCGCCAGGAAACGCCCCGCAAGAAGCATGGAAACATCCCTCTCTAGGAGATCGAGGTGAAGAAACCTCCCTTCCGGAAAGTGCTCATCGCCAACCGGGGCGAGATTTCCGTCCGCGTCCAGCAGACGCTGAGGGAAATGGGCATCGTTGCCTGCGCGGTGTACAGCGATCCCGACCGGACGGCCCTGCACACCCTGCAGGCTGACGAGGCCTATCCTCTCGGACCGGGCCCGTCGTCGGAGAGCTACCTCCGGATCGACAAGATCCTCGATGCGGCCAAGAAGGCATCGGCCGACGCGATCCACCCCGGTTACGGATTCCTCAGCGAGAACGCCGAGTTCGCCCAGGCGGTGGAAGAGGCGGGTCTGGTGTTCATCGGACCCACCCCCGAGAGCATGCGCAAGATGGGAAACAAGCTCTCCGCCCGGGCCATCATGGAAAAGGCCGGGGTCCCGATCGTGCCCGGCTTGACCGAGGCGGTTTCCGACCTGAAGGCCGCGATCGAGGCGGCCGAGGGAATCGGCTACCCGGTTCTGCTCAAGGCGGCATCGGGAGGCGGCGGTAAGGGAATGCGGGTGGTGCATTCCCCGGAGGAGATGGCCTCGGCGGTCGAGCGAACCCGGAGCGAAGCTCTCAACGCCTTCTCCGATGCCTCCATCTTCGTTGAGAAATTCATCGAACGGCCGCGCCATCTCGAGGTGCAGGTCGTGGGGGACGGCCGGGGCGGGGTGGTGCACCTCTTCGAACGCGAGTGCAGTATCCAGCGACGTCATCAAAAGGTGATCGAGGAGTCTCCCTCCCCTTCGATCGACGAGGATACACGGCGAAAGCTCTGCGTGGCGGCAGTCGACGCCGCCCGGGCGGTCGATTACCGCGGGGCGGGTACCGTGGAATTCATCGTCGACGAAGAGGACAACTTCTATTTCCTTGAGATGAACACCCGGCTGCAAGTGGAACATCCGGTGACCGAGGAAGTCGTCGGGGTCGATCTCGTCGCCGCCCAGATCCACATCGCCGCGGGCGGGGAGATTCCCTGGCGCCAGGAAGATCTCCACCAGCGGGGACACGCGATCGAGTTCCGCATCTATGCGGAGGATCCCTGGAAGAATTTCGCTCCCAGCCTGGGAACCGTCCACCGTCTGCGAATGCCGGTCGGAGCCGGGGTCCGCAACGATCGCGGTCTGCGTGAAGGCTACCGGATTCCGATGTTCTACGACCCGATGCTGGCCAAGCTCGTGGTGAAAGCGGAAAACCGGCCGGCCGCCATCCAGCGGGGTCGCCGGGCGCTGGCCGACTATCGCATCCTCGGATTCGTCCACAACATCCCCCTGCATCGCTGGGTCGTCGAGCAGCCGGAATTCATCGAGGGAAGATACTCGACCCGTTTTCTCGAGGAACGTTTCGATCCCTCGCAACTCGCGTCGAACCTCACCGCAGAGGAGAAGGAGGCCCTGGCGGCCGCTCTCGCGTTGGTGGAAGCGGGGATCGGCGCCACCCGGCGCAATGTGGGAGATATGCCGCCGGAGTTGTCCGAATGGGGAAAGAGAGGCCGCGCGGCCATGACCCATCGGGGTCTCTGACCGTCATGCACGCCGGAAGGAACGGAAGATGGAACTCCGCAAGACCTACGTGACCCGGCTCGGCGATGAAGACATCCAGGCGGTGATCGTCCGCAACGGGGCCGGTGACGTGTGGGTGGAGACGGCATCCGGAGAGCGCATCACCGACGCGGTGGTCCTCGACGACGACCGTACGGTGAGCATCCGGCGCGGCGGGCGGATGTACCTGGTCGACCTGACTCCTCCGGGAAGTTCCTGGAGAGCGGCCCTGGTCGGCGGCAAGGGGGGCAAGGTCGAGGTGCTGGACGAGTTGGCGGCCGCCGCGGCCCGGCAATCCGGCTCCCGGGGAACGCACCGCCGCGAGCTGAAAGCGGACATGCCGGGCCTGGTCGTCGAGCTGAAGTGCGCGGTCGGAGATCCGGTCAAGGCCGGGCAGCCGTTGATCATCCTCGAGGCCATGAAGATGCAGAACGAGCTTCTTTCCCCCGGCGATGGCGTCGTCGAGGAGATCCGGGTGGAGAAAGGAAGCACGGTGGAAGGCGGAGCGGTCCTGTTGCGCTTGGGCCCGCCCTCCTCCGACTAGACCCACGTCCAACCCACGGAGCGGGCGGAGCCATGGATTTCTTCCTCGACCCACAGCGTCTCATCGACACCCTGGAAGGCTTGCCCCCCCAACTCCGCCCGATCTGCCGGGGCCTGGACCATCTCGGCATCGCGGTACGCCGCCTCGATGCCGCGCTTCCCTTCTACCGGGATCTGCTGGGAATCCGCCTGCTGGACATCGAGACGGTCGAAAGCGACGGGGTCAGGGTGGCGATCCTCGAGCTGGGGGAAGGACACCTCGAATTGCTCGAACCGCTCAATCCACAGAGCCACATCGCGACCTTCCTGGACCGACGGGGACCCGGTCTGCACCACCTCGCGCTCTCGGTGAGCGATGTCGAGGCGGCGGTGAAGGCCTTCATGGACGCGGGGTTGAGGATGATCGATGAGCTCCCGCGTCCCGGAGCCGGCGGCAAGCGGATCGCCTTCTGCCACCCGAAATCCACCGGAGGGGTCCTGCTGGAACTCTGCCAGAGGGTGGATTGACGGATTCTCGGGCGGGTTCCACCCCCTGCCCCCGGGGACGATCTCTCGCGGGGTCCTGGGGCGAGAAACCCCAGTCGGCTCTTCCTCAGCCCGGCGGCATGACGCCCAGGGCACTCAGGGTGCCGAACAGGACGCCCAGCAGGCTCTCCCCCGCGATGATTCCACTGGCGACCGGGACGGTATGCATCTCCGCTCCCTCGCGGGAAAGTGACCGCGCGGCCTGCGCCAACAGGGCCCCCAGGACGAAGGCCATGGACTGGCTGAAGGGAATCACGATGCCCAGGCCCAGACCGAAGGCCGAGGGCAGGACCCGGCGGCCGGGCCACAGCTGTGCCGCGGTGGCCAGGATCACCCCCCCGATCAATCCCACCAGCAGCCCCACCCGGGCGGCGGGATCGAGGGCGGAAAGACCATCGGACAGGAGTTCGGCGATCGCCCGCCACGCGGCGGCGGCCGGGGCCGGCATGCGAGGGGTCCCCAGGACGCCCACGTCTGGAACGAGGACGTAGAACGCCGGAACCACGATGACGGCTCCGACTCCCACTCCCAGGAACTGGGCCAGGAACTGGCAGCGGGGGTCGGCCCCCAGCAGACGACCGCACTTGAGATTGGTGGCCAGATCCGCCGCGGACGCGGCCGAGGTGGTGGTGAGGCCGGTGGCCAGAAGATTGGTCGAGATCTTTCCCCGCGCCAAGCCGCCGAAGGTCATCTGGGCGAGCTTGCCGAGCTGGCCGACGGGAATGATATCGGTTTCCCCCACCGCCCGGCTCGCCACCACCACGAAGACGAGACTCAGGACCAGTGCCACCGCCATGGATGCCGGCGAAATGGCGAAGGCCAACGAACCGGAGACGAACAGACCGATCCCGGACAATCCGGCCCCTACGAGGAACCAGGTTCCCGGCACCTCCACATCGTCGGCCTCGGCCTGGGAGGTCGAGGCATTGTCTCGGCGCAACACCTTCCAGAGCCCCTGGAACGCGCGTCCCACCGTCCGCCGCTGGAAGAAGAGTTCGGTGAGCGAGGCCCCCACCATCAGGGATGCCCCCAGCCACAAGGCGAAGCCGTTCTGGATGAGCCGGTAATCGAGTTCCCCGGTGAGAACGTGTTCGCCGGCGAGCCAAGGCGCGACTGCCAGGTAGGTCAGCGCGGACCCAGCCAGCATCCACAGGGAGATCCGCAGGCCGATGAGCGCCCCTCCGGCGATCGAAACCCCCGCCAGGTCCAGGCCCACCGTCAACCGCGCAAAGGGAATTCCCGAGACGCCGCCGGGCGGAAAGATCGTCTCGGGAATACGAGGAAGCCTCCACCAGGAAAAGGTGTTGCTCCAGCCCAACCAGGAACCCAGCGCGCCCACTCCCATTCCGGTGAAGAGTCCCCGGGCTTGCCGAAGCGACTCCTCGCCCTCGCCATGCAGTCCCCGCAGGGTCTCCGCGGCCGCCACCCCGCTGGGAAACACGAGACTCTCGTCATTCACGAGCTGCCGCTTGAACGGAATGAAGAGCATCAAGCCCAGGGTCGCGGAGAAGAAGGTCCACAGGATGAGCCACACCGGCTCGATCCTCACCCCCGTCACCAGGATGTACGCCGGAATCGCCGACACCATGATCGATACGATCGCGTAGCCCGCGGCCGACGCGGTGGACTGCATGCAGTTGTCCTCGAGAATGGTGGGCCGACGCACCCTGGAATCGACCAGACCGGCAATCCGCCAGAGCGAATAGGAAAGGATGCACGCGGTGATCGCCACGCTGAAGGCCCAACCCGTCTTCAGACCCGCATAGAGGTTGCTGAGGGCGAACAGTCCCCCCAGGACCATCCCGGTCAGGGTCGCGCGCAGGGTGAGTTGAGGCGGTCCCCCTTCGACGAAGACCTCGCGTCTCCAACGCCGATCCCCCCCCACCTCCTTGGGGTCAGCGGCCGGTCCGCCACTGGACATCATCGTTCTCCCGCTGGATCCTCATCCGGAGAATCCGCATCTTCATCGAAGTTCTCCAGTTCGGCCACCACCTGCTCGATCTCCAGGCGGGTCCCGGCGAGCCGATCCCGGCAGAACTGGATGAGTTCACTGGCGCGCCTCACCTTGGCCGCGAGTTCATCCACCCCGATGCTCTCGTCCTCGAGATCGGTGAGGATGGCCTCGAGCTCTTCCATGGCCTTGTCGTAACTCGATGCCTTGGCCGGGGTCTTCTTCGCGCTCATGTTCCCTCCTCGCGTCGGGGAAACGATCTCCCCGCCGATGATTCCTGTTCTTCTTCGGCCGCCGTACGCACCCTCGCTTCCTCGACGCGACTGAGGACGATTCCATCGGTCAGCGTTGTCGAGAGAAGGCTTCCCGGAATGATGTCGGCGACGCTTCGTACCAACCGGCCTCGTTCATCCCGGCTGATACTGTACCCGCGGTGCAGAACCCGCATGGGATCGAGCAGACGGATCCGGGTGGACAGATCGTCCAGATGGGCGCCTTCTCGTGTGACCACCTTCACCGCCTCCTTCACGATCCGGCGATGATGGCGGGCGAGTCGCTCGGCGCGGCGCTCGAGCTGGGGGGCCAGGCGCGCCATCGACAGCGACCGGCTTGCGATCTGGAGACGTTGGCGCCGACGCAGGATCGACAACCGCGCCACCGCCCGCAGTTCCCCACCCAGGCTCAAGAGGACCCTCCGGCGATGTTCGACGATCCGCGGAGCCTCCCGGAAAAGGCGTCGCCGCGCGGTCGAGATGGCTTGTCCGGCCGCGGCGAGATGGACCCGGGCCCGGACGGCGGTCTGGTGGGCGATTGCGACCAGGCTCCGTTCCTCCTCTTCGATCCTCGACCGGGCCCGCCGCGCGATCCGCTCCCAAGCCGACTCCACGTCCTCCATGAACCGGGCGGTCTGCTGGACCAATGCCGCCGCGCACGCGGTCGGAGTCTTGTAGGCGGTATGGGCGACCATGTCCGCAACCGAGGTGTCGATCTCGTGACCGATTCCGGTGATCACCGGCAGATCCATCCCGGCGATGGCCCGGGCCAGGGCTTCACTGTCGAAGGCGGCCAGATCGCTTCGGCTGCCTCCTCCCCGGACGATGGCCACCACGTCGAGTTCGCGGCGGGAGAGGGTCCGCAGGGCCGCTAGCAGGGTCGACTCGGCATCGGCGCCCTGCACCCGGGCGTCCACGACCTCGAGGTGGTGCCCGAAACCTCCCTGTTCCAGTTCGTTGAGGAAGTCGTTGTAGGCCGCGCTGCCGACGCTGGTCACCAGCCCGATCCGCGCCGGCACCGTGGGCAGTGGCAACCGCGCGTTCCGGCGCAACAACCCTTCGGCCTCCAGGGCGCGGAGAACGCGTTCCCGCTGGGCGGCCAGTTGCCCCAGGGTGAACGACGGATCGATTCCGGTCATCGCGAATTGCAGCTTGCCGAAAGGAGGATAGAAGTCGACGCGGCCCCGGATGCGCACTTCGATCCCATCGTCCAGCACGAAGCCGGGCGTGGACGCAATGGTCCGGTCCACCTCCGCCCGCTTCCAGGAGAGCAGGGCCACCGAGAGACGGGCCTTCACTCCCTCTCCCAGCGGCTTCTTCTCGACCAGCTCGAAATACCAGTGCTTGCGCATCCGGGTGCGGGAAAGGCCCTGGATCTCGCCTTTCACCCAGATCTCCCCGGGAAAGCGGTCCTGCAGGGCGATGGAGATGGCCTCGTTCAGGCGCGCCACCGACCAGGTGGTCCCGCCGCCGGGATCCGAGGGGGCAAAGAGGGGAAGATCGTCCATGGACCCGCCGTTCCGCAAAGGAGACCCCGGCGGGACAGGCCCGCCGGACGCCTCTCTTATACACGGATTCCCGCGCCCAGGCGAGAACCGGTTCACCCGTCGCCGCGCGGGCCGGGTCTCCGCCCGGGAGACGATATCCCGCCCGGGCCAGCCCTTGCCCCCCCGGGACAAAAGGGTACAATCGCGACGCCCTCTGCCCCGGAGAGTCACCCTCGTGTCCACGGCCACCTTCCGTCCTGCCACTTCATTTCGAGGCGCGCGCCTGCGCCGGCTCACCGCCGTCGCGCTCCTCGGGGGACTTCTCGCAGCCTCTTCGATCGGATGCGCCCTGGAGGACCAGCCGGCCGATTTCACCATGCTGGGCCGCGAACCGGAAACCCTCGATCCCCAATTGTGCACCGCCCAGCCCGGCGGTCGCATCCTCGAGAATGTCTTCGAGGGACTGACCCGCCGCGCTCCGGGGGACCTCCACCCTATTGCCGCCGCCGCGCGTTCCTGGGAGATCGAGGACGACGGACGGCTCTATCGCTTCCACCTCCGCCGACAGGCGCGATGGAGCGACGGCCGCCGGCTGACCAGCTTCGATTTCCGCGCGAGCTGGATCCGGATGCTCCGGCCGGCGACTGCGGCGCCCTACGCCAACCTGCTCGATCCCATCGTGGGAGCCCGCGCCTTCCACGCCGGCCGCGTCACCGATCCTTCCACCCTTGGCTTGATCTGCCCCGACGATTCGACCCTGGTCGTCCAACTGGAACGGCCCGTCCCCTACTGGCTCGATCTCTGCGCATACTACCCGCTGTATCCAGTGCCCACCTGGGTGATCGAGGAAAAGGGGCGGTTGTGGACCCGGCCGGCCAACATCGTCAGCAATGGTCCCTATCTCCTGCAGGAGTGGAGAATCAACCAGAAAGTCCGGCTTCGGCGCAATCCTCTCTACTGGAATGCTGCGCGGGTCCAACTGGGAATCGTCGATGTCCTGCACGGAGACGACGTGAACAGCAACTTCAACCGTTACGAGAGCGGGGTGCTGGATTGGGTCGACTCCGAAGGAGTGCCCTCGACCATCGTCGACCGCCTGTTGCAACGGGACGACATGCACGTCGGACCCTACTTCAACACCTACTTCCTGCGCTTCGGGGTGCGGTCTCCGCCCATGGACGACCCCCGGGTGCGCAAGGCCTTCTATCACGCGGTCGATCCAGAGGCCATCACCCGCCACGTGACCCGGGGAGGCCAGATTGCCGCGCACAGCCTGGTGCCCCCCGGGTTGCCGGGGTACCGGGAAGTGCAGCTCGACGGGTATCAACCGGAACGGGCCCGGCGGCTGCTGGCCGAAGCCGGCTATCCCGGAGGAAGGGGCTTTCCCCCGGTGACCTACCTCTACAATACCAGCGAGGCCCATCGACAGATCGCCGTGGTCCTGCAACAGCAATGGAAGAAGGTGCTCGGGGTCACCGTCCACTTGCGGAACATGGAGTGGAAGGTCTTCATGGCCACCACGCGCCGGGGCGATTACCAGATCGCCCGGGGCGGATGGATCGGGGACTACCTCGATCCGAATACCTTCCTGGAGATCTGGACCCGCGGAAACGGCAACAACCGCACCGGCTTCGCCTCGTCCCGCTACGATCGACTGCTGGACGAGGCCAACCGGCAACTCGACCCGGTGAAGAGAATGGAGATGTTGCGGGAATGCGAGGCCATCGTCACCCGGGAGGAATGCATCATCCTGCCCATCTACTACTACGTGGTGACGAATCTCTACGATGGAAACAAGTGGAAGGGGCTTGAGCCGAATCTCCTGAACATGGTCCAGTTGCAGAACGTGCGCCGCGTGCCGGGGAGTTCCTGATGCGGTTCCTGTTGCGGCGCCTTCTCTCGACCCTGCCCCTTCTTGTCGCCATCGTTGTGTTCAGTTTCCTCTTCATGCGCCTGGCTCCGGGCGGCCCTTTCGATCAGGAGCGCGAACTCGACCCCCTGGTTCGACATCAGCTCGAAGCGAGGTACGGACTGGACCAGCCTCTCCCCCACCAGCTCTGGCTCTACACCAAGGGGCTGCTGCACGGCGATCTCGGTCCGTCCTTCCGGTATCCGGGATGGACGGTCAACGAGATCATCGCCCAGGCGCTGCCGGTCTCCCTCAGCCTGGGTCTTCTGGCCCTGGCCATCGCTCTGCTCACCGGGATCCCCCTGGGAGTGATCGCGGCGGTCCGGCGCGACGGCTGGCCCGACCATCTCGCGATGGGTCTCGCCTTGGTGGGCATCTGCGTGCCGAACTTCATCCTGGGTCCCCTGTTGATCCTCCTCTTCGTGTTCAAGCTGGGCTGGTTGCCCGCCGGAGGTTTTGGCACCCTGCAGCAGTTGATCCTCCCCGCGGTCACCCTGGGAGCGATCCGCGCCGCCTACCTCGCCCGCCTGACCCGGGCGGGAATGCTCGACGTGCTCCAGAAGGACTTCATCCGGACCGCGCGCGCCAAGGGCCTGCACGAACGCGTGGTCGTGGCGAAACACGCCCTCCGGATCGCGATCCTTCCCGTGGTGAGCTATCTCGGTCCGGCGATCGCGTCCATCCTGGTGGGTAGCGTGGTCGTCGAGAAGATCTTCGCGATCGGCGGCCTGGGAACCTTCTTCGTCAACTCGGCCCTCAACCGCGACTACACCCTGGCCATGGGAACCGTGCTTCTCTACAGCGTCCTCCTCATCGGACTGAACCTGCTGGTCGACCTTCTCTACCGAGTCCTCGACCCCAGGGTGGAACTGCGATGAGCCGAACGATCGCGTCGCCCTGGCAGGAAGCCTTTCTCCGTCTGCGACGGAACCGAGCGGCGGGGTTCAGTCTCTGGTTGCTCGGCCTCATCGTCCTGAGCGTGGCGATCGGACCCATCCTCAGCCCCTACTCTCCCCAGGCCCAGGACCTGCCCCATCAGTTCCAGCCCCCGAGCGGGCAGCACCCTTTCGGCACCGACGCCCAGGGCCGCGACCTGATGACTCGCGTCTTCACCGGGGGAAGGATCAGTCTCGCGGTCGGACTGGTCGCCACCTTGGTCAGCCTGATCATCGGGGTGAGCTGGGGAATGGTCGCCGGTTGGGCGGGCGGCGTCCTGGACGAGGGCATGATGCGGGTGGTCGACCTGCTCTACTCCCTGCCGTTCATGTTCTTCGTCATCCTGCTCGTGGCCTATTTCGGCCAGAGTCTCCTTCTGCTCTTCCTCGCCCTGGGTGCGGTGCAGTGGCTCACCATGAGCCGGATCGTCCGGGGCGAGATGCAACGCCTGCGGAGCAGCGAATTCGTGGAAGCGGCGGTGGCCCTGGGTCTTCCCCGCCGGCGCATCTTCCTGGGACACCTCCTCCCGAACATGCTCGGCCCCATCCTGGTCTACGCCACCCTCACCGTGCCCGCGGTGATGCTCGAGGAGGCTTTCCTGTCCTTCCTCGGCCTGGGGGTGCAGCCCCCGCAGGCCTCCTGGGGAAGCCTGGCCAACGAAGGAGCAGCCGCGGTGAACGCTCTCAGCGTCAACTGGTGGTTGATCCTGTTTCCCGGGCTCTTCCTCGCCCTCACCCTTCTGGCCCTGAACTTCCTGGGCGACGGTCTGCGGGACGCGTTCGATCCGGCTTCGCGTCCACCGGGCGTTTGAGACGGACAAAGACGCAGACATCCTGCAGGATCTCCAGGAAGCGGGGAGCATCCGCCTCTCCCACGGCGCGAAGCACGATGTCCTCGCCGGTGATGATCTCGAGGACCCGGGGAAGGGGACGGTTCATCGCTTCAGTGAAGTCTCGTCCTCGGGGGGCAGCAGGTCTTCGAAATAGAGGGTGTGGAACTGGAAGACGAACTCCCCCTGTTCATCGGAAGCCACGATGACCGAGGGCAGATCGACCCCACCGACGTCCATCCAATCACGGTAGTAGATCTCGACCCGCTGATCCGGAGAGAGATCGTTGAGAAGGCGGAATCCCACCGGGCGGCCGTCCTCTTCGCGATAGAAGAAGTCGACCGGGGTGTTGTCCCGGGCGAGCCCCTGCAGCTTCACGCAGACCTGCCCGTGATAGGTCTCCTTGTTCACCCGGGTGAGGCTGTTGGCGAAGACCCCCGGCTGGAAGCAGATGCGCTGGAAATCGTGGCTGCGGACCATCAGGTAATCCCGGGATCCCAGAAGATGGCGCTGACCGTCCTTCTCCACCGTGAACGACTCCGTTCCCGTGAACATGGCCACATACGGAGCCACCCCGGGGTACTTCTGCCGGAACCACAACCGTCCATCGGGTGCCGAGCTGAGATCGATCTCGAAGTCACCATTCGGGCCGGTGCTCACCGCTTGTCCCACGATGACCTTCCGGCGCGCCGCCTCGGTCAGGTGGATCGCGCGAGCGGCCCGCCGGAGGACCTTCGCCGCGTCCTCGTCGGCCGCCGCGGCTTCGATCGCCGGGATGGGACCCATCTCCCCTTCCTCCCTCATCTCCTTCTCCAGGGAGGGGGCGGGGCTTTCCGCCGACGGCGGCGAGGTCGCTTGCGACCTGGGCGATGCGCCGGGTCGGTCGGCGGAAGTCTTCAGGGTGTCCCGGGAAGTCGGCGGCGCCGCCGCCTTCCTCGGCGGATTCTCCTGGGCACACCCTCCCAGAAGGACCACAAGCGCCAGGACCGACGCGGCGATGCCAAACCGTTGATGCCGCTTCGACGGGAGGACCGGCCGCCTCTCCTTGAACCACGGTCCGCGGTCCGGTGCTTCGTCCCGGTTCTTCAAGCGCATGCTCACCAGGCTCCCGAAGCGGCCGCCTCGGCGATCGCGTGGAACAGGCACGCCCCGAAACCGGTGGCGCCCTTGGGTTCGGTGGGACGGTTCTCGTCGGTCCAGACCATGCCGGCGATATCCAGGTGCGCCCAGGCCACTCCCTCGGCGAAGCGGCTCAGGAACCCGGCGGCGGTCGAAGCGCCGCCATCGCGCGGACCGGTGTTCTTCAGATCGGCCACGTGACCCTTCATCTTCTCCCGGTGGGCGTCGTTCAACGGCAATCGCCAGACCGGATCCCCGCTGACCCGGGAGGCCTCCTCCACCAGTCGGGCCAACTTGTCGTTCTCACTCATGAGTCCACAGGCCACATCACCCAGGGCCACCATGCACGCCCCGGTGAGGGTGGCCGCATCGACCATGAAATCGGGCTTCTGCAACTTCGCGAAGTGCAGCGCATCGGCCAGGACCAGGCGGCCCTCCGCGTCGGTGTTGTTCACCTCGACGGTGAGCCCGTTCATCATCCGCAGGACATCGCCCGGCTTGATGGCCTTGCCGTCGGGCATGTTCTCCGCCGCGGCGATGTAACCCAGGACGTGGATGGGCGGCTGGAGCTGCGACAGGATCTTGAATGCGCCGAGTATGGCGGCCGCGCCCCCCATATCGGTCTTCATCTGGTCCATGTTGGCCGGGGGCTTGAGGCTGATTCCGCCGGTGTCGAAGGTGATCCCCTTGCCCACGAAGGCGATCTTCGGCGCCTTGCGGGGCAGACGGGGGGGGCGGTATTCGAGCTGGATGAACTGGACCGGCTCGGCGCTTCCCTGCCCCACTCCCAGCAGTCCTCCCATTCCCCGTCGCGCACACTCGGCGGGCCCAAAGACGCGGCAACGCAGACCACCGCGGCGAGCGAGCGCGCGGGCCTGGCGGGCGAGCAAGCGAGGAGTGAGTTCATTCGAGGGCCGGTTCACCAGGTCACGGGCCAGGATCACCCCCTCGGCCATCGCGTTTCCGCGTCGCGCGCCATCGGCCAGGGCCTTCTCCTGGCCCTCGGTGGATCCCACCAGGTAGACCCTCTTGAGCGCGGGCTTCTTCTTCTCGGCGGCCTCGGTCTTGTAGAGGGCTGGATCGTAGCTGGCCAGCCGCAGGGCCAGGGCAATCGTTTCCGCCGCCTGCCCGGCGCCGAGGGAACGGGTGGCGGGCACCAGCACTCCGGCGGTGGCCAATCCCTGCTTCTGACACGCTCCGGCGGCCGTTCCCATGGCATCGCGCAGGACCTTGCGGTCGAGGGAATCGCTCGCGCCCAGTCCCACGAGGAGGATCTGCTGCGCCCGGGTGCGGGGAGCTGGAGCCCAGGCCAACTCCTTGGCCTTGCCCGAGAACCCCCCGAGCCCCATGGCCCGGGTCAGGGCCCCGCCGGTGCGGCGGTCCAGCTTCGCGCCGGCGCCCCGCAGACGTCGTCCACCCGAATGGACCCCCACGATGAGGACCTGGGCGGCAACAGCCTCCAGGCCCGCTTTCTTCACGGTGAAACGCATCGTTGACCTCGCTCCAGCACGAACAGGAATGGAACCGCCAGATGGGTCGGCCCTGGACCGGGAGGGGGATTGTTCCATTCCTCCGCTTCGGATGCAACCCCTGGATCCAGCCGTTCAAGAGCGGGCGAAGTCGCGCAGCTTCCGAACCCCTCTCACCACCAGCTCAGAGGCCCGATCGATCTCCTCGCGGGTATTCTCGCGCCCGATGCCGAAACGGACGCTGGAGCGGGCCTGTTCGAGGTCCAGCCCCAGGGCGGTCAGGACGTGGCTGACCCGATGCTCGGGAGAGGAGCACGCCGCGGTGGTTCCCACCGCGACCTCGCGCATCTCGAGAATCAAGGCCTCGGCCTCGACGCCGTCGATCCGCAGGTTGGCATTGCCCGGCAACCGCCGCTGGGGATCTCCGTTGAGATGGATCCCCTCCAATTCGCTGGTGAGGCGATGGATCAGATGATCCCTCAGGTCCTTCACCCTCGCGGCATCCTCCTCCATCCTCGCGGCGGCCAGTTCGCTCGCCCGCCCCAATCCCACGATCAGGGGAACCGGCAAGGTGCCCGGCCGCATGCCCGATTGCTGGCCGCCACCGGCCATGAGAGGCTCCAACCGGATGCGGGGGTGCCGGGGCGTGATCACCAGGGCGCCCACGCCCTTCGGTCCGTGGAACTTGTGGGCAGACAGCGAAAGCAGGTCGACGCGGCGGGAATCGACGGGAATCTTCCCCACCGCCTGGGCGGCGTCCGAGTGGAAGAGAACCCCCCGGCTCCGACAGATCCCGGCGATCTCCTCGACCGGCTGCAGGGTGCCGATCTCGTTGTTCGCCCACATGACGCTGCACAGCACCGTATCTTCGCGCAGGGCCCGCTCGATGTCCCGGGGATCGACGATGCCGTTCGTTCCGACCGGAACGACGGTAACCTCGGCTCCTTCCTCTTCCAGTCGGCGGAAGACCTGGATCACCGCCGCGTGTTCCACCGCAGTGGTCACGAAATGCCGCCCGCGATCGCGATGACTGCGGGCGACTCCCATCAGGGCCAGGTTGTTCGATTCGGTGCCCCCGCTGGTGAAGATCACGTCGCGGGGGCGGCAGGAAACCAGAGAAGCGAGCTGTTGGCGGGCGCTCTCGATCGCCTCGGCCGCCTCCCATCCGAAGCAGTGTGGACTGGAGGGGTTTCCGAAGGCCTCCCTCCAGTAGGGTCGCATCGCCTCGAGAACCTCGGGGTCGAGCGGGGTGGTGGCGTGGTGATCGAGGTAGATTGCCGCCATGGGCGGTCTCCTTCGGTTGGGAAACCAGGTGTCGACTGCGCCATTGGCACTCGATGACCACCGCGGACCCGGGAGCGGGTCACCGGACCCCGGAACGTCCTAGCTCTTCTTGTCCGGTTGAAGCTCGCTGAGCTTCTTGAAGATATTGCTCCGGACGTAGTCGGACACCAGCCAGTAACGCTCGTCCCCGTCCATCTTGAGGTAGAACTGCCCCTGCGCGTCTTCGGCTTCCTTCCCGAAGAGCATCACATGGCGGGTCCCATCGTCCATGACCACCTCGACCTTGTCCGCGCTCTTGCCGAGGCCATACTCCTCGGGATCGTCCGGAGCGGGAGCGACGTCGCGCCCGCGCATGTTCACCACCGTGGTGAGGATGCCGTCGGCCCGGGTCTTCAGGGCGGTGAAGTGCCTGGGTTGGGTCACTTCCCACTCGTAGGGCCGGGGCTTGGCCGTCTCGGTGGTGTCGCCTTCGGCCTTCTCCTGGAAGACCTTGTGCATGGCAATGACCTTCTTTCCCTTGCGCAGGACCAGTTCGACCACCTTTTCCCGGTCGGGCTTGAAGATCTCCAGGTCGAGCCAGGTGGAAGCCACCGGGTTCTTGTTGCCCTCGCCCCAGATCCCGAACTCGCTCAGGAGGTTGCGACTGGCCAAGAGCGCCTGGTTGCTTCCGTTCAAGCGGATGAATCCGCCGCCGGTCGCCGGCTTGCCCAGAAGAAGATGGAGAAGCTCGTCTCCGTTTTCCTCCCGCAAGATCACGTGCACCGCGGTCGAATCGTCCAGGCCGTAATCTGCCAGGACCGAGGGGTCGTCGCTACGAACTTCGCCCTCGAGATTCTCCAGGTTGGTCAAGAGCGTCCGCAGACGGTTCAGGCTGGCTTTCGCGTCGTAGCGCGTGGTCATGACCCATACGTCATCCTGTTTGGCCAGGGTGAACCCCTCGTCCGGAGCCGATCCCCGGTAGACCGACAATCCGTAGACGGTGTCGGTGGAGAGTTGCCCGGGAACGACGTCCACCCAGCCTCCGGTCTGATCCAGGGCCTTGCGGTGTCCCTTCGACCACCAGTATCCGCCCGCCATGATGACGAGGATCACGAGCAGGATCGCGAGGTTTCGATTGTTCATCGTGATCGTCTCCCTAGCTTGATCAGGCCGCGTGGTGCGCCTGGAGCCAGGCCGCCTGGGCGCGACGCCGGCGCACGCTGCGCACGATTCCGAACAGAGCCACCAGAAGCGGCACGAGGATCGTGGTCATGGTCCTCCAGAAGAGCTTCTGGCTCGCGGACACTTCCCGGATCAACCGGTGGGTCGTCACCTTCGCCCGAACCTGGATGAGATCGTCGCCCAGGGTCAGAGCGTCAATTCCGTTCAACAGGAAGAGTCCGTTGCTGTAACTTCCCGCTTGCAGGTAACCGTCTTCGAACATCTTGGCACAGCCGGTGAGGATCAGCTTGCCGGCGGTTCCCTCCAACGTTTCAGCCGTTCCCGCGGTGGTGCTGTCGGTCGGGCTCCAGGCGGGGATCTCCTTGCCCTCGTAGGGATCGGGGAAGACCCCCTCCACCAGGACCGCCAGAGGAGCCCGCGGCGTGGCATTGGCCGGATCGAAGGTGAAATCCCTCCGGCTGAGCGCCCCACCCGCGCTCTCGATCTCCCAGGACTGGTCCGAGGAGGTGAAGAGCGTCTGGTAGTCCAGGCCGACCTTCTCGAGTTTCGCGTCATCGGGCACCAACCGGCTGCCCCAGAGATACAGGATCTGACCCAGGCGGTTGGAGATCGACAGGTCCTGGTTGAATTGATCCCCGGCGACCTTGATCTGGATGGGAGCCTGGACCGGCTCGGCCATCTGCACCCTCAATCCCCCGATGTTCTGGGTTCGGGGGACCGACAAGGTCTCCAGGCTGCGATCCATGAACACGCCCTTGGAGACCCTGATCCCGTACTCGGACAAGAGGGGATCGATTCCGGTCTCGATGGGACGGACCGAGATGTCGAAACCACCCCGCCGCGCGGGATTGTAGTCGTACTCGTGGTTCTGCACCGCGAGGAAGACCTTCCCGCCCCGCCGCAAGAAGCGGCTGATCTCGAAGCGCTGCCGATCGTTGAGGTTCTTCGGCGCCATGAGGATCAGGGTCTGCGTATCCTCGGGAATGGGGGAATCCTCGCTGATCTCCACCTTCCTGGCGTCATAACCCTGGTTCTTGAAGATCTCCACCAGCTTCGAATAGAGATCCCTCGGCTCGGGGGGCTGTTGCCCCATCTGCAGATAGATCTGCAGCAACTGGGGGTCGAGGCTCTCCTTGGTCGAGTAGATGGCGACGATCGGGTCCTTGTCGCGGGTCAACTTGATCACCCGGCGGCAGAGCTCATACTCCATGGTGTCCAATGTTTGCGGCGTCACCTGGGGAATGATCTCCGGTTCCTTCTCCTTGTAGGTGATCTCCAGCGCGGAATAGACCAGCTTCAGTCCGATCTCGTCGCGCTCGATGCTCTGCACCTGGAAGGGACGGATGCCCCGTGACTGGAGTTTCTGGGCCAGATCCTCGTTCATCGAGGGATCGGACACGCTGTAGGTCAGCTTGCCTCCCGAAGCGGCCTTGTATTCCTCCAGCTTGTCGGTGATGTCCCGCTCCAGGGTGTTCAGCCCCGTCGGCATCTCCGACTGCTTGGTGATGTACAGCTTGACGTGGACCGGCACCTTGAGCTGGGAGAGGATGCGCTTGGCCGCCGGGCTCATGGTGTAGAGCTTGTCCTGGGTCATGTCGATGCGAGCCGAGATCTGGCTGCTCACCAGCGCGTTGAAGAACACCACGATGGCGAAGAGCACGATGGCGGTCACCGTGAAGGTCACGGTGAAGCTTGTCTTGCGGCTGGCCATCAGTACCTCCTCCTCTCCAGCGACCACGTGTTCAAGACCAAAAAGAGCGCCGGAACGGTGGTGAAGTAGAGCACCGAACCGAAGTCGATCACTCCTCTCTGCAGCGAATTCCAGTGCGCGGCGAACGCGATGTTGTCCCGCAGGAAGCTACCGAACCCGGAGATCAGACCGTCGATCGTGGCCGCCATGGAATCATTCCCCATGATCAAGAGGAAGATGCAGACCACCGAGGTGACGATGAACGCAGCGATCTGTTCCTTGAACAGGCCGCTGATGAACAACCCCAGGGCGAGATAGAGCGCGCCCAGCAGGATCGCGCCGAGATAGCCGCTGATCATGGCTCCGATGTCGGGATTGCCCAGGACGGCGACCATCAGGGGCAACATGAAGGTGCACGCCAGGGCGATGACGTAGAACGCCAGAGCGGCCAGATACTTCCCCACCACGACCTTCCAGGACTTCATGGGCAAGGTCATCAACAATTCGAAGGTTCCGCCCTGCTGATCGTTGGCCCAGAGCCCCATGGTCACCGCGGGCAGGAAGAAGATGTTGAACAGGGGCAGGTTCTCGAAGAATGGGCGCAGGCTCGCTTCCCCGTTGAGGAAAAACGCGCTCATGAAGAAACCGGCATTCAGCAGCAGGTAGACGATCACGAAAATGTATGCAATGGGTGAATTGAAATATCCGCCGAACTCCCGGCGGAAGATGACCTTGATCTCAGACATGTTGCACCTCCCTCCCATCCTTCTCGTTGCTCCGGCGGATGAACTCGATGAAGGCATCCTCCAGGCTGACCTCGGGGATGCTCATCTCGATCACCGGCCAGCCCTTCGAAGCGGCGAAACGGCCGACCTCCCGCCGCAGGTCCACACCCTTCTCCCCCACCAGCCTCGTGGTGACCACCCCGTCACCGTCGGAAAGCACCCTCATCTCGCGAACGCCGTCCAGATGCGAGAGATTGTTCTCGACCTCGGCCCGCCCCGCGAGCAGTCCCACCTGCAACTGGGGACCACCTCTCGCTTCGCTCTCCAGTTCGTTCAGATAGCCGTCGGCGATGATCCGTCCGTTGTTGATGATGATGACCCGGTCGGTGGTCGAGGAGACCTCCTGCAGGATATGGGTGGAGAAGATCACCGTCTTCTCCCGGGCCAACTCCTGGATGAGTCGGCGGATCTGGATGATCTGCAGGGGATCGAGACCGGTGGTCGGCTCATCGAGGATGAGGATCTCCGGATCGTGGATGAGCGCCTGGGCCAGGCCGGTCCGCTGCTTGAAACCCTTCGACAACTGGTTGATGTCCTTCTTGAACACCACCTCGAGACCGCACTTCTCCACCACCCAGTCGATCCGCGACTTCAGGCGGGCTCCATCGAGTTTCCGCGCCTTCCCGCAGAACTCCAGGTATTCGTCCACCTGCATCGAGTCATAGAGCGGATTCGTCTCGGGGAGGTAACCGATCTTCCTGCGGACACTGATGGGGTCCTTCGAGACATCGATGCCGTCCACGAGGACGGTTCCCGCGGTCGGCGCAATGTAGGAAGTGATGATTTTCATGGCGGTACTCTTGCCCGCCCCATTGGGTCCCAGAAAGCCGAGGATCTGTCGATCGCCGACATCGAAGGACACCCGGTCGAGGGCCCGGGTCGGGCCGTAGACCTTGCTGACGTCTCTGACCTGGATCATCGCTGAGAAGCCTCCAGATGAGCAGCATGAGGGTTTTTCTTGGCGCTGAAATGAGAACGGGAGGGGGCGAGACCCCGAAGGGGGCGGGCCGCTCCGGTCTCCAGTCGGCGCAGTATAGAAGAAGGGCCCGGGAGCGTCCACCGGACAGCACAGCAGGATCCTTCGGGCCCGCAACGCCGCATATACCCCGGGCGGAGGCCCGGGTTCCCGACGGGGACGGATTTTTCCTGGGTCCGGGCGGTCGCCGGGGAAAACTCAGGCTTCGGCCTCAGGAGCGAGCAGTTCGGCCGGAAGGGGAAAGGTCACCTGCTCGTCGACCACCGTCCGCTCGCGCACCACCCCACCCAGCTTCTGCAGCCGGCTCAAGACCTCGGCCACCAGGTCCTCCGGCGCGCTCGCCCCGGCGGTCACCCCCACCCGCGCCAGGCCATCGAACCAGGCCTCCCGGATGTCCTCGGCGTCGTCGATGAGGCGGCCTTCCACCCCCTGTGCCCTCGCCACCTCGACCAGGCGGCGGCTGTTGGAGGAATTGGCGCTGCCGACCACCAGCAGGAGCTCGATCCCGTCGTTCTCCACGATGTGACGGACCGCTTCCTGCCGGTTCTGGGTCGCGTAGCAGATATCGTCCTTCCTCGGCCCGACGATGGAAGGGAAACGCCGGCGCAGGGCCGCGATGATGTCCCGCGTCTCGTCGACGGAGAGGGTGGTCTGGGTCACGTAGGACAGTTTCCGGGGATCGTCGACCTCCAGCCGGCCGACTTCCTCGACGTTCTCCACCAGGAGCACCTTCCCCGGGGCCTGGCCCATCGTCCCCAGAACCTCGTCGTGGCCCTCATGGCCGATCAGGATGATCGTGTCTCCCGCCTCGGAGTGTCGGTGGACCTCCAGATGCACCTTGGTGACCAGAGGACAGGTGGCGTCGATGATCCGCAGCCCCCTTGCCCGGGCACGTTCCCAGACCGCGGGCGAAACCCCGTGGGCGCTGAAGATGCAGGTCGAGCCGGGCGGCACCTCGTCGAGGGACTCGACGAAGATGACCCCATGCCGCCGGAACCGCTGGACCACGTGTCGGTTGTGGACGATTTCCTTGCGGACGTAGATGGGGGATCCCATCCGCGAGAGGGCCAGGTCGACGATCTCGATGGCCCTCTCCACGCCGGCGCAGAACCCCCGCGGAGCCGCGACGACGACTTCGAACCGGTGCTGGGACGCTTCCACGATCAGCGCTCTCCCTGAAGGACCCTCCGGGCGATGACGAGCCTCTGGATTTCGCTCGTCCCTTCGTAGATACGCAAAACCCGCGCGTCCCGGTAGTAGCGCTCGACCGGGTAGTCCTTGGAATAGCCGTATCCGCCGTGGATCTGCACCGCCCGATCGGCGGCGCGGTTGGCGGTCTCGCTGGCGGCGAGCTTGGCCATGGCGGCCAGGCGGGAGAACGGTTTCCCCTGGTCCTTGAGGGTGGCCGCCTTGTGGGCGAGAAGACTCGCCTGCTCCAGTTCGACCGCGGTGTCGGCCAGCATCCACTGGATCGCCTGGTGATCGGCGATGGGGCGGCCGAACTGTTCGCGTTCCTGGGCGTAGGCCGACGCCGCGTCCAGGCAGGCGCTGGCGAGGCCGATCGCCTGGTAGGCCACACCGATGCGCCCTCCGTCGAGGCTGGACATGGCGATCTCGAAGCCCTGTCCTTCTTCGCCGATGAGATTCTCCCGGGGGATCCTCGCCCCGTCGAGAACGACCGAGACGCAATCCGAACTCCGCAGGCCCATCTTCTCTTCCTTGGCCCCGACCATCAGTCCGGGGTTGTCCCGCTCGACGAGGAAGGCGGAGATGCCCCGGTGCCCCGACTGACCGTTCAAGCGAGCCAGCACCACGAAGAACCGGGAATGGTATCCATTGGTGACCCAGATCTTCTCCCCGTTGAGCACATAGCCGTCCTCGACCACCTCCGCCCGGGTGCTGATGGAAGCGGCGTCGCTTCCGGCGCCGGGTTCGGTCACGCAGAACGATCCCAGGTGGCCTCGGGCCATCATCGGCAGGATCCTTCTCTTGAGCTCCTCGCTGCCGAAACGCAGCACCGGGTAGCTCCCGACGCTGTTGTGGACGCCCACCATGATGGCGATTCCCGCGTCCACCTTGGCCAATTCGGCGATCATGAGGCCGTAGGTGAGGGTGTCCAGCCCCACCCCATCGTATTCCTGGGGAAAGCTGAGCGCGAAATACCCCTGTTCCTTCATCTTCTGCAACAGAACGGGGTCGATGATCCCCTCTTCATCCATCCGTCGGGTCAAGGGCGCGATTTCCCCCCGAGCGAAATCGCGTACGCCCTTGATGAAGAGTTCCTGCTCTTCGGTCAGCGAAAAATCCATCCGCGCCTGCTCCCATGATGGACCCGGACCCACCCCGGGCCTTTCTCCTCCCGGCCGGCCCGGGGCCGCCGGGTTTCTCCCGACCGGTCTTCGCCTTCCAGGGGAAGTCAGGCGAGCAGTCCGGCGGCGATGACCATTCTCTGCACTTCGTTGGTGCCCTCGTAGATGTCGCAGATCTTGGCGTCGCGCATCAGTTTCTCCACCGGGTAGTCCTCGGAGAATCCGTTGCCTCCGAAGATCTGGACCGCTTCTTCCGCGCAGTGCACCGCGGTGGTCGATGCCATCAGCTTGGCCATCGCGCTCTCACTCGAATGGCGCCGGCCCTGGTCCTTGACGTAGGCCGCGCGCAGGGTGAGCAGGCGCGCCGCCTCCAGGCGCATCTTCATGTCGGCCAGCTTGAACTGGATCGCCTGGAACTTCGCCAGCGGACGCCCGAACTGTTCGCGCTCCTTGGCATAGGATACCGCATGATCCAGCGCCGCCTGTCCGATGCCCAGGGCCTGGGCGGCGATTCCGATGCGGCCCCCGTCGAGGGTACTCATGGCGATCCTGAATCCCTCTCCCACCTTTCCCAGAAGGCTGTCCTTTCCCACCTTCACGTCATCGAAGGTCATCTGGGCGGTTTCGCTGGCCCGGATTCCCATCTTGTGCTCCACGTGGGCCACCTTGACCCCCGGGGTGTCCGCGTCGACCACGAAGGCGCTGATCCCATGGTGACCCTGCGAGGGGTCGGTCATCGCGATGACCACCAGGGTGTCGGCGCTGGGCCCGTTGGTGATGAAGTTCTTCACCCCGTTGATCACCCAGCCGTCGCCGTCCGGCGTGGCCAAGGTGGTCTGAGCCGCGGCGTCGGTTCCCGCCTGGGGCTCGGAAAGACAGAAGGCTCCGAGGGTCTTGCCCTGGGCCATCGGCTTCAGCCAGCGCTCCTTCTGTTCGTCGCTGCCGTAGGTGAGGATGGGCCAGCTCGTCAGGCTGTTGTTCACGGACATGATCACGCCCACCGAAGCGTCCCCCCGGGAGATCTCCTCGATGGCCAGGGCATAGCTCACGTGATCCAGACCGGCTCCGCCCCACTGCTCGGGCACGAACATCCCCATGAATCCCAGGTCGGCGAGTTTCGCCACGACCTCCTTGGGATACCGGCTCTCCCGGTCCCACTCGGCAGCATTGGGGACGATTTCCTTCTCGGCGAAATCCCGGGCCGTCTTCCGGATGAGTTCCTGTTCGCTGGTCAGGTCGAATTTCACGGCTATGCTTCCTTCCGGTAGTCGTAGAAGCCTCGTCCACTCTTGCGTCCCAGGTCGCCGGCGGCCACCATCTTCTTCAGCAGCGGGCAGGGCCGGTACTTGGGATCGCCCAGTTCGACAAAGAGGACGTTCATGATGTCCAGGCACACATCGAGACCGATGAAATCGGCCAAGGTCAACGGGCCCATGGGATGGGCCATGCCCAGCTTCATGACCTCGTCGATTCCCTCGACGGTGGCCACGCCCTCCATCAGGCAATAGATGGCCTCGTTGATCATGGGCATCAGCACGCGGTTGCTCACGAAGCCGGGATAGTCGTTCACCTCGACCGGCATCTTGCCCAGAGCCTTCGCCACCGCCATGACCGTCTGGGTGGTGTCGTCGGAGGTGTGATGGCCGCGGATGACCTCGACCAGCTTCATCACCGGCACCGGGTTGAAGAAATGCATCCCGATGAAGCGGTCGGCTATTCCGGTGGCCGCGCCCAGCTCGGTGATGGAGATCGAGGAGGTATTGCTGGCCAGGATGACCTGGTCGTCGAGCAAGGGAACCACCTTCTCGTAGATCCCAAGCTTGACGTCCTTCCGTTCGAAGACGGCCTCGACGACCAAGCCGCAGCCGGAGACCTTCGACAGATCGGTGGTGAAGTCGATTCGCGCCAGGGCGGCATCCGCATCGGCGCGGGTGATCCTCTCCTTCTTCACCTGCCGTCCCAGGTTCTTCTCGATGGTGCCGCGGGCTTTGGACAACGCGGCGTCGTCGACATCGACGAGGACGGTCTCATGGCCGTTCTGCGCGAAGACATGGGCGATCCCGTTGCCCATCGTGCCCCCGCCGATCACCGCGACCTTCTCCATTTCCATGATCCGCTCTCCTTCCACCATTTCCTTCTGCGGGTTCGCGTTCTCCACGGATCCCTCACACCTTCCGGCCGGCCGCGGGCCCCGTCAGCCCACGCGCCGGATGCTCATGGCCACCGCGTCGCCGCCTCCGAGGCAGAGCGCGGCCAGACCGCGGTCGACCCCGCGATCGATCATCGCGTACATCAGGGTGACCAGGATCCTGGCGCCGCTGGCCCCGATGGGATGGCCCAGAGCCACCGCTCCCCCATTGACGTTCACCCGGGCGGGGTCCATCTCGAGCTCGCGCATCACCGCCAGCGCCTGCACCGAGAACGCTTCGTTCAGCTCGATCAGGGGGAAGTCATCGATCGTGCTGCCGGTCTTCGCCAACAGCTTCCTCACCGCCTTGACCGGAGCCATCATCACCCATTCGGGCTCCCGGGCACCGGTGGCGTAGGCCTCGATCTCGAACCGCGGGGGGCTCCCCAGTTCCTTCGCCCGCTCCTCGCTGGCCACGATCACCGCCGCGGCCCCGTCGTTGACGCTGGGCGCGTTCCCGGCGGTGACGGTCCCGTCCTTCTTGAACGCCGGACGCAACTTGGCGAGCGCCTCCAGGGTGGTTTCCCGGCGTGGTCCCTCGTCGGTATCGACCACGGTGACCCCCTTGCGTCCCTTCACCTCCACTGGGACGATCTCATCCTTGAAACGGCCGGCGTCGATCGCGGCCAGGGCCTTCTGGTGGCTCTGGTAGGCGTACTGGTCCTGCTCCTGCCGGCTGATGCCGTATTTCTCCGCCACCATCTCGGCGGTGATCCCCATATGGAAGTCGTTGTACACGTCCCACAGCCCGTCGTGGACCATCAGGTCGACGATCTCCCCGTGGCCCAGGCGATACCCGGTCCGGGCCTTGGGAAGGGCGTAGGGGGCATTGCTCATGCTCTCCAGGCCGCCGGCGACCACCAGGCCCGCGTCGCCCGCCTTGATGAACTGGGCGGCCAGCGAGACCGCACGCAGGCCGCTGCCGCAGACCTTGTTGATGGTCATCGCGCTGACCGTATCGGGAAGACCCGAGTAGATGGTTGCCTGGCGGGCGGGGTTCTGCCCCAGCCCGGCGGGAAGGACGCAACCCATCACCACTTCATCCACCTGCTCGCCTTCGATCCCCGCCCGGCGCACCGCTTCCTTCACCGCAATGGCGCCGAGCTGGGTGGCTTTCACCGGAGCGAGTCCACCCTGGAACTTTCCCACCGGGGTTCTCGCCCCGGCGAGGATGACGGCCTTGGCTGGCATCGGTTCTTCCTTTCGAAGATGCGACGTTTCCTAGCTCAGGATCCGGCGGCTGATCACCAGGCGCTGGATCTCGCTGGTTCCCTCACCGATGGTGCAGAGTTTCGCGTCGCGGTACATGCGTTCGACCGGATAGTCGCGGCAGTATCCGTAACCACCCAGGATCTGGATTGCGTTGTTGGTGACGCGCATGGCCATTTCGCTCGCGTAGAGTTTGCACATGGCGCTGTCGAGGGTGTAGTCCTCGCCGCGGTCCTTCTTCTCGGCGGTGTTGTAGATCATCAACTGGGCCGCCTCGATCTCCGTCCGGGCGTCGGCCAGCATCCACTGGATGGCCTGGAAGGAGGAAATGGGCTTGTTGAACGCGACCCTCTCCTTCGAGTAATTGAGGGCGTACTCGTAGGCTCCCTCGGCGATCCCCAGGGCCAAGGCCCCGATCGAGATGCGCCCTCCGTCGAGGACCTTCATGAAACTCTTGAATCCGCCGCCGATCTCTCCCAGGACGTTCTCCTTGGGGATGCGCATGTCGTGGAAGGTCAAGGTGGCGGTGTCGCTGCCCCGCATGCCCAGCTTGTGCTCTTTCGAGCCTACTTCCAGCCCAGGGGTTCCCCGCTCGACCAGGAACGCGGTGATGCCGCCGTGGGTTCTCTTCTCCCGGTCGGTCAGGGCGGTGATGATATAGAGGCCGGCGTAGGTCGAATTGGTGATCCAACACTTGTTGCCGTTGATCACCCATTCATCACCGTCCAGTTCCGCGTAGGTCTGGGTTCCGCCCGCGTCGCTTCCCGCATTGGGCTCGGTGAGACCGTAGCTGACGAGCATCTCCCCTGAGGCGGCCTTACGCAGGTACTTCTTCTTCTGTGCCTCGGTCCCGAAGGCGTACAGGGGCCAGGCTCCCAGGGAATTGTGGGCGGCGACGGTCAGCCCGGTCGAGCCGCACACCTTCCCCAGTTCTTCCACCACGATGGCATAGCTCACCGTGTCCAGCCCCGATCCTCCCCATTCCTCGGGGACGGTGCACCCGAGGAATCCGATCTCTCCCAGCTTCCCGATGACCTCGGTGGGAAAACGGGACTCTTCATCGAGTTCATGGGCGATCGGTGCGAGTTGTTCCTGCGCAAAGCGCCGGGCCACGTCCCGGATCATGATCTGGTTCTCGGAGAGTTGCATCGCCACCTCACTCGGGTCGGTCGCACGGTTTCTCCCCCCGGGAAGATCCCGGGGGAAGCCACTGACGATGAAAAGTGGGAAATCACCGCGCCGAAGGCACGAAAAAACCCAACGCGGGCGGACAGCATACCGGTTGGAGGGGTTCTTGGGAAGAAGGAGGGTTCGAACGATGGTTCGGCCGACGCCGCAAACCGCGCCGGGAAGTCCGGGAAACCGGCCCTAGGAGGCGTCGCCGCGGATCCGGCGGGCCAGCCGGGCCGCCGCCGACTCGGGATCGAGACGCATCTGGGCCACGTCCTCGGCCGCTTTCTCCAGCCCTTCGGCCAGGTCTGCATCCTCCCACAGTTCCTCGAGAAGCCGGGTCTCGGTGAGCAGCCTCAGCTGGGCGCGGAGACCACTGCGCCGCCGCAGCTCGAACCCCTCGCCGGTGCGGAGGGATCGGCCGTGGGCGGTGATGTGCTCCGCCAGCTCCTCCAGGCCCTCTTCCTTGAGAGCCTCTGTCATCACCAGGGGTTTGGCCGCGCCCTCCTCTCCCAGGCGGGCCAGGCTCTCGCGCAACCGCTTCTCGGCCTCGGCGGCGAACGGACGATCCCGGTGATTGAGCACCACGATGTCGGCTCCGGCCAGCCAGGGACCCTCCACCACCGGTTCGAGCAGCACCGGATCGGGAGCCACCACCAGCACGATGGTGTGACTGCGACGGATGAACTCGACCTCGTCGGGACCCAGACCCGGGGCCTCCAGGAGGATGGGGCTGCACCCGAAGGCCTCCATCGCGTCGGCCACCAATCCCGCCGCCACCACCCGTTCGCGGGGAGGAAGATCGAAGGGCAGGGCATGGAGCACCGTGCCATCTTCCTGGGCCAGCTCGCGGAGGCGGAGCCGGTCGCCCAGGCTGAGCTCGCGCACCGGCGGCGCCGCGGTGACCAGGCCGACCGTGCATCCTTCGCCTTGCCACCGGTGGGACAGGCCGGCCAGGATGGTGCTCTTGCCCACCCCCACCGGTCCGGCCAATCCGATGCGGTGGGCGCGGCCGGTGAGCGGATGCACCTTCTTCACCAGGGCCTGGCGCACAGGTCCGGTGCGATGCAGGGCAGTGAGCAAGGCGGAGGTGGCTTCGGCGTCGCCGGCGAGTGCCTGCTTCCAGAGTTCCTCGAGTTGATGATCCATGCGGGTCAGCATAGGCCCGGGAGAAGACCTTGCCCAGCACAAAGGGAATCCTCGCCCCGGTCTGTGGCAACCCGCAGCGCAGAGGCCGAGAGACTTCCCGCGCCCGCCGGGGGAACGGACCCGACCGGGCCCGTCCCCTCCTCGCTCAGCTCAGGGTTGTTGGACCGGAACGTGACCGGCTTTCACCCGTCCGAAACTGGCCTCCTCGACCGGCACGACGTTGCACTTGTTGGCCTGCCCCGGAGAGGGGGAGCAGCCGGTGCCCGGGGGCAGCAGATCGCCGTGGTAGGGGTTGAGGGCGTCGAAGAGCACCCATTCGAGGGTGTCGGGAAGCCGGCCCATGGCCCGGTCGCTCCCGCCGGCGTGGGCGGGAATGGGAACCACGTCGACCACCGAGAGGATGCGTGGATCGGGGAGATCCCTCCACAACTCGAGGGTGTCTCCCCCGTTGTTGAGACTCAGACCACTGCTCCCGGCGCCGTGATCCGCCTGCCAGGCCACCGCATCGCTGCCGTAGACGATACGGACCTCCCCGGGCAGGAGGACGCCGTCGAAGCCGTAGTGATAGGCATCGCCGGTGCTGTCCTTGAGATAGAGTCCGGTGAGATCGGCCGGGCTGAGCCCGGTGTTGAGGATCTCCACCCACTCGTCGTTCTTGTAGTCGATCTGCCCGTCGCCGTTCCAGTCGCTGGCCGGCGCGGCCATCAGCTCGTTGATGACCAGGCCGGCCCGGGCCGGGCGGGTGGACCCGGCCATGGAACCGGCGATCAGGACGGCCAGGGTCGACAGCAGGAGACGGAAGGCGGGAAACGGGAGAATCGTGGGACCGCTGCGGTCCGAAGAGGGGTTCATGCTTCCTCCCCGATGGACGGGAGGCCCACCGAATGCAGCGGACTGCGCGGAAGACGGCTCATGGAACCCAGGCCCACGAAAAAGCCTCCCGCGCAAGGACCGCTGGGAGGCGAGGGGAATGATGACAGCCCAAAGACCAGAGGTCAAGTCAGAATCGCAGGCGCAGGAAGATCAGTCTCGGGCCCGACGGAGCTGAAAGCAGGCCCCTTCCGGCGGAGAATTCCTCCAGGTCGTATCCGTTTTCCCGGTTGAGCGATTCGGCGCGCAGGTAGGCATCCCCCACCGCCCACACCACGGACCCTCCGTAGAGGAACCAACCCAGGTACTTCTCGAGATTGCGGCTCTCGCTTCCGGTGGTCAGCAACCCGGGGGAGACCACTTCGGTTCCGAGCAGCACGCCGAGGACCGCCAGGGAAGTGAGGGCCAAGCCCTTCCCGACATCGCCGTTGGACTGTTGGCCCCAACCGGGAATCACCACGCTGCGCAGGGCCGCGAGTTCGGGATCGCGGTAGGGTTGACGTTCCCTCACGCCTTCTTCTCCTCCCGCCCGGGATCCGACGGCCGAGAACACGAGGGCCGACGCGACGAGAAGAAGAAACAGGGTCCTGGCCATCGTGGTCTCCTCAGGGTGTCTTCAGCCGTCGTACCAGGAGAGTCTCGACGCGGCGGGGATCGGCGCGACCTCCGCTCTCCTGCATGACCTTGCCGACGAAGTAGCCCAGCAGTCCATGCTTCCCCCCACGGTATCGCTCCACCAACTCCGGCTCGCGATCGAGAACCTTCTCCACCAGCGATTGCAAGGCCTGTGGATCCGTCAGCAACCGAAGGCCCATTTCCTCGACCAGCGCAGCCGGATCGCGGTCGGTGGCGAACATACGGGTGAACACGCTCTTGGCCGCCGTCCGCGAGATCTCCCCGCGCTCGAGAAGCTCGAGCAGCGCGGAGGTTCGCCGGGGGGCGACGGGGAATCGCCCCATCGAAAGCCCGCGCGCGGCGCGCTCGTGCAACACCTCGGTCACCGTCCATTGCGCGGCCAGACGGGGGGAAGTGCCTTCGGCGACCATGGCCTCGAAGTAGTCGGCCAGCTCCCTCTCTTCGCAGAGGACCGAGGCGTCGGCTGGGGGAACATCCCACTCCTTCATGAAACGGTCCCCGCGCTCCAAAGGCAACTCGGGAAGATCCCGGGAAAGGCGTTCCAGTTCCGCGGGCTCGAGAACCAGGGCGGGAAGGTCGGGTTCGGCGAAGTAGCGGTAGTCGCTCACTTCCTCCTTTCCCCGCATCCGATGGGTGATCCCCCGGGCCGGGTCGAAGAAACGTGTCTCCCGCGGGACGTCCCCTCCCCGCTCCAGGATCTCCGTCTGCCGCTCGATCTCGTAGGTGAGCGCGGCCTCGACCCCGGAGATCGAATTGAGGTTCTTCAGTTCCACCCGCGTTCCCATCGCGGTGCGCCCCGTGGGGCGGATCGACACGTTCGCGTCGCAGCGCAGGCTTCCCTCCTCCATGTTCCCGTCGGAGACCTCGAGCCAGCGCACCAGGCGGCGCAAGGAGCGCAGAAGTTCGGCCGCTTCGCGGGGCCGATGCAGGACCGGCCGGCCCACGACCTCCACCAGGGGCGCTCCACAGCGATTGAAATCGATGCGAAGCTCTCCCCCCGGCGGATGGACCAGGCGGGCGGCGTCCTCTTCCAGGTGCATCCGCTCGAGGGGCACACGGCGGATGCCGTCTTCGAACTCGACCTCGAGCGCGCCTCCCCGGCCGAGGGGAAGCTCGTACTGGGTGATCTGGTATCCCTTGGGCAGATCGGGATAGAAGTAGTTCTTGCGGGCGAAACGGCTCCGCGGCGCGATCTCGCAGCCGCAGGCCAGGGCCAGGCGCAGGGCCAGTTCCACCGCGCGGCGGTTGAGCGTGGGGAGGACTCCCGGCTGTCCGAGGCAGACCGGGCAGACCCGGGTATTGGGCGGCGCCAGGGGATCGAGTTCGCAGCCGCAGAAGATCTTGGTCTCAGTCTGCAATCGGGCATGGATCTCCAGGCCGATCACCGCCACGTAGCGCTTCGATGCCGCGGGTCTCATGCTCGCTCCCCGACCACCCGGGGAATCCACTCGGTCGCCCAGCTCACGAGCCTTCCTCCTCCAGCCGCAGACGCGAGTAGGCCGGGGCGAAGCCGCAGAGCTCCTCCACCCCCCGGGCCACCCGGAGCAACGCGTCTTCCCGCCACCGGCGCCCGGTGAGCTGCAAGGAGAAAGGCAGTCCCTCCGGGCTCAGCCCGGTCGGGAGCGAGATCGCGGGCAGACCGGTGAGATTGGCCTGGACGGTGAGGAAATCGCTGTCATACATCCGCAGCGGATCGTCCAGGCGTTGTCCGCGGAGGAACGCGGTCTCCCCGGTGGTCGGCCAGGCCAGCACATCACAACGGGCGAGCGCCGCATCGGCCTCGGCCGCCATCGCCCGGCGGATCCTCTGGGCCCGCTGGTAGTAGGCCTGGTGGTATCCTTCCGACAGCACGAAGGTACCCAGCAGGATGCGCAACTTGACCTCTTCCCCCAGAGCCTCCGCACGCGCCCGGCGGATGCGCTCGCGGTATCCCGATCCTCCCCGCTCGTGGGCGAGGGCCGCGCGCTCGCCCTCCCCCGGGGGATCTCCGGTCGAATCCTTGGACCCGCTCCCCCATCGGAGCCCGTCGAAACGGGCCAGATTGCTGCTGGCCTCCGCGTTGGCCAGGACCGCGTAGACCGCCAGCGCGTGGCGGGCCAGGGGCAGGGGCTGGTCGACGCAGCGGGCCCCGGCGGTTTCCAGGAGGGAGAGCACACGGCGGAACTCGGCTTCGACCGCCTCGCTCAGGTGTCCCTCCAGCAACTCCCACGGAACCCCGACGACCACGCCGTCCAGGCCCGCTCCGGAGCCTTCCAGAAGGCTCCCAGGACCTTCGAGAAGATTCTCAGGTCGATCCGGCAAGGTGGTGGCATCTCGTGGGTCCGGTCCCATGATCACCTGGGCCACCAGGGCGGCGTCCCGCACCGTCCGGGTCAAGGGCCCGATCCCATCGAGACTGCTCGCGAAAGCCACCAGGCCGTAGCGGCTCACCCGCCCCCAGCTCGGCTTGAGACCGACACAACCGCACAGCGCGGCCGGTTGGCGGATCGAGCCCCCGGTATCGCTGCCCAGGGCGAAGGGAACGATTCCCGCCGCCACCGCCACCGCCGATCCCGACGAGGAGCCCCCGGGCACACGCCGGCGATCCCAGGGGTTGAAGGTGGCTCCGCTGACCGCCCGTTCCCCGCTGCTGCCCATCGCGAACTCGTCCATGCGGGTGCGCCCCACGCACACCGCCCCCGCCTCGAGCAGGCGCCGGTGGGCGGTCGCGTCGTAGCTGGCCCGGTGTCCCCGGAGGATCCGGCTCTCACAATCGAGGCGATGGCCCTTCTGGGCGATGTTCCCCTTCAGGGCGTAGGGAATGCCCCACAGAAGTCCGTGGGAATCCCCCCGGGGAGTTGGAGGCCGGTCCACCAGCTCCTGGAACGCCCCCAGCTGCTCCCCTGCACTCCGGGCCCGGCGCAATGCCTCCTCGGCGAGTTCACCGGGCGTGCAGCGGCCCTCGCGCAGACGGGCGAGCAGGGTCTCGACGCTCCCGATTCCTTCCCCGGTCATTCCCGCGCCTCTTGAGATTCGGGGGCCGGGGCCCGGAAGAAGCCGTCTCCATCATGCGGCGCCGACCGCAGGGCTTCCGCCCGCTCGAGTCCCTTCTGCGGGCAGTCATCCCGCAGGAGATCCAGACCCCGGGCCGCGTCGGGAGACCACGGCGCGGCCCCTGGGCTGCTTCCCGAGGCTTCCGTCGCGGTTTCCAACGCGTCGAGATCGACCTCCATCAATTGATCGATGAAGGCGATCACCCGCTGCAACTTGAGCGCGAAGCGCTGCTTCTCCTCCTCGTTGAGGGAGAGCGCCGCGAGTTCGAAGAGTTCTCGTTCGATGCGCAATGTGCTCATGGACTCCTGAGGGCGCGACGCTGAGCCTGCACCGCGGGGTCGTGGGGCGCCCGGCGCTCGGCTTCCCGCAACTCCCTCTCCGCCTCCTCCCTCTCGCCCATCTCCAGAAGGACCTGGCAGAGGTTGATCCGGGTGGCGATGAGATCCTGATCCAAGCGGAGGGCGGTCTCCAGTTCCCTCCGGGCTCCTTCGAGATCCTCCCGACGCAAGAGGACCTCCCCGAGATCGCTGTGGACGTCGGCGCCCGCATATCCCCGGTCGATGGCCATGCGCAGCAACTGTTCGGCGATACGCAGCTCGCCTTGCTCCTTCTTGGTGCGCGCGAGCAGGAAGAGCACGCGCCCGTCGACATCGTCCGACCCGGCGAGTCTCAGCAGATCGGCCTCGGCCGCCTCGAGATCTCCGATCCGCAGGGCGACCCAGGCCCGGTGCTCCAGCGAATCCTTGATCCGGTAGTGATGCTCCACGGTGAGATCGTAGTGTTCGCGCGCCAGGTCGGCGGTGCGGCGCAACGCTTCGCCCTCGAGCCCATCCATCCGGGATCGATAGAGTTCGGCCAGGTTGAAGTGTGCCGGGGCGAAATCGGGGTTGATGGCCAGGGCCGATCGCAAGACTTCCTCGGCTTCTTCGTCCTTCCCCTGCCTCCGGAGCGCGACCGCGAGATTGCTGCGCGCTTCCATCAGTTCGGGCTGGAACCGGATGGCGCGCCGGAAATGGCTGGCGGCGTCCTTGGGGCGATCCTGCAAAAGACGCAGGCGGCCCCAATCGTTCTCCATCACCCCGCTACGCACCCCGTACTCCTTCGCCTCGGAGAACGCGCGGGCCGCCCGACCCAGATTGCCGACCTTCATTTCCAGGACTCCCCGGATCGCCTGGGCCCGCGCCCAGTAGGACGTCCCGAAGTCGAACTCCTCCAGTTTCTCCCGCGCCTCATCGTAGCGCCCCAGGTCGGTGAGACATCGCGCTCGCAGAAGGCGGGCGTCCATCTGGTTGTCGCGAAGCTCCAGGCTGTTCTCCACCGATTCCAGGCTCCGCTCGGTCTCCCCCAGGTTGTAGGAGGCCACCGCGTCCAGGAAATAGAACTGGGAAGCGATCTTCTCCTGGTTCTTGACGTTTCCGGCGAACTTCAGCGTCCGTTCCACTCCCTGGAGCAGATAGCGACCGGTGGCATAGTTGCCCAACTTGATCGCCGCCTCCGCGTAGAACAGCCAGCCCTTCGGGTAGTAGGGACACAAACCCACTGCGGTGGCGTAGTCATCGAGAGACTTGAGGGTCCTGGTCCGCTGATCCCCCTGTTTGATGTATTTCTTGGCCAGGAGCCGGCGATCCCGCTGTTCCGCCTCGGGAAGTTCCCGGAAATCGGTGAATCCGAGGCTGTCGCGCACCGCGAGGTAGTGTCCTCCCCGCAGGGTGGGCCGAGTCTCCGAAGGTTGATTCCACCAGTAGTCCGGCAGCGACCGAGGCACGATCACCGCGGGAGTCGTATCCCGGCTGCTGAAGACTCTCTCCTTTGTCTCCACCGGCTCGCGCGTTTCGTCCGCCGGCCAGGCCGGACCTCCCGGAGCGCTGGATCCGCAGGAGGCCAGGAGGGGAAACAGCACTCCACCGACGAGAAACCACCGGGCCGAAGCGAAGCTGGCCCGGGCCCGGATTGCGCCGGAAGATCGGACACCGGCAATTGTCGATGGAGGTTCCATTGGGTATCCTCAAACGCAAGAGGCAGGGCAGGAATGGCTCCCCGAACCGATCTGGACGGCCCACGATGAGAAGACATCTCTCCCTTGGATTAAAGACCGCTTCGTGGTCGGTGGCAACTCTGGGGTGGTTGATCCTGGGGGGAACCGTCGCGACTTCGGCCCAGAGCCATCCGGTCGTCCCCGATCGTGAGACGATCCACTGGCAAGAGAAGTCCCTGCCGATGGAAACTCTCCTGCCCTCGACCGGTAAGCGCCTCTCTGGCGCGGGAAAACGGGATCGGGGGACCCCCCTCACCCGCGACGACCGCCCGATGGACGTCACCCGGTACGAGATCTCGCTCCGGGTCAGCGATGTGGTCGACTCGCTCTGGGGGGATGTCGCGGTGCACCTGACCGCGCTGGCCCCCCTCAACCAGGTCGACCTCGATCTGTTCCGCGAAGGTATCCTGGTGGAGGAAGTCGATGTCGACGCAACGCCCTCCGGCTTCACCCACCTCGACGAGACCCTGAGGGTTCCCCTGGCCTTCACCCTTTTCCCCGGCGATTCGGTCACCGTGCGGGTGAGATACCGGGGAAGTCCGGTTCCCTTCGGATTCATCGGGTATGAGCTCAGCCGGTTTCGCCGGGGCACCTTCGAGGGGATGCCGGTGATCGAGACCCTGAGCGAACCCAAGGCCGCGCGCTCGTGGTGGCCCTGCCACGACACTCCCTATGACGCCGCACCGTTCTCGATCCACATCACGACTCCGGCCGACCTCACGGTGGCGGTTCCCGGGTTCGACCGATCGCAGATCACCGAGGAACTCCTGCCCGGCGGTCTCAAGGAAACCTCGGTCGAGATGACCGAGCCCATCCCCGCGTACCTCTTCTCGCTGGCGATCTCCGACTACGACTATTGGACCCAGACCGCCCGGGTCACCGACTTCCCCACCGGACAGCCGGTGGACCTGCCAGTGGAGTACTACATCGCCCGGCCGCTGGTCCCGGGCACGGTCGACTGGTTCGGCCAGTCACAGTTCTCCTGGTCGATGACGCCGGATATGCTCGAGTACTTCGACCAGGTCTTCGGCCCCTATCCGTTCGCGCGGCAACGCTACGGGATGGCCATGTTCACCTGGGGCGGCGCCATGGAACACCCCACCTGCACCAGCATGAGCCAGAATTTCGTCACCAGCGCGGTGAGCGGACTCACCGGGGGACCGCTGTGGGAGTTCATCGTGGCCCATGAGCTGTCCCACCAGTGGTTCGGCGACTGCGTCCGGGTGGAGCGCTGGGGGGAGATCTGGCTGAACGAGGGGTTCGCCTCCTACTGCGAGTCGATCTGGATCGAACACCGGTATTCCAAGGAAATCGCCGACATCTACCGCAAGAACCATTACCACGATTTCATCGACAGTTTCACCCACTCCCTGGTCGACCCTCCCGCGAACGACCTCTTCGGGGTCGTGAGTTACCGCAAGGGAGCGATGGTCCTGCACATGCTGCGCATGATCTATGAGGAACGCTGGCCGGGACAGGGATTGGAGAAGTTGCTGACCACCATGCGCGAATACGTCACCGATCCCGCTTTGCGGTTCCATCCGGTCCGCAGCGCCGACTTCCAGCGGCATGCGGAGAGCGTCTACGGCGAGCCCCTCGACTGGTACTTCGATCCGTGGCTGCACCGGGACGGAGTCTGTCATCTCACCACGAGATGGTCGCAGCAGGACGGTCAGCTCAACCTCCGCATGGAACAGGACCCGGCGAACCATTTCCGCCTGCCCCTGCCGGTGCGGATGTATTTCGCCAGTGGAGACAGCAGTGACGCGTGGGTCTGGACCACCGATCCTCTCACCCTCACGTCGATCCCAGCCGCCGGCGAGGTCGTGGGGGTGGTGGTCGATCCGGGTCTCGATTTCCTGGTCTCCACCGACACCGCGCCCACCGCTCCCGCCGCCGGCGGCGTGTTCCTGCGGGCCGGCTATCCCAATCCCTACCTGCCGGGCAACGGAGTGGTGTTCAGGGTTCCCGCCTACGCGGAACGCGCCAGCCGGGTGCAGGCGGAACTCTTCGACCGGGCGGGGCGGCTGGTGAAGGTCCTCTTCGACGCCGACGTATCCGCCGGACCGGTCGACCTGCACTGGGACGGAAGGGATGGATCCGGAAACCCGGTCTCCAGCGGGTTGTATCTGCTGCGCCTGCGAACCGGTGGAGTGGAGAACGCCCAGCGGGTGGTACTGGTCCGGTAGCCGGCCGGGCTAGAACGGCAGGTCATCGTCGGTCAGCGCTTCGAGTCGGGCATAGCGGGCGAGCATGCGTTTCTTCCCCGCGTCGCCGAAGCGGATGGTGAGACGGGTCAACTCCCCCATTCCTTCGACCGCCTCGATGATTCCCTCTCCGAGCGACACGTGACGCACCCGTTGTCCCACCCGGAAACGGGCTTCCTCCTGGTTGAGTTCGTGATCCTCGAAGCCATGGGTCCGGGCCTTCTTCTTGGCTCCGCTGCGCAGGAAGACCTCCACTCCGTACTCCGAAGCGGGGCCGGCTCCCTCCTTGTCCCCGGTATCGTCTCCCTTCGACACAAGGGCCTCGGGCTCGCCCGGGGGTCGGGAGGCCGCCCGGCGGCGGCGGGGGGCTTGCTCCCCCCACAGACTGCTGCGCCCCCATGCCGGTTCGACGGGAGGGACCTGGCGCTCACCCTTCTCGACCACGAGATCTTGGGGCAGCTCGCCGAGGAAACGGCTGGGCAGAGAGGAATCGGCCCCTCCGAAGCGCCGGCGGCTCGAGGCGCAGCTCAGGAAAACGCGCTGTTTCGCGCGGGTGAGAGCAACGTAGAACAACCGTCGTTCCTCTTCGAGCTTGTCGTCCTCGTGCAGGCTGTTGGCATGCGGCAGCAGGTTCTCCTCACAGCCGGCCACGAAGACCACCGGGAACTCCAGTCCCTTCGCGTTGTGCATGGTCATCAGGGTGACCATGTCGCCGTCGGCGTCCATCCGGTCGACATCGGCCAACAGGGCGACCGATTCGAGGAAGTCGAAGAGGCGTCCCTCGTCGCTCTCGGCCACGAAGGCCTCGGCCGCGTTGACCAGTTCCAGCACGTTCTCTTCGCGTCGCTCCGCGTTCTCCGGATCGGCCTTGTACAGCCAATCGACGTAGGCGCTGCGCTCGATCACCCTCTGCAGCACCCAGGCCGCGTCCCGGGTGGAGGAAGCCTCCCGCAGCTCGTGGATCATGCGGGCGAACCCGAGGATGCGACGCGCCGCCGCGTTTCCGCAGGCCTGGCTGACTTCGGCCGGCCGTTCTTCGCACAACTGCAGCGGAGACCGGCCGGTCCGCCCGGAGAGATCGAGCAGGCGCTGCAGGCTGGCCTTGCCGATCCCCCGGCGGGGCACGTTGATCACCCGCAGGAAACCCACCTGGTCGGCCGGATTCACCACCAGCTTCAGGTAGGCCAGCAGGTCCCTGACCTCTCGCCGTTCGTAGAAACGGGTTCCCCCCACGATCTGGTAGGGAAGTTTGCCGTACCGCAGGGCATCCTCCAGCGCGCGGCTCTGGGCGTTCGTGCGGTACAGCACCACGCAGTCGCGGCGACGGAACCCCTCCTCGGCCACCAGCTCCTCGATGCGCTGCCGCACCGCCAGGCCTTCGGCCTCCTCGTCGTCGACCCACCACAGCTCCAGCGCGTCTCCCTCGCCGGCCTCGGTCCAGAGATTCTTTCCCCGGCGGCGACGGTTGTGGGCGATCACCGCGTTGGCGGCCCGGAGGATCCGCCCCGTCGATCGATAGTTCCGTTCCAGCCGCAGCACCCGGGCCCCGGGAAAGTAGTCTTCGAAGTTGAGCATGTTCTCGACCGTCGCGCCCCGCCACGAGTAGATGGCCTGGTCGTCGTCCCCCACCGCGAAGAGATTCCCCCAGTGCGCGCTCAGGGCCTTGATGAGGATGAGCTGCAGCGGATTGGTGTCCTGGAACTCGTCCACCAGAACGTACTGGAAACGCCGGGCGTAGCGCCGCTGGACCTCGGGAAAGGATTCCATCAACTCGACCGTCTTGCCGATGAGGTCGTCGAAATCCATGGCCTGGTTGGCGCGCAGGATCCTCTGGTAGTCCTCGTAGTAGTCGGCGATCGATTCCTCGCGCCAACTCAGGGCCTCCTCCCGCGCCTGCTCGGGGCTCACCGAGGAGTTCTTGTACCGGCTGATCGCGCTGAGGACACCTCGGGGCGTGAACTGCTTCGTGTCGGCCCGGCGCGACTTGAGGACGGACTTGATCACCGCCCTGGAGTCCTCCGCATCGTAGATGCTGAACTCCCGGGGATACCCAAGCAGCTCGGCCTCCCGGCGGAGGATCCTCACCCCGGTGGCGTGGAAGGTGCCGATCCAGCTTCCCTCCCCGCTGGGGACCAGTCGTTGCACCCGCTCGCGCATCTCGCGGGCGGCCTTGTTGGTGAAGGTGAAGGCGAGAATGTTCCCGGGAGGAACCGACTTCTCCACGATGAGATGGGCGATCCGCATGGTCAGGACCCGGGTCTTGCCGCTGCCCGCGCCGGCGATGAGCAGCATGGGACCCTCGGTGTCAACCACCGCTTCGCGTTGCTGGGGGTTCAGGCCTTCGAGCATGGAAGGAATCAGAACTCGGGGCCGATGGAGAAGGTGAATTGCATCTTTCCGTAGGTGCGGGCGAGGTTGGTCTTCCAGGCCCAGTCGAACTTGAAGGGAAGCCCCATGAAGTTGACCCGGAGACCCAGCCCGTAATCCGCGTTCAGGTCCTCCAGGCGGAAGTTGCCGCTGGCGGTCTTGCCGAAGGGCTTGAAGGTGGCGCCGAACGCGCTCCCCGCGTCGAAGAACGCCACCCCGCCGATCCCGCCGATGCCGAAATGTCCCGGCCAGCCGAAGAAGATCGCGTCGAAGGCCGGAAAACGGTATTCGAGATTCATGAGCACCATCTTCCGGCCCACCAGCTTCGAGAACACCGGATCGTTCCCCTCCACGTCCTTCTCGAAGTCGAAGACATCCCACCCTCTCAGGGTGAACGGCCCGCCGATGACGAAGGCGTTGGGATCGCTCCCGTTGCTCAAGGCTCCCATGAAGCGCATGGCGATCGCATTGCCCCGGTAGAGATGGATGTACTTCCGATAGTCTCCGAAGGCGGTGAAACGGTCGAGACTGTTGCCCCCCACCGGGATGGCCGGCGAGACATTGAGGGTCCAGCGGCTTCCCGTCAACGGTCCGTTCGGCCCGAAGAACGCCGAGTCGTGCACCAGGGACAGGCTGGGCTGGACCAATTGCGCCTTGGTGTGGCTGGTCTCCACGTAGAACCCCGAGGCGCGGTCGAGTTCGAAGAAGGTCCGGTCGGCCACGAAGGCCTGGACCTCGAAATCGAGGCGGTCGAAGGTGGAGAATGGGCGACTGGCGATGGCGAAGAAGCCGTAGTTGCGCTCGGTGAAGAGACGGGAACGGTCGAAGACCTCGCCCAGGGTGGTGAAGTTGCTGTTGAAGAAATTCTTGTAGTGGAAGATCCCGAAGCCCAGGTTCACCCGCCGCTTGAGGTAATAGTAACTGGCCGCGAGATCGCTGTCCTTGAGCGAACCGTAGAAGTTCACCAGGAATTGCATCCGGTGGTTCCCCAACAGATCACTCACGCTGATGATGTTGGCGAAGCCCAGTCCCAGTCCCGAGGTGTAGTAGATTCCCCCGACACTGCCTCCTCCCAGCGGATCGAGGCTGAACCGCGGCCTGTACTTCTCCACCGTCCCCACGGTCTTGCCTCCGCTTTCCTCCCCCATGGTCCCGGTGGAGTCCACCTGGACCGAGGCGAAGTCCCCGCGGCGGGCGAGGAGGGAATCGCCTGCGGCGGCGATGGTTCCTTCTCCAAGGCCCTGGGACAGGGTGGAATCGGGCGCCGAGGACCCCAGCAAATCGCCCAGGGTGACCGCCGAACCCTCGAGGCTTCCGGCGCCGCCCTCGGCGGCCGCGGGCCGATCTCCGGTCGACCCGGAGCTCATGGTCCCGGCGGCGGGCGGCTCCTTGGCGAGAACCGACTCCATCGTCCCCTCCATCCCGTCGGGTTCGTCCTCGTACTCGGTCTCCCGCATCACCGCGGTGCAGTTCTCCATGACGAAGATGTCGTAACCCGCGTTGGAAAAGGCGGTGAACGCCAGGCGGTCCTCCCCGCGGCTCAGACTCGGCTGGAAGATCCCGGTCAGGACATTGGTGAAGCGATGGGCGCGCCCGGTGGCGCCATCGTACTGGTAGAGATTCGAGATGCCGCTCGCGTCGCTGAGGAAGACGATATCCTCGTCGTTCAAGGGGATCGGGCTGGAGTCATCTCCGGAGGTGTCGATGATCTTCTCGATCTCGCCGCTCTCCAAGTCGAGCACGTAGATGTCCCGGCTCGCGTTCTGCCGGGTCACGTTGCCTTCGCGGGAAAAATCCACCACGGTCATCTGGGTCTTCCCCTCGGGAGTCTGGTGGAAACCCACGTCGATGACGGTGTTGGGATACGCGCTGTAGACGATCCGGCGGCCATCGGGAAACCACGCGGGGTTCGACTCGCTGGCCAGGTCCTCGGTGATCCGGCGGACCGCCTCGGACTCGAGGTCGACCAGCAGGAGATCGGTCGCTCCATCCTGGCTTCCCACCAGGACCACCCGGTCGTCTCGAGGCGACCAATTGGGACTGCTGGCGATATCGACCGGCAACCTGATGTCCTGGAGGATCTTCCCGTCGGGAACCCGCAGCACGTAGAGAACCTCGTCTCCCCCACTCTTGGCCAGGACGGCGAGCCGCCGGCCGTCGGGACTGAAACCCATCCCGCTGTTGTAGGAATGGAAACTCAAGAAACGGTCGTTCCGGTACCCGGTGGCCATGGTGGACAGGATCGAGCCGTCCGCCACGTCCATCAGGAAGAGCTTCACGAATCCCTTGCGGTCGCTGAAGAAGGCGATCCGGCTCCCGTCGGGGCTCAAGGTGGGTTGCTGGGCGAAGTAGTAGTGGCCCTTGGCGTGATCGGTCATCCGGCGACCGATCTCGTCCGCCTCGATCAGGTCGGGATAGGCGGGCCAGTAGGTTCGCCGGAGCCATCGCTGCCAGGCCTCGGAGAAATCGTGGGTGTCGAGTCCGATGGTGGCCTGCAGCGCCCGGTTCACGTTGCGGGCGCGCCCGACCGCCTTGAAGAATTCGACTGTCTTCGGGCGCCCGTAGGTCTCGGCGAGATAGAACATCGCCGACTGCCCCTGGCGGTAGACCTGGTACCCGCCGTAGAGCCGGTCCAGGGGCACGATCCAATCGTAGATGGTGGCATCGCGCATCCACATGTCCGTGTTCTTGTCGATGCCGTTCTCGGTGGAGAAGTATTCGGCCGCCCCCTCGGCGAACCACAGGTCGATGGGAAACAGCGCTCGTCGGGCCGCGCCCTCTGCCATGCTCTTGTAGGCCACATCGAACATGAAGACGTGGACCAGTTCGTGGTTGATCACGTGCACGAAGGCGGCGTTGTCCCCTGGATAGGGAAGGACCATCCGGTTGCGCAGGGGTTCACTGAATCCCCCGGTTCCCTCGCCGATCAGCCCGTCGGCGATATTGGTCTGCTGGAAGTCGTTGGGCGAGGCGTAGAGGATGAAGGGAATCTTCTTCTTGATCTCGTGCTGGAGGGTCCGACTGAGACGGAGGTAGGCGTCTTCGGCGATCACCGCGGCGCGCGCGGCGAGGTTCTCCTCCCCGTCGTAGAAGAAGATCTCGTAGTGCGGGGCGTTCAGGACCTTCCAGTGGAAGTTGTCGTACTGCACCTTGTTGCGCCCGAAGGCGAAGGCTTGCTGCGAACCGGCCATGCCGAGAAGGAGAATCAGTCCGCAGTAAAGCCATCGGCGCCACGCCGCGCGCTCACGGCAAGCCCGTGACGGAAACCGCCGGTGGAGAACCCGGGTCGTTGACGGCGAAATACCCATGTTCGAACGGGGGATGGTGAGAACGGCCTTCATCAGTACTCCACCCGGTACTTGAGTTCCACGTTGAAGGTCGTCGTGGGCACGCCGCTCCGCAAGCGGGTGCCCAGCTCGGACGAGAGCCGGAGCGTCCGGGTCATCTGGTACTCAAGGAACAATTCCCGCTCGGAAATAGAAAGCCCCTGGCTATAACGGAGGTACAGGTCGCTTGAGAGGTATTTTCCCACCGCCACCCTCGTGCGCGAGGCCTCCGAGATCGAGGCCGACTCGGTCTCGATGTCCAGGGTATCGATGCCCTTGATCTCCCGGGCGATCGAGCGCTCGATGTAGTTGAGTCCTGCCTTGAACCCGGTATCGGCGAGGCTCCCCTTTCCCGGTTCCTCACTGAACCCGGCCAGCAGCCGGACGATGGTCTCTTCGTCATAGCTGCTGTCGCTCTCGAACCGGGTCTTCAGATTGGAGAAGGTCCCGGTCAGGTAGACGCGGACCTCTTCGAGCTGGGGCCCCCCGGCTTCCCGGAAGCGAACGTCGGGAACCCGGGTCCTCGCTTCGATCTCCACCGCCGGTTCCAACCCACGGGCGCGGCTGTAGTCGAGGGTTCCGCTCACGATATCGAAGTCGTTGTTGAAGATGACCACACGCCCCTGGGGAATCTCGACGACCCCGGTGAAACGCAGTCCATCGAGATCCCGCACCAGATCGACATCGCCTTCGAGCAGGAGGTCGGCGGTGTTGTTGCGCACCCGCACCGTCCTTCGGGCCTTCAGGTGGATATCGGCCAGCCAGGAAGGGGCAGTGGTGGCGACCAATCCTCCCTCCTCCCCCGCGCTGGCGAACTCCCCGGTATAGCGGGCCTTGATCACTTCGACCGTTCCGGAGAAATAGGGGCGGCGGGCGAGTTCCAGACCTGGCCGCTTCAGGCTCATGTGGAAGTCCTTCGTGCGCAACAAGGCCCGCAAGTGCGGATAGGAAGCGAACAGGAAGCGGTCGGCCCGGATGTCGAGGTCGATGTCGTCGGGCAGAAGCCCCTTGAACACAACCGCCCCGGTGACCTCCAGCTTTCCCTTCATTCCCTCGCGACCCGTCAGGTGGTCGATCGTCCACGTCGAACCGTCCAGGGTGGCCTCCAGGTCGATCTCGCGGACGCGCTCCAGCGACTGTTCGAGCTGGGCGACGCCGTCGCGAACCTTCAGGTATCCCTCGAGCCGGGGATGGGACATCGGCCCCTGGGCCCGGTAGAGGATTTCGGCGCGGCCGGAGACCTCGGCCAGGTGGGGAACGATGTTCGCCAGTGGTTTCAGTTCCACCTCTCCCGGTGAACTGAGCTCGACCTCGACGCCTTCCTCTTCCACCCACTGCGAGGGCGAGATGAACGAGAGACGAAGGGGCAGGACCGCGCTGAAATGGAGCCATGGCTCCGGAGCCGAGAGCACGCCGCTGCTCAGCCGGAGAAAGCTCCCGTCGGACTCCATCCACGCCCTCAGGGAGGGGATGGTCATGGTTCCGCCACCGGCCAGGTAGTCGTCGATCTCGATTTCTCCCTGGATCCGGGGAGTCTGCAGGCTCCCCTTCACCGTCAGGTCCGCCGCCGCCCGGCCAAGGTCCTCTTCGGTGGTGGATGGATCCGCCCAGTAACGGGAGTTGAAATCCTCCAGGTGGATGGTCAACGAGGGACGGGCCGAGGCCAGTACCTCCTTCCAACGGTCCAACCGGCGGGCGATCCGGTGCAGCGCATCGTCGCGCATGAGATCGATGTGACCTTGCGCCTGCAGAATGCCCTGGGGACACCGCAGGTCCAGTTCGCCCACTTCGACCTGACGGCCCTTGACTTCCACCCGGGCGGTCACGCGATCGAGCGCCCGGCCGAAGCCGGACAGATCCTCTCCGGTCACATCGACCAGCAGGTGCGGATTCGAAGCCGTCCCGGACACCTTGACGCTTCCCTGCAGGGTGCCCCCGAGATCGGGCGGACCCTGACCCAGGTGGGCGAGCAGTGAGAGATCTCCGCGGGTGAGATCGATGTCGAGATCGATGACCCCCAGACTGTCCACTCCGCCGCGGAGGGTCCACTCCCCCGACTCCGACCGCAGGTGGAGCCCGCGGGTGCGGGCCCAACCCTTCCCGATGGTGCCTTCGGACCTCTCGACGAGCCGCCAGGTCTGCGAGCCCAGGCGGAAGTCGGCGGTGTCGATCAGCACCCGGGCCGAGGAGCGTCCCTCGATCACCTCTGCGCTCAAGGTCAGGACGGTGTCCCCCTGCGAGATCTCGGCCCGGGGCACGTGGGTGACTCCGTCCGCCCTCCGGAATTCCAGTTCCATGCGACCCAGGTCGCGATCGTCCAACGCAAGCCCCTGGGCCTTGAACGAGCCCCTCATCTTCCCCAGGTCATCCCACTGGTCCATCCGGACGCGGCCCCGCACCTTCTTCGCGGAGAGATGGAATCCGTCGACTTCCTCGAGTACGCCCTCCACGAAGAGCGCCGGTTCGGTACCCGGCCCGCGGAAGCGCCCTTGCACCCGCAGGCCCCGGGCGGTATCGAAGGGAAGCCGGAAGGCCTCCTTCCACGAGGAGAGATCCGTGGCGAGCGCGGTAAAGGGCAGATCGAGGACGCCCAGCGAATCCAGTGTTCCCGATCCGTCGAACCAGGTCTGGTGGATCCGTCCGTGGATGTCCTGGAAGCGGGCTCCGCGGTCCTTCTGGAAGCTGAGCCGGACCCGAAGGGAGTCGACGGGAAGCCCCGCCACCTCTCCCTCGATCCCCGCCGCCTTCAGGTCGACCTTCACCGGCGGATCCAGGTCGAGTTCGAGCTCGACCCGTCCGGAGAGTCGTGACGCGGGCCAATGCGGATTCTCGGGCACCCACCGTCGACTCAGATCGAGACGCTCGACCCGCCCGGCGAGGGTGATCTCCTTGGACCTGGTGTCCACCGTACCGCGCAGCCAGGCCGGCGCACCGAAGATCTTTCCATCGACCCGGGAAAAGACCAGTCGCGAACCCTCGATGCGCATCTTCAGTCGTGCATCGCTGAACGCATAGCCGGCGACCTGACCCTGCGCGCTCCCTTCGATCTCCAGCGGCTTGAGGCCCGTCAGGTGTGCCTCCCCCGCCAGGTCGGCGGAGATCGGGCTGGGCTTGCCCAGGATGCGCAGGATCTCCCCCAGCCGGAGCATGGGGGCGTCCACCTGCACATCGAAGCCGCCCTTCTTCCGGAACCAGCCGTCCGCTTCCACCTGGGTGGAATCGGTGGAAGCACGCAGGCGGATGAAGTGCAGTCCCTCCTGCTGGACTTCCACGCGCCCGCGCAACAGGGAGACGGCGATCCTGCGGGTGGGCCAACGACCGCTCAAGGATCGCGAGTCCACCACCCAGGTACTTCCCTGCCGCCGCACCCCGCCCCACCAGTTGATCTCCTCGAGTTTCTCTTCGCGGCCGTCGGGGTGGATCCATCGCAACTGGAGATTGCGGATGACCGCTTCCTCCACCGCGACGGGAGGGGTCCGGCCGCTCGACCTCGGCTTCGACGGCGGCAGTTCGACGGCGCCCTGGCGATAGGTCCCCCGCGCGCTCAACAGGGCCATGCGGTAGGCGTGGATCTTTCCCCTGAGCAACTCGGTGAGATCGTAGGACACCTCGAGGGTGTCGGCCTGCAGGTAGGCGAAGCTCCCCTCACGTCCCTGCCAGCTCAGGTTGACATTCAGGAGCCGCATCTCCCCCAGGACGTTTCCCTCGGCGGTCTGGTAGCGGAAGGAGATCCCGTTCTGCCGCAGGAGATTGCGGGTCAGCAAGCGGCTCAGGTGCCCGGCGTAGATCTGCGGATTGGCGGCAAGCCACGACAACACCGCCACCGCCAACAGCAAGGCGACCAGAAGCGTGATGCGTGTCCTCTTCACCCACATGATCAGAACGCGAATCCCAGGCTCAGATGCCAGATGTGATGGGGGTCGATCTCGCTCTCGCCGCTCTCGGAGACCCGGCGCGCCCGTTTGAGAGGCAGACCGTATTCCAGCCGGATGGGCCCCACCGGCGTGTTGTACAAGAAACCGAAACCCACGCCGGTCCGGTAGTCGAAGACATCGGTGGGCGCCGGTCCGTCCGGCTGGGAACTCAGGCGAAAGCCCCGCAGGCTCACCTTCGACCAATCCTCCCAGACGTTCCCGCCGTCGGCGAAGAGGATGAGACCGAAGCCCCAGCGCGAGAGCAGGGGCATGGGAAGCCGCAGTTCCGCATTGGTCACCAGCAACGCGTTTCCCCCCGCGGCGGGGTGATTCAGCAGGAACCGGTCGTCGATGACCAGCTCCTGGTCCTGTTCGGTCAGGCGGGGACCGAGACTGTTCTCGCGGTAGCCCCGAACGCTGCGCTGTCCACCGGCGAAGAACCGGTTTTCCAGGGGAACCCCCAGGAATCCCAGATCGGCGCTCTTGTACCACGGATGGGCCCACCCCGCCTGCACCCTCAAGGCGAACACGCTGCCGTCGGGAGCGCCGAAGAACTTCGACCAGGTCGCCACCAGCTTGTTGAAGGAATTGTCTCCCGAAAGCACGGGACCCCCGGCGGTCTGCCAGAGCAGTTGGCGCATGCTTCCCTGGTGGGGAGTGAAGATGTTGTCGCGGGTGTCCCGCGTCCACAGGAAGAGAAGCGAGTTGGTGGTGGAGTGCCCGGTCGCCTCGGGGGCCGGGGCATTGTCGGCCAGGGTCAGATCCTTGACCTGCTTCAGCAGGACCTTCCGGATCAGCTCGTGCCCCAGTTCCACCTGGAGATTCCTCTCGCGCAAGCGCCACAGGGTGGTCGAGGCCAGCAAGCCCAGGCGTTCGATGGCGATCCCGGCCGAGCCTCGGCTTTCCCGATCGAAGAATCCGCTGATGCGGAGAACGTAACGGCTGCCCAGGAATCGCCGGTGGGTATAGTTCACTTCCTCCCGGTGGTCGAAGACGAGCCGTCGCTCGACATCGAGGATGTCGTCGAAGCCCCAGAGCAGCCGGACTCGCGCCGACAGTCCCTTTCCGGTCCCGAAGACGTTGCGGTCGCCCCAGGCGGTGGAGATCCGCACCTGATCGCGGTCGCCCGCGCCCACGCCGATCTCGTAGTAGCTGCTGGGTCTCTCGACGACGTGGAGATCGAGATTGCAGGTTCCCTCGACGGTATCCAGATCGGCTGGAGTGAAGCCGACATCACGGAACCACCCGGTCTCGAGCAGGTCCGCTTCGGAGCGGACGATCTGGTCCAGATCGAAGATGTCTCCCTCGGAGATCCTCAGCTCCCGGCGGATCAGGTGTTCCTTGACCCTCGAGTTTCCGCTGAGCCGGATGTCCTGCACCCGGTATTGCGGGCCGGTCTGGATGGTGAAGACCAGGTCCTGCTCGCCTTCCTTCTTCTCGAGGTCCAGCAGGATGCGGCATTCGAGATAGCCCCGCGCGAGATGGGCGGCGCGGAGCGCGTAGACATCGCGTCCGTACTGGGCCTGGCGGAAGGGGGCGGGCGAACCCGGTGGATGGACGAGGAGTCCCTGCAGTTCCGTGCTGGACAGGGGAGAGTTTCCCGCGAAGCGCACCGTGCCGACGAGGGTGCGCGGCCCCTCCACGATGCGCAGCACGATCCGGTCACCCCGATCGGAATCGCGCTCTTCGACCACGCCCTCCACCTGGACCTGGTGGAAGCCCTGCCGGCGATAGAAGGCCCGGATGGCGTCCACCCCCAGGCGCAGGAGATCCTGGGTGTACCGGGGCGACCGGAGGGGATGATACCAGTGGGGCTCGTCGAAGGTGAGCAACGACTTGATCCGATCGGCGTCGAAACCCACCGCTCCTTCCACCCGGATCGAGGCGACCCGCCGTTGTTCGAGGCCGTAATCGAGTTCGTCCACCGCGTGGGCGCAGGGAACTGCGCCCAGGACCGCCATCACGGCCCAGGACAACCCGACCGTGAACAGGAGAATGGCCGATCGATTCCGCACGACGCCCCCCGGGATGCCGGGTGCGGGTCTCCGCCCTCCACCGGCGGACCCCGAAGATTCCAAGTCCTTGTGTGGTTATAAGTTCCCAGAGCCAGAGAGGACAACCAGGAAAGTCCCGGAGCACGCCGGAAGATCGAGGATCTTCAGCGCCCCACCGTCGCCAACCCACCTCCGCCACCTCCTGGACATGGGGTTGCGCCCTCAAGAACGCCTCCCTGCAGGGCGCGCTCTCCCGCTTCTTTCCGGCTGCGGGGTTACGCCGCTCAGTCCTCGTAACCGATCTCCAGATCCCCACTGCCGAGGAAGAGCTGGCAGGCGAGCCGACCCCGGGGATCGGTGCAACCGATGGAGGACAGGGTGTCGGCCTCCACGAATCCGGTGGATTCGAGGGAATCGGCCCCACGAACCACCCGGATGACGCAGGTGCCGCAGGTTCCGGCCCGGCAGCCGAAGGGCAGGCCGACCTGCGCCCGGTCCGCCGCCGCCTGCAACGAAGTACCGGAGGGAAGCTCGAGGGTGACCCCGTCGGGAAGAAAGCTCACCTTGGGCATCAAAACCGCCTTTCACCCCGGCGCCGGGGAAGATCGGGACGCCGGGTTCGTTGCCGGGCCCTCGAAGAGCCCGCTCCAGGGAAGGCAAGCCACGTGCCGCTTGCCCCCGATCTGGGTTCCACGTAGGCTGGGCTCGTCGCCGATTCCCGCGCGGAAATCCGCCGGAAGATTCCCCTCTGGTTCGGGAAGATCCCGAGCGAGGCCCTGGATGACCCCATCGCCCACCCGACTCTTCGTCCGGATCGGACTGGTCCTGCTGATCGCGGGAGGGGCCACCGCCTGTGCGGAGAAGGCCCGGAAGACCCTGGATCCGTCGGACGAGGAACTGCTGCTCCAGTTGAAGGAACTCGCGGAGATCCGGATCCTGGCCCAGGAACATCCCGACCGCGCCCAGGCCCGTCTGGACAGCTTCCTCGCCCATACCGACACCACGGGAATCCGCCGGCACATCGCGCAGATCGAAAGGGATCCCAACCGGGGACGTCTCCTCCTGAAAGCCCTCCACGACAGCCTCCTGGCCCCTCTGAAGCACCGGAGAACCACGCGTCCGGCCGGCGGGGGGAACGCGCAGGTGCCCGGCCACTCGCCACCATCGGCCAGACCCGGGGGCGGGTCTAGCTCACCACCTTGATCACATCCATGGTGATCACGAAGGCCATCAAGAGCAGGAGGAGCACGAAGCCCACCTGGGTGGCCACCATCTGCACCTTTTCATCGGGCTTGCGGCGGGTGACCAGCTCGTAGGTGATGAACATCGCGTGCCCCCCGTCGAGCACGGGAATGGGCAGGAGGTTCAGCAGGAACAGGTTCACGCTGAAGAGGGCGAGGAAACCGAGGAGGTAGGAGAAACCCCACTCGACCATCTGTCCCGCGAACTGGGCGATCCGCACCGGGCCGCTCACCGCGTCGCGGGAAGCTCCACCCCGCACCAGCACCGCCAGGAAGGTGGCGGTCTGTTCGACGATCCGCCAGGTCGCCCGACCACCCAGCTGCACCGCCTCGACGAAGCCCACCGGGCGGTTCTCCCGGTAGGGCTCGTAGTAGATCCGGCCGACCTTCTTGACCGTCTTGAAATCGACGGGCACCTCGGCCTCCTCGGGTACCACCGTCGCGTGATAGCTCTTCCCCGCGCGCACCCACTCGATCTCCAGCGGCTTGCCCGCGTTCTCGTTGACGATCCTGGCGATCTGCTGGTAGTCGCGCATGGGCTGACCGTTGATCCGGGTGATCACGTCTCCCCGCCGCAGACCGGCGCGGTAGGCCGGGCCGTTCTTCTTCAGGTTGCCCACCCGGGTGTCGTGCAGGTAGTCCAGCCCCAGGTACCACCGTCCCTCCTTCTTCTGGGGAGCGACCGCGACCGTATGCTTCCGGCCCTCCCGCTCGTAGGTGATCTCGATGGGCAGACGGCCTCGGTCGGCTTCCTTCAGGATGCGATCGACCACCTCGTCCCACGAATCGACCGGTTGCGCGGCGACCGCAAGGATCTTGTCCCCTCGCTCAAGTCCCGCTTCCGCCGCCGGGGAGTTCTCCTCCACCACGCCCACCTCGGTCACCGGCACGGTGGGGACTCCCTGCACCCAGGCCAAGCCGATGGTGACCACCAGGGCCAGGACGAGATTGGCGATGGGTCCGGCCACCACCACCGCCAGTCGCTGCCAGGGACCCTTGCTGGAGAAGTACTGTTCCTCGGGGATCTCCTCACCCTCGCTGTCGACCTCGCGCTGGACCCCAGCGTCCTGGATGTCCTCCATCGCGCCTTCACCGGCCATCTTGACGTAACCGCCGAAGGGAATGGCGGACAGGGCGTACTCGGTGCTCCCGAAGCGGCGACGCAACAACTTGGGCCCGAAGCCCACCGAGAAGGTCTTCACGTAGATGCCGACGGACTTGGCCACCAGGAAGTGCCCGCCTTCATGGATGATCACCACGACGCCGAGGACGAAGACGAAGGCCAGGATCTGCTCGAGGTTCATGGACTCTCCCAGGGAATCAGGGGTGCGCCGACGAAATCCAGGCGCGGACATGGCGCCGGGTTTCCTCGTCGATGGCCAGCGCCTCCTCCACCGTGGACGGAGGAGCCGGCGCGAGAGCGGACAGAGCCCTCTCGATCAATGGCGCGATCTCGGTAAAGGATAAGTTCCCCCGCAAGAGTCCTGCCACCGCCTCCTCGTTGGCGGCGTTGAGCACGATGGGACCGGCAGCGGACGACTCCGCCGCGTTCCTCGCCAGGGCGAGACAGGGATACCGCCGGGGATCGGGAGCCTCGAAGCTCAACGGACCCATCTGCAAGGGGTCGAAGGGGGCCAATTCGGCCGGCCGGTGCCGTCCTTCGGTCAGGGCGAAAAGAAGGGGAATACGCATGTCCGGAGCCCCCAACTGGGCCAGGAAGGCCCCATCCTGCAATTCGATCATGCTGTGGACGATCGACTGCCGGTGCAGGACCACCCCGATCTCCTCGATCGGCACCCCGAAGAGATGATGCGCCTCGATCACCTCCAGTCCCTTGTTCATCATGGTGGCGCTGTCCACGGTGATCTTGGGCCCCATCTTCCAGGTGGGGTGATCCAGGACCTCCTCCAGACGCACCCTGGCCAGCTCCTCCACCGGCCGGTCGCGGAAGGGCCCCCCGGAGGCGGTGAGCCAGATTCGCCGCAGCTCTTCGCGGGGATTGCCCCGCAGGCATTGGGCGATCGCCGAGTGCTCGCTGTCCACCGGCCAGAGGCGGGCCCCACCCTCCCGGGCCGCATCCAGCACCAGGGGGCCGCCCACCACCAGGGCCTCCTTGTTGGCCAGGGCCACGTCCAGGCCGCGACGCAGGGCGGCCACGGTGGGGCGCAAGCCCGCCGCCCCCACCAGCCCATTGACCACCATCGTGCCCACCGGGGCCTCCTCGACAAGCTCGAGCAGACCCTTCTCTCCTTCTGCGGCGAGACCTCCGGTGAGTTCGCGATGGCGGGCGGCGAACTCCTCGCGCGCGGCCGGATCCGTCAGTGCCAGGCGCTCCACCGGAAACTCGCGGCACAGCCGGGCCAGTTCGTCCCCCCGGCGGCGGGCGGTGGCGCCCCAGACCGCGAACTCCCCGGGCCAGCGGCGGACCAGGTCGATCGTGCTGGAGCCGATCGAGCCGGTGGCTCCGAGCAGCAGGAGCGGCCGGGGGCCGGGGGCAGTCGGGCGGTCGGGTGGAGGACACATGGGTCAGATCACGAAGAACTTGTGGAAGTAGTAGATGAGCGGCACCACGAACAGGAGGCTGTCGAAGCGATCGAGGGTGCCCCCGTGGCCGGGAATCAAGCTGGCGGTGTCCTTCATCTTCGAGTCCCGTTTCATCAACGACTCGACGAGGTCCCCGGTGATCCCGGCGACCGCGGCCAAGAGGCCCAGGGCGATCGCCACCGGCAAGGTGAGATAGGAGGCGAAGGTCATCTGCGCCACCGCACCGGCGAGAACGGCGAAGAGTCCTCCTCCCAGCGCCCCTTCCCAGGTCTTCTTCGGACTGACCCGGGGAAAGAGAGGATGCCGTCCAAAGGCCCGGCCCACGAAATAGGCCCCGGTGTCACAGGCCCAGGTCAACAGCACGGCCAGGAAGACGAAACGCGCCCCCATCTCGTAGTCGAGTCCGCCCAGACGGGGCAGTTCGCGCAGCAACACGAAGTGGCTGCCCAGCCACCCCACGTACAACACCCCGAAGATGGTCGAGGAGATGTTGAGGACCGCCTTCTCCACGCTGGCGCGCAGCAGGGCCACGGTCATCAACAGCAGGAGCGCGCCGGTCAACAGGAAGTTGAGGTACATACCCCCGCGGAAATAGGCGTACCAGGTGAGGGCAAGCCCGCAGAACACCCCGATCTTGCGCGCGGGTTGGAATCCCTTGGCCTCCAGCAGTCCGTAGAATTCCCACAGTCCGGTGAAGACGATCACGTCCACCAGGAAGAGATATTGCAGATCACCATGCCGGGTGATGATGAAGGCGCTGGGCAGGAACAAGGCGGCCGCGAAAACCCTCAGGAAGAGGTCGGACCGGGGTTTGCCCCTCGCATCGACGGCTGCCTCAGACTCCGCCAAAACGCCGTTCCCGTCGCTGGTAGTCCGCGATGGCCGCCAGGAATTCGTTGCGTCCGAAATCGGGCCACAGGGTTTCGGTCACGTAGAGTTCGGCGTAGGCGAGCTGCCACAAGAGGAAATTGCTCAGACGCATCTCTCCGCTGGTCCGGATCAACAGGTCCGGATCGGGCAGCTCGGGCGCATAGAGATAGGAGGAGAACAGCGTGTCGTCGAGTTCCTCCGGGGTGCGCTTTCCTTCGGCCACCTCCTGGGCGAAGCGGCGGGCCGCCTCGACGATTTCGCTGCGCGCACCGTAGCTGACCGCGAGGTTCAGGACCATCCCGGTGTTGTCGGAGAGTTCTTCCCGCGCATTCTGGAGGGCCCGACGCGCCGCTTCGGGAATGGGACGCAGATCCCCGGTGGCGATCAGCCGGATATTGTTCTCGCTGAGCTCGAGGAACTCGGTGCGCAGGACCTCCTCCAGGAAGAACCACAGCGCCTTGACCTCGTAGCTGGGACGCTTCCAGTTCTCCACCGAGAAGGTGTAGAGGGTCAGTGCCTCGACGCCCAACTCGGCCGCCGTCCGCACCACCTCGCGCACCGCGTGCCGTCCGGCACGGTGGCCGGCGATCCGGGGCATGGCCCGCTTGCGGGCCCAGCGCCCGTTGCCGTCCATGATCACCGCCACGTGCCGCGGCAACTTGGCGCGGTCGATGGAGGGAGCGGCCTCGGTCGTGGATTGGAGCTTGGTGTTCATGGTCTCGGCCAAGGGGAGCCTGGACCTCCGCTGCTTCTTCTCGCCGGGGAAAAGTGGTTCGTACCGTCAGATATAGCGGTCCCCCGTGCCGAGGGCAACGCGGAGAGGCCCCGGACCCGGGCGGGAACCGGGAGCCGGGCCCAGGATGCCGTTCCCGGACCGGAAAAGCAAGATCGGAACGGTTCCGGGGTCGAAGGACCCGCCGCGCCCGGAGCGGCCCGCGGGCGGCCGGCCCCACCGAGCGCCGCCGATCCCCGGTATTCCTCGGGTCGGCCCGCCCTCAGCGGACGAGCACGACCTTCCTTCCGTCCCTTCCTCCCGGTCCCTCCAGGCGCAGGAAGTAGACCCCGCTGCTCACCGCCCGACCCCGGTCGTCCACCCCGGTCCACACCACCTGGTGGCGTCCGGCGGCCTGCGGCTGGTCCACCAGGGTGGCCACCGCGTGGCCCCGGGGGTCGTAGACCGCCAAGAGCACCCTCCCCTCGGCGGGCAGTTCGTAGGCGACCTCCAGCCGGGGATTGAAGGGGTTGGGCCAGGCCCGGGTGATGGCCACCCGGCGGGGAAGATTCCGGCCGGACGGGGTGTCGGTGGAGACCTCCTGGACAAAGGCGAGAGTGAAGGGTTGGTCCTCCGGAAGATCCGAAGCGGCGGTCTTCCACACCACCACCAGGACCCTTCCCGGTAGAGCCAGGCTGAAGACCGCGGTCTCGGTCTGGCCCACGGGCGCGTACCAACTGCCCCCTCCCTGGGGTTCCTCGCCCTTGGCCAGGGCCCACGAACTCCCGTCGGGGAGGAAGACGCTGAGTCCCAGATCGGCCCGGGCGGACTGCGGGATGAGATGCACGCGGTAATCCCCGGCGGGAAGAAGGTCGAGGCTGAAGAGCCGGGCCGTCTCGCCCGGCGACAGTCCCAGTCCGGGGAACTCCCCCGGGGACTTGGGATCCCACTTGAGAAGCTGGTCCCCCGACGCGTTGGCGGTGAAGCCGGTCACCGACTGGATCGCGACCACTCCCAGGTCCACCGTTCCCGCGGAGATGGAATCGGGGCGAACCACGACGAAGTCCGATTGCTCGAGTCCCCAGTTCGATTGGGCCAGCGCGAGGCCGAAACCATCCACTCCACCTTGCCCCTCGGCATGGGCCCGCAGATCGACGTCCTCGCCCTTGGGAGGCATGATTGCCACCACGAACCAGCCCGAGTCCGAGGGCATGATCTCCGGGTCGGCACGCAGGCGCAGACCAAAGCAATTGTAGTAGGCCGGATCTCCGGTCGGGATGTCCACGATGCCGGCCAGGCGCGGCGGCGGCGGGGTGGGAACCTCCATCGGGAGGGCGTCCATCGGGTAGGGGTCGAAGACATACTGCTGGGCCTCCCGATTGTTGGTCTCGTCCAGCTCCTCGACCGTGCTGTCGCGGTCGAGCACTCCGACCACGGTGTGCCGGCCCGGAGCCACGACAAGGTTTCCCGGCTGCCAGCGGGAGATCTCGCCCGGCTGGACGCTCGGAACCACGAAGCCGAGCGCAGGGCTTCCATCCACCTCGACCCCCACGGTGAACCCGCTGGCGGAGTTGGGCCCGAGGTTGGTGAAGGCGACATAGGGATAGACCGGCTGGTAGGCGGACAGACCGCCCGGCGCCGGAACGCTGGTCAGGTTGCCCACCACCGGTCGGACCACGATCGAAGCGTACCAGTTCGCCGGGGTGGTGGGCGCCAGCTCGGGCGGGGTCCGCTCGATCTCGTAGACCACGGTGGTGGCCTGCGTCCCCCCGATGGGCTCGCGATGGGCGATCAGGGCGTACCGGCCGGTCTGGGAGAGATGCAGGTGCAGGGCGCAGATCCCGGTCGCCTGGGCGGTGGTGTCCCAGGGCGCGTCGGCGAGGGTGGAGTGGACGGTGGAGGGATCGAAGACGGACAGGGTCCAGGGACCCGACGCCGGGTCGGTCTCCAGCCTCACCGTGACCGCGCCGGTGTCCGCCGGGGTGATCTGGAACTGCCGCAGGAAGAGCCATTCGCCGGCGGCGACCGCCACCGCCACCGAGTCGCCCATGGCCGCCGTTCCCGCCCCATGGGTCTCCAGTTGGTAGGAACCGAAGTTGGTGCCCAACTGGTTCACCACCCCCAGATCGTAGTCGCGCACCCCCCCCGCGTCGGAGTTGGTGACCACCACGTCCAGACGTCCCGCCGGTTCGGTGCTCCATTCGTCATAGAGGGAGAATCCGCTGGTGGGGCCGCTCGCCGGCTCGTAGAGCCGCAGGTCGTAGTCGACCTCGTTGCTCGAAGCGCGCAGGCTCGCCGCGTGGAAACCGTCGTAGGAATGCATCCGGTACCCGTCGACGTTGTAGAACACCAGGAGCGCCGACAGGGCCTGCCAGCCCGCGGTGGCCTGGCCGGGGGTTCCCACGTCCGGCGCGGTGTCGTCACGGCCCAGGAGCGTCGGTCCCCACACCCACTGCTGTCCCGCAAGGTTGTCGAACTCGTCGCTCTCGTAGACCTGGTTCAGCGGATCGATCGCCATCCAGAAGGTGTGCAGTCCGGACACCGCGAGCTGGGGCCCCATGTTCACATTCTTGGCCACGAATCCGGGAGGGACCCCCACCCACGCATCCCAGGTGAAGAAGGACTTCTCGTCGAGGAAAGCCCACACCTGCATGGGAGGAGCGTTGGTCTCGCCGCTGTTCACGATCGCGAGATTGCCCCAGGTCTCGCCGGCCGGATAGGGAACCAGCGTCGTGGGCGCCAGAACCTGGTCGAGGGTGGCGTCCGACGCCGGGCGGGGCACGATGCTGCCCGCCCATCCCGCCGGAACGAAGGCGCTGATGTCCGCCGGCGTGGGCGGCAGGATGGTGACGGGACCGTAGCTGGCGTAGCTGGGCGAAACCCGGTGCGCATGGTCCCGGGTGGCGATGGAGAAATACCAGTCGCCGGGGTCGGTGGGAAGCGAGGTCCAGCTCGTGACGTCTCCGGCCAGGTCCACCGACCAAGTGGTGTCAGGTAACGTCGGCGCCGGCCCCCAGGCGATGTAGTAGCCCTCGACCCCGGAGAAATCGTCCGTGGCCGGGGTCCAGTCGATCTCGACGATGGGATTGGACGAGGGGCTTCCCACGGGGTGGGTGGGAGAGCTGAGCGAGCCGACGAGGCCCGGCCGCTGCTGGTCCAGGTCGTAGCCATTGAGCGCGGCGGTGAACCAGATCGGCTCCTCCATGCCGGGATGGGCGGCGGCGAAGAGATCAAGGAACTGCCGGGGTGTGGTCACCCCCGTACCGAAACTGAGGTTCCAGACCGCCGAGCTTCCCATCCCCAGATCGTCCTGACCCCACCAGGTGATCTCGACCAGGCTGCTCTGGGTGTCTTCCACCCGGTTGGAATCGACCGGGTCCACGATGTCGTTCAGCAGCGAGGCGAAGAACCCCTCGGTCCTCCAGGGATCGCAACCGCAGATGGGAGGATTGTAGTTGACCTCCGGAGCGGTGCCGCAGCTCGGGGTGTCCTCGAAGACATAGGCGCTGTACGCGGTGTCACCGGCCAGGGTGGGAAACAGGCCGGTGACATAGGAGGAAAACCAGTCCGACCATCCCTCGCTCCAGGCGATTTCCTCGGTCTCGGCGCAGAAGAGACAGTGGCCGCAGTCGGGCACGTCGCAGTAACCGTTGCAGTAGTCGAAGGCCCCCACCGAACCCCACAGGTTCATCACGTGGTGGCCGTACTCGTGGATGTGGGTGCGCTCCCTCCACTGGAAATCGATCAGCGGGTTGTCCGGATCGTTGGGATCCTCGTCGTAGTCCCGTGGCAGGTGGATCCTCTCGAAGGTGGGATCGTACTGGGGCCAGACGTCGTCCGGATAGACCACGGTGACCTGGGGCACCGCTCCCTGGCCCTCCATCGAGAGCACCGTCCAGGCCCGGGTCAAGCTGTTGAGGATGTGCAGGACCGGATGGTCGTCGTTGTTGAGGGGACCCAGGCTTCCCAGGTCGAGATCCACCCCGGTGAAATCGTTCCAGGGCCCCTGGCTCCAGGAGTAGCTCGAGCTGAGGGCCCCCTTCGGGCGGATCCTGGCCACGAGGGAGTTGGCGACGAAGCGCACCTCCAGGTCCGGGTTGCGGTCGAGAAGGGTCTCGTTGAAGGTGACGGTGAAGTCGAAGCGGCCATCGTATCCACAGGTGCTGGTTCCCAAGAGGTCGGAACCCAGCAGGTCCTGGTCGTAGACTTCCACCACCAGACCGTAGGCGCCCATCCACGTCCCATCCACCCGCTGGTAGCCCACCGCCCCGTGGATCCGGATCGAGCGGGGAGTGCCGGCCGGCGCTTCCCGCGGCCGCTCGTTCGTTCCCTTCCGCCTCTCCTCCACCGGCGGCGGGGGAAGGGGCGGCGCGGAGCCCGTCGCCCCGGGAACCCAATCGATGGGCGCCAGGGCGTTGAGTCGCCGGGCTGCGCGGGACCTCCGAGGCGCCGGAGCGGCCAGCAACGCCCATTCCTGCCCTCCGGCGCGGACACGAAGCTCGAGGGGACGGTCGTCCCGCAGGGGGGTCGCGGTGAAGGGGATCCGCCATCTCTCGCCCACCCGGAGCCGACCCGGCGGAGGTGGCTCGAAGGCGTCGATGCGCCATCCATCGGCGACGAGCTGGAGGGATTCGACCTCCTGGTCCACCCCGGCCGCGAGCAGCAGAACGCCGGAGATGCTCCGCCCGGTCGTTATCGAAGCCGGCGGGGTCTCGACCTCCAGCGCGAAGTCGTGGACCACCAGGTTGGCCCGGGCCCCGACAGCCCCGGCCGCGACAAGGAAGCAGGCCAGCAGCAGTCGGCGCGCCCTCACGGCCGGACTCCATCGCTTCCGTTCGCCGGGGGCGCGGCCTGGAGGCGGGGAACCTCCAGGCCGTATCGGGCGCCGCGCAACTGGAGATCCCGGCGCATTCGTTCGACCAGCGGCTCGAGTTGCGTCACCGCCTCCGCCGCGGCGCGGCGGCGGGCCTCCTCGAGTTGCAGTTCGAAGAGCTGGAGTTCGCTGCTGCGCTTGACCAGGTCGATCTGCCGCTGGATCCGCGTGGCCTCGGCCTCGCTCTCGGCCCCGTCGAACTCCGCCTGGAGCGCGGCGAGCTGTTCTGCTTCGGCCTGGACCAGCCCGGCGATCCGTTCGCCGTAGCTTCCCGGCACGGGAGACGGCACGGTGGGGACGCGGGGAGCGGGGGCGGGGGTGGACCCGACCAGCAAGAGGGCGAACAGGGCAAGGACGGCCAGGCGTGGCACGAGATGGCGCGAGTACAGCATGATGGACCTCCAGGCGAACGCAGGCGGTGCCGAAAGAAAAAGACCCTCTCCACCCAGACCCGCCCTGCGGCGGCCCCGGCGGGAAGACAAAGACCCAGCTTGTATTCTCTTCACGGATTCCGGGGGACAAACCGGACAGGGAACAACCGGAGAGCCGGCGGCGGGCCTTGGCCCAAGCCACCCCGGGGACGCCCGGGGGCCATCCCGCCCTCTAGCCGTCCAGCAGGTGGGAGAGGATCCCCTTGGCCTTGAGCCAGTCCCGTCGGACGGTACGGTCGCTGGTCCCGAGCGCGGCTGCGGTCTCCCCCTCGGACAGTCCGGCGAAGAAGCGGCATTCCACCACCCGGCACAGGCGGGGGTCGATCGCCTCGAGCCGATGGAGGGCCTGGTCCAGCGCGATCAGCTCGTCCGCCCGGTCGTCGATCGCGATGAGGTTCTCGTCGAGGGTGAGATCGCGCCCTTTTCCTCCCCGGCGCAAGGCGTTGCGCCGCCGGACGAGATCGATCACCAGGTTGCGCATCACCACGCTGCACGCGGCCAGGAAGTGGTCCCGGTCCTTCCACTCGAGCCGCGGACGATCCACCAGCCGGAGATAGGCCTCGTGGACCAGTCCGGTCGGGGCCAGGGTACGCCCCTCCCCGGCCGGTCCCATGCGCTGCAGGGCCAGGGAATGCAGGCTCTCGTAGAGCAAGGGCATGAGCTCGTCGAACGCTTCGCGTCGCCCGTCGCGCAACTCCGAGAGGAGACGGGTGACCTCGCCCCTCTGGCTCATTGCCTGGAACCCTCCATCGCGGTCTTCCAGCGCGCCAGGCGGCGGGCGAGTTCGGGCCGGGCTCCCCGTTGCAGGGCCTTCTCGGCGTGGTCGAGCCGGAGGGAGAACCTCCGGTCCGGTTCCGCCCCGTCGAGCGATTTCTCCAGCGAATCGAACGCGGCGGCGGCGGAGTGGGAACGCAACAGCTCCTGGCTGACCGCGCGGTCCATGGCGGCGCAGAGCGTCCAGGGATGCCCCGGCCCCAGGTCGCGCCGCAGGATCGCCTCCGCCTTCTCGTACCGCACCAGGGCCTGGGCCACCGCGCCACGCGCCCGCTCCACCCTCGCCAGGTTCTCCTCGGCCCGGGCGACGCGCCAGTTCTCCTCGCCCTGGAATTCCCGCACCCGGTGCAGGGTCTCGCGCAGGAGATCCTCCAGTTCCTCCCGGCGGTCCAGGTTCTCCAGGACCGCGGCCAGGTTGTTCCGCACCATGACGGTCGTCGGATGACCGGGGCCGAACTGGGCTGCCAGGTGCTCGGCGCACTCGCGGTAGTAACGTTCGGCTTCCTCGTACCGTCCTCGACGCCGCAACAGGAAGCCCAGATTGTTGAGGATCGGCCCGAGATCGACCTCCTCGACCCCGGCCTGCCGCAAGCGCCGGGCCTGGGCCAGAACGGTGCGATAGCGTGCCTCGGCCTCCTCCCACGCTCCCTGCCGCCGCAACAAGGCGGCCAGGTCGGTCTCGACCTGCAGGACCCGCAGGGAATCGGCCGGTTCGGTCCGCCCCAGCAGCGCCAGGGCCTCCTCCAGGTGCCGGCGGCTCTGGGGGAGACGGCCCAGTTCCCGTTCGGCGATCCCCAGGCGTTGCAGGCTCAAGGCCCGCTGCCGGGGGTCCTTGGCGCCGCCGCGGTCCTCGATCTCCCGAATGCGCGTCCAGGTCGCGGCGGCGGCTTCGAAGTCGCGCCGCCACAATTGCAACTCACCCAGTCGACGCCGGGCCATTTGGGCCGGCTCGCTCGCTTCCCCGAAGAGGCGGACACTGCCCGCGAGCGATTCCTCCAGCAGCGGGGCGGCGATCTCGTACAGGCCCACCTTCATGATCGCCTCGCCGATCACGCCCATCGTCTCCGCCTGCAGGCGGGGCTGGCCCTTGAGCTCAGTGCGGATCCTCTCCGCGCCCCGTTCCAGCAGCTCGCGGGCGGAGATCTCCTCCGCCCGGCCGGGCGCCTCGCCGGCCGCGCTGAACAGCCACACCAGCAAGGAGGCGACCTCGTCCCGTTGCCGCGCCTCCATCTCCGCGCGCTGCCGTTCCTCACGTACCCGGGTGGTGTAGAAGACGCCGAAGAGAAGCGCCCCCAGGACCGCGGTGGTGATCACCGCCGCCCACATCCGGTGGCGTCCGACGAACTTCACCGCCCGGTACAGGGGGGAATCGGCCCGGGCGGAGACGGGCAGACCGTCCAGGTGGCGCCGCAGGTCCTCGGCCATCGTGTCGGCCGAGGGATACCGGTGGGCGGGATCCTTGGCCAGCGCCCGCTGGAGGATCCGGTCGAGGTCCCCCCGCAGGCGCCGCTTCCACCGGTGGCGGCAGACGCTGCTGGCGCGGGGAATCTCGACCTCGCAGACCATGCGCTGGAGTTTCGCCACCGAATCGCCGGCCCCGGACTGTGGCTGGACCCCGGTCACCAGCAGGTAGAGCAGCAGGCCGAGCTGGTAGACGTCGACCGCGGTGGTCATGGTTTCGCCGCGGACCTGTTCGGGACTGGCGTACTCGGGGGTCATCATGGGTAGGCCGGTTCCGGTGAGCCCGGCGGCGGGATTCTCCTCGAGCACCTTGGCGATGCCGAAGTCCAGGAGCTTCACGTGCCCGTCCGGCGTCACCAGCACGTTCGAGGGCTTCAGGTCCCGGTGGACCACCAGGTTGCGGTGGGCGTGGGCCACCGCCTCCAGGATCGAGAGGAAGAGGCGCAGGCGTGCGTCCAGGTCGAGGCCGCGCTCGTCGGCGGCGAGATCGACCCGCTGGCCCTCGACGAATTCGAGGACCAGGTAGGGCTGCCCGGCCGGGCTGAAACCGCCGTCGAGGAGGTGGGCGATGTGGGGATGACGCAGCGCGGAGAGAAGCTGCCGCTCGAGCAGGAAGCGCGCCCGGCGCTGGGGCGTGTCCATCGCCGGGGGCAGGAGCTTGACCACCACCTTCTCGGAGAACTCGCCGTCCACCCGGCGGGCCCGGTAGACCACCCCCATGCCCCCGCGACCGATCTCCTCCTCGAGAACGCAGGAACCCAGGCGGGCGCCCCGGCCGGGACCGGCGGCGAGCTCGTGGATCGCCTCCTTGGCGAGCTGGTCGAGGGACTGGTCGAGGATGCCGTCGTCCTGTCGGGCCCGGTGGAGGATCTCCCGGGCGAGCGCGAGCAGCCCTTCATCCTGGGGAGGATGCTCCTGGAGCCAGGCGAGGGGGTCGTCCGGCCGGTTCTCGAAGGCGGTGTCCAGGAGAACCAACAGGCGACTCCAGGTCTCCGGCGATCGATCGCTCATGCTCCCGCTCCCGGTGGATCGTACGGCGAACCCGGCGGCAGGGTCAGACCTCCATGATCTCCTTTTCCTTCGCCTGGAGGATCTCGTCGATCCTGGCCACGTACTCGTCGGTCAGCTTCTGGATGCGCTCGTGGCCGCGGCGGGCATCATCCTCGGAGATCTCGTGGTCGTGCTCGGCCTTCTTCAGCTTCTCGTTGGCGTCGCGGCGGATGTTGCGGATGGCCACCTTGACCTCCTCCCCTTCCTTCTTCGCCATCTTCACGTAGTCGCGGCGCCGTTCCTCGTTGAGCGCGGGAATGGGCAGGCGGATGAGGTTGCCGTCGTTGTTGGGGGTGATGCCCAGGTCGCTGGCGAGGATGGCCTTCTCGATGGCGCCCAGTTGCGAGGCGTCGAAGGGTTGTACCGTCAAGAGCCGCGCCTCGGGCGCTCCGATGGTGGCCAACTGGTTCAGCGGCATCTTCTGGCCGTAGGCCTCGACCATCACCCCGTCGAGCAGCGACGGGGTGGCCTTGCCGGTGCGCAGGTGCGAGAGCTCGCGCTGCAGCGCCTCCACCGATTTCTCCATGCGATTCTTCGCGTCGTCGTAGATCTCGTCGAGCATCGCCCCTCCTTGCCACCGCGCGCGGGTGAGGCCGAGGCTCAGCCGATCACCGTTCCGCGCAGCTCGCCACGGATCACCTTCACCAGGTTGTCCGGCTCGGTGATCTGAAAGACCATGATTCTCATCCCCTGATCCCGGCAGAGGGCGATGGCGGTCTGGTCCATCACCTTCAGATCGCGCCGGATCACCTCGTCGAAGCTGAGCGACTCGAAACGCCGGGCATCCGGGTGCGTCCGTGGGTCCCGGTCGTACACGCCGTCGACCAGGGTTCCCTTGAGCACGATCTCCGCCTCGAGCTCGATGGCCCTCAACGCCGCTGCCGAGTCGGTGGAGAAGAAGGGGTTGCCCGTTCCTCCCCCCAGGATGACCACTTCGCCCCGCTCCATCGCCTGCAGGGCTCGGCTACGCTCGAAGGCTTCGGCCACCGGGAAGACCTCCCGGGGCGCCAGCACCCGGGCGGCCGCCCCCACCGCCTGCAGGTGGAAGCGGAGCATGGCCGCGTTGAGGAGGGTGGCCAGCATGCCCACCTGGTCCGCGTCGGCCCGGCTCAAGCCCTCGGGAACGTCACGTCCCCGCAGGAGGTTCCCTCCACCCACCACCACCCCGACCTGCACGCCTTCGGCGCGCACCCGGGCGATGGCCTCGGCGATCGGACGGATCTTCGCGGGGGCAAAGGCACGGCTGCCCTCGCGGAGGATCTCGCCGCTCAGCTTCAGCAGTATCCGGGAAAACTCCGGCATTTTCAACGCATCCGGTGAAGAGTGGGCCGCGGGGCTCAGGCGCCGATCTGGAAGCGGGCGAAGCGGCGGATGGCCATGTTCTCGCCCAGGCTGCCGATCTTGGACTTGAGCAGATCGCCGACGGTCTCGTCCGGGTTCTTCACGAAGGGCTGGTCCAACAGCGCCACTTCCTTCTTGAACTTGGCGATGCGTCCCTCGACGATCTTCTCCACGATCTCCGGGGGTTTGCCCTCGGACTCGCCCTGGGCGCGGTAGATCTCCCGCTCGGCCTCCAGGATGGAATCATCCAGGTCCTCGGCCTGGACCACCAGCGGGTTGCTGGCCGCAATGTGCATGGCCACGTCGCGCACGAAGGTCTTGAACTCGTCGGTGCGGGCGACGAAATCGGTCTCGCAGTTCACCTCGACCAGCACGCCGACCTGGCTGCCCGGGTGGATGTAGGCCTCCACGAGACCCTGGCGGGTCTCCCGGCCGGCCTTCTTGGCCGCCGAGGCGATGCCCTTCTTGCGCAGGTACTGGACGGCCTGTTCGAGGTCGCCCTCGGTCTCCTGCAGGGCCCTCTTGCAATCCATCATGCCGGCTCCGGTCTTCTCCCGGAGTTCCTTGACCATGCTGGCGGTGATCTCCATGAACCCATTCTCCTTGTAGTGATGTTCTGACCGGGGGTCACTCTCGACGATGCGGCCGCCACACCGATGCGGCGACCGCGTGCGGGGCCCGCCGCCGTGGGCAGACCCTCGTTGGAGCTGGAACTGTCAGGCTTCGGCGCCGGGCGTGGTCTCGTTCTCGTCGCCCGCCTGGGCCACTGCGGCCTCGGTGGTCGAAACCGCCGGGGGTGTCTCGGCCGCTGCCGTCCCGTCGGCCGCCGCCTGGGGAGTATCGGCCCCCGCGCTGCCGCTGGGGCCGCCGGCCCCATCCTTCGGGGCGTCGAGCGCGGCGCTGTCGGTCGTCTCGGCCGGAGTCGGCTCGCTCATCTCGACCTCGGGCACCACCGCGCCCTCGCTGCGGGCCGCGACGCCGTCGGCGATGGCCTTGCTTGCCAGACGGACGAAGAGCTGGATCGAGCGGATCGCATCGTCGTTGCCGGGGATCGGGTAGTCGATGATGTCCGGATCGGCGTTGGTGTCGACGATGCCGACCACCGGGATGCCCAGCTTGCGGGCCTCGCGCACCGCGGTCTCTTCTTCCTGGGTGTCGATGACGAACAGCGCCCCGGGAAGGCGGTCCATCTCGCGGATCCCGCCCAGGTTGCGCTCGAGCTTGGCCGCCTGTCGCTCCAGGTGGAGGGTCTCCTTCTTGGAGAGCATCTCCCGCTCGGGACCGCTCAGCACCTTCTCGATCTCCTCGAGCTTGCGGATGCTCTTGCTCACGGTCTGGAAGTTGGTGAGCATCCCGCCCAGCCAGCGCTCGGTCACGTAGGGCATCCCCATCGTCGTGGCGGTCTGCTTCACCGGGAGCCGAGCCTGCTTCTTGGTGGCGACGAAGAGGACCTTCTTTCCCTGGGCGGCGGTCTTCTTGAGGAATTCGTACGCCGTATCGATATGACGCAGGGTCTTCTGGAGGTCGATGATGTGGATCCCGCCGCGGGCGATGAAGATGTATTCCTTCATCTTGGGGTTCCACTTGCGCGTCTGGTGACCGAAGTGGACGCCCGCCTCCAGGAGGTCCTTGAGGGTGATGCCGTGGGACATGGCTTGAAGTCTCCTTTGCCCGCCCGGCGGCGGGACTCCTTCAGGTTGAAACCTCTCCGCCGATCACCGCGCATCCCCTACGCCCAGGGCGCACCTGGGGGACCCGCTCCCGCCGGAGTTGAACTTCGCCGATCGAGCCTCTAGCGCTTGCTGAACTGGTACCGCTTGCGGGCGCCAGGCTGACCGTACTTCTTCCGCTCCACCTCGCGGGCGTCGCGGGTGAGGAATCCCGCTTTGCGCAGGGGGAGCTTGAACTCCTCGTCGATGGCGACCAACGCCCGGGCGATCCCGTGGCGAAGGGCTCCGGCCTGTCCGGAGGTTCCACCACCGCGGATGGTGGCGACCACGTCGAACTCACCGGGCTTGCCGATGGCCTCGAACGGGCCCTGGATGATGAGCTGGTGGGTCTCGGCGGGAAAGTAGTCCTGGAAGGACCGCTTGTTCACCACGATTCTTCCCGTGCCGGGAGTCACCCAGACCCGGGCCACCGCTTCCTTGCGCCGGCCCGTCGCGTAGTATCGATTCATCGTATCGGTCATTCTCTTCTACAACTCCAAAGGCTCGGGCTTCTGGGCGGCGTGAGGATGACGGCCGTCCGCATACACCTTGAGCTTCTTGATCATCTGTCGTCCGAGACGATTCTTGGGCAACATGCCCCGCACCGCGATGGTGATGACTTCCTCGGGTCTCTTCTCGAGCATCTCCCGGGCGGTGCGCGTACGGCGACCGCTGGGGTAGCCCGAGTAGCGATCGTAGATCTTCTGATCGAGCTTGTTGCCGGTGAGCTTCACCTGCGAGGCGTTCAACACCACCACGTAATCACCGGTGTCGATATGCGGGGTGTACATGGGCTTGTGCTTGCCGCGCAACAGCGTGGCGATCCGCGTGGCCAAGCGCCCCAGCGGAACCCCGGAAGCGTCGACCAGGTGCCATTCGCTCACGACCTCGCTCGGCTTGGCGCTGTAGGTCTTCAAGGGAAAGCCCTCCGTCCGTGACGCACAACAACCGCCCGCAGGCGGTTCCTCGCGCGTCGTCCTCGAGTCTGACCCGCGTCGAAAAGGGATGCCTTCCAACGGCAGAACGGTCAATCTATCAGCGAGCCGCCCCCCTGTCAAGGCGCCACGCCGCGAGAAACCGCCCGCGGCGCCCGCTGTCGGGCCGGTCCCCGTGCGGACCGGCTCCCCGCACCACCCCGGCTCCCCCCCGTCCTTCAGGCCTGCGGATCGGCCGCCGTCCCCGGCCCCGGCGCCGCAGTGGCGTACAACCGGCGAAAGTTGTCCTCGTAGGGCGGGCGGACCACCCCCCGCTCGGTGATGATCCCGGCGATGAGCTCGTGGGGGGTCACATCGAAGGCGGGGTTGAAGGCCCGGGTGCCCTCCAGGGCCACCGCGTGACCCCGGCAGGAGGTCACCTCCGCCCCGTCGCGTTCCTCGATGGGGATCTCCCCTCCCCCGGCCAGGGAGAAGTCCAGGGTCGAGTAGGGCGCGACCACGTAGAAGGGCACTCCATGCCGGTGGGCCAGCACCGCCAGGGAATAGGTGCCGATCTTGTTGGCCACGTCCCCGTTGCGGGCGATGCGGTCGGCCCCGACCAGGACCGCGTCGATCCGCCGGGTGGCCAGGGTCCATCCCGCCGCCCCATCGCAGATCAGGGTGGCCCCGATCCCGTGCTCCTTGAGCTCCCAGGTGTTGAGCCGGGCTCCCTGCAACAGCGGGCGGGTCTCGTCCACGTAGACCTCGACCTTCTTGCCCTGCCGCGCCGCGGCGTAGACCACGCCCAGGGCGGTTCCGATGCCCGCGGTGGCCAGGGCGCCGGTATTGCAATGGGTCAGCACCACCGCCGGATCGGGAAGCAGTGCGGCCCCGTGCCGCCCCATGGCCTCGCACAATTCCTGGTCCTCGCGATGGATGCGGGCGGCTTCCTCCTCCAGGCGCCCGCGCAGTCCCTCCTCGAAATCCGCCCGCGCGACGTCGGCCGGGCCGTGGACGGACTCCTCCATCGCGTCCTCCACCACCTTCCGCATGCGGCGCAGCGCCCAGTGCAGGTTGACCGCGGTGGGGCGGCTGGCCTCCAGCCGTTCGATCGCCTCGAGCAGCCCCCGTCCGAAGGCCTCCCCCCGGATTCCTTCCTCGAGCCGGCGGTGCGCCGCAAGAGCGACCCCGTGGGCGGCGGCGACGCCGATGGCCGGAGCGCCCCGCACCGAGAGCCTCCGGATCGCCGCGACCAACTCCTCGACGGTGGCGCATCGCAGTTGAACCACCTCGTGGGGAAGGCGGGTCTGATCGAGCAGGAGCACCGCGCCCCGCTCGTAGTCGACGGTGGGATACCGCATGTCCTCTCCTCTCAACGACCCGTTGCGCCGCGCTCGAGGTAGGCCTTCCACACCCGGCGCAAGGCCTGCACCGGCAGGCCCATCACGTTGAAATACTCCCCTTCGATCGCCTCCACCAGCATCGAACCGTAACCCTGGATGCCGTAGGCCCCGGCCTTGTCCAGGGGTTCGCCGGTGGCCACGTAGGCGTCGATCTCGCCGGCCGACAAGGGACGCATCCGCACCCGGGTGGTTTCGCAGTCTCCGCCGGTGAATCCCTCCTCGGCCTGGACCAGGGCCACCGACGAGTACACCACGTGCTCCCGTCCACTGAGTCGGGCCAGCATCTCGCGCGCCTCCTCCCGGCCCGAGGGCTTGCCCAGGATCTCGCCCTCGAGCACCACCACGGTATCGCCGCCCAGGCAGACCGCCCGGGGCCGGAGGACGCCGGCGGCGAGCGCCTTCTCCCGTCCCAACCGCAGGGCATGCTGAAGGGGCGTCTCCGCGTCCACCGGCTTCTCGGCGATCTCGGCGGGAAGGATCTCGAACTCGAGTCCATGCTGCCGGAGGATCTCCGCGCGCCGCGGACTCCGGCTGGCCAGGACGAGCGGGCGTCCCAGCGGAGGGAGGAAGGGGTGCTTTCCCGCGTTCACTCCCGAAGGTCCCCCGGAAGCGCGGGGGAAGTGCCCTGAGCCTTCACAGCGGTGCTCCCGGAAGGCTTCTCCCCCCGCTCGAGGATGAGGGTGACCGGGCCGTCGTTGACCAGTTCAACCTCCATCATCGCCCCGAAGCGGCCGGTGGCCACCTCGATCCCCTGAGCCCGCAGGGCGGCAATGAAGTCCTCGTAGAGCCGGCGGGCCACCTCGGGGGGAGCCGAGTCGACGAAGGAGGGACGACGGCCCTTGCGGCAGTCTCCGTAGAGGGTGAACTGGCTGACCACCAGCACGCTGCCTTCCACCTCCTTCAGGCTGCGGTTCATCTTTCCCCGGTGGTCGCGGAACACCCGCAGCTCGACGCACTTGCGGGCCATCCAGTCGAGATCTTCCTGGGTGTCTCCGGCGGCGAAGGCGGCCAGCAGCAGGAGGCCGTGTTCGATCCTTCCCACGGTCGTTCCGTCGACGCGCACCCGGGCCCGGCTCACGCGCTGGAGGACGATCCTCAAGACTCCTCCGGGGGCTTGACGTTCTCGGGAGTGAAGACCGTCCGATCGACGCGGGACACGTTGGGAATGCGGTGGATGGCCTGGATGATCTCCGACAGGTGGTGGAGGTTGCGCACCTCCACCATGAAGGTGCAGCGGGCGTATTCATGGCTGCCCTCGAAACTGCCCGCCTGGATGTTGCAATCGAGATCGCCGATCGAGCGGGAGATGTCCGCCAGCAGGTTCTTGCGGTCCTGTCCCAGCACACTGAGCTGCACCGGGAACACCGTATCCTCCGGCACGTCCCAGGTGACCTCGATCCGGCGCTCTTCGTCGATCGCTCCCTTGCGCACGTTGGTGCAATCGGCGCGATGGATGGAAACCCCTTGTCCGATGGTCACGATCCCGGTGATCTCGTCCCCGGGCACCGGTTGGCAGCAACGGGCGAAGCGAACCATGAGATTGTCGACGCCCTGGATCCGCACCGCGCCCTGTCCGCGGCGCTGGAAGGCCTGTTGCAATCTCCGGGGAATGGAGATGTGGCGGGGTTTGGCCTCGACCGGGGCGATCCGGTTGATCACCTTCTGCAGGGGCACCGTGCCCCGGCCCACCGCGGCCAGCAGCCGGTCGACCTCCTGGTGTCCCAGCGCCTGGGCGACCTCGATGAGATCCTTGTCCAGATTCAGCTTCACGTGCCGCTTCTTCAATTCCCGGTCGATCATCTCCCGCCCCATGCGGATGGCCTGCTCCACCTGGTGGGCTTTCACCCAGTGGCGGATGTGGTGCTTGGCCCGCGAGGTCTTCACCACGTCGATCCAGTCGGGACTGGGCTTGGCGTTCTTGCGGGTGACGATCTCGACAGTCTCCCCGCTCTTCAGTTCGTATCGCAAGGGCACGAGCCGCCCGTCGACGCGGGCTCCGCTGCAGTGCAACCCGATCTCGCTGTGTACGTGGAACGCGAAATCCAGCGGCGTACTGCCCTGGGGAAGCCGGAAGAGATCGCCCGCCGGGCTGAAGACGTAGACTTCCTCCTGGAAGAGATCGATGCGCAGGGCGTCCATGAACTCGCGGGGATCGGTGACGTCGCGCTGCCAGTCCAGCACTTCGCGGAACCACCTCAGTTGTTGGTCGACGTCCCGGTCGATCTCCCCCTCCAGGCCCTCCTTGTAGCGCCAGTGGGCGGCGATTCCCATCTCGGCGCGGCGGTGCATGTCGTGGGTGCGGATCTGCACTTCGTAACGCTGACCGCTGTCGTCGAGAACGGTGGTGTGCAACGATTGGTACAGGTTGCGCTTGGGGGCGGCGATGTAGTCCTTGATGCGGTCGTGGATGGGATTGAAGATCGAGTGGACGACCCCCAACGCGTGATAGCATTGCTCGGTGGTGTTCACCAGGATCCGCACCGCCAACAGATCGTGGATCTGCGAGATGTTGGTGGTGCCACGCGTCTGCATCTTCTTCCAGATGGAATAGAAGTGCTTGGGCCGTCCCTGGATCTGGGCCGAGATGCCCGCCTCTTCCAGGCGGGCCAACAGGGGTTCCTGGAAGGCCTGGAGCATCTTCTCCCGCTCGCGCCGTTTCGCGTTGATTGCTTCCTGGACTTCCTCGTACTCGCTGGGATGCAAGACCTTGAACCCGAGATCCTCCAGTTCCCACCGGATGCGGGCGATGCCGAAGCGGTGGGCCAGAGGCGCATAGACGTTGAGGGTTTCCTGGGCGATCGCCACGCGCCGGTCTTCGGGCATCGAGTCGATCGTGTTCATGTTGTGCAGGCGGTCGGCGAGCTTGATGAGGATGACGCGGACGTCCTTGGCGATGGTGAGCAGCAGCTTGCGATAGTTCTCCGCCTGCTGTGCCTCGGGATTCTCGTACTGGATCTCCCCGATCTTGGTGACGCCGTCGACCAGGAGGGCCACTTCCTCCCCGAACTGCTCGCGCAGATCGTCCAGACTCACGCCGGTGTCTTCGACCGTGTCGTGCAAAAGACCGGCGATGAGCGTGTCCACATCCATCTTCAACTCGGTGAGTACTTCGGCGACGCTGATCGCGTGGGTGAAATAGGGCTCACCACTGCGCCGGAGTTGCCCCTCGTGGGCCTTCCGTCCCAGGTGGAAGGCGCGCCAGAGCAGTTCGAAGTCGGCGCTGCGATGGTAGGTCTTCACGCGAGCCACGATCTCGCGCATACGACCTTCCATATCGAGGTAATCGACCTTTCTCGAAGCGGAAGTCTTGCGGATCATGGACTCACCTCCTCCATCGTCTGCCGGGCGCGATCTGCCTCGCGCAGGCCCTGGATCGTCAGTTGCCAGGGATCGAAGCCGGTACCCGGCCGCCAGCGCACCCGGAACGCCACATCGACCACCGGCCACCCCTGTACATGATGCGCGAAATCCGGCGCGAGGCCAAAGCCGATGAACGGCCGAGACACCCCCTCCGACGCGAGCAGCAACTTCAGGTGCTTGTCCTTGATCACCCTTTGATCCCGGCGCAGAAGGGAAAGGGCGGCCAGCACCGGTTCGGGGTGGGAGTTCCCGTAGGGTCCGAAGCTCTGCAGAAATCGGACCAGTTCCGCGTCGAGATCGTGCAGACCGACCACGGCGTCGATGCGCAGGGCGGGGCCGCGTCCATCCCGGGGAAGATGGGCCACCGCCGCGGCGAAGGCGCCGGCCAGCCGCGGGATGTTGCGTCGAGGCAGGGTCATGCCGGCCGCCATGGCGTGCCCGCCCCATCGGCTGAGATGCCGCCCGCAGCGGTCGAGGGCCTCCTTGAGGTCGATTCCCTCCACGGAACGGGCACTTCCCCGCGCCTCCTCTCCTTCGATCGCCAAGAGGATCGCGGGGCGGTGGAAGCGTTCCACCACGCGGGAGGCGGCGATGCCCACCACTCCCATGTGCCACGCATCGGCGGCCAGCACCAGTCCGGGGGGGTCTTCCCTTCGGATCTGCTCCTCCGCCTGCGCCAGCGCCTCCTGGGTCATCAGCTCGTCGATCGAACGGCGGCGGAGGTTGAGTTCATCCAGTTTCCACGCAAGCGGCCGGGCCACCGAGGAATCGCCGGCCAACAACAGGTCGACTGCGTGGCGGGCGCTGTCGATCCGTCCCGCCGCGTTGATCCGGGGAGCGAGCTGGTAGAGGACATCCTGCTCGTCGAGAAGCGAAGGCTGCAGTCGGGCGACTTCGGCCAGGGCGACGAGCCCGGGCCGCCGGCCCTCGCGCAGATACTCCAGTCCCAGCCGGCAGAGGGCGCGGTTTTCCCCGGTGAGCGGCATCTGGTCGGCCAGCAGGGCCAGGGCGACGAGATCGAGCTCTTCCTTCGACCCCAGGTCGCGCCCGGTCACCCGCTCGATCCCCACCAGGAGCTTCCAGGCCACGGCGGTACCGCAGAGCCCCTTGTTCGGCGAGCGGTCGTCCTCGCGGTGCGGATTGATCAGCCAGTTCGCGCCCTCGACGCGGCGGTCGAAGAGATGGTGGTCGCAGACGATGGTCTCGATCCCGAGCTGGCGGGCCCGGCCCAGGGCGTCGTGCGCGGCGCTGCCGGTGTCGACGGTGATGAGAAGCTCGACCCCACGGTTTCCGGCGTGTTCCACCAGCCGCGAGGAGACCCCGTAACCGTCCTTGCGGCGGTCGGGGACGAAGGGCTCGACCCGAGCGCCCAGCCTCCGCAGCGCGCGGGTGAGGAGGGCGGTTCCACTGATCCCATCGCAGTCGTAGTCGCCGTGGACGACGATGCGCCCATCGTTCCCGACGCACTCGGCCACCTTCCTCGCCGCACCCTCCAGGTCGGCGAGGGTGAAGGGATCTTCCACCTGCTCCCATCCCGCCTGCAGGAATCGGCGGGCCGCCGCCGGATCGAGGAACCCCCGCCGGGCCAGGATCGCCGCCGGAGCCTTCCCGAGCTCCAGTTCCTCTCGGAGGCAGGCCAACGACCCTTCTTGGGGAAGAGAGACCATCTCCCAGCGCTGACCCGGCCCTCTGCCTGGCATGATCTCCCTTTCCCGTTCCAGTCGGAGTGCGAGTCGAAGTTGGAAGTAAGCCGAGTTCTGTTCCCGGCGATCCTCGCGAACCGCCGGGCGACGACCATTTATCTGGGACCGCGGTTGCCCGCGGCCTCGAGCGACCAACCCGGGAGTCTGACGAGACGGGCCGCCTCTCCTCCTCTATTTGGTCTTGCACCGGATGGGGTTTACCGCTGCCCCTCCCGTCACCGGGAGGGCGGTGGGCTCTTACCCCACCGTTTCACCCTTGCCGGAAGGCCAATGGCCTTCTTGGGCGGTCTGTTCTCTGTGGCACTTTCCTTGGGATCGCTCCCACTGGCCGTTGACCAGCATCCTGCCCTGTGGTGCTCGGACTTTCCTCGGACGGACCAAGGCCGCCCGCGGCCGTCTTTCCAGCTTCGACTCGCAAGCTGGGAGAAGTGTAAACGCTCGGCGGGGACTTGACCAGCCGCGGCCGGCCCGGGGGGCGGGGAAGTTCACCGGTTCTTGCGCTGCTCGTCGAGGGCGTGGTTGGCGAGTCGATCGGCCAGGGCGTTCTCGGCGCGTGGGACGTACTCGAGAACCGCCTCGTCGAAACCGTCCAGCAAGGATGCAGCTTCGGCGTGAAGGGGCTTGAGGCCCGCATCCTTCACCCGGTAGCTGCCCTCAAGCTGGCGCACCACCAACTGGGAGTCCAGGCGCAGGACGACGCGGCGGATTCCCCATCGCTTCAGACGGCCCAGGGCCGCGATGGCCCCCCGGTACTCCGCCACGTTGTTGGTGGCCACCCCGATGGCCTGGGCCTCGCCGCAGAGAACCACCCCGTCGACGGTCGCGTAGACGCAGCCGTACGCAGCCGGCCCGGGGTTGCCCCGGCTGGCCCCGTCGGTGTTGACCACCGCTTTCGCAGACGATCCGAAGGGCGACACCTCGCCGCACGGCGGAGGAAGTTCCATCTTCCCGGCACCGGTCGCAAAGGACCGCCGGCGGCCGCGCCCTTTGAGATGAGCGGCGAGAGCCATGAGTTCGCGTCCCGCCTCATCAAGGTCCTTCCACCCGCATCCTTCGGCCGCCTCGGACAGAGGATGTCCGGCGGCCAGGGCCTCGAGCAGTTGCGCCAGGCGCTGGTCGTTCACGAATGCTCCGCCTCGTCGCCGGTGGAAGAGACCGGAACCACCGGGGCGGCGACGATCACCCGGCCGCAGCTCTCACAGACGACGATCTTCTTCGCCGTGGTCACTTCCAGGCGCGCCTGGGGAGTGAGCCGGCTGTGGCAATGACTGCACGATCCGCCCTCGGCCATCCAGACCACCGGCATGCTCTGACGGCGGCCGCGGCGTTCGTAGTAGTTCCGTACCGTAGGCGGCACCTCGGCGTAGAACGCATCGCGCGCGATCTTCAGGCGCGACAACCGCTCTTTCTGCTTCGCCATGTCGCGGGCGATATCCTCTCGCTCGACCGCGATCTCCTCGCGCTTGTCCGAGAGCGCCTTCTGGGACTCGGCGAGCGTCTTCTCCGCTTTCTCCGCTTCTTCCATCACCGTCAGGGTGCTCTCTTCCTTTTCCTCGATCTGTCGTTGCAGATACCGGATCTCCTCGTTGAGCGCCCGGTATTCCCGGCTGTCGGTGATCTCATTGAGATGTCCCTGATGCACCTTGATCTGGCGCCTCCACTCGGCCACCTCGAGTTCGGACTGACGGATGCTGAGTTTCAACCCGTCCAGCCGGGCCTTGGCCTCGGCGGTCTCCCCCGCGTATTCCCGCTCGAGTTCCTCGAGGAACTTGAGGCGCTTCTGGTGGGACGCGAGCGCTTGTTTGCACTCTTCCACCTTGTAGTCGTGCGCGGCGAGCTGGGAGAGGATGCGCGGGTCGATGGCGGCGGTCACGGCAGGATGCCTCCTCCTGGACGGCCGGCCCCAGGGGCCGGTTCCAGTGGTCGGGGTGGGAGCCGGAAGGAATCACAGGACCCGAAGGGGGCCTGAACGCGAGAAGGGCGCCTCAAGGCGCCCTTCTCGGCAGTGGAAGTCGTCGGGCTGGCGCGGCGCAGGGTACCGCCCACCGCCGGTCCTTGGACCGGCTCCAGGATCTGAGCGTCGGCGGCGAACGATCGCGCGATCAATGGCCCTCCCGCGTGGAGATGGGTCGGCCCGGTTCGGGAGATGGTGGGCGATACTGGACTTGAACCAGTGACCTCTCGCGTGTGAGGCGAGCGCTCTAGCCAGCTGAGCTAATCGCCCGTCATCTCCAGAACTGGGCCCACCAGGACTTGAACCTGGGACCAACCGGTTATGAGCCGGCAGCTCTGACCAACTGAGCTATGGGCCCTCCAAAACCGGGGGGACAAGCTAGCACCGCCCCCGGCCGGGGTCAAGATTCCCGGCCGAGGACGGGAAACCGTACGCCCGCGCCCGAATGCCGCACTGCCCGAGCCGGGGCTAGACGATCTCCGAATAGCCCTTCAGCTTGCGGGAACGCGAGGGATGGCGCAGCTTCCGCAGCGCTTTCGCCTCGATCTGGCGGACTCTCTCGCGGGTGACCTTGAAGATGGTTCCGACCTCCTCGAGGGTGCGCGGCGTGCCGTCGCCCAGTCCGAATCGCAGGCGGATGACCTTCTCCTCGCGGCGGGTGAGGGTCGACAGCACCCGGCTCATCCGGTCCTGCAGCATGGCGTGGGCCGCCTGCCGGGCCGGACTGGGGGCGTTCACGTCCTCGATGAAGTCCCCCAGGTTGCTGTCCTCGTCCTCCCCGATCGGCCGGTCCAGGGAGACCGGTTCGAGGCTGGCCTTCATGACGCTCTTCACCTTGTCCGCAGGCATCCCCAACCGCTTGGCCACTTCCGCCGGCGACGGATCCCGCCCGAGTTCCTGCAGGAGCTGGCGGCTCACCCGGTTGACCTTGTTGATCGCCTCGATCATGTGGACGGGAACGCGGATGGTGCGGGCCTGGTCGGCGATGGCGCGGGTGATGGCCTGCCGGATCCACCAGGTGGCGTAGGTGGAGAACTTGTAGCCTTTGCGATAGTCGAATTTCTCCACCGCGCGCATCAAGCCGCTGTTGCCCTCCTGGATGAGATCGAGAAACTCGAGGCCTCGGTTCGTGTAGCGCTTGGCGATGGAGATGACCAGGCGGACGTTGGCCTCGATCATGTTGCGCACGGCGGCCTGGAACTGGCGTTCTCCCGCCTCGATCTCGGTCACGAGTTCGAGCAGGCGCTCGCGGGAAAGACCGATCTCGTCCTCGATGGCCCGGATCTTCCCGCGCAACGAACGGATCTTCCTCTGGAAGTCGACGAGTTCGGCGCGGGTGAACTCGCCCTTGCCCTTCACCTTCACGCTCTTGCGCCGGCCCATCTCCTTGAGCGTGCGATTCAGTTCTGAACGGGAGAGTCCCAGGAAATCCTCGAGCTGGGTGATCTGGCTCTCGGTATCCTCGATCTTCTGCAAGACGACCCTCAAGGCGTTGCTCATCGCCTCGATCTGGGTCTGGGTGAGTCTCAGATTGGTGAATTCGTCGAGGATCTTCTCGTGCCGGGTGGCGATCATCTTCTCCAGCACCTTCCCGCGCGCCGGAGTCGCCCCCTCGTCCAGCTCCTGTTGACAGGCGGTAATCTCGTCCTGCCACTTCGCGATGCGATCGCAGGCGCGCAGGATCCGCTGGCTCTCCTTCTTCGGGGTGGAGTTGACATTCCACGAGGAAGCGTCGGTCTGCACCACGTCGTCGACGGAGAGGATCTCCAAGCCCAGGCGTTCCCCGAGATCGCGCAATTCAGACAGGGTGTTCTGCGACTGGAGGATGGCCCGGACCACGCGCAGGTTCCCTTCTTCCATCTGCTTGGCCAGGCGCACTTCGCCCGCGCGGTCGAGCAGGGGGACCTTCCCCATCTCCCGCAGGTACATGCGGACGGGATCGTCGTACTTGATGTGGGTTCGGGCCGCCTGTTTCTTGGCGCGGAGCTTCTGCTGACGTTTCCGTTCGCGCAGCTCCATCTTCCTGCGCGCGTCTTCCTCCGAATCGAAGAACTCGATCTTCAGGTCACCGAGACGCTCATAGATCCGGTCGAGTTCGGCGATGTCGAACTCATCCGCAATGAGGCTGTTGATCTCGTCGTGGAGGACGTATCCCCCGTGAGCCTTCGCCCGATCCTTGAGATCGTCGATGATGCGGTTGAGTGATGCCTTTTTCATCGTACGGTGTCGTCCCCCTGTTGAGCGCACACCCGGCAACGGGGCCTAGGCGCCTTGGTTCTTCTCAGGTTCTTCGTCGATGATCCGTGGAAGCTCTTCCCGCCAGTCCTCTCCCGCCGTGTACTTGGCGTCCAGCGCCCGCCGGCGCTCTTCCTTCAGCTCTTTCTCGCGGAGCAGGCGGCGGCGATCGAGGGCGGCCTCGAGTTCGGCCCGGGCGTCGAAATCGCCCTCGGGGATCCTCGCGAGAAGATAGGCTGCGACGGACTGGGCCGATGGAGTCACCTGCTCGACGAGGTGGACATCGGCCGCATCATCGAGCTGGGGATCGAGAGCATGCAGGGTCTCGAAGATCTCCTTCAGCACCGGGCGGTGGAAATCATCGGCGCCCAGGACCTCCATCAAACGATGGCGGGCGTCGCGTGAAGCCACTGCCAGACCGAGCAAGCGCATCTCGTTGCGGGACCACGGGTCGTCTTCCACTTCGGTGTGGGGCGTGGTGGAGGTCGGTCGGGTCTTGTGCACCGCGTCGCGCTCCAGTCCCTCGAGCAGAAGGCTGCGGCGCACGTGGAAGGCGTCGGCGGCCTCCTGGGCCATGAGTTCGGCGCGGATGGGATCTTCGATCCCGGCGAGGGTCTGACGGATATGGTGGAGGGCCCGCTCCTTCACCTCGCGACGGCCGCCTCGCTGAGCGACCTCATCGGCCATGCTCGCCACCAGGCCCATCGCGTTGTCCAGAGCTTGCCGCAAGGACTCGACCTCACCATCCAAAAGCAGGTCCGCCGGATCCCGTCCTTCGGGAAGCCGGACGATTCGAACATCCAGACCGGCGGCGAGCGCGGTGTCGGCGGCCTTGAAGGCAGCTTTCCGCCCCGCCGTGTCGCCGTCGAAGAGCAGGTAGACCGTTTCGGCGTAACGCCTCAGGACGTGCGCCTGCTCCTTGGTGAACGAGGTGCCGCAGGTGGCGACGGTCTGGCTCCACCCGCCCTGGTGCAGCATGAGTACATCAAGGTACCCCTCCACCAGGATGGCCTTGCGCGTCCGCACGATCTTCGATCGCGCCTGCGGCAGACCATAAAGGATCGAACGCTTCTGGAAGATGGAGGTTTCCGGCGTGTTCAGGTATTTGGGCTCGCCCGGCCCCAGGATCCTTCCGCCGAAACCGTGGATCTTCGATGCGACGCCTCGGATCGGAAATATAAGACGTGATCGAAAATAGGCAAAGGGGGCCCGGTTTTCCTTCCGGGACAAAAGGCTCACCTGCAGCAGGGTTTCGGCCCGGATCCCCTTCCCCGCCGCCGCTTTCGAGAGGAGCGAGGGATCCGACGGCGCATAGCCCAGCTCGAACTCCTGGATGGTTTCCGGCCTCAATCCGCGCTGCCGTGCGTAACGCCGGGCCGGGGCCCCCTCGTCTCCCGCGAGCTGTTCGGCGAACCAGTCGGCTGCCCAGGCGTTCGCCTCGAAGAGCGGAGTCCGCGAGCCCGCGTGGTCGTCTTCCGCTGCGTAGCGGCTCAGATCCAGGCCGATCCGGCTGGCGCACCACTCCACCGCCTCGGGAAAGCTCATGCCCTCCTTGTCCATGAGGAAGCGGAAGACGTCACCGCCCTTCTGGCAGCCGAAACAGTAGAAAATCTGTTTGTCCGGGATCGCGTGGAAGGAGGGAGTCTTCTCGGTATGGAAGGGACAACGCGCCTTGAAGCTGCGGCCGGAGGGGACCAGGGGCACGAACTGGCGGATCACCTCTTCGATGGCGATCTCGTCGCGGATCTTCTCGATGACGTCTTGTGGGATTCTCAGGGCCATGGGCAATGTCGGCGAGCGCCCAGGTGATGAACGCGCGACCTGACCCCAAGGTAGGACGCGGGAGGCTCCACGGCCAGGGTGCTGCTTCAATCCGGGATTTCGACGATGGTGAGTCCATCGTCGCCCTCGATGCCGTCAGCCAGGCGGGCCGAAAGCACCCTGGTGTCCCGTTGCAAGCGGGCACGCAGGGCGCGCCGGAGTGTCCCGGTTCCCTTGCCGTGGACGACCTCCAGGCGATGGGTCCCGGCGAGCACGCAACGGTCCAGGGCCTTGTCCACCGCCCGCCAGGCCTCCTCCACGTCCATGCCGCGGACGTCGACCCGGCCGATCGCCTCGGCGGGATCCACCGGGGGAAGCAGGATGCCCCCTCCCCGATCGCCAACCGCGTTCCGGCCCGGGCCCGGCGGGGACCCGCTTCCATCGTCCTCCACCGCGACCAGTTCGGACGCGGCGGCCTGGATCCTCCGTCCCCCCGCGTCCAGGGTGACCCGCTCGCCGTCGATCTGGACGATGGTGCCGACCACCCCCAGTCGGGCCAAGCGGGCCCGCAGGCCCACTTCGATCCGCGCCGGGGGGTGGCCCCGCCGGTGGGTCCGGCGCTGCCGCTGACGGCGCGCCAGCTCCTCGGCGCGCCGATCGATCTCCTCCCGGACCCGGCGGGCGGCCTCCACCGCGGCCTCTTCTCCCCCGGCCCGGCGGATGCTCTCCAGGAGGGCCTCGACGCGGGCACGGGCGCGGCGCACGATCCCCTCCGCCTCGGCCTCGGCCCGGTCGAGGATCTCCCGCCGGCGTTGCCGCAGCTGGCGGGCGCGCTCCTCGTAGTCGCGGCGCCGGGCGCGTCCTTCCCTCCACTCCCTCTCCCCCTCCTGGCGCGCCTTCCGGAGGGATTCGCGCTCTTCCTCCATCTCCATGAGCACCCGGTTGAGACGCAGGCTCTCATCGCCCACCAATTCCCTGGCTCGGGCCAGGATCGCCGGATCCAGGCCCATGCGGGCGGCGATCTCCAGGGCCCGCGAGGCCCCCGGGGCATCCAGCTCCAGCCGGAAGAGCGGGCGCAGACCGTTGGTGTCGAAGGCCATGCCCGCGTTGCGGAACCCCGGTTGCTCGTGGACCAGGGCCTTGAGCTGACCGTAGTGGGTGGTGGCCAGGACCAGCGGCCCCCGCTCCCGGAGCGCCTCGAGGTAGGCCCGGGCCAGGGCCACTCCCTCCAGGGGGTCGGTTCCCCCGCCGATCTCGTCCAGGAGCACGAGGCTCGCGGGGGTCGACTCTTCGTGGATGGCCTTGAGGTGGGTCAGGTGGGCGCTGAAATGGCTCAGCGCGTCGGCCAGGGATTGGTCGTCCCCCAATTCGAGGAAGACATGGTCGAAGAGGGGAAGCTGCGCCGGCGCGGTGGTGGGAAGGGGAATGCCGGTCTGCACCATGCACGCGGCCAGCCCCACCGACTTGAGGGTCACCGTCTTGCCCCCCGCGTTGGGTCCGCTGATCAGGAGCACCCGGTCGCCCTCGTCGAGCCGGAGGCTGAGGGGAACGAGGTCGCCCGGACGACCGGCCCGCTCCAGGCTCGAGCTCAACAGGGGATGCCGGAAGCCCTCGAGGCGGATCCGCCGCGGACCGCTCTCGGCAGGCAGCGCCGGGGGCAGTCCCTGCCGGGCATGGCCCCAACGGGCCCGGGCCCGCAGGGCGTCCAGCTCGACCGCTCGCCGGAAGAGCCCAAGGAGCGCCGGGGCGGCGTCGGCCACCTCGCGGTTGAGCCGGCGCAGGATCTCCGCCTCCTCTTCCTCCACCGCCAGCCTGGCTTCCTGGAGACGGTTGGCCGATTCCACCACCGGCAAGGGTTCCACGAAGAGGGTGTGCCCGGTCGAGCTGCGATCGTGGATGACTCCCCGCAGGCGGCCCCGTCGTCCCGAGTGCAGGGGAATGCAGTAGCGATCTCCCCGCAGGACCAGTTCCTCCGAGGTGACCCAGCCCGCCCGGCGCGCGCGATCCATTTCCTCCTCGGCGAGACGGCGCAGGTGGGTCTGCGCCGATTCCACCGCCGCGCGCAAGGAACGCAGGCGGGGCGAGGCCGTATCCTTGATCCGCCCGTCGGGCTCCAGGGATTCCCGCAGGTGATCGGCCAGCGCACCGGGGCTCCACTGGTGCAGCAGCTGGCGGTGGCAGAGAGGAAGCATGGCGCGCCGCTTCGAGACGAACTGCAGCAGGCGGTCGAGCTCGTGGCACGCCGCGCCGACCGCGGCCAGATCGGCCCCCTCCAGGGGACCGGGGATCCTCCGGCCCTCTCCGAGCAATTCCTCCAGATCGACGATCTCCCCCAGGGGCAGGTCCTCCCCCGCCGCCAGGAGCGATCCCAGTTCCTCCACCCGCTCCCAGAGCTTCTGGACCTGAGGCCGGCGGTGCAGGGGCACCAGACGACGGACCGCCTCCGCCGCCCGCGGGAGAGAGCATCGCGAGGCCACTTCCTCGAGAAGGCGGGGGAATTCGAGCAGCTCGAGACTTCGCCGTTCCTCGGTGCTCCAGTCCGACTCCACCGTCAATCTTCCCCGTCGCCCCCGGAGCTCTCCCGGTGCGAAGAAGGGTTCCGGCGGTGGGAAGGGTCGGTGTCGGCGGCGTTCCCTTCCCCGAAGTAGGCCTTGATCGAGTCCACCGCCTTCTCGCCGAGGGGCTCCAGTTTCCCGCGGATCATGGGAAAGAAATCCTCGCCGTTCCACGCCTTGGACGCAGCGTCATAGACCGACGGTGCCAGGTGGAGCAAGGGACGGGTGACGGGATGATCCTGCACCTGCCGGCGGAGGGAGTCGGAACGGGTGAACCCCAGAACGCCGATCAGGAGGATGCTCGAAACCAGGCTGCCGAAGAGCAGTCCGACGAGTGCACCGCCGAAATGGTCGAGAGTGCCCACGATGGAGACCCGGATCAAGGAAGCCAGCGCCATCGAGGAGATGCGGACCAGGATGACCCCGCCGACAATCACGAGGATCCACGACCCGAAGAAGGAGGCCTGGGGAGACGCCCCGAGACCCTCGCTCAGGGTAGGTTCGATGAGATCGGCCAAGCGCGAGGCGAAGATGAAGACGACGAGCAGTCCGGTGGTTTCCGCGACCCGCTGGATCACTCCGTGGCGGAACCCGTCGACCACCGCGCCAACGATGATCAATCCGCAGATGGCGAGGATGATGGGCATCGCATCCTCCTCATCCGCCGAGACGGGTGCGAACGACGGCACTGATCCGGCTGCCGTCGGCGCGGCCCCCGGCCCGGGCCTGGCAGGCCTTCATCACCGCGCCCATGTCCTTCATCGAGGTGGCTTGGATCTCCTCGATCACTTCCTCCACCAGGCGCACCAGTTCTTCCTCGCTCAAGGCCTGGGGGAGGTAGCTCTTCACCACTTCCAGTTCGAACGCTTCCTTCTCCGCCAGATCCGGACGGTTGGCCTTCTCGGCCTCCCGCTTGGCCTCCTCCCTCTTCTTGGCATAGCCCATCAACAGCTTCAGGACCTCGTCGTCGCTCAGGGACGCCTGGCCGGCGCCGCGTTCCGGCTTGGTTCTCTTGGCGATGGTCGCATCCTTGATGGCCGCGTTGAGCATCCGCAGCACCTGGAGCTTCGCCTTCTCTCGTGCCTTCATTGCCGCGATCATGTCCGCGTGGAGGCGATCCGCCAGATTCTCGCCCATGTCTGCCTCTCCTTTGTCGAAGCTGGAGTCTAGGGACCCGCATCCCCGCCGGTCAAGCAGTCCGCGAGGCCAAGGCGGCCACCGCGACCACCGCGGCGGTCTCCGAACGCAGGCGGAAACGCGACAGGCTCACCGTGAGCCCTCCCCATCCGGCCAGCAATTCCCTCTCCGACCGGCTGAAACCACCCTCGGGGCCCACGAGGGCCAGCCGGGGCGCGTCGGGGGGCAGCTCGATCCCATGGATCGATCGCTCCGTCTCGGTCTCGTCCGCCACCACCCACACCGTTCCTTCCTCGACGACCTCGGGCAGATCCTCCAGGGAGACCGGGGCGAGGATCCGGGGCAGGCGCGAGCGGCCGGACTGCTTCATCGCCGAGACGGCGATGCGTTCCCAGCGTTCCCGCTTGCGGGAGGCCGCCTGGGGCTTCCATTTCACCACGTTGTGTTCGGCCAGCAGCGGGATCACGGTGGTCACCCCCAGCTCGACGCACTTCTGGAGGGCCAGCTCGAAGTGGTCTCCCTTGAGCAGGGCCAGACCGAGAAGCACGGGCGGCGTTGCGGTCTCCCTCGGGTCCTCGCGGATCTTCAGAACGTCCGCGTGGAGCTGATCGCGATCACAGCGATCGATGCGCGCGGTGATCAGCCGGCCGTCGCCTTCGGTCAGCAGGAGTTCGTCGCCCACACCCTTGCGTTTGACCCGGAGGATGTGGTGGGCTTCGTCGCCCTTCAGGAAGATGCCTTGTCCATGCCGCGCCCCGGGAGGTAGCCAGTGGAGATCCATGGACTCAGTCGCCGTAGATCCGCCGGCCGGGCGGAGGGACCGTTCCCGCTTCCAGCTCGCGCAAGCGCTCGAAGTGCTCGCGCTCCTCGCGCGAGAGCTTCTGGGGAGTCCAGGCCACCACGCGGACGAGCTGGTCGCCGCGTCCCGGACCGTGCAGGTGGGGAATGCCCCGGTTGGGAATCCGGAAGATCTTGTGCGAATGGGTGCCGGCGGGGATCTTCATGCTCACCCTTCCGCTGACCGTCGGAACCTCCACCTTGGCCCCCAGGGCGAGGTCGGAGGGCAACACGGGCAGGGTGATCAACAGATCGTCCCCGTGCCGTTCGAAGAGATCGTTCTCCTTCTCCTCGACCACCACGAAGACATCGCCGGCGGGCCCGCCGTGCTCTCCCGCGTCGCCCTGGCTCTTCAGGGTGATGTAGTTCCCGCTGGAGACCCCCGCGGGAATCTTGACCTTGACCGTCTCCTCGCCGCGAACCACCCCGGTGCCCCGGCAATCGGGACAGGGATCGGCGATCACCTTGCCCTCGCCATGACAGGCCGGACAGGTGACGACGTTCACGAACTGTCCCAGCAGGGTCCGTTGCACCCGCCGGATCCGGCCCTGTCCTCCGCATTCGGTGCAGGTGCGGGGACGGCTCCCAGCCCGCGCGCCGCTGCCGCCGCAGGCGGAACAGGCGATCTGCTTGCGCAGTTTGATCGTCTTGGTCACTCCCTCGGCGATCTCCTCCAGGCTCAACTTCACCTTGATCTGGAGATCGCGTCCGCGCCGGCGTCCCCGCTGGCCGCGGGAGCGTCCCCCGCCGCCGGAGAAGACGTCTTCGAAGCCGAAGCCGCCGAAATCGCGCATGAAGGCCCGGAGCGCGTCGCTGAGGTCGAACTCGTGGCCGCCCTGGAATCCGCCTCCTCCGAAGCCCCCCTGACCGGAGAGCCCGGCGTGCCCGTACTGGTCGTAGAGCCGGCGTTTTTCCCGATCGCGCAGCACCTCGTAGGCCTCGGTGACCTCCTTGAACTTCTCCTCCGCCTTGGGATCGTCCGGATTCTTGTCCGGATGGTACTTGACCGCGAGCCGGCGGTAGGCGCGCTTGATCTCGTCGTCGCTCGCGCCGCGATCGACGCCCAGTACTTCGTAGTAGTCCTGTTTGGTCATCGGCATCCTGATCGACAGCTTTCCCCGGGCTCGCTACAGGCGCATAAGATGAATGGAATCGGGCTTCTTGGCAACGCCCACCATGCAGCGAGGCCGCGTCACCGGACGCGGCCTGAGGGCAAGGATCGCGGGGACGGAACCGGCCCGAAACCGCCCGACCACCCTACCTTGGGCCCCTTGGAACGGGGCTTTTCGGCCGGGCACGCCGGGCCCCCCGGTTTTCGGCACCTCGCAGCTACTGGTAGAGGGCGTCCGCCATGCGATGGGACGACTCGTTCAGGGCCTCCATCGCCGCCTGGATTCCCGCGGTGTCCTCGCCTTCCAGCGCCTCGCGCAGGGCCTCCATGTCTTCGGCGATCCGGCGACGGTCGTCCTCGTCGACGCGATCTCCGTGCTCGGCGACCACGCCTTCCACGTTCAACAGCAGCATCTCGGCGCGGTTCCGGATCTCGGCCATCTTCCGCTTGGCCTTGTCCTCCTCCATGCGGATCTCGGCCTCGCGGATCATCTTCTCGACCGCTTCCTCGGTCAGGTTCGAGGTGCTCTTCACCGAGATCTTCTGCTCCTTGCCCGTACCCAGATCCTTGGCGTGCACGTGCAGGATGCCGTTGACGTCGATATCGAAGGTCACCTCGATCTGCGGCACCCCGCGGGGCGCCGGAGGGATGCCGATGAGGTCGAGTCGCGCGAGACTGCGGTTGTCCGACGCCATCTCGCGTTCCCCCTGGAGAACATGGATGCTGACCGCGGACTGGTTGTCACTGGCGGTGGAGAAGATCTGGGTGCGCCGGGTCGGGATGGTCGTGTTGCGCTCGATGAGCCGGGTCATCACCCCACCGAGGGTCTCGATCCCGAGACTCAGGGGGGTCACGTCCAAGAGCAACACGTCTTCCAGGGTGCCGCTCAGCACGCCGGCCTGGATCGCCGCCCCCAGCGCCACCACCTCGTCCGGATTGACCGTCTTGCTGGGCTCCCTGCCGAAGAGTTCGGCGACCGAACGCTGCACCGCGGGAATGCGGGTCGAACCCCCGACCAGGATGACCTCGTCGATCTCGGTGGGATTGAGACCCGAGTCGTCCAGCGCCTGGACGCAGGGTTCCATCGCCCGATCGACCAGGTGCGAAATGAGCGCCTCGAAACGGGCGCGGGTCAAGGGCATGTCCAGGTGGACCGGCCCGGTATCGTCGTTGGCGATGAAGGGGAGATTGACCCTCGTCTCCAGGCTGGTGGAGAGATCGCACTTGGCCTTCTCCGCCGCCTCCTTCAGACGGCTGACCGCCATGCGGTCCTGCAACAGGTCGATCCCGTGTTCCTTCTCGAACTCACTCGCCAGGTATTCCATGACCGCCTGGTCGAAATCGTCTCCTCCCAGGTGGGTGTCCCCGTTGGTCGCCTTGACCTCGAAGACCCCGTCGCCCACCCGGAGGATGGAGATATCGAAGGTGCCGCCTCCGAGGTCGTAGACCGCGATGACCTGCGATTCCTTCTCATCCAGCCCGAACGCGAGGGCCGCGGCAGTGGGCTCGTTGATGATGCGCAACACTTCCAGCCCCGCGACCGCGCCGGCGTCCTTGGTGGCCTGGCGCTGGGCGTCGTTGAAATAGGCGGGGACGGTGATGACCGCCTGGTGGATCTCCTCGCCCAGGGCCTGCTCGGCGCTCTCGCGGATGTTGCGGAGGATCATGGCCGAGATCTCGACCGGCGAGAAATTCTCGCCCGCGATCTCGACGTCCAAGATGCCGTTGTCGGCGCGCACGATGGTGTAGGGCATCCGCGCCGCCTCTTCCTCCATTTCCTCGTAGCGCATTCCCATGAAACGCTTGATGGAGGACACTGTGTTCTCGGGATTGGTGACCGCCTGCCGCTTGGCGAGATGACCCACCAGCCACTCGCCCGTCTTGCTCCGGCACACCACCGAGGGAGTGGTCCGGTGGCCGTGCTCATTGACGATGATCTCAGGATGTCCGGAATTCAGAACCGCACAGCAGCTGTTCGTCGTTCCCAGATCGATTCCGAGTACTTTGGTCATGAAACCCCTCCCGGGACCCGATTATTTCGCGACCACCACTTTCGCAGGCCGCAGGACCATGTCATTCAGGCGATAGCCTTGCTGGACGACGTGGGCGATCTTCCCGCTTTCCACTTCGTCCGTCTCGATTTGCGAGATGGCCTCGTGCAGATTGGGGTCGAAGTCCTCTCCCTTGGCGGGAATCCGCTCGAGACCACTTCTCCTGAGAACCTCCACGAAGCGCTGGTAGATCAGGCGGATGCCCTCCCGAAAGCCCTCCTTGGACCCCTCTTCGTCTTCATTCGCCGCATTCTGTGCGCGCTCGAAGTCGTCGAGAACGTCGAGAAGTTCCCTGAGCAGATTTGCATTAGCAAAAATGATGGAATTTTCGATCTCCCGGCGGCTTCTCTTGCGGAAATTCTCCAGTTCCGCCATGGCGCGCATCCATTTCTCCCGGTTTTCCTCGGCCTTGCGCTTCCATACGGCCGCTTCGTCCCCCTCCCCGCCCCCCTCTTCGGCACCGGACCCGGCCAGATCCTGGCCAGCGTCGGGAGAAGTCGGCACATTCCGGTCTGGGTCGGCGCCCTTCTGGGCCAGCTCGGCCACTGCCTCCTCCAGATCCTCGATCTCTTCGACCGGTGGGTCCTCGGGCGCCGGCTCCCGGGACTGCTCCGGATCCGTACCATTCTTCGCTCCGGTCGATTCCGCGGTTTCCCGGGGGGAAGGCGCCTGGGTGGAAACCGTCTCGGTGCGCCCGCTTTTCTCGGCCTGTTCAGCCTCGACGAACCATTCCGGCATCGCGTCGTCGCCGGCCGAAGATGGGCGCGACGGGGGGTCGGGGTGGGATTTGCTCACCATCGATCTCCTCTTTCTGGGGAACGGGGCCAGCTGCCCCTTCCCGCCGTATCGTGGAACTGCCTAGAAGGAACCGTGCCGTCTCCGGTTCAGGAGAGGCGATCCAGGTGCCCCACGATGCCGTGGATCAGAGCCAGGGTGCGCGCGTAGCGCATGCGGCGGGGTCCGAGGACCCCGAGATAGCCGGTCCGGCCGGCCAGGTCGAAACGGGTGGCCATCAGGGTGAAGGGATGCAGGGCGCTGAGAGGGTTCTCCCGGCCGATCGCCAGGCTCACGTCGCCCATCGATCCCTCCACGAAGCGCTCCAGGGCCTCCTCGAAGAGTTCGTGGCGGGCGATGACTTCGAGCAGACGCTTGAGCCGTTCCGGGTCGGCGAATTCGGGTTGGTCCAGCGCGTCGGGGATCCCCTCGAAGGTGAAGGACAGCACCTGCTCCGGGCTGAACACGCTCCGTCCCTCCTGGACCACCTTGCTGGCCACCGTCCCCACCTCGTCCGTCGGCGGGTCCAGCAGGCGATCGAGTTCCCGGCGGCATTCCTGGAGGGTATGACCGCAGAGTCTCTCGCCCAGGAAGGACGAGGCGGCAATGAGGATGCCCGGTTTCACCTCGCGGGGCAGGTGGACGACCTCGGTCCGGGTGGCCCCGCTCTGCAGCGCCACCACGAGCAGGACCCGGCCGCCGCCGCGGTCATGGAGCTCGATGCCCGAGATGACCTCGCCGGGATCCTTGTCGCGGGGTCCGGCCATGATGGCGATGTTGCGGCTGAAGCGGCTGAGCATCTGTGCGGTCGCCCGGAGGATCTGGGTCAGGTCCTCGCCGGCCTGGCGCAGCGCCCGCTCGATCACGCGGCTCTCTTCCTCGTCGAGATCGCCGGGAAGCAACTGGTTCACGTAGGTGCGATAGCCCAGGTCGGTGGGAATCCGGCCCGAGGAGGAATGGGGTTTGACCAACAGACCCTTCCGCTCGAGTTCGTTCAGGACGGCACGGATCGAGGCGCTGCGGATGCCCAGATCCCCGGCTTCCTCGATCATCCGGCTGGAGACCGGCTCCTTGCCTTCGATATAGAGATGGACCAGGGTCTTCAGGACCTGCCGCTCCCTCTCCTCGGTCGAAGTGCGCATCCGGAGTCCTCCTCCTCGGAAGCCTCATGACCGCCCGAACCCGCGCGGGCCGGCCTTGCCCCTAACTAAGCGAGGGAAACGGTGCTGTCAAGCGGATCGGGGGGCACTGGGGAGGAGACAAGCCCTTGTCATTTTTCAAGTTGTGGCCCTCCTCTCCGCATACCGGGAGGGTCGGCGAGCTCCGCGAGTTCCCCGGGGGGCGTCGCATCGCCCGCGCGCGAGCCGGCGGCGAAGCCGGGCCGTCCGGCGTCTTCCGCCCGCAGCAACCGCAGGACGATCTCGTCCATCACCAGCCACCCGGCCGGGGTGAGCCGGTAGCGTCCGCCGTCCCGGAGGGCGTAGCCGGCCCGGATCCATTGCTCCCAGAGCGCCCGGTGCCCGCGCTCCCCGGCGACCGGCACGCCCCGGCGGGTTCGAAGGCCAAGGAGCAGCTCCTCCTCCCGTCGCTCCTTCGCGTTCAGCCGCTCCCGGCCGGCGATGGGAAGCCGCCCCGCCTCGATCCTCTCCAACCAAGGGGAGACCTCCTGGACGTTCCACCATCGCACCCCCCGGTGATGCGAATGGGCGGAGACCCCCAGTCCCAGATAGCTCGCCCCGGACCAGTAGGCCTGGTTGTGGCGGGACACCTTCCCGTCGCGGGCGAAATTGCTGAGTTCATAGGGCTGAAAGCCCCGTTCCTGGAGCCAGCGGACCGCGTACAGGTAGCGCCGGGCCTGCTCGTCGCCGGGAAGCGGCTCCCATCGGCCCGACTCCACCTCCCGTCCGAAGCGGGTCTTCCCGTGGATCTCCAAGAGATAGGCGGAGACGTGGGAGATGGGAAACTCCTCCACCAGCCGGAGACCGGCTTCCATCGACTCCATCGAGGAGCCCGGGGTGGCCAGGATGAAGTCAACGCTGAGATTCTCCACGCGCTCGGCGGCCAGCGAGAGGGCCCGGCGGTTGGACGCCGGCGTGTTGAGCCGGCCGAGGAAGTCCAGGACCTGCGGGTCCATGCTCTGGATCCCGAGACTGAGACGGTTGACTCCGGCCTCGATCCAGGGATCGAGGCTCTCGGGCCACGCGCTCTCCGGATTCACCTCCAGGGTGATCTCCGTGTTCGGGGCGAGCTGGCCGGCCAGCTCCTCGGCGAACCACCGGCAGATCCACTCCCGCGCCCGAGGCTCCAGCGCGGTGGGAGTCCCTCCCCCGACGTAGACCGTGCCGATGGGAGCATCCACGTCGCGGCGTGCCCGGTCGAATTCGACTGCCAGCGCCTTCACGTAGCGCAAGGGCAGGGAGGGATCGCGGTTGACGAAACAGGTGAAGTGGCAGTAGGGACACCGCCGGTCGCAGAAGGGAAGGTGGAGATAGAGGGCCAGATTCCCTTCGCGATCGTTCATCGGATGATGTGCAGCAAACGGTTCAGGCGGGGTCGCTTGGTCTTCGAATCCCAGGACCAGTAGATGAAGAGCGCCTTCCCCCGCAGGTACTTCTTGTCCAGGAAGCCCCACACCCTCGAATCCGCGCTCCGGTCCCGATTGTCGCCCATCATGAAGAGATGGCCCTTGGGCACCACCAGTGGGCCCACCGAATCGAATCCGGGGCGGTAGGAACGGGAGCCGTCCACGTATTTCGCATAGGGCTCCACCTGGGCCACCCCATTGATGTACAGGGTCTTGTTCTTGAACAGAAGAGTATCCCCTTCGACCGCGACGCAGCGCTTGATGTAGTCGACGCTGGGATCCTCGGGATAGCGGAAGACGATGATGTCGCCCCGGCGGGGCTGACGGATCGCGGGGAGCCGCGCTCCCCCGGTGAAGGGAATCTCCGCCCCGTAGATGAACTTGCTCACGAAGAGATAGTCCCCGATGAGCAAGGTGTCCTCCATCGACGAGGAGGGAATCCGGAAGGCCTGGAACGCGAAGGTCCGGATGAGCAGAGCCAGCACCACCGCCCAGAGGATGGCTTCGGTGTATTCCCGGAGCACCGATTTCTTGCGCTTCATCTCATGCTTGCCGTCGGACCTGGAAGCTTCACCCGCCTGTCGACTCTCCGTGCGATTCTTCTTGCTCACCGTTCCACCTTCAGTATGGCCAGGAAGGCCTCTTGGGGAATCTCGACGCTACCGACCTGCTTCATCCGCTTCTTGCCTTCCTTCTGCTTCTCGAGGAGTTTGCGCTTGCGGGAAACGTCCCCTCCGTAGCACTTGGCGGTGACATTCTTCCGCAGCGCCTTGACCGTGCTCCGGGCGATGACCCGGCTTCCCACGGCGGCCTGGATCGCAATGGCGAAGAGTTGCCGGGGGAGCAGCTCCTTCAGTTTTCCACACAGTGCTTTCCCGAACTCGTAGGCCTTCGAACGATGGACAATGACGCTCAAGGCGTCAACCGGTTCTCCGTTCAGGAGGATGTCCAGCTTCACCAGGTCACTCTCGCGATACTCCCAGAATTCGTAATCGAGACTGGCGTAACCGCGCGTCACGCTCTTGAGCTTGTCATAGAAATCGACCACCAGCTCCCCCAGGGGGATGCCGTAGCGCAATTCGACGCGCTGGCTGTCGAGGTACTCCATCGAGACCTGCTCGCCCCGGCGCTCCTGGGTAATCCTCATCACCGCTCCCACGAATTCCTTGGGAACGATGATCGAGGCCTTCACGAAGGGTTCGGCCATCGATTCGATGAGCTGCGGCTCGGGCATGATACTCGGATTCTCGATCTCGAGTTCCTCCCCGTTCTTCAGCACACAACGGTACTCCACGTTGGGCAGGGTGGCGATGAGATCGAGATTGTATTCGCGTTCGAGACGTTCCTGGACGATCTCCATGTGCAACAGGCCCAGGAAACCGCATCGGAAACCGAAGCCCAGGGCGGCGCTCGTCTCCGGTTCGAAGGTCAGCGCGGCGTCGTTCAACTGGAGTTTCTCCAGCGAATCCTTCAGTTCCTCGTAGTCGTCGCTGACGATGGGATAGAAACCGCTGAAGACCATGGGTTTCGCCTCGACGTAGCCCAGGACCGCATCATCCGCGGGATTCTCGGCGAGGGTGATGGTGTCCCCCATCTGCACCGCCGAGACGCTCTTGGCTCCAGTGGCCAGGTAGCCCACCATTCCGGCTTCGAGACGGTCGGTGGGAATCTGTTTCAGGCGAAAGTAGCCGGTCTCCATCACCTCGTGGACCTGGCCGCCCCCCATCATCTTGATGACGTCGCCCTTCTGGACCCCGCCATCCACGACGCGCAGGTACGCAATCGTCCCCCGGTAGGGGTCGAACTGGCTGTCGAAGACCAGGGCCCGCAGCGGGGCCTGGCGATCCCCCGAGGGAGGAGGCACGATCCTCACCACCCGCTCGAGCAGCTCGGCCACGCCCTCTCCGGTCTTGGCGCTCACCCGGGCCACTTCTTCCGGATCGCAGCCGATGAGATCGACGATCTGCCGGGTGATTTCCTCCGGCCGGGCCGCCGGCAGATCGATCTTGTTGATCACCGGGAGGATCGCCAGATCGTGCTCGAGCGCGAGGTAGAGGTTGTTGATGGTCTGGGCCTGCACCCCCTGCACCGCATCCACCACCAGCAGGCACCCTTCACAGGCGGCGAGGCTCCGGCTCACCTCGTGATGGAAATCGACGTGGCCGGGAGTGTCGATGAGATGGAAGGTGTAGGTCTTTCCGTCGCCGGGAGTGTACTCCATGCGGACGGGATGGCTCTTGATGGTGATTCCGCGCTCCTGCTCGATGTCCATCGAATCGAGCAGTTGCGCCCTCATGTCCTTGGCCGCCACCGCGTGGGTCAGTTCGAGGATCCGATCGGCCAAGGTGGACTTGCCGTGATCGATGTGCGCGATGATGCAGAAATTGCGGATTCGGTCCTGTTGCATCGTGACGACCTGGCAAGGTGACTGCTGCGGGCATTCAGAAGGGCAAGTGTAGTGTCAGGGCCACGGTCCCGCCATGGGAGACCGAGGCCCCCAGCCCGCTCTCCAGGTCCGGAGTGGGAGGCACCGGGGAATCGAAATCGACCAATTGGACACTGACATAGGCGTCGAGAGAAACCAGGAGCAGAGAGCCCGCCGCCCACCAGAAGAAGTCCCGGGCCCGCTCGGAATGTTCGGTGACCAGAACGCCCCGGAGATCGTGTTCGGGGCTGCCGATCGGCCACTCGTCGCGGGCCACCCGTTGCCGTTCCTGCCGGCGCAGCTGCATCGCGATGTTCCCGTAGAACCACATCTGCGCGGAGAAGGCCACCACTCCCCAGAAGGGAGTGTCCCCGTAGAACTGGCCCCACCCGGGCATGGGGATGGACATCAGGACCGCCGCCGTCGTACTCCGCTCGGCGAAGCGGCGGGTGTCCTCTTCCCTGGGCCCCCCGGCGGGATAGAGGGGACCGTTGGCCAGATCCAGACTCGGGGTCTGCTGATCCTTCGAGGAACTGCCGGCCGCCTCCACCGGAAGCTCGGGGGCCCCCAAGGGCATCGCGGCCACCGCCTCTCCGGCGGCTGCGGCCAGCAGGGCCGCCAGGCCGAGGGCGAGAAGGAGTCTGTTCATTCCTCCTCCTTGGCGATCGGGTCGAATTGCTCTGCCCTCTCGGGAGTGATCCGAACCCGCAGGGCCTTCGGCCGCACTCGCACGCTGTGCTCGCCCCGCTCCAACCAGGCAAGCTCTCCATCGACATGGATCAAGGTACGGCTTTCCACCCGCATCCTGAAGGAGGGAACCTGCTCGTAGATGACCCGGGGATGTCCGAGGTGCCGGCCATTGCGCGCGCGCGGCAGCAGGAAGGGGATCTGCCAGCGGGGCACCGCCTCCATCAGGCACACATCGAGAAGCCCGTCGGCGGGATGTGCCCGGGGCAACAGCAGGAACCCTCCTCCGGCCCGGTTGCCGATGCCCACCTCGAGAAAACTGACCCGGTGTTCCCCCGAGGCCTCCAGGCCGTCGAAACCCATCCGCACCGGCCGGTGGGTCGACCACGCCCGCAGGGTGGCCACCCCGTAGCGAGCCATGCCGGTGAGCCAACCAGTCCGGCGGCTGTGCCAGCTCACGCTGGAAGAAAGAGCGAACCCGGCCGTGTTGAGGAAACTCCGTTCTCCGACCTGTCCCACGTCCCAGACCCGGTCGACCCCACCCAGGATCGCGTCCAGGCAGGCCACCGGATCCTTCGGCATCCCGAGAAGACGTGCGTAGTCATTGCCCGAGCCCAGGGGAATGGTTCCCAGAACCAGCCCCTTCCGTTCGAGAAGCGCCGTTCCCACCTCGTGGACCGTGCCATCGCCCCCGGCGGCCACGACCAGGGTTCCTTCGGGGGGGTCCAGGGCCTCCACGATCCGCCGTCCGTCGCCCTCCGCCCGGGTGAGGAAGACATCCGCTCGCACCCCGCGCGCGATCAGGTGACTGCGCAGATGCACGAGCTCGCGCCCGGCCCGGTTCTTCCCCGCACTGGGATTGAGGATGAGGATCATACCGGACCCGGCCGGGTCGGTCGAAGTCGGCGAGGTGGGCGAGTCGGCTCCAGCGTGCATGCGAAGTTTCCGCGCGGGGGAGAAGTGGCGGGAATGTGTGGGAATCGAACCCACCTCGGACGCCGAGCGCCCGACCGCAGGATTTGAAGTCCCCGGGGACCACCAGGCCCCATCCATTCCCGCAGATCCTGGTGACCGGCCCCGCGGCCACCGGCCGGAGAGACCCGTCGATCCTGTTCTTAGCCCAAAGAGGCGATGACGTCCATCTCCACCCGGGCCTGAAGGGGCAGGGCCGCGACCTGGACGGTGCTGCGGGCCGGCGGTTCCTGGTCGAAGAACTCCGCATAGATCCGGTTGACCGTGGCGAAGTCCTCCATATCGGTCAGGAAGATGGTGGTCCTGACCACGTTCCGGAAGGAGAGCCCCGCCGCCTGCAGGACCGCCTGGAGATTCGACAGCACCTGCCGGGTCTGTTCCTCGATGCCCTCGCCCACCAAGCGGCCACTGCCGGGTTCCAGGCCGATCTGACCCGCGCTGAAGAGGAACCCTCCGGCGATCACCGCCTGACTGTAGGGACCGACCGCCTGGGGCGCTCCCTCGGTATGGATGATCCTTCGGCTCCGCGATTCCATCGAGTCCCCCCTTCGGACATTCCACCCTTACGCTCTCCGCCGGTGCCGAACTCTCATCCTTTGGTCATCGTGGAGATCGGCTGCCCCGTCACTCCACCGTCACGCTCTTGGCGAGATTGCGGGGTTGGTCCACATCGCAACCACGAAGCACCGCGATGTGGTAGGCAAGCAACTGCAGCGGAATCACGTTCAGCAGAGGCGAAAGCAGGTCGAGGGTGGTCGGAACCCGCAGGCAGTGGTCGACCATCCCGCAGATCTCCTGGTCGTCTTCGCTCACCAGGGCGAGGACACGGCCGTGCCGCGCCTTCACCTCCTGCACGTTCCCCTTGATCTTCTCGTAGGTTCCGTCCTGCGTGCACAACACCACCACGGGCATGTTCTCGTCGATCAGCGCGATGGGGCCATGCTTCATCTCGGCCGCCGGATAACCCTCGGCGTGGACGTAGGAGATCTCCTTGAGCTTGAGCGCTCCCTCCAGGGCGATGGGGAAATTGTATCCCCGTCCGAGATAGAGGAAATTGGAGTCGTTGGCGTAGACCTCGGCCAGTCCGCGGATCTGATCCTCCTGGTCGAGGATGCGCTTCACCAGCGAGGGAACCCGCATCAGCTCGCGGACGATCCGCACTCCCCTCTCGGTGCTGATGTCCCGGCGGCGCCCCAGGTAGAGGGTGAGCAGGAGCATCGCGGTGACCTGGCTGGTGAAGGCCTTGGTCGAAGCGACCCCGATCTCCGGGCCGGCGTGGATGTAGACCCCGCCGTCGCTCTCGCGGGCGATGGTCGAACCCACGACGTTGGTGATGCCCAGGACCAGGGCCCCCCGCTTCTTGGCTTCGCGCATGGCCTGGAGGGTGTCGACGGTCTCCCCCGACTGGGAGATGGCCAGGACGATGGTGTCCTCATCCAGGAGGGGTTGGCGGTACCGGAACTCGCTCGCGTACTCCACCTCCACGGGGATATGCGCGTATTCCTCGATCATGTACTCGCCCACCAGGCCGGCGTGCCAGGAAGTTCCGCAGCCGAGGATGATGAAGCGGCGGCAACGCATCAGCGGCTCTTCGAAATCGGCCAGCCCGCCCAGTTTCACTTCCCCGGTCTCGGGCAGCAGGCGCCCCCGGTAGGTGTCTTCGATGGTCTGGGACTGTTCGTGGATCTCCTTCAGCATGAAGTGCGGATACCCGCCCTTCTCGATCTGATCGAGATTCCAGGTGATCTCGTGGATGCTCTTGTCCACCGACTGGTTCTGGATGTCCAGGGTGCGGTAGCCTTCGGCGTCGATGACCACCATCTCGCCGTCGTCGAGATAGATGACCTGGCGGGTCCGGGAGAGGATCGCCGCCACGTCGCTGGCGATGAAGAACTCGTCATTGCCCAGGCCCACCACCAGGGGACTCCCGTTGCGCGCGCCCACGATCTTCCCCGGTTCGTCTTCGTGCATCGCGGCGATCCCGTAGGTCCCCTTGACGATCTTCAAGGCCTCCTGGACCGCCTCCTCGAGGTTGCCCTTGTAGTAGTATTCGACCAGATGGGCGAGAACCTCGGTGTCCGTCTCCGTCTCGAAGTGGTGCCCCACATCCAGGAGCATGGACTTCAGGGACTGGTGGTTCTCGATGATGCCGTTGTGCACCAGCACGACCTTGTGGTCGCAGCTGTAGTGGGGATGGGCGTTCGTCGAGTTGGGCGCGCCGTGCGTGGCCCATCGGGTGTGGGCGATTCCCGTCTCACCATCGATGGGATCTTCACTGAGGAGTGCTTCGAGATCGCGGATCTTGCCGGCGCACTTGCGCACCGAAAGGCCACCGCCGTTGCGGATCGCGATCCCCGCGCTGTCGTACCCCCGGTACTCCAGGCGCTTGAGCCCCTCCACCAGGATCTTCGCGGTGGGTTTGCGCCCCACCATGGCGATGATGCCGCACATGTCTGCCGCCGCCTTCCTGGGCCCAGGTTCCCGCCGATTCAGTTCCCGAGGAAACCACGCACCGTTTCGACCAGGGACCGGGCCTCGTTCTCATCGGGAGCTTCCGCGATGATCCGCAGGGCGTTCTCGGTATTCGAACGCCGCAGATGCACCCACCGGTCCCCGAGATCGTACTTGAGACCGTCGGTGTCGTCCATCCGTCCGCCCTTACCCACTTCCAGAAGCGCCTGCTTCCAGAGGGCCGGGTCGTCGAGCCGGGGCTGCAGCGACAGCTTCTCCTTGACCATGGAGGTCGGCGGATACCGCTGCAGAAGCTCGCTCAAGGATCCCGCTTCCGCGACCGCCGACAACACCAGGGCCGCGCCCAGGGGGGCATCCCGTCCCGGATGCAGGGCGGGAAGGATGACGCCGCCGTTTCCTTCGCCCCCGATCACCGCCCCGGTCTCAAGCATGGTTCGGACCACGTTGGCCTCTCCCACCGCGGTCCGGTGGATCGGCACCTCCCACCGGCGGGCCACCGCGTCCAGCCGGAGGGTGGAGCTCAGATTCGCCACCAGGGGTCCCTTCCGCCGGGAGAGGACATGGTCGGCGGCCACCACCAGGGTCGACTCCTCGCTGACCGGGACTCCGCCGGCGTCGACCAGGGCCAGGCGGTCCACGTCGGGATCAACCGCCAGGCCGAGATCGGCCCCGCTTTCCTCGACCTTCCGGAGGAGTTCGGTGAGATGTTCAGGGCGCGGTTCGGGATCGTGGGGAAACCGCCCGCTCATCGAGCAGTACAGCTCGATCACCTCGACTCCCAGCCTCCGCAAGAGTTCGGGAAGCACGCGTCCCCCCGCTCCCTCGGTGCAATCGACCACCACCTTGAGCCGGGCGCGGGAGATCTCTTCGCTGGAAACGAGGTCGAGGGCCAGGATGGCGTCGATATGCCGCTGGTCTCCCCGGTGGTCGACCCGCAAGCGACCGTGGTGGAGAGCGGAGACGTGATGGCGTATGCCTTCGCTGCGTCGCACCAGCTCGTCGATCTGCTCGGCGTCGAAGAAGAGCCCGTCGGCGCGCAGGAGTTTCAACGCGTTCCACTCGACCGGATTGTGGCTGGCGGTGAGGATCACTCCTCCCACCGCGTCGCTTTCCTGCACCATCCATTCGGTACCCGGTGTGCTCAGGATCCCCGCGTCGATCACGTCATGTCCGGTGGACATCAGCGCGGCCGTCGCGGCCCGATGCAAGGCCGCACCCGAGGGTCGGCTGTCTCGCGAGACCACCACCGGCCCCGGAGGAAGGAGATTCCCGAGGGCGGAGCAATAGCGGCTCACCGTTTCGGCGTCAAGGCCGTCGCCCACCACTCCCCGGATTCCCGAGATGCTGATCTTCAGATCCATGGCGCCTTCTCCCCAGCAAACGAAAGAAGGGGCCCAGGCTGCAGGGCCCCTTCTGACGACGTTCCGCGTCCGCACTCTCCCTGCGAGGCATGCAGGGAGACCCGGTGAAGACCAGGTGGAGCTGGTGTGCGGAATCGAACCGCAGACCTGCTCATTACGAGTGAGCTGCTCTACCAGCTGAGCTACACCAGCCCGATGCGACATGGAAGACGGAAGCCGATGCCCGAAGCATCGAGGTGTCGCCGGATCCCAGTCTACCCCTTCGATCGCCGGTGTCAAGAGATCAGGCCGGAGAAAGCGGATCCGACCCCGGATTTTGGTGGACATCGACTCCTGCGCAACTACAATAGTTGCTATCAACAAGGAGTTGTTGCCATGAGCCCGACCCACCGTCTTCTCGCCGAACTCCACGAGGGCCTCCGTCGCCTGGTCCGGGAGAGCCTGGCCCGAGACCGCCTCCTCTGCGCCCCGATGGACCTCACCCCCACCCAATGGGAGACCCTGGAGCTGCTCTGGCAGCGGGGGGAGGCCGGCATGAATGAACTCGCCGACGAACTGCGCCTCTCCCAGAGCACCCTGACCCGGATCGTCGATCTGTTGGAAAAAAAGGACTTGGCGCGCCGGCGCCCCTCCCGGGACGATCGGCGGCGGGTCGAAGCCACCCTCACGCCCCGCGGCGAGGAGCTCTACCTCCAGGTCCGCGACCGGTTGGAGGCGGCCTGCCGGGAGATCCTCCGATCCCTCCCCGCAGACCAGCACCCGGTGGCCTGTGCGATGGCCCAGGCCCTGGGTCGCGCGACCCGCCGGTGGGTGGACCGACAACGCCCTGCGGGGCCCTTGTTTCCTCCCGCCGATGACGCATGAGGCCCGGGAACGCGGCTGGCGGATCTCCTTCCCGCCTGCAATATTTGTTGATACGAAGTATTGGGCGGCAGCGGGGCTCCGAAATCCCGGGGCCCGCGTCCGCGCATCCTCCGACCGCGGGAGTCCTCCCGGGACCGGGGCCGGGCGCCGCGAGGGGGTCCAAGAGAGGGCCGAGCGTCTTCCGGGACCGGGATCCTTGCCGCGAGCCTCGGAATGCCTAGATTGGCTGCCGCCCGGACAAGCCGTGAAGGAGAAGCCTGCCATGCCCCTCTATGACTACGAATGTCCCCGGTGTGGAGAGAGGTTCGAGGAAACCCGCTCGCTGAAGGAGCGCGCGACCGCTCCCTGCCCCAAGTGCGGCGCGACCGCGAAGAAGGTGCTCTCGGGGTTCTTCACCGCGCGTTCCGTGACCCCGTCCCGCTGTTCGAGCAGCGGGGGTGGGTGAGCGGTCTAGCTTGAGCGGCCGTCGGAGACGGCCCGTCCCCCGGATGATCCCAGGCGGCCCAGGGCCGCGCGCGTCAACTGGAGGTTCTGGACCACCGCGGGTCCGGGATCGTCCCAGCGGAAGACCGCCTGTTGGGCTCCCCACCACGACCCCATCCACCGCCCGAGCGACAGCTCGCCCTTCTTCCATTGCTCCCAGGCCGCGAAGAGATCGGCGGGCCAGAAGAGGAAGCGGCGTCCCACCGGGTAGCCTGCAGGAGCGGGAACCTCGCGTCCCAGGGCGTCCAGGTAGGCCATCCACGGCGCGTTGATCCCGCACGCGCCGGCGAACTGGACGTAGGCCCAGGGCCGCGCGTTCACCTCGATGAGCTTCAGGCTCCCATCCCGAGGGTCGCGCTTGAACTCGGCGGAGAAGATGCCCCGGTACCCCATGCCCTCCAGCAGGCGCCGGCAGGACTCCACCGCCTCCTGCACCTCCTCCACGGGGACACTGACCATGCAGGAGCTGTCGCCGAAGTCCGGGGGATGGATCCTCAGGCGCCGGCGGGCGAAGAGCCCCTTCCAGCGGCCCTTCCGGTCGATGAACCCATCGACGAACCAGTGCTGGTCGGCCCCTCCGGGAATGTATTCCTGGAGAACGCAATCGAGTCCCGCGGAGCGGATGGTCTCAAACAGGCGCTGCGCCTCGCTCGATCCGCCGACCCGGAAGGCCTTCACTCCGAAGCGCCGGCGGAAGGCCGCCGAATCGGTAGGCTTGAGGAACCAGCTTTCCCCTCCCTTCCAGTCCACCGCCCGAAGGTCCTCCCCTGAATCGACGGGAAGGGTTCGAGGCCGGGGAATGTCGAAGCGTTCCAGGACTCTCCTCAATCCCTCCTTGTCCAAGAGGGTGGCGAGCACCTCGCGCGAAGACTGGCTGGAGGGAAAGCGCCGGCGGAGTTCCTCGGGAAGTTGGGCCACCGCCAGGACCCAGTCGTCCGCGCAGGGCATCAGCACCGCCGATTCGAGAGGAAGATGTTCCAGGTACGCGGCCAGGTCCTCCGGGGTGGGAGCCGGCAGGCCCTCCGCGGGCGGCCGATGATGGAACCGGGAACAGGTGATGTAACGATCGACCGGCCCGACGCAGAACGAACGGATTCCCCGCCATCCCAGGCACCGGATCGTTCCCAGCACGGTGACGTAACCGCCCAGGACGATCACCGGGATCGGCCCGCCGGTGTTCTCCTGCAAACCCATGGTCTCTCGTTTCGCCGCGACACCGGAGGCCGGGCCGAACACGGCCGGGACGCAACCGCCGGCTTCCTAGGAACGGTGACCCGGACGATAGGCGGTGTTCAGGTAGAACTTCAAGTATTCGAATCCATCGTCCCCGTCGATGCGAGGCAGGAGGCGGCGGTCCGTCTCCCGGCGGATTTCGCCGAATTCGGCGGTGAAGGCGAGTTCGAATCCACTGGAACCGACGGCTTCCACCGCGGCCATGGCGATGTCCTGGGAGGTTCCATTGGGATAGGCGAAATAACGGCAGCTCCCCAGGTGTTCCTCCACATCGCGCCGGCTCTGGACGACCTCCTGGTGGATCCTCTCGGCATCCTGTCCAGGATGCAGGATGACGTGGCCTCGGGCGTGGGAACCGATCAGGACCCCCCCTTGATGCAGCGTCTGCACCTCGTCCCAGCTCATCGGTGCGTCCGACGTGAAACGGCCGTCGATCTCGGTCCAGCGTTCCTCCGAAACCAGCGACACGACATCCTCGAGGATGGCATCCGCCTCCTCTTGGGGCGCGGTCTTGTAACGCGTCGCGATCGTGGCCAGGGCCCGGTCCCGCGCGCGGGGAGAGCCGAGGTCGAACTCCCCGGGGAAACCGCGGACCCGGCAGCTCCGGTGTTCGGTGAGATAGATCCCGGCGCGAAGGCGGTAGGTCGGCATTCTCCGCCCGGTCCGGGTGTGCTCGGTGCAGATGAAGACGGTGAAGGGAATGTTCCGGGATTCCAGGAACGGCGCCACCACATCGAGGTTGTTCCGGTATCCGTCATCGAAGGTGAGCAGCACCTGGCGCCCATCGAGACCCTTCGCGTCCTTCAACCGCTCGTTCAGATCGTCGAGCGAGATGAGCTCGAAGTGGCTCTCCATGTACCTCACCTGCCGCTCGAAGCGAGCCAGGGAGATATGGACGGTCTGGATCCGGCGGTCGAGGATCTCCCGCTCCACCCCGTGATAGGCGATGGCGAGTGCTCCCTTGCGATGGGCGCGGAATAAGGCGTAGAGCCCGCTTTGCCCCATGGCCTTGAGAATGAGCTTGCGGAAGACCATGCTGCTCCGCTGCAGGTTGGATGGTGGGAAGGGACGGAGTTGAACCGCCGACACACGGATTTTCAATCCGTTGCTCTACCAACTGAGCTACCTTCCCACCGATCACTTCTGCCGGACGACCGCCCGGTGAAAGTGCGGGACCGCCCGTTCGGGCGGACCGAGAATATCGCCCAGGGCCGCGAGGCTGTCAAGTCGCCCCCGGCCACGGAAGTCCAACTCGGTTCTCTGGAGGAAGTCCCTCTGGTTTCGGACGCGCAAAGCGGGCTGGCCGCGTTCGCCGCGGCGGGGAAGTTCAGGCCACTCCCAGGGACAAGAGGCTCTCGACCCGCTCGAAGAACTCGGCGAGATCGAAGGGCTTGTACAAGACATTGTCCGAGCGGGACCAGACCTGGAGGAATTCCTCCCGCTGCTCGGTGTTGACGCGGCGCGCGGTGATCAAGAGGATGGGAAACCAGGATCCATCCGGAGAGGAGTCCATCCAGTCCTTCAACTGCCGGCTGATCTCGTAGCCATTGCTTCCGGGCAACATCACATCCAACACCATCAGGGCCGGCGGCGAATCCATGGCCGCCCGCATTCCTTCGTCACCATCGTAGACCACCTGGACTTCGTAGCCCTGGACGGTCAGGGCGAATCCCAGGGCCTCGGCAATGTCCCGTTCGTCTTCCACGAGCAGGATACGGGGCTTCTGGGCGATCATGATCGCACCTCCGGAAGTTCAGCTCCGTGGGCGGCCGCGGCCGCCCCTCCACGGAAACTGCGGCGGGCATGCCGCAAGAGTTCATCGAGGGTTTCCCCGTTCTCGCCGAAGCGGGCCTCCCCCAGGCGCAGGGCCGGCGATGCGCCGCCCTCCCCGGAGCTCTCCGCCGGACGCGCGCTCCGCTCCTGGCGCGCCAGCCTCCGGGAGATCTCCTCTGGAATCTCCTCGTCCGCCAGCACCACCGCGGTCACGGGATGGATCCGGTGCACCGACCATTTCCTCCCCTCCGGCTCGGCCAGGTCCTCGCAGAGCCGGGACAGGCCGGCCAGGTATTCGTCTTCGGCGGCCGTCGCCTCGATCAGGATCAGATGGGGCTGCTTCCCGCGCGCGCGGCGCCGCTGCATCGCCCGCAGCAGCGTATGCAACACCCCGCATCGCCGGGCGTCTTCGGCTTCGGCGGGCAACCAGACCCGCACCGTGGTGCCTCGACCGGGTTCGCTCGAAAGCTCCACATGACCTTGATGCGCGTGGACGAGCGAATGGACGATCGACAGGCCGAGTCCCCAGCCGCGCCCTCGTTCCCGCTCGCCCTCGCCCTGCCAGTATCGCTCGAAGGCCTTCTTCCGGGCCTCCTCGGAGAACCCGGGACCGTCGTCCTCGACGAGGATCTCCAGGCCGTGGACGGCGAGTCCGAGACTGGACGCCGCCTTGCCGACCTCGTCGTGGTTGCGGGGGCGATCCCTTCGCAGGGTGACGAGGACATTCCCTCCTTGCCCGCAGAACTTCAGGGAGTTCTCCACGAGGTTGTCCAGGATGCGACGGATCTGCTGGGGGTCTCCCCACACGCGGGCTCCGTGGTCGCAGACCCAGGCCAGGTTGCGTCTGTGGGCGGCCGCCTGTTCGGTGGTGTCCGCCATGACCTCCTGCAGCAGCCTCGACGCGTCGAGGTCTTCGCGGGAGAGAATGGTCTCCATTTCCGCCTTGCGGCCGCCGTCGACCAGCTCGTTCACCATCTGGAGCAGCCGGTCGCAATTGCGCCGGGCCAGGCCCAGCAGTCGGCGTTGGGTGGCATTCGTCGTCCCCGCCCGCTCGCCGAGAAGCACCTGCAGTGAAGTCGAGATCGCGGCCAGGGGGTTCTTGAAGTCGTGGGAGAGGTTCGCCAACAGCTCCTGTTGGCGGTCGACCAGGCGCCGCGCCCGCTGGACGGCATCTTCGGGAACCGCATTCCCGGACCGTCCGCGTTCCTTCGGTGGCCTTCGTTCCGATTGGGATCGGGCGGCGTCCACCACCGCCCGGGCCGCGTCCCGCAAACCGGCCAGGGCTTCCGGCCCCATGCGGGGACCGTCGGCCAGAAGCAGCAGGCGCCATCCGTCATGATGGCATCCGAGCGGCAAAGCGGTGAGTCGATGCAGACGCAGCGCCTGGATCAGGCGCGCGGCGGCGGGTTCGACATCTCCATCGAGACAACGGGCGACCGGATGGGCGGCCAGTCCCACAAGGCCCGCCCGCTCCAGGGACAGGTGGCGAAGCCATCGGGCCGGGGACGAACCCCGATAGGCCCTCAGGCGGATTTCCCGTTGGGTGGCGGAAAGTTCCAGGCTGGCCGCCTCGGCGTAGCCCAATCGGCGGGCCAGACGGACCAGGAGCCGGTCTTCCCGACCGGCGAGTTCGAACCGGAGCAGGCGCGGGATCCGGGACAGGATCTGGCCGGGTTCCACCGGCGCCCCTGGTCCTTCCAGGGACCATTTGACGGCATTCGACATGGCGTGTCATCCCCTCCTTGCCGGGCGGAAGGGCAATGGCGGTGCCAGGGCGGCGGGCCCGGCGCAGGGAGAGATGGCGACGAGAAAAAGGCGCTGAATCGATGGATTGGAGGCCCAGGCCGCCGGTCTCGGCCGAGACCCGCCCCCGCGGGAGTCCCCGGAGGGTCCGGGGACGGTTGGTCAGCTTTCCACCGCCATCGGGGGGGAACCGGCCAGACCCGCCGGGACGGTCAGACCGCCCCCGGATCGGCGGCCCCGCGGCGCCGGTGCCACCGCAAGGCGTCGTGGAGGATCCTCTCGAGGGAGGAGTGGCGGGGCGTCCACCCGAGAAGCGCGTGCGCGCGGCGGTTGGAGGCGACCAGGCGCGCCGGATCGCCGGGCCGGCGCGGGCCGACCGGTGGCGCAAACGGCAGGCCGGAAACCGAGCGGGCGGCCTCGACCACTTCCCGCACGCTCGCCCCTTCGCCGGTCCCCAGGTTCAGGACGGTCAGACCGGGTTCTTCCAGTTTCTCCAGGGCGCGAACGTGGGCCTGGGCCAGGTCGAGCACATGGACGTAGTCGCGGATGGCGGTGCCATCAGGCGTCGGATAGTCCTCTCCGTAGATCACGAAATCGTCCCTTCGACCCAGCAGGGCTTCGCACAGACGCGGAATGAGATGGGTCTCGGGATGATGGTCTTCCCCCCACTGGCCATCGGCGCCGCACGCGTTGAAGTAACGCAGTGCCATGGCCGACAGTCCGCCCGCCCGCGCTTCCTCGGCGAGGATGTTCTCGATCATCCACTTGGTCATCCCGTAGGGATTCACCGGACGGCACGGGATGTCCTCCTCGATGACCTCGACCTGGGGATCGCCGTAGACCGCCGCGCTGCTGGAGAAGACCAGGCGCTTCACCTCCGCCCGATCCATTCCGTCCAGCAGAGCGAGCGCCGAACCGAGGTTCTCCCGGAAATACCGGCGGGGGTGTCTCACGCTCTCCCCCACCAGGCTGAGCGAGGCGAAGTGCACCACCGCGTCGGCGTTCTCCAGGGCGCGGGAGAGCGCCGCCGGATCCTGGACCCGGCCCTCCACGAACTGTGCTCTGGAAGGAACCGACTCGCGATGTCCGGTGCTGAGGTCGTCCAGCACCACCACTTCGTGTCCTTCTTCCAGGAGCTGCCGGGCGGTGACCGATCCGATGTACCCGGCTCCCCCGGTGACGACAACCTTCATGACGGTTTCCCTTCGGCGTGGATCGCCGCCGCCAGGTGCCGGCCGGTGATGGATTGCTCGTTTTCCACCAGGCTCTCCGGCGGACCGGCCACCACGATGCGGCCGCCCTTCGGGCCGCCTCCCGGACCGAGATCGACCACCCAATCGGCGTTCTTGATGACATCGAGATTGTGTTCGATCACCATTACTGTGTTCCCTTTGTCGACGAGGTCATCCAGGACACTCAACAACTTCCGCACATCCTCCGGATGCAGACCCGTGGTCGGTTCGTCGAGCAGATAGAGGGTGTGTTCCTTCTGCCCCCGCAGCAATTCCCGGGCGATCTTGATGCGCTGGCTCTCTCCCCCACTGAGGGTCCCCGCCGGCTGTCCCAGTTTCAGGTAGCCCAACCCCACTTTCTGGAGGAGCCAGAGCTTGGCGCCGATCGCGGGCGAATCGACGAAGAAGGACAGGGCTTCATCGACGGTGAGGTCGAGGATCTCCGCGATGTTCCTTCCCCGGTAACGAACCTCCAGGGTCGAAGGCTCGAACCTGCGGCCCCGGCACTCCTCGCAGGGAACCGTCACGTCCGCCATGAACTGCATCTCCACCGTCACTTCCCCCAACCCCTGGCAGACGGGACATCGGCCGCCTGGAAGATTGAAGGAGAAGCGGCCGGCGGTCCAGCCCCGCTTGCGCGCCTCGGCGGTCTGGGCCAGGAGGCCGCGGATTTCCGTCAAGACCTGCAGGTAGGTCGCCGGGTTGCTGCGCGAGCTGCGACCGATGGGCGACTGGTCCACCAGGACCACCTGATCCACGTTCTCGGCCCCATGGATGGCGTCGAAACCGTGGAGTCTCCCCTGGCCGCCGAAGATGCGCCCGGTCAATGCAGGATAGAGCAACTCGTTCACCAGGGTGCTCTTGCCCGATCCGCTCACTCCGGTCACGCAGACGAACAGGCCCAGGGGCAGGGTGAAGTCGATCTCGGCGAGATTGTGCAGTCTTGCCTTCACCAGGGTCACCCGGCGGCGGCCAGGGCTCCGGCGTTCGCTCTTCTGCTTGACGACCCGACGGCCGCTGAGGTATTCGCAGGTGAGGCTTCCCCGGGCCCCCTTGGGCACGGCGCCGTTTCCAGGTGGTGGGCCCTGGTAGAGGATTCTCCCCCCCTTCACCCCGGCGCCCGGTCCCAGGTCGATGAGATGATCGCTGGCGCGCAGGATGTCGCTGTCGTGTTCGACCACCACGACGGTGTTGCCCATTTCCGCGAGTTCCTTCAGTCGGCCGAGCAGACGATCGGTGTCCGCCGGATGCAAGCCGATGCTGGGCTCGTCCAGCACATAGAGGGTCTCCACCAGGCGGCTGGCCAGCGCGTTGCTGAGATGGATCCGCTGCATCTCTCCGCCGCTGAGGGTCCGGCTGGCCCGCGAGAGCGAAAGGTATTCGAGACCGATGCGCTCGAGGAATTCCAGCCGCTCCAGCAATTCCTGCAACACATCGGCGACCGCACTCTTCTCGGCCGACGATAATTCCAGCGAAGCCAGGAATCCTCGCGCGGCGGGAATGTCCATTTCCGCCACCTCGCCGATCTCCAATCCTCCCACCTTCACCGCGCGGGCCTGCGGGCGCAGGCGTTTTCCATCGCAACTCCGGCAACGGCTGCGTCCCAGGTACCGGCGGGTGTAGAAACGATGCCCTTCCTTGGCTCGCGCATCGCGCATGCTGGCCAGCCAGGGAATCACCCCCAGGTAGTCCTTCTCCTTCGCTTCCAGGACGAAGGCCTTCTGGCGGCCCGAGAGTTTCCGGTACGGCAGATCGATGGGGATCTTCCGCTTCTTGCACGCTTTCAACAAGGCGGCCATCTCGTTGGCGAACGCGGGACCGCACCAGGGCCGGACCGCCCCGGCAGACAAGCTGCGATCCAGGTCGGGAACGATGCGGCGTTCGTCGAACTCCAGGCGCTCACCGAAACCATTGCAGTCGGGACACGCGCCCTGGGGAGAGTTGAAGGAGAACAGTTGCGGAGTCGGCTCTTCGTACTCCCGTTGGCAACGGGGGCAGAGGTAGCGATCGCTCAGGGAGATCTCTTTCCTCGAATCCGCCTCGACGATCGCCGCCCGTCCTTCCCCGGCGTGGAGGGCGGCCTCGACGGCTTCAGCGAGGCGCAATCGATTCGACGCCTTCCAGACGATCCGGTCGGCGATGACGGAGAACTCCTTGCCTTCGGGCACCGGTGAACTCCAGGCTTCCTCCAACGACCGTTGCTTCCCCCGGTGGATCGCCCTCAGGTAACCCTGCGCGACCAAGCGGGAGGCGAGTTCCGCAAAGGGCAAGGTCGCCGTAGGAGCCACGGGAAAGGTGACCAGCAGGCGGGTTCCCTCCCGGAACTGCTCGCGCGCCCGGCGGACCGCGTCGTCCGGGGTGTCCGGCTTGACCTCGGTCCCGCAGTGAAGACAGTGGATGTGTCCGACCCTGGCGTAGAGCAGACGGAGGTAGTCGTGGATCTCGGTCGAGGTCCCCACCGTCGAACGACTGGACTTGACCGTGTTCCGCTGCCGGATCGCGATGGACGGCTGGATCCCCTCGATCGAATCGACATCGGGTTTCTCGAGCCTCTCCAGGAACTGCCGGGCGTAGGTGGACAGGCTTTCCACGTAGCAGCGCTGCCCCTCGGCGTAGAGGGTGTCGAAGGCAAGCGAGGACTTGCCACTCCCGGAAACCCCGCTGATCGTGGTGAAACAACCCTTGGGAATCTCCAGATCGAGGTTCTGGAGGTTGTGTTGGCGTGCGCCGTGGATCGTGATAACTTCGGCCTTTGCCATCGTCCGTTGGGTCTCCAGAAGGCGTCGAGGAGGTTTCGGGGAGACCGATCACCATAACCCTCCCGCCCGGTCGCGTCAAACCGGCCCTTCCCGTCGATCCCGACTCGCGAGGGGAGTCATCATGGGTGGAAATCCCCTGCAGCCGCTTCTCGAGGTGCTCTTCCGACTGCGGGGCAGCGAAGGATGCCCCTGGGATCGCGCCCAGACCCTGGACTCGGCCGCCCGTTTCCTGAGCGATGAAGTCGTGGAATACGTCGACGCGGCGACCCGGGGAAAGCTGGATGCGGCCCGCGAGGAGCTGGCTGACCTGCTCTACATGGTCTGCTTCAACTGGATGCTGCTGAACGAGCTGGAGCCGGTCCGCCTGGAGGAGCTGGCCCGGATGGGCGCGGAGAAGCTGATCCGCCGCAAACCCCATGTCTTCGGCGAAGAGAAGGCGTCGACTCCCGAAGAGGCCCAGCGCATCTGGAAGAGGGAGAAGCAACGGGAAACGGCCGAAGAGGAAGGGAAGACCGAAGCGGCGCCGACGGGCGCGCTCAAGGATCTCTCTCCGTCCACCAGCGCGCTGCGCCAAGCCTTCGTCTACGGTGCCACCGCGGCGGAGACCGGTTTCGACTGGAAGGACCACCGCCAGGTGCTGGCGAAACTGCACGAGGAGATCGAGGAATTCGAAGAGGCCTTCCAGGGAGGTCGGCGGGAGCGTGTCATGGACGAGATCGGCGATCTCTTCTTCGCCTGTGTCCAACTCGCCCGCAAACTCGATCTCGATCCGGAAGTCTGCCTGCGCGGCACCAACGCGAAATTCGCCCGCCGCTTCCGCGCGATGGAGGCCCGCTGCCGCAAGGAGGGGCGGCGCCTGGAGGAGTTGGACATCGAAACGATGTTCGACTACTGGGAGCACGCCAAGAGCGGCGAGGACGGCTGAGCGCGGGCGACTTCTCCGATCTTCTCATTGCTGGTCGGAACCGGTCTTCTTGCGACCGCTCTTTCCCGTCGCGTTTCCCGTTGGCTTGCCCTGCGGTTCCGGCGCGAGCTCGGGACACCCGTCATCGTCCTCGATCCCGTTGTAGTTCTCCGGCTGCAGCGGACACTTGTCGAAGCGGTCCTCGATCCCGTCGAGGTCGTTGTCCGGGTCGGGGCATCCGTCGTCGTCCTCGAAGCCATCGAAGTCCTCGGCCTGGTGGGGGCAGGTGTCCCGGGAGTCGGGAATGCCGTCGCCGTCGGAGTCGATCACCCCGTCGGGACAACCATCCTCGTCGGCGATCCCGTTGAAATCCTCGGCCCGCAGGGGACAGAGGTCGTCCACGTCGGGGATGCCATCGTGGTCGTTGTCCGGATCGGGGCAACCATCCTGATCTTCGAACCCGTCCCGGTCTTCTGCTTGATTCGGGCAGAGATCCCTTCCGTCGGGGATCCCGTCGCCGTCGTTGTCCCAATCGGGACAGCCGTCGTCATCCTGGAACCCGTCGCGGTCTTCGGCCACGTCGGGACAGCGGTCGCGGCGATCCTTCACCCCATCATGATCGCGGTCGCGCGTACCCAGGAAGAACGGATAGGAGAGACCGGCGCTCAGGATCCATTCGGGAAGGTTGGGCTTGAACGGAGTGTTGGGATCGTCGCTCCACAACCCGATGGACCACGAGGCCTGGAAGCTCAGGCTGCCTTCGGTTCCCAGGGAGATTCCCGGGGTGATCCATGAAGGGCTCTCGCGGTAGGAGGAGATGGAGCCGAACGCCAACCAGTTCGCCGAATACTCCAGGAAGATCCTCGCCCACCGCTGGCGCACCTCGAGGGCGGCCCGCAGCAGGAGCTGGTCGTTGGCCGATGCCGATTCCCCGGCCCCCAGGGCCGGATAGGACGGGGGAAAGACCCCGGTGGAATCGATCCGGCTGTATTCGGAAGCGAGGACCCCATAGCCGTTTTCCTCGTTGCGGTTGTACCGGTAACCCAGGTTCAGGGTGAGGTGCGTAGCGGGTTTGATGGAATCCTCGAAGAGCGAGAGGGTGGTCTGCAGACCGATTTCCCCTTCGGTGACCCCGGTGCTCAATCCTTTCTCCTCGTCCCCGGTGGGCAACCGCAGACTGCCCCACAGTCCGGTGGCCCAGGCACCGCCCACCAGGTCGATCAGATCGGCCGCCGCGCTCAACTGGAGATCGGACATCCCGGCCTCGGCGGCGGGGGGAATCCTGCCCCCGGCGGCGATCTCGTAGCGCCGCCAGGGAAGGCTGGCCGCCACCGAGAGACGATGGCCCCACTGCAAGCCGAGCTGCAGACGGAGCTGCTGGGTGGTCAGGTCGGGAAGGAAAGAGGGATCGTCGAAGCCGTGCCCGTCATCGATGATCCCGTGCTCCAGGTAGAGGCCCAGGCGCAACGGTGCGCCCCCTTCGTGGGGTCCGGTCACCGTCTGGAAGAGTCCGGGGATCCCCAGCCGCATCGAGCCCGCCGGGTTCGCCAAGGCCACAGACGCCATCAGGTTCAACCCCAGGAGCGACACGAGGAGTGCGGCACCACCCTGCAACCAACGCCTCATCATGCCCGCGGTCCTTTCCCCGAGGCGGCAGAATCGTGTTCATCCACGATCTCCCCTACCAACGGTTCCACCAGATCCTCCAGGGTGACGATTCCCGTGGGACGGTCATCGCCATCCACGACCACGGCCAGACTGGATCGGTCGGTAGTGAAGGCTAGGATACCCTCATCCAGTCCCAGATTCCCGTCCAATCGGAGTACCTGGCGCAAGAGTCCCATCACCTTGGCCTCGGGAGCCTTTCTCAAGAGGTCGCGGAAGAGAACCAGGCCGATGATCTGTCCAGAAGCGTTCTGGACCGGCAATCGGCTGTGTCCTTCCTTGCGCACCAAGTCGAGCGCGTCCCCCACCGTCGCGGTGGAGGGCAACAGGCCCACCTCGACCATCGGGGTGCACACTTCCTTCAACGGCAGACGGGAAGAGTGGACCATGCGGGAAAGAATGTCCCGCTCCCCGGTGTCGATGGCAGCTTCGTCGGCGCCGCTGGTCAAGGTCCGCAGGACGCGTTCACGGGTGAGCGTCACTTCACTCGAGCCCGGGTCCATTCGAAGCAAGCGGAGCATTCCCCGGGAAAGGACCAGGCTCACCCATCGCAGGGGAAACAGGATCCACTGGGAAAGGAGAATCCAGGGAGCGGCGGCGATCGAACTCTGTTCGGGTCGCGAACGGAAATACGACTTGGGAAGCACTTCCCCGAAAACGATGTTCAACGCCGCCATGGTCACCGCCGCCCAGGTTTCCCCGGAGGGCCCCAAGGCCTTCAGGAAAGTGGCCGTGGCCAACGCCGATCCGGCGACGACCGCGAGGTTGTTCCCCACCAGTGCAGTGACGATCACCTCCTCACGATGGGCAAGAAGGCGGGCCGCCAGGGCCGCGCCCCGTTTCTTCTTCCGCGCCAGATGCAGGACGCGCACCCGGCTCGCGGTGGTGAATCCGGTTTCGCTCCCGGCAAAGAAACCGTTGGCCGCCACACTGAGAAGGATGATGAAGGCGCTCCACCACCAGTTCATCCTTCTTCCTCCCCGCGCACGATCTTCACCAGGCCGGGTCGGTTGCGCCGCGCGGTGAGCACCTGGAAGAGAAAACCGTCCAGTTCCAGTTGATCTCCCACGCGAGGAACCCTCGAGAGTTCTTCCTCGAGCAGCCCGGCCAAGGTGACCACGTCGCGTCCTTCCGCCAGATGGGACACGATCACCTCGTCGAGATCCTCCAGTTCCACCCCGGCATGGACCCGCCAGACTCCGTCTCCGACGTCCTCGATTTCGAATTCGGGGACATCGCTCTCGTCGGTGATCTCCCCGATGAGTTCTTCGAGCAGATCCTCCAGGGTGACGATCCCCTCCATTCCCCCGTGTTCGCCCACCACCACTGCGATGTGCACGCGACGGCGCTGGAATTCCGCGAACAGTTCGTCGGCCGCCTTGCTCTTGGGAACGAAGTAGGGCTTGCGCATGACCTCGGTGATCGCCGGAGTGGTTTCCGTATGTGGAGTGGTCAGAAGATCCTTGAGGTACAGTACTCCGACGATGTGATCGAGGGTGCCCTCGTAGACCGGCAATCGTGAACGCCCCGAGCTCTCGAAGGTGGAGACCGCTTCCTCCCAGCTGGCGTCGCACGGAATTCCCACCACGAAGACCCGGGGACGTACCAATCGCTCCACCGGGGTGTCGCCCAGACGGAGTACGCGGGAGAGCATGCGTGCCTCCAATGCGGTGAACACCCCCTCCTGCCGGCCGAGTTCCATGAGGGTCTCCAGTTCCGCGCGATCCAGGCGAACCCTCTCGGTCGGGCCGCTCGTCCAGGCGGCCAGGGTCTCCAGGATCCGCCGGAGGGGGCCCAGCAGAGCCGACAGGAGATCGACCACCGGAGCGGCCAGCGGGGCCAGCCGTTGTCGGGCGCGCAGACCGAGGGTCTTGGGAACGATCTCCCCGAACAGGAGAAGGACCACGGTGACCGAAGGAATGGCGACTCCGACTCCGGTCACTCCCATCGCCCGCACCAGGGTGGCGGTCGCGACGGTCGCGAAGACGACGTTGGTGATCATGTTCGACAGGAGCAGGGTCACCAGGGTCCGATAGGGGCGGCGGGCCAGGCTCGCCGCCTGGGCCGCTCTTCCACCCTGCTGTTCCATTTCCTCGAGCTCGACCTCCTGCAAGGCGAAGATGGCCGTCTCGCTCCCGCTGAAGAAGGCGGAGAGACCCAGCAACGCCACCATGCTGATCAGGTCGATGAGAAGATCGGTTGGCAAGGAACAGACCCCGGGATGACCGCCGGGGCGACGGCAGGCCGGCCGGCCTGATGGTCTGCAGCATAGCGGCGAGCGCTTCCTCCGACAAGCATTGCCCCTTCATTGACACCGCCGGTACCCCTGCCTACGCTGGGCCGGCCCTTTGCCGCCAGGGGTGACGCATCCGCAGGGGTGCGGTCCCGCGTCCAGGGGCTCCCCCGACCGCCGCGCATCTCCCGGAAGCCTGGAGGCCAGATCTCGATGCGACGGATCCTCCTTCTCCGCTTCAGCTCGCTGGGAGACCTTGTCCTTCTCAGTGTCCTGCTGGAGGAATTACGTCGGCAGGAACCGGAAGCCCGCATCTGGCTGGTCACCAAGCCCGAATACGCTCCACTCTATCGCCGGGATCCTCGGGTCCACGAGCTCATCACCCTCCCGCCCGGTCGCGGGGGCCTGGCCCGGCTGCGTTGGAGGCTCCAGAAGATCGACTTCGATCTCGTCCTCGACGCCCATGGAAGCCTGCGCAGCCGTCTGCTCAGTTTCGGACTCAGCCACGCCCCCCTGCGTCGCATCGCCAAGGACAGCTTCGACCGTCTTCTCTTCCTGCGTGCCCGGGTCGCCTTGCCCCGACTCGCCCGCACCCAGGTGGATCGCTATCTCGACCTGGTGGACGCCGAAGGACGGCCGGTCCGCCCGTGCATCGTGCTGGACGAAGGAGACGAGACCCGGGCCGACGAAGTCTGCCCCCGCGACCGTGGCCCCATCCTGGGCCTCGCTCCCGGCGCCCGCCACGCGACCAAGCAATGGCCCCTGGACCGTTATGCCGAAGTGACCCGGCGATTCCTTGCCTCCCACGAGGGCGAGGTGGTCCTGGTGGGCAGCCCTTCCGAACGGGAACTCTGCGAGCGCCTGGCAAGCGATTTTCCCTCGCGGGTCCGGGTGGCGGCCGGTCGGGTGGACTTGAAGGCGACCGCCGCTCTCCTGCGGCGCGCGCGATTGTTCGTTGGCAATGACAGTGGCTTGATGCATCTGGCCGAGGCGGTCGGCACGCCGGTGGTGGGAATCTTCGGTCCCACCAGCCGCGAACTGGGGTACTTTCCCCTCGATCCGCGAAGCCGGGTCCTGGAGAACACCCTGCCCTGCCGGCCGTGTTCCCGCAACGGAGCAAGGCCTTGCCATCTCTCGGAGACCCTGTGCATCACCCTGACCACCGTCGAAAGGGTCCACCGCGAGATCGAGGAGGCATGGACATGAACCCGACCCGCCGCGCCCGAGGCATTCCCTGGGGCTGGTCCGCTCTCTACAATCTCCTGGCCGTCCCGGTGGGACTGTCCTTCTTCCATCTCTCCCGTTTTTCCAGTCCCAAGGTCCGAGAGGGTCTCGAAGGCCGCCGGGGGTTGTGGCGCCGGCTGGAGGCCGCGAAGAAGGAGCTTCAGGGCGCGGTCTGGTTCCACGCTTCCAGCGTGGGAGAATACGAGCAGGCGCGGCCCGTCCTGCGCGCGCTGCGCGAGGAAGCGGCCGCCCGGTCGATCGATCTGCCCATCGTGGTGACGGTGTTCTCGCCTTCGGGCTACCACTTCGCCCGCGGCCGCAAAGAGGGCGATCTCCTCGAGTACCTGCCCCTGGACACCTGGCTGTCCGCCTGGAGGATGGTCAGCATCCTCCGTCCGCGGGCTTTGGTCTTCGTGAAATTCGATTGCTGGCCGAACATGATCTGGGCCGCCCAGCGCGCCGGCGTTCCGCTCTTCCTGCTGGACGCCACCCTGCACCGCAAGAGCCACCGGCTCACCCCTCCCATCCGCTCCTTCTTCGGCCGGCTCTTCGACGGCTTTGCGGCGATCGGCGCCATCAGCGAAGACGATGCGCGCCGCTTCCGGGAAGATCTGAAGACCCGCGCGCCGGTCCACGTGACCGGGGACACCCGCACCGACCAGGTGGTCCACCGCTGGAAGGAGGCGGAGAAGGGAAACCTCCGGAAGCTTCTCGACGAGGCACCCTGGCGCTACCTCGCACTGGGAAGCATCTGGCCCCCCGACGAGGAATGCATCCTCCAACCCGTCCTGGACGCGCTTTCCGCCGACGGGCAACTGGGCCTGATCCTGGTCCCCCACGAACCCCAGCCCCACCACCTGGAACGACTGGAGGCGGCGGCGCACGCCCGCGGACTTGCCCCCATCCGCCTGAGCCGGCTCGTCGAACTGCCGACCCTCCGGCGACGATCCACCGCCGAGGCGAAGGACCCGAAGCGGTGGCGCTGCGTCGTCGTGGACACGGTGGGGGTCTTGCCGGAGATCTACCGCGCGACGGTCCTCAGCTACGTGGGAGGAAGTTTCTCCACCGGGGTGCACAACGTGCTCGAGCCCGCGGTCTGCGGACAACCGGTGCTCTTCGGGCCCAGGATCCACAACGCGTACGAAGCCGAGCGTCTCGTCGAGCGTGGAGCGGGATTCGTGGTCGAGAACCCCGAGGAAGCCGCCCGGGTCCTGAGCCGCCTGCTCCAGGACGAAGGCGAACGGTCTCGGGCCGGCCGCGCCGCCCAGGAATTCGTGCTGTCCCAGAGCGGAGCCACCGCGGCCAGCCTCGAGCTGCTGTGCCCGGCGGTGTTCCCCGGCGGCTGAGCTCCTGGGTCTTCCGCCCCCTTTCGGGAAGCGGACTTGCGGCCGGGAGGCCCCTGGGTTTCAATGGCATCTTCCCGCGGTCCGCGGGACCACCCATGACCGGAGCAGCATCCATGACCGCCACCGCAGTCCGCACCCGCTGGAACATGCCCTATCCCGACCAGCCCCGTTTCCTCCAGATGGAAACGGTGGTGGTCTGCAACGCCAAGTGCCCGTTCTGCCCCCAACACGAGGTGACTCGCGATCCGGCGCGGATGCCCGAGTGGATGTGGAAGAAGATCATCGACGAGACCCGGGGGATGGGGATCGTCTACCGGCCGTTCCTGATCAACGAGCCCTTCGTCGACCGACGGATGCCCGAGATCATGCGGTACATCCGCAAGGATCCCACGGCCAGGATCGAGTTCAATACCAATGGAAGTCTTCTCACCGAGGAACTCGACCGGGAGATCCTTGATCTGGGGATCGATGTCATGCGCTTCTCCATCGATGGCTTCAGCCAAGAGACCTACGGACCCAGCCGGGTCGGTCTCGACTACGAAGATGTGAAACGTCGCACCACCCGCTTCCTGGAGATCTGGAAGGAAGGGGGCTACGACCGGAACTGCCGCACCGAGGTCCGCATGATCGACATGCCCGAGAACCGTCACGAACAACAGGCCTACCGCGATTACTGGGAGCCCCTCTGTTCGGAAGTGTTGATCACCGAACTGTACAACTGGCCGTGGCAGGGGCAGACCGACTGCGTGCGCAAACCCTGCTGGAAGATGGCCGATGCCATGTACTTCTATTCGGACGGCAAGGCGACGCTCTGTTGCTGGGATCCCGTCGAGCGCGGGGTGATCGGAGACATCAAGACCCATTCGGTCATGGAGATCTGGAACTCACCGCAGTATGACGCGGTGCGCACCCTGCTCAACGACGGCCGCCGCGAGCTGCTGCACCTGTGCAGCCGCTGCGACGCCTACGCCCGGCACGATTTCAGCGAGTACGAGGTCAACCCTCCGCGGGAGTCCAGCCTGAACGATAGGTGATGGGATCGGTCGCTCCCGCCTCGGCGAATCCCTTGAGACGAAGACGGCAACTCTCGCACTCGCCACAGGCCTCTTCGCTCTGCGTGTAGCACGACCAGCTCAGGTGGAGAGGGGCCTGCAGCGCCTGTCCGCGCCGCACGATCTCCCCCTTGCCCAGGTGCAGGAGGGGGGTGACGATCTCGATGCGGGTTTGCGGCCGGGTGCCCTCCTCGACTGCCTTCTGGAAGGCCCGGAAGAAGTCCTCGCGGCAATCGGGGTACCCCGAGGAGTCCTCCTCGACCGCCCCGAGGTAGACCGCGCCCGCTCCCAGGGTCTCCGCCCAGGCGCAGGCCAAGGCGAGGATCTGCGCGTTGCGGAAGGGAACGTAGGTGACCGGGACCTCCCGGCCCGCGGGAGCGCCGGCGGCGGTGTCCCCACCGGTGGGAACGGCGATTCCCGGATCGGTCAAGGCCGAATCCCCGATGGCGCCCAGGGCGGGTTGGGCGGCCCGCAACCGCCGCTCGATCCCATAGTGGTCGCAGATCTCCTCGAAGGCGCGCCGCTCTCTCGCCTCGGTGCGTTGGCCGTAGCCGAAGTGCAGTGCCGCGACCTCCTCGTGGCGCGTGAGTGCCTCGGCCAGGGTGACGCAGGAGTCCAGCCCTCCGCTCAGGCACACCACGGCACGGCACGCCTTCCTCTCGCCTTCGGATGCTTCCACCCGCATGACTCAGACCCCTTTCTCCACTCCGGGCCACAGGAGCTTGTGCTCCTGGAGTTGCAGGACCACCGGCAGACCATCCTGGAGGATCCATTCCGCCAACCGTGCCGGATCCAGCTCGCCGTGCACCGGGCTCAACAGGACCGCGCCGGCGCGGGTAGCGAGATCATGCCCCTCGATCTTCTCCCGCGCCCATTCGTAGTCGCGCCGATCGGCCAGCACGATCTTCACCTCGTCCGTCGTGCGCAGATCCTCGAGGTTCGACCAAAGGTTGCGCGCCTCCTCGCCGCTGCCCGGGGCCTTCAGATCGACGATCCGATGGACTGGCTGCGGCACGCCGGTGATGTCGAGCGCGCCGCTGGTCTCCAACAGCACGGTGAACGATCGCTCCCCGAGAAGGGACATCAACCCGTACACCTCCTCCTGGGCCAGCGGTTCCCCTCCGGTCACGCAGACCAGGCGGGTGGGAAAGGCCTCGAGGCGGGCGATGATCTCCTCGATGGCCATCTCGCGTCCGCCGCTGAAGGCGAAGGTGGTGTCGCACCAGACGCAGCGCAGGGGACAGCCGGTCAGGCGCACGAAGGAACACGGACGCCCGCGACGCGTGCCCTCGCCCTGGATGCTGTAGAAGATCTCGTCGATACGCATGGTGGTCAGGGTGCGGGGGCCTCCCCCGGTTCAGCGAATCCATTCGAGGCGATAGAGCACGAGCTGGGGAAAGGCGTTCCCGGAGAACTGGAAGGCCCTCGCCCATTCTCCGGGTGGACTCTTCCAGCGCCTCAGCTCGGTCAGGCGCATTCCGTGTCCAAGCTCCAATCCGAGACGTCGATCGAGTCCGTCCGCGGCGCCGTCACGCCAGATGGGCAGAAGCAGGTGGGTCGCCTTCCGCGCACGCAGCCAACGAGCCACCGCCCCCTCCGAAGCCCGCGGCAACCGGCACGCCAGCGAAGGATCGGACAGGCCGCTGAGATCGAGCATCTCCCCGTCATGGAGGTAGGCGGCCGCTCCCACGTCGAAGATCGCCACCCGGCTCTCCCCTTCGGGAAGTCTCTCCAGCTCGGCCGCCGCGCGCAGGTGGACCCGGTCGAGATGGGCCACCGCGTCGGTCCACAGGCCCGAGATCTCCACCAGGCCTCCCACCCAACCCAGTCCAAGCAACACGGTAGGCACGACGGCCACCCATCTCAAGCGGCCGGGAGCGTTCCACAGGACGAAGAGGCCCTCGACCGCGGTCAACGCGAGAACCAGGTGGACCATGGCCTGGTAGCGGCCCACGTGGCCGCGGGAAGGCAGCACCAGCGCGTAGAAGGCCAGGGCGGTGGCGGTCCACAGCAACAGGGCGCGCCGTCCCTGACTCCGGCGATGCCCGCCGCGCAGCAGTCGGAGGCATCCCGGCACCAGGACGACCAGCACGGAGATCTTCCACAGCCACCGCACCGCCTCCAACCCCCGGGAAGGGTGCGCGCTGAGGACCCGGCCTCCCCCCAGATCCGCTCCCACCGCCCGCACCCACTGGGTGACCAAGTCGAAACCGCCGTGTCCGAGGAAACCCCATTCCAGCTGGGGAGGAAGGCCCATCAACCAACGACGTCCGCCCAATGTCGCCGGAGGAAAGCGGCCTTCGAGAAGAGCCAGGATCGAAAGCGCCGCGCCGGCCACAACCCATCCCGGCACCAGGGATCGATCCCGGCGCATCAGGGTGAGAACCCCCAGGAGGAGCAGGGCATCCGGGCGCAGGAAGGCCGCGGCACCGGCCCAGAGACCGGCCGCCATCGTCCTTCCCCGCGAGAACCAGTAGAGCGCGGTCATGGAAACCGTCAGCGCGGCGATGGTCTCCATGCCCGACAGGGCGAGGAAGAGAAGAGGCCCCCACAGAGCGGCGACCACCGCCACCCAGCGCGCGGCCGGGCGACCGGTCGCCAGTGCGGCGAGCAACGCCGGCAGCGGGATGAAGAACATCGCGCCCAGGACCAGGGCCAGCCGGGGCGCCGCGTGCCACCCCCCCAGTTCGCCGAGGGAGAGCAGCACCGGCCAGAGCGGGGAACTCTCCCCACCACTCGGCCGGTGGGCGAACAGTCCCCACTCGCCGAAGCGGGCCAGGTGGGACGCGAAGGCGCAGTGGATCCAGGCGTCATCCAGGGGAAGTCCCAGGGGAACATGGTCGTGGCGCAGCCGGACCAGAAGCAACGCCAGGCCCAGGAGAGCGGCCGTCGCGCCCAGGGGCCACCACCGCTGGAATCCGTCCTCGTTCAACGCTCGCCCCTTTCTCGGCTCCACCAGCGGGCCACCGCCTCCACCAGGGCCTCCTCCCCCACCGCTTCCCCCAGGACCGCCACGGGAAGGCCTTCGTTCCGCAGGGCGCGGGCGGTCGTCGGCCCCAGGGCGGCGCAGGGAACAGATCGCGCCGATTCCCAAGACCGCAATCCCCGCCCCAGGCCCGTCGCCGCCGAGGGCGAGTAGACCGCCGCCAGGTCGATCTCCCCCCGGTCCAGGAGTTCCACGATCTCCCGCGCGAGCGTCTCGACCGGCCGGGTGTGGTAGACGGTCAGGGCGAGGACGCGCACTCCCTCCACCTGCAGGATGCGCTCGACCTCTTCTCGACGCAGGTCGCTGCCCGGCAACACCACGGTGGAGAGTCCGTCCCGTTGCACCAGCTCGGCGGCGAGTTGCCGGCCCAAGGCCCGGGCCGCGATGTGATCCACCTGCAGTCCGGCCACCCGGGCCGCCTGGGCGGTGGCTTCGCCGACCGCCGAAGCGGGAGCACTTCGTACCCGTTCCCGCAGTTGTGGATCGTCTTCCACCGCCTCGAGCAGGAAGCGCACCGCGTTGGCCGAGGTCAGGACCAGGCGGGCCCCGGGAAGAGCCTCCCGCAGACGCCGCCGGTCGGGTTCTCCCAGGGGGACCGGTTCCAGGCGGACGGTGGGAACGACGACACATCGCGCCCCCTCGTTCTCGAAACGACGGGCGCTTCGATCTGCGGCGGGCTCGGGCCGGGTGACCCACAGACGCAATCCGTCGAGCTGGCCGCTCATCCGCTGATCACCCTTTCCCACCGGCTCCGAGCAGGGGCCGATCAGGAAGAGAGCTTGTCGTCGAGTCCGAAGAGATGACGCACATGCTCGATCACGGAAGCCCCTTCTCCCTTGGATGCCTTGTCCTTCATGCGCACAGTGGGAGTATGCAGGATCTTGTTCACGATGCGTTGGGTGATCCGGTCCACTTCGGCCAGGGTCTTCTCGTCGAGGCGATTCCGGGCGAGCTCGATCTCCCGCCGCCGGATCTCCTCCATGCTTTCCCTCAGTTGCCGCAGGGTCGGAGTCATCGACCGGGAGCGGTACCATTGGAGGAAGTGGACCAGTTCGTCCTCGACGATCTCCCCGGCCTTGATCGCCTCGCCCTGGCGGCGCTTGGACGATTCCTCGACGATGCTCTCGAGATGATCGACGTTGTAGAGGAAGATCCCCGCCTTGCGCCCGATCGAGGGGTCGACGTTGCGGGGCACGCCCAGATCGATGAGGAAGAGGGGCCGGCGGCCTCGATGGTCGAGGGCGGTCCGGGCATCCTCCTCGGTGAAGATGGGCAAGGTCACCGAGGCCGCCGTCACCACGATGGCAACCTGGCTGAGATACGCCCGGTAGCTTTCCCAGGGAACCAGGGTCGCTCCCAGTTCCTCGGCGAGACGCCGTCCCCGTTCGAGGGTGCGGTTGGTCACCATGATATCCTGCACCCCGAAGACCTTCAGATGATGGGCCACTTTGCGGCCGGTCGCCCCCGCCCCGATGAGCATCACCTTCTCCCGCTGGAGATCCTGGAAGATCTTCTTGGCCAGTTCGACCGCGGCGAACGCCACCGAGACCGCCCCTTCCCCGATCCGGGTCTCCGTCCTCACCTTCTTCCCACAGGCAATCGCCTGGTTGAAGATGCGGTGGAGGATCTCACGGGTCAACCCGAGTTCCCGGGAAAGGAAGTAGCCCGCCTTCACCTGGGAAAGGATCTGGCCCTCACCCAGCACCATGCTGTCCAGACCCGACGCCACGCGGAAGAGATGACGGACCGCTTCCTCTTCCTGTTTGCGGTACACCGCGTCCGCGAAACTCGAGAGCTCGATACCGTGGACCTGGTGGAGCAATTCCGACAGGCGCTCCTGTCCCTTCTTCTCATCCTGACCCACCGCGTAGATCTCGACCCGGTTGCAGGTGGACACCACCGCGGCTTCCCTCAGGATTCCATCATCCGACAGGAGACCGGAAAGCCGGTTCACCTTCTCCTCGTCGAACGCGAGGCGCTCCCGCAGCTCGATGGGTGCGGTCCGGTGGTTCTGTCCCAGCAGAAGGATCGGCACGCCGGCTCCTAGGTGAAGTGATGGACCGAGGGAAGCAGCCCGTGGAAGAGGAAGAAAGCCAGGATGATGGAAAAGAATCCCAGCAGGGTGAGGGTTGCCATCCGTCCGCCTTGCCAGGCTCGATACCGCCTCACCCACAGTGCCGCACCGAAGAGGATCCAGGTCAACAGGGTGGTGCACTGTTTCGGATCCCATTGCCAGGGACTTCCCCACACCTGGTCGGCCAGTCTCGCCCCCAGGACCAGTCCCACGCTCAGGAAGATCCAACCGATCAGGGTCGAGCGATGACTCATGTGGTCGAGCTGTTCGAGCGAGGGCAGGCGTTGCAGCATGGGACCGGGATTGAGACTTCGCAGTTGACGGTACTGCAGGAGATAGGTCAACGCGGTGAACGCGGCGACGGTGAAGGAAGCGAAGGCGACGATGTTGAAGGCGACGTGCGCCCCGAAGCCGATGCCCCGGAGGATCTCGGGCACCTCGTACGCCGGGCCCCGGATGCTGCCCCCCACCTGGAACGCGAGGATGAGAGCCGTGGCGAAGAACCCCAGTCCCCGGGCCCCGGTCTTCAGCACCAGGTAGAGGTAGACCAGCGCGATGGCGTCGGCGAGCACCACCAGGGTCTCTCCACCGTTGACTGGGGGAAACTCACCCCGCAGCAGTCCGAAAATCGTGAGGAAGACCACCTGGAGAACCGCGGCGACCAACAGGAAACCGCGGGCCCAGAAGTTGACCTTGCGGCGGTCGAGGAAGAACGACCAGGCGAAGAGAACGAAGGCCAGCGCGTAAAGCGGTACCACTCCCCAGAATGGAGCGGCGGCGGCGAAGGATTCCAAACCGAGGACCTCCCTCCTGTCCTCGCACCGGTCCGGTCCAAGGACATCGAATCCACGCTCTCCGAAGTGGAGAGATTCTACTCCACCCGCCGGCGGACCACCATCACGGTGGCGTCGTCCGCCCACGCCTGACCCTGGCCGAAGGCGCGCACATCGTCGAGCAGGGCGTCGGGAACTTCCGCGATCGGCATCTTCTCCTCCAACTTCTTCCGGAGAAATGCCTCCATCCGGTCGAAGCCATACTGCCCGTCGGGGCCCTGTCTCTCCACGATGCCGTCAGTATAGAGAACCAGGACGTCTCCGGGGCGCAGATCGACCCAACCTCGACGGTACTGCAGATCCTCGATCGGGCCCAGGACCACGCCGGTCGATTTCAACAGTTCCCGCTCTCCGCTCGCGCGCAGGAGAAGACCGGGGTCATGTCCCGCGTTCACGTACACGAAGGCCCCGTCGCTTTCCAGTTCCCCGAAGAAGAGGCTCACGAAGCGACTGGTCAACCCGCTGCGATGGATCACCCGGTTCAAGCGGGTGAAGACCGAGGTGATCTTGAGATCCTTCTCCACTCCCATGCGCAGGCCGGTGATGACGTCCCGGGCCTGCAGCGCGGCCGGCAGACCGTGTCCCGAAGCGTCGCCCACCGCCAGCCCGAGTTCCTCGGGGGTGATGGGAAGAAAATCGATGATGTCGCCTCCCACCTGGTCGGCGGCGATGCTTCGGCCGGCCAGTTCGTAGCCCTCGAAATGTGGAGGCTTGTGCGGGAAGAGGCTGGTCTGGATGGACCGCGCCTCCAGCATCTGACCTTCCAGGTCCTCCTGCCTCAGGCGGGTCTCGATGGCGTGACGCAGGGTGCTGAGGATGAGCATGGCCTCCTGGACATCGGCATCTTCGCTCAGACCGAACGCGGCGATATAGTCACGCGCCTCCCCGATGAGGAAGGCGGCGAAGTGACGGACGCCCAGGGCCTTCTCCAGCTCGGGATCCACACTGGGATCATCGGGCGGAAAGTAGATCGTGCGGTTGGGCGGGATACGCCGCAAGACCTCGTAGCCGCGGTCGACGCGGAACCCCAGGATCCTGGAACCCTTCACCCCGAACGAACGCAGCACGACATAGGCCTCGCCATCGTCCCGGTACAGGCGGGCCGACTCGAGTCCGATCCAGTCGGCGAAGCTCTGGATCACCTGCTCGAGAAGGGAACTCAGCATGTTCTCGAAGCCCTGGGTGTGATCGATCTGATCGAGGAGGGCATCGAGAGTGCGGTAGAAGTCTCGATGGCGCTGGGATTTGGTCGAGCGGTGGGTCACATTCACCTTTCGAGGCTGGGGGCGGATCCGCGATCACCGCGTGAAGCCGGTGGATCCGTTTCTACGCTGGTCCGGGCTCGACCGCAAGGGAGTTCGGGGAAACCGGAGGCACTGCTTGACGTCCCTTGGAAACCTGTTATATGGTGTAAACAGCGATCACGTTTCCGCATCTTCCGTATTTACTTGGGATTGGAAGACCGGAAACTCTGATTCGCAGGATGTCTTCCTGGGCCGGACCCAGGAGCCTCCGGTGGATCGCCCATATCCTGAGGGTAGTGCCCATCGGTGCGGGGGGAGGGGGAACCCCGCGCATCCGGTCGCACTACGGGGAGGGGCAACCGTTCACTGGGGCTCCTGGGTCCGGCCCTCTTCCTTCGGTGCCCGGCTCCTTCCTGCCGGGCTCCCACCCGGGGTCGGACGGCGGTCGGGCGAAGCGGCCCGGACGAACGGCGCCCAGGCCCGCGCGATGCCGCCGGTGACCCGATCCTCCACGATGACCTCCAGAACGTAGCGACCCGGCTTCAGCCCCGAGACATCCAGCGCCCCTCCCTTGACCACGTGCTCCTGTCCGGAAACGGTGGTCGTCTCCTGGAGAAACCGGAGCCCGAGGGGATCGACCGGGCGCAGGCCCTCCACCTCGCCCTTCCCCAGGATCCAGTCCTCGCTTCCCTTCTTGCGGCGATAGACGTGATAGCTCACGTCGAAGTGGGCCGCCCCGTCCTCCCCCTTGTGGAGGTTGTACACCTCGTAATACACGCTCAGGGTCTTTCGGGAGGCGGACACCACCCCACCGGGTGAGGGCAGGATCCCGAAGGCATACTTGACCAAGGACGGAGGAAGACCCTCGTCCCCTTCCAGGGGCTGGAAGGTCGAAGCCAGTTCCAGGTCGCTGAGACCCAAGGCTCCCGGCTCGCGGCGCGGGATCACCAGCTTCAACTGACGCGAGAGATGTCCGCCCCCCACCTCCCGCCGAAGGTCGACCGCCACCCGGTAGATTCCCGGGGGAAGGTCGGCGGGGATGGCCCGCACCCAGGTCCGGGCATCCTCCTGGGTCGAGGCCAGACCCATCCGTTGCCGAAGCCGGTCCACCCGGCTTTCCCGGCCCACCTGCCACTTCCGGTAGTCCAGACGGCGCTTGTGCTCGTCGTAGACCGCCCACTCCAGTTGGAAACGCTCTTCGCCCGCCCTTCCCTCCTGGAGCTTTCCGCGTCTGGGGGGACATCGCAACCGGACGTAGCTTTCCAGGGTGGTGGCGCCCTTGGGCCGGTGGAACGCCGCCGTGCTCAGCTCCAGGCGGAACGAGGGCTCGGCGTGTTCCTCCTGGTCGGAGATCAAGAGGATCGGTTGCTGTCTCTGGGCCCGGCGCAGGAGGCGGGCGGTGCTGTCGTGGGCCAACCAATTCCCGTTCATCACCCGGTCTTCGAAGAGGATCGAGAAGTGGTTCCACCGGGAACGATAGTCCCAGGCCCATACCCCGACCGTGGGGGGAGGCAGGAGGATCCCGGGTTCGAAGAAGAAGGTCGCGAGGTCGTCGCTGCGCGAACCATTGGAAGCCGGCAGGTACAGGGTGGTGTTGGGGCGGCCCCAGCGCACCCAGGCCCGGCCCGGCGCGCGGTCCCAGCCCCGCTGACCCTTCTCGGGACGGCCGAAGAGCAATTCTGCCTCGACCACGCGGGACCAGTAGCGGAGTTCGCTTTCGTTGCTCAGATGGGTGGGCCAGGGATTCTTCCGCATCCAGTAGCTCGCCAGCGCCATGCGCAACACCAGGCTGTCGCGCAGCGCCTTGCCGGCATCCAGTCCATCCTCCGGCTTCCACTGCGGATCGAAGCGGGCCATGGCCGCGCCGAGAACCATGGGATCCAGGCGAAGCGCCTCGTCCTCGAGCGCGCGGCTCTGCTGGAAGAACTCGCGTCCGTAGAAGAAGACCTCCCGGAGCAACGGATCCGCCGCGGCCAGCGCCCGATGGAAGTCCTCCCACGCCTCTTCCTCCTCGCCCCGGCGCGCCCTGCCGCAGGCGCGTAGCAGGCGCGCGGGCAGCCCCCAGATCGAATCGTCCACGACGGGAGCGAGCAGGGAGTCGAGGCTGCCGTAGCGCTGGATCGCCACCAGGTCTCCGGCCAGCCGCACCCGCGCCTCCCGGTCGGAGGGATCCACCCGCACCGCTCTCAGATGGGCCCGGGCCGCCTTCTCCATGACCGGCATGTCGAGGGTCCGGCGGGCCTTCAGGAATTCCATGTCCCCGAGGAGGCGCCAGGGCAGCGACCGCCCGGGAAACGCGCGGCAGAGCTGCTCGGTCCACCTCCGGGCCTGCCCTTCGTATCCCATCTCCAGCGCGGTGGCGGCCATCAAGCGGCGGGGGGCGAAGAAACCGGGAGCCAGGAGCGCGGCCCGCTCCAGCGACTCCAGGGCCCGCCGGCGGTGCTTGAGCAGGCCGGTGGCCAGCAGACGCTGGGCGATGGCGTATTCGGTCTCCGCGCGTTGCCGTCCGGACTGATCTTCGGCCAGGGCGGTCAAGCGGTCGATCTCCCGGAAGAGTTCGTCGCGGCTCGTTCCCGTCCCCTCCACCGGAGGTCGATCCGGACGGGGCGCGAGGGATCCCACGGTCCCTCCCGGCGCAGACGGAGATCCCGGTCCGGCGGGTCGGACGGAGGGCGACGCGGACGGGCCGTCGGGCGGCCCAAAGGCGCGATCCGGCCCGGCCGCGACCGTCCCCGGGGGCCAAAGCAGCCCACAGGCCGCCAGGAACGCAAGGATCCCGAGGGCCACCGGAAGGGAATGGTCACGGTGCATCATGGCAGTGCTTTTCCCGGAATACGGCCGGGTCCGGCCTTTCCACGGTAGCTTCGGCGACGGCTTCCCCGCAAGGCGGCCCTGGGGGTCCGGTCCCGGCGCGCCGGGACTTGCTCCGGGAAACCCTTCGTGCGAAGTTTCCGGGGCGAGGACACCACCCGGGAGGTCGAGCATGGCAACCACCCCCTACCGCGACGGCCACCTCATGGTCGCCTGCATCCGCGTGTTGGAAGCACTCCGCCAGCACCCCCCTCAGGAGGGGGAGATCGCCGAACTGCTGGGCTGGCCGCAGGAGAAGGTCACCTTCCTGCTGCGGGGGCTGGTCGAGGAGGGAATCCTCGCCCGGGTGGGCAGCGCCTTCGACGAGCGCTACGAGATCCGCGACCACCGGAAACTCGAGGACCTGCCGATGGACGAGGAGGATCCGGGAATCGCCGCCGATCTGGCCGCCTTCGAACAGAAGCAGGCCCGGGAACAGGAAAAGCTCGAGCGCCTCTTCCTCGAGGGGGAAACCCCGCGCAAACAACGCCGTCTGGACGATCTCGACGGCGAATTCGAGCGATTCCGCCGCCAGAAGCCGGCCAATCCCTTCGGCGACGACGACACGGGCCGAGGCCCTCGAAAATAAGGTGAAAATCCAGGATCCCCGGCCCAGGGATTTCGGCGAGAACCTTGCCACGCCGGGCCGGATCGATATACTTGGGGGCCTGGGAGCGCCCGGAACGGCGGATCTGCCGCGGCGGCCCCGGATCATGAGCACATCCCGCCGGCGCTTCCCCCGGGAACGCGGAAGAGGAAGAGGAGTTTTCTGCCATGTCTCGAGTCTGCCAGGTGACCGGCAAGCGTCCCATGTCGGGCAACCACGTTTCCCACGCCCACAACGTGAACAAGCGCCGTTTTCTGCCCAACCTGCACAAGAAGCGCTTCTGGGTCCCCGAGGAGAACCGCTGGGTGACCCTCACGGTGAGCGCCAAGGGGATGAAGACCATCTCCAAGAATGGAATCTACAAGGTCCTGCAGCAGATGCGCGCGCAGGGCCAGAAGGTCTGAGCGATCCGGCGGGACGCCCCCGCCGGTTCGATGCCATCCGATCGAGAGGAAGGCGCCCCGCGGGGCGCCTTCTTCGTATCGTTCCACCCACCGCCGCGCGCGGGTCGCCCGGGGCGGAAGCGCTTCCGCTGCCGGCCGTCGCCCCGCCTCAGGCGGACCGGTCGCCTCTCCAACGGGTGTGGGGCGTCTCGTTGTCGATCAGCCATCCCCGCAGGATCTGCAGGTATCCGAGGTTCGGGATTCCCCGCTCCCGGTAGAAGGGACGCAGCAGACGGTTGAGACGGGGAAGGTGGTAGAAGGGAACGTTCTGGAAGTAGTGATGCTCGAGGTGGAAGTTCGATTCGAGGAAGATCCATCTCCACAGCCGGTTGCCGTCCACCCGGGTACTCCAGCGCGCGGGATCGGAGGGATCGATGGCGTAGTGCTGTCCGACCCGATTCAGGCTGAAGGCCACCGGGAACACCAGGAAGTAGGGAATCAGCCATCCGCGCACAACCAGCGGAAAACCGCCTCCGAAAAAGAGCGCGATGACCACCCCGAGATGGACGATCAAGGTTGCCGCGCGCTCCCGGGCGATGCGGCGCCGCAACTTCGGGTCGTAGACTTCGCTTTCCTTCCGGGCGGCCCGGAAATAGATCGGAATGAGCAGAGGGGTCCAGTAGAGCAACTTCTCCCGGCGGGTGCCCCGCTTGGGACTCAGCCAATGCCGCTTGGGGTCGTCGATTCCATCCCCGAGATTGTCATGGTGGTCCAGATGCCAGCGGGTGAACTGCGCGGCGGAGATCCCGCTGAAGATCGCGTAGAGCCAGCCCAACCACTGCTGGAGACGCGGACGGGGAGTGGCGAAGACGGCGTTGTGCACCACCTCGTGCAGCAGGACGGTGAAATCGAAGTAGCAGAACCCCAGCACCACCGAGAGGGGAATCCACTGCCACCACGCCCCCAGCACGGTCAACCCGGCAAGGCAGGCGAAGGTGACCAGGAGAAGACCCGCAGCCACCGCGAAATGCCGCGCGGGGCGCTTGCGGTGCAGGGCCTTCAGTTCCTCCCGGGGCAGGGTCCGGCCCAGCTCGCGGCGCAATGCGCGCGAGGCCTCCCAGTACGAACGCGCCTTCTCCGTCACGCGATTCCCCCGGTGGGCCAAGAGTTTCCTGACGGCTTGCCCATGATGCCCTAGAATAGGACCGAGCCGGAAAAGCGACCACCCTCTCCCCCATCGCCATGCACGAATTCTACCGGAAGATCACCGAGGCCCTCTTGCGCGGGGAAACCGTCGCCCACCTGAAGGTCATCGAGGTCGCGGGTTCGGGACCCCAGGAAGTGGGAGCTTCCATCCTGTTGCACGAAGACGGCGGTTTCGAGGGAACGATCGGGGGCGGCGCGGTGGAGGCCGCGGCGCTGAAGGACGCGGCCAAGATGCTCCGGGAGCGCCGCAGCGGAGTTCTCCGCTATCATCTCGCCCGCGATCTGGGAATGTCCTGCGGCGGACGCATGGAGATCTTCTGCGAAGTGCTCGAGCCGGGGCGGCGTCTCCTTCTCTTCGGCGGAGGACACGTGGGGCAGGCCATCGCCTCGATGGCATCGGGTTGCGGTTTCGAGGTGGTGGTCATCGACGAACGGGACGACTGGGCGAATCCCGATCGTTTTCCCCAGGCGGCCGAGATCCTGAACCTGCCGGTGGAGGAAGCCTGCAGAACCCTTCGGCTGCGGCCGCGGGATTTCGTCGTGTCGGTCACCCGCGGCCACAAGCACGACCAGAAGGTTCTCGAACATTACCTCGAGCACCCCCCCGCCTACCTCGGGGTCATGGGCAGTCTCTCCAAGGTCGCGCGGATGATCGCCGCGTGCCGGAAGAGGGGGTTCACCGACGATCAGCTCGCGCGGGTCCACATGCCGATCGGGCTCGACCTGGGAGCGGTCACCCCCCAGGAGATCGCCGTCGCGGTGGTGGCCGAACTCGTGGCCCATCACCGCGGACGGGGCCGCAGGATCGCTCCGCTGTCGATGAACTCGCTCAACCGTCTCCACGCCCCCCACCGCACCGGCCCCACGGCGTCGAACGCCGCCGCGCCGCCGAAGGCGTCCCCTGCGACGCCTGAGGACGCGGCCGCCGCGGTGCAGCCGGGGGAGTGAGCCGATGCCCATCGCTTCGAGTCTCGCGATCGTCCTGGCCGCCGGACGCGGACGCCGGATGGGGGGGCCCAAGGCCCTGCTTCCAGTCCTGGGGAAACCACTTCTCGTGGAGGTCGCCGAGGCCTGGCTCGGGGCCGGGGTCGAAGAGGTGGCGGCGGTCGTGAACGAGGAGGTCCTCGCCGCCCTGGCGGAGGAGGCGGTCCGGTGGCGATGGATCGGTCCGGTGACGGCAGATGCGCCGATGATGGAGAGTGTGCGCCGGGGACTGGAGGAAGCCCTCGCCAGCAAGCGGCGGTGGATCTTCCTGCAACCGGTCGACACCGGGCCCCCGTCGCCGCGCGTGGTACAAAGGCTCCACCGGGCTCTCCAGGAGAATCCAGAAGGACGCGCCCTGGTGGCCAGGCCCGTCGAGGGGGGACGAGGCGGTCATCCCCTGCTCCTGGATGGCTCAGCTCTCGACCGGATTCCCTGGCGGGACGCGACCAGCCTGCGTTCCGCCCTGGCTTCTCTCAGCTCCGGGCAGGTCTTGCGGGTGGAGGTCGGCGACCCTTCGATCCTGCGCAACTGGAATCGCCCGGAAGATCTTCCCGACGCGTCATGAAGAGGAATGCGCTCTCCGGCACGGCACCGGAGAGCGCATCCTGGATGGTGAGGCCAAAGCCCCGGTGGAGGGTGGGGCGCAACCGTCACCAAGAACCAATCTGGAACAAAACCGGGGGCTTCGCCAGGGCGCGTGGTCAAGAAAAGGCCCGCCTCCCTCGGGGAAGCGGGCCTTGGAGATGGCGGGAGCGACGAGACTTGAACTCGCGACCTCCGGCTTGACAGGCCGGCGTTCTGACCAAACTGAACTACGCCCCCTCGGGCCGGAAACCGCAGGCGATGCCCGCCGATCCAGCGGACGGGCAATCTAGCAACGCGGGACGGCCCTGTCAACGCCGCCGCCCCAGGATCTCCCCCACAAGCTCCAGATCGCCCGGAGAGAGCCCCGGGATCCAGAGCCGGGGCCAACCCCCCCGGGCCAGGATCAGAGGCTCCAGGCCCAGACTGAGACTCCAGGAGACGAGGCGAGGCCCCAGGACCGTGAGGTGGAAATGGAGGGCCTCGGGCAGGGGACGAAGGCCCAGGTGGACCACGCCGACGGCAGTCGCGGTGGCCAGGAGCTCCTCCAGTTGGGCGCTGGTGAAGGGGAAGGGCAGGTGGGGATCCCACCTCAGGACGTGCCGGGGAGGACGGCCCAGCCGGTCGATCAGCGCCGGGAGGATGTGATCCTCGCCCTTGGACCGGAGCGCCCCCAGTGGAGTGAGTCGATCGTCGGAGGCCCCATCCAGGAGGATCCACTCGCCACCTCCCACCGCGCTGAGGTCCGCGGCGGAAATGCCCCGCCGGCGGGCCTCGACCCAGGACGGATCCTCCGACCGGGCATCCTCTTCTTTGCCCGGACGATCTCTTGAAGCAGCCGCCGGCCCGACCGCCAGGGGCAGGCGGTTCTCCTCCACCCGGTCCAGGAGCTCCAGCTCGGACGCGGCCTCCTCCACCGGAGTGGAGAAGATCAACAACTGCAGACCGGCCTGCAGGGCGCGGACGGCCGCTCCCGGCGGAAAGGCATTCATCTCCATCGCGTCGCTCACCAGGCATCCGGAAAAGGGAAGACCTTCCCGCGCCAGCCTCAGCAGGGTCGCAGACAGCGGAGCGATCTCGCCGGAAGCATCGAGAGCGGGAAAGGACAGGTGCCCCACCATCAACGCATCGACTCCTTCTTCCGCCGCCGCGGCGAAGGGGGCGCGGTCGATCCGCGTCCACTCTTCGGCGGACAGATCGATGCGCACCTCGTCGAGATGACTGTCCACCTTCGCCGCGCCATGTCCGGGCCAGTGCTTGGCGCAAGCGAGAACCCCTCCCCGGCGCAGTCCGCGCACCGCGGCCGCCACGTGTCGGGAGACCTTCAACCCTTCGTCCCCGAACGAGCGGACCCCGATGACCGGGTTGCCCGGCCGGTCGACGTCGGCGACCGGCGCGAGCAGGAAGTTCACCCCGACCCGCCGGGCCCTTTCGGCCATCGTGCGGTGGACCCTCTCGGTGAGCCGCGGATCGTCCGCCAGCCCCAGGGCCGCCGCGGACGGAGGACAACCCACCGCCTTCTGCAGCACGCTCACCGCCCCTCCTTCCTGGTCGGCGGCGATGAGGGCCGAAGCTCTCGGCCGGACCAGGCTCTCCTGGACGCGGCGGCAGAGTTCCTCCAGCTGTGCGAAGTCTTCCACGTTGCGGGGCAACAACAACACCCCGGCCGGCCGCAGGTGCTGCAGAAGCCGCCGCTCGCCGGGAAGCAGTTCGGTGGTGGAAAGTCCCACCAGCGCGGGGAGGATCCCGCTCACGGCAGCTCCTTCGTCCACGCCTTGCGGTCCCCCTTCAATGTCTCGATGCGCACGCCCCGGTAGTAATGCTGCAGGATCTGCCGGGCGCTGCGCCCCGCCCGCGCCATCGCCAAGGCGCCGCTCTGGCAGAGTCCCACCCCGTGGCCGAACCCGCCGCCCTGCAACCGCACCCCAACCAGTCTTCCCGCCTCATCGCGGTATTCCTCGATCACGAACAAGGTGCTGCGCAGGATCGCGAACCGTCCGCCCAGGGGCCGCAACACCCATCGGATGCGATCGCCCACGACCTCCCACGTTCCCCGATCGGTCCGGATGAGCAGGCGATGGACCCTCCCGCTCGCATCGCGTTCGGCGACTTCCAGTCCTTGGAGGACCCCGATCTGGCGGGCGGAGACCGCCTCGTGCAGTTCGGCGGGCAGCCACCGGCGGATGACCTCGCCGAGCTGATGGGCGCTCCAGGCCACGGTCCAACGAAAATGGGGACTGAGACTGCACCAGGCGCTTTCCCGGGGCGGCGCATCCCGAACTCCCTGCAGGTAGGAAGCGGCGGGTCGTCCGGGCCAGACATCCTGGATCGAGGCGGTGTGCCCTCCGCAGGTGCTGCAGTAATAGGCCTGGACGATGCGGCCGTCGTGGAACATCACCTGATGACGCGTCTGCCGCACCGCCCGATCGGTCAGTTCGGACACTCCGCTGAGCCCCCGGTACACCTGATCGTCGACCCCGTCCCACACATCGAAGCCAAGATCGCTCCGGCGGCCCAGGTGGGCCACAGTGTACGAACGCGCGGCGATCGCCTGCGCCTTCACCGCCTCGAGCGATTCAGCGCCGGGACGGCCGATCTCCCAGGGGACCACGCCGCGCAGGTAGGTTTCCAGGTCGACCACGTTGATCAACGCGAGGCGTCCGTCCTCCTGCCGGAGAACCAGCATCTCGCCCGCGTACCGATTGCTCTTGACCGAGAAGTGCGCACCGTCTCCCTTCACCCGCAATCGGACGCCGCCTCCGGCCACCCCCACCGCGTCCAGGCCCGGGCCATCCACGGTGAACCCGCGCCGGGCCCGTCGGATCTTCACCCGGCCGGGACCCGCGCCGTGGGCCTGGCTGCGTCCCCGGGAATCGAGAACCTCCACCGAGTCCTCCACCCGCAATTCCACCTCGGGCAAGCCGGTCAGCAATCCCACACGGATGAGGTCGGTGCGTTCCAGACGGTCCAGGATTTCCTCAGCCGCCACCGCACCGTCCTCGAGGGTCGCTTCCCCTTCTTCGACAAGAGGAACTCCTTCCTCGTCGAGCGGGGGCAATGGCTCTTCCTTCGGAGTGACCTCACGACCGTCGAGGCGCGGCCTCGGCGGCCGCCCGCAATCGGCCAGGAGCGCGGCCAACAGGACCAGGAGGATCACCGGCTCGATCCGAAGCCGGGCCTTCCTCGAGCCGGGAGAAAGGGGAACGAACCCCGTGGCGAGAAGATGCGTCCACCGATGGTTCATCGCGACACGTGGGATCGAGAGATCAGGGTGGGTGCGTGGACCGCGCCGAGGACCAGATCCTCCCGCGCCCCGGTGACCGGGGGAAGCCCCCCTGGCTCGGCGGACAGGGCCAGCCATCCGAGCAGGACCCAGTCGACGGCTTCCTTGAAATCGGCCGGCACGCCCAACGCCTCGATGCCTTCGATCCGAGCCTGCGGCAGTTCGCGGCGCAAGCCCTCGACCAGGGCCTGGTTGTGCCGGCCCCCACCACAGAGATGGATCTTCAGGGGCCGATCCGGGCGGCGACGCCAATCGCCGCAGAGTTCCTCGAGAAAGATCCGGACCGCCCCGGCCTCCACCGCGACGAGGGTCGCCATCTGGTCGGCCGCCGAGAGTCCTTCGGCCCGATGGAGGAAGCCCTCCAGGTAGATCTCACCGAACTGTTCGCGGCCGAAGGAACGCGGAAGCGGCATCCGGGTCCAACCTTCCTCCAGGATCTGCCGCACCAGCGCGTCGTCGGCACGGCCCGAACGCCCCAGGATGCCGTCACGGTCGAAATCCTCGCGGCCCGCGGTCTGGCGGCGGCGCAATCCGTCGAGCAGCAGGTTTGCCGGGCCCACGTCTCCGCAACGGATCTCGTCGCTCCGGGTCGCCCCCGCCGGCAGCGCCGTGAGATTCGCCACCCCCCCGAAGTTCAGGATGACCCGGTCCTCGTCGGGAGAAACCCTCAAGCGCAGATCACACAAGGGAGCGAGCGGCGCGCCATGGCCCCCCACCGCCACGTCCGCCGTGCGCAGGTCGTCGACCACCACCGTCCCAAGCCACGCCGCCAGGGCTCCGCCGGCGTGGATCTGCCAGGTGTGGCCCATTCCCCGAGGAGCCGGCGCGTGCCAGAGGGTGACCCCGTGGGCGCAGACGTAGCCGAGATCAAACGGTTCGACTCCGGCCTGGGAGCAGACTTCCCGCACCGCCCGTTCGTAGTCGCGCGCCACCTGCATGCGCACGCGGCTCAGTTCTCCCGCGTCGGTGGAGGCTCCCCCGGCCACCTCTCTCAGGCGCTGCGGATCCACTTCGCGGAAGGGCCCGCTCCACGCCGACACCAGTTTCCACTTCCTCGGCCGATGGGGAGGGTCCAACGACATCAGGACCGCGTCGACCCCGTCCAGGCTGGTCCCCGACATCAAGCCCACGGCAAAGAGGGGGGTTCGTTCCAGGTGTCGACGGAGAAGTCCAGCGAGCATCGGCGGACGCTTCATCATCTCTCCTGGAGGCGGGCCTGCGCGTCACGCAACGCCGCCTCGGGGCTGCGGCGCAGGCTCAGGACCGCACTGCAGGCCTCGTCGATCACCGCCGCCCTTCGATGGTCTTTCGCCACCGTCCCAAAGGGCCGGAGAGCCCGCAGCAGCGCCGGGGTGACCAGGGAGTCCATCCCGGAGGAGTCACCGGTCACGGACGCAGGCGCCGACGAGGCCGCGAGGGAGACCCACCCCGGGATCCCAACCCGCGAACGCGCCAGTGCTTCGGCGAGTCGGCCGGCCAGGCTGCCATGGGGTCCTCCCTCAGGGTGCCGCCAGGAGCGCACCACTGCCAGGGCCTGGGGAGAAGCCCCCGCGGTCGCGGGCGGCCAGGGCCAGAACTGCAGATCGAGTCCGCTGCGATCCTGCAGGCGCCGCGCCTGCTCGAGTCCGCAGGGAAACATCACCACCTCCCCGGAACGCAAGGCTTCGTCCATCTCCCCGGGGGGAAGCTGCATTGCGCGGGTGGCAAGTTGGCCGAGAAAAGCCATCGCCTCGATCGCCGCGGGGGTATCCAGTCGGTCTTTCCGGCTGCGCTCGACGAGTTCTGCAGCCCGGCCTCCTTCGGGGGCGACGGAGGTATCGGCCGTGGCCAGGGCGGCCCACCACAGGGGAAGAAAGGAGCGGTGCAGTCCGTCCGGGGTCCTGGGCACGGCGAAGCCTCCGCCGTGACGAGCCAGGGCGCCGACGAGTTGCATCAGCTCCTGCCAGTCTCCGGGAGGCTGTCCTTTCCACCCCGCCCGGGCCAGGCGGTCGGTCCGCACCAGGATTCCCCACGGCTCAACCCTCCAGGGAACCCCCCGGCCACCCTCGCGTTCGACCAGGGAGAGATCCTCGGCCGCGGAGGCTGCTTCCAAGCGGGACAGGGGCACGACCTCCACCACCACCTTTTCCCGGCGCGCCCATGGGGCGGCGGCGCGGGCCACCGCCGCGGAATCGCTCAGGGCTCCCACCCGCAACACCACGGTTTCCACCGGAAGGGTTCGGCTCTCTCCCTCGTCCCGGGAGGAGCTTTCGCCTCCCCCACAGGCCGTCAGCCAGGGGATGAGGCCGGCCAGAAGAACCAGGGACCCCACCACGGCCCCCACCGAACTCCTGCCCCTCTCGGCGTGCCGGCTCCCCTGCATCATGGCTCCTTCGAAGCGAGGGCCTTCCTCAACAGACCCCCGGCCGATTCCAGCCGCAGCCGGGCCTCGGTGAGATCCACTCCCAGGCGCGCCATGAGGACCGCGGGTTTCACCTGGAACCCGGTGGCATCCAACAGGCGCGACGCTTCGGCGTATTCGACGCCGCCGATCTGCATCACCAGGCCCTTGGCCCTCTCCACCAGCTTCTCGCTGGTGGGCTGGACATCGACCATGAGGTTCTCGTAGACCTTTCCGCTGCGGATCATGGCCGCGGTCGAGAGCATGGTCAGCATCATCTTCTGGGCCAAGGCCGCCTTCATGCGGGTACTTCCCGTGATGGCTTCGGGTCCCACCACCACCTCGACCACCTCGTCGGCGATCTCCTTCAGTTCCGCGGGAACCTCGTTGCACACCAGGAACGCGGTCCATGCCCCGCGTTCCTTCGCCCGACGGAGCGCTCCGTGCACGAAGGGGGTTCTCCGGCTCGCGGACAAGCCCACCAGCACGTCCGCCGCTTTGAGTTCGTGCTGGTCGACCGCACGGATTCCTTCGTCCTCCTGGTCCTCCACCCCTTCCCGGCTGAGCACCAGGGTCTCATAGCCGCCGGCGATCAAGCCGACGACCTGGCTCGGAGGAGTCCCGTAGGTCGGCGGACATTCGGCCGCGTCGAGCACCCCCAACCGTCCGGAGGTGCCGGCCCCGGCGTAGTAGAGGCTCCCTCCCCGTCCGAACGCCTCGGCGATGTGATCGGCGACGACCGCCAGCCGGGGAAGAACCCCCGAGACCATGTCCAGGACCCGGCGATCCTCCTCGTGGATCAGCCGGAGGACCTCCTCCGTCGGCACCAGGTCGATCTCCATGGTGCGCGGATTGCGCGCTTCGGTGGTCAGTGACGCGAGCACTTCGAAGAGTTGGCGATTGTCGGCGGATCGCGGCATCGACACCTCGATGAAAACGGCGGCCGGGACCCGCTGGGCAAGGCCCCGGAGCACCCCTCCGGTCTGGTGACAACCTACCGCATCAGGACGATTCTTCCCATGTCGCCCTGGTGGATCTCCCCCTGCGTGTCCGCCACTTCGAGTCGATACAGGTAGGTCCCGTTGGCCAGTTCGTCTCCGCGGCGATCCCGTCCATCCCAGTGCAGGACCACGGTGGTCTCCGATCCCGGAGCCGATTCCCGCCAGGAAACCACGGGGCGGCCGCTCAGGTCGTAGACCGTCACCCGCGCCCACTGGGCCGGCGCGGTCAGATCGGCCACGATGCGGACCTCTCCCCGCGAGGGATCGAAGGGACTGGGCACCGGGTAATGGCTCTTGATCGCCAGCTCGGCAGGAGGTGCCAATCCCGCCAGGGAGATGAGCGTTTCGCTCCCGGCCAGCCGGAGCAGCAGGCTCTGCTCGGTGGCTCCCGCCAACCCCCGCGCGCTGAAGGCGATCTCCCATTTGCGGCCCTCGGTGTCCTGTTGCGTCTTCTGGAGGGTTCCCTCCAGGCCCAGACCGCTCAACTCGAGCTCGATCTCGTTCGCCGAGAGGGTGACCGGACTGACCAGCTGCAGGGTGAACGCCACCAGCTCGCCGGGAGCCACCGGCCGGCCTCCCGGCGGAAGGAGATCTCCGTCGAGCTGGACCACCAGGTCGAAGGGCACTTCGAAGCGGAAGACGCCCGGACGAAGCTGCGGATAGGCCCGGTCGTAGACCCTGAGTTCGTACTGGATTCCCCCGCCGATCCCCCGGGCCTCCACCGGCAGGTTCGCCACCGAACGCGCGTGACGCGCGTCGAGCCCGGCGCCGCTCTGCGGGCTGAGCAGGTCGCTCCGATCGAGGCTGACCCCGTCGACGCTCTCGATCAGCTCGATGCGATCGACCCCGGACTCATCCACCGCGTCCACCTGCAACTGGAGGCTGCGCGCGCCGATCGCGGGGAGAACCGCCTCACCTTCGCTGACCGGGCTGCCGTCGGACATCAACGAGACCCTGGGTGCCGCCCCGTCCATCCGCAGCAGGGGATCTCCCAACAAGGCGTACTGCGCGACCATCTGGGGAACCTGGGTGGTCGCGGCCCCGAAGACATCCCACTCCGCCTGGGCCAGCACGTCGCCCATGATCCACTGGGCGTCGGTGCCGTCGAGGACCTGTCCCGTGCGGGTGGGGCCGAAGAAGGCGTCGGTGATGGATTGACCGAAAGCGAGATTGGGGCGCAGGAACTCGAACGCGCTGCTGCCGTAGCTGGCGATGGCGCCCATGGTCGGGTGCGTGACGAAGGTCTCCCCGAAACTGGGCGAATCGTTCGGCGAGAGATCGGTGGATCTGAGGAAATCGCTCGCGTGACAGCCGAGACCGAACAGGAGGAAAGGCCTCCCCGCGTTCCCGAACTGGTCCACCGGGGACGACTGTCCCGGGATCTGCAGGAGGATCTGTTCGTGGGCGAAGACGTTGTAGTTCGCGTGGCCCTGGTAGTTCAGCAGGAACGCGCCCTCGCCCAGGGTCGCGTAGAGCGCGGGGCGGGCGGTCGTGGCGACTTCCTGCTGCACTTCGGCCAGGAAGGAGAAGGGGAACACGGTCTGGCCGCCCCGCACCGGCGCGGTCCAGTCGTCCAGGTCCCAGCTCAATCCTTCCATGGTCCCATCGAGGAAGGCGGTGGTCTGGGCGGTGAAGAGCTCCTGGGTGGACTGGAACTTCGTCTCCTCGAACGAATAGGAATACTGCGGATTCTGCAGGCCGCCCAACAACCCCGTGCTGTAGGCGTCGTCGCTCATCCAGATGGCCCGTCGCCGCCAGGTGTCGCTTTCGGTCGGTTGCTCATAGGCGATCACCTTCGCCACCATGTCGGCGACCTGCTGCTCGTTCTGCGCCGGCCAACGGCCGATCAACATATCGGGACCCTTGTTCAGGCGTCGCGGATAATCGCGATCATCGATGTCGAAGAGCACGTACCAGTTGTCCGAACCGACGACCTCGAAATCGCCATAGAACTGCAGATGGATGTGGGTGGGAACGAAGTCCTCCACCCCGGCCGGCTGGTTCAACACCCGGACCACGCGCCGGTGGTCCTCGTTGGCATCTCCCACCAGCAACACCGCCTTCGCTCCCCACTGGAGATGGGCGAAGTGGAGGAATTCCTTGATGGCGTCGGGAGAACTCAGTCCGCCGGAAAACTGGTCGAAGACCTCCTGCACGTCCACGTAGCCGTAGTTCCAGCCCCGACGATCGTGGTCGCGCCGCCACTGCAACCAGGGCTGCGTGGCGGCGGCGAAGCGGGCCGGACCCAGGGCGATGGCCTGCAGATCGCCGACCTGGCGGGTCAGGATGGGAGTCGAGCTGCGGGTGATCTCCGCGGAGGTGACCCGGGGGATCTCCACCGAGCTCACTGCGACGAACGAGCGAACCCTCGAGCCCTCGGCCGGCACCTGCAGGCTCAAGCTCTTCCCGCTCGTATCGACCACGAGATTCTCCGGCAAGAGATCGACCCAGCGGGGCGCGCGGGGATCGGTGGTCTCCACCAGGAAGATCTCGGTCGCGGTGAATCCCGGAACCAACAGGCTCACCTCGCTGCCCGCCAACGCGGTGTTGAACACCGCCCGCTCTGCTTCCGCCTGGTATCGGGTCCGGTAGAAGAGGCTGACGCTGTCGACCATGACCAGGTGGAAGAGGGAACTCGATTCGTTGACGTTGTGGAAGCGCAGGCGCAGGCCTCCCGGTGAGAAGCTGCCCGCGGGGATCGTGTCGACCACCGCGGTCGGCGCCCCGAAGGGCCCGGGGTCGAACTCTCCCCGGCCCCCGTTGATGTCCAGGGTCTTCAGGAGCCGGCGATTGCTCCCGTCCTCGTTTTCCAGGTAGAAACTTGTCTTGAGCTCCTGGCCCACCGGCACGCTCTGTTGCAGATGCAGATTGCTGCAGAAGACCCAGCGGACGATCAGTGGAGAGCTTGGGTCGATCTGGCGCAGCCGCAGGGGCAGACGTTCCTCCACCCGGAACGGAGTGTTCCAGAGGTAGCGGGTCTCCATCGGCGAAACCGGATTGGGCTGGTAGTAGACATCCTGGCCGAAATGCTCCTGGTAGTCGTAGGACGCCTGGGGGGTTCCACTCGCTGCGGTGAAGCTCTCGCGCGTCATGCGGGCCCAACTGCCCCCGCCGGGATCGGCCGCGGCGAGCCAATAGATGTTGGCCGAGTTGTAGTTGTCGGCCCTCTGCTTCATGGCCGCGGGAAGCGTCTGTCCTCCCACGATCCGCTCGATGTTGTCCTCCTGGGCGGAGAACCCGTAGAAGATGATGATGTCCGCGGGGGTGATCTCCCCCGCCGGGTCCGGGTTGCCGAAGAAATGCAGCGGCACGTCCTCACTCAGCGGAACGGGGTAGGACGGCGAGCCCGGCAGCGAAGGACGTTTGATGTACAGCCGGAGCTGATCGCGGCGGATCCCGGTGGGAAAGCCCAGGGCGCCGAAGAGGTCGCTGAAGTGCACGCGGACGAGCCCGGTGGCGGCCACGGGAATCCGGTACTCGTCGCTCAACAGGGTCATCTGGTCCACGGGGAGGATCGTCCCGGCGGCTGCGGTGGTCTCCGCTCCGGAAGGGGCCGCAGCCCCCACCGCGCCATCTTCCCCTTCGCGCCGGTCGGCCAGGCGCAGCCGGTCCTGGGGGCTGGCCGCCCTCCACTGCCGCGCCACCTTCGGATTCAACACGCGGCCGAAGACCGGTTCATCCGCTCCCCGGTACGCCGGGATCGAGACCGATCCGGCCCGCGGGAAACGGAGCACGACGGTGAGACGGCGCACCTGTTGCAGGAGCTGCCCCGCCTGGCTCACCAGGAACGGCCGGATCCGCAGGGGAGCCATCCGCTGTCCATTGGACCACACCGGCTCGCCCAAGCGCGCCACCTCTGCCGTGCCCAGGCGCCAGGCGGAATAGCCCTCTCCCTCCACCACCTCCTCGAGCGCGCTTCCCAGGTTCTCCCGCTGACCGGGACGCGGGGGCTTCGGAACGGGCGAAGGCAACAGGGGACCGGGAGGCAGATCCTCGACCGAGGTGAGCTCGACGCTCACCCGGACCTCCCCTTCCGGGGGCAGGGCGATCCAGGCTCCGCGCTGGGGAACCAGGGGAAGACCGGGTTCGCCCACGGTCGAATAACCCTTCACCCGCAGGAGGTGATAGGCGCGGTCTCCATGGATTTCGGTGCGGATCTCCGCCGGAGGAACCTCGATGTCGATCCGCAGTTCCTCGGACGTGCTGGACACCACGGTCCAACCGGGAGGAACCACCGCTCCTCCATCCCGGACCCGGACCGCCAGCAGCAACAGGAAGAGCACGAAGGCGATCGCCCACGGCCGGCCGGCCGAGAGTGGACCTGGACCTTCACTCGGGAACACGCGGGAACTCCTCGTCCCAGGGGCGGGAACAAGCGGAAGGATTCGACACGGCCACTGGGCGCGCGGTAAGGCAGCCGTTGCGCGCCACCCCATCATGGTCGAAGGGGCCTGGGTCCAGTATAACCCGCGGCCTATCGGGTCTGCAACCACAGGCACGCGACCCCGGGGGCCCGGAGTCGCGTGCCTGGCTTGCTGATGCCCACGAAGGGGGCAATGGCTGAGTGGCGAGGCCTTCTAGTAGGCTGCCTTGAGAGAACCCCAGGAGGACGTTTCGGCGTCGACGATATTCTGACCCTGGGTCGCGTTGGCCACCGCGCACCCGTCCCCCACGATACCGCTTTGATCCTGGGTGGCCGGCGACATCTGGTAGATCGTGGCGTTGGCGTCGCAGAAGGTCCCCTGCGGCAACGTGGCGCCCGATCCCGGGGAGGGACCGATGCAGAAATCGTAGTCGGTTCCCGGATCCGCGAAGTACAGGATCTTGTAGCGGGTCAGGGTCCAGGTGTTGGCATTGGGTCCCATGGTGGCAGCATTGTTCATGCACGCTCCGGTGCCCGCGCGCACCTCGTAGTTCGACCCGAAATCCTGGGGCGCCGAACCATACACATCCTTGCCGACCATGAAGCCCGAGCTGTCCTTGGGATGCAGTTCGAACTCGTAACCGAAGATCTCGGTCAGGAAATAGCCCACCACGTACACGTGGAATTCCGACCCGGTGGGAATCGGCGAGCTCGTGGTGAATTGCGTTCCCCCCTCGTCGAAGGAGACGCCGATGCCGAATGGTTGGGCATTTGCCACGGCGACCATGGCGAAGATGCCCATCACGGCAGCGAGAATCGTTAGCTTCTTCATAGAGAAGTCCTCCTTGGGTTTTTCTCGAGGCAGTGAAGAGCCAGATCTGCCACTCTCCTGCCACTCGACCGCTCGTGCACCCCGATGGTTCCCCCGAAAAGGAACAGCAGGCACAACGGCGTCCCCTGCACCAAGAACCCCGGTTCCGACAGGGAACGTCTGCTACATTCTCGTCGCACTCCGTGTAAACCGAGCCGCCCGAATTGTCCAGAACATTCCTGAAGGCCGGGCCCGTCCACCGGCAAGTGCTTCCCTGGCCGCAATATACGGCAGGGCTTGGACGGGGGGCAAGGGGCGATGCGACCCCGGGAAGGGGGGACGCGGCCGCGACGGGGGAGGCGGCCCCAATGAGGAACGCGGCCCCGGAAGCCGGAGCCGCGTGCCTGTTCGGATGCCCCCGAAAGGGGCAACGGGAGTGGGGGGTCGGTCTAGAATCCCGCCTTCAGCGAACCCCAGGTGGTGGTCTCCGCGCCGACCGGGGTCTGGCCCTGGGTCGGGTTGGCGACCGCGCATCCCACGGGAGTGATCCCGGAAGGATCCTGGTTGGCCGTCGGCAGCAGCGGGAAGATGGAAGCATTGGCGTCGCAGATGGTGTACTGCGGCGTCGAAGCGCCCGAGCCCGGCGAGGGGCCGACGCACAGGTTCAGGTCGTTCACCGGTGCGAAGTACAGCACGTGGTACACAGTCAGGGTCCAGGAGCCCGCATCCGGACCCATGAGAGTGGGGTCGTTCACGCAGCCACCGGTCCCGGCGCGCACCTCGAGGCCCGTTCCGAAGTCCTGGGGAGCAGGACCGTAGGCGTCCTTGCCCAGCACGAAATTGGGGGCCACCGTCGGGGTCACCTCGAACTCATATCCGAAGATCTCGTTGAGTCCAAAGGCCACCACAAAGAAATCCAGCTGCGAACCGGGCACCATGGTGCCCGCGGCCAAGGTTCCGGCCTCGTCGAAAGACACACCGATCTCCCCGGTGACGCCCTGCGCGTTGGCCATGCCGACCATGGCGAAGACACCCACGAGGGTGGCAAGAATCATTAGCTTCTTCATGAAGAAGTCCTCCGTTGTTTGTCTTCGAGGCAGTGGGGAGCCAAACTCACTACTCTCCCGCCACTTCACCTCTGGTGCGCCACAGCAATCCCCGGTTGTGGGAAGAACTCTGGCGAGATGTTAGGGGGTGGACAGTCCGGAGACCGAACCGCCACCCGCCCGTTGCGATCGCGATAGCAACTGGTCGAGTGGACCGGAAGCTAGTTGAACAGAGCCTTGACCGCGCCGAAGGTCTTACCAGCCGCCGGCACGATGGACTCGATCACCAAGGAACCCATGGTGCCCACACAGGGAACGATCGTCGCATTCTGATCGCACTCGGTGTAGACGGGGTTGTTGGAGTTCTCCAGGGGATTCGGGAGAACCTGGATCGAACCTGTGCCACCCTGGAAGTCGTCCTGGAGAATCAGGGTTTCCTGCAGGATGAACACCGGCTTTCCGTTGAACCCGATCTGGCAGTTCCCCAGTCCCATCCGGTAGCCGAGGCCATCAGCGATCCGATCTTCGACGAACTGCTGTGTGTTGTCGTAGACCGGGATGTGACCCACCTCTTGGAATCCCGTGACGGAACGGTTCCATGCCGCGCCCCAGACGAAGTCTTCCACGAACATGACGTAGTACACGTCGATCGTGAAGAGCGCCTGGCCGAGGTCGCGGATGGGGGTGATGCTGGTCTGGGTTCCCGCGGTGTCTCCATAGACACCAAACGTGCACTGCGCGGACGCCGAGGCGGAAACCACCAAGACGATCGCGAAGGCCAGGAACATTGCCTTTCTAAGCATGAGCCATCTCCTTAAAGAGAGAGTGAGCCAATGGATGCTGCGATTTCACTGGCGCACGCTTGCTCAGACACAAGGGGTCCGAAGACACCCTTCTCCTTCCCGCTTCGAGAGATCAGGGGCAACTTTCCCCGATCCACGAAGTGAAGAGGGAGATATCGGAAAGATTCACGCCACCGTCGTGATTGAAGTCCGAACGGAACGTCGGGACGACGAGATCACCGGTGAACAACGAGATGTCCGACAGGTTGACGGTGCGGTCACCGTTGATGTCGGGACTGTTCACGTCGATATTGACGATCGTCGAGCCCGTGCCACTGTCGACCGCAACGGTCAACGCGACACCGCTCACGTACACGGACATCCCGGCCTGGGTGAATCCACCGCCGGCGATGACGCCCGAGATGGTGGTCACGCCGTTGACGTCGGTATCGGCGTCGGCGAGGCTGCCACCCTGGCACAGGTTGATGTCGCCGGTACCCGCGTCATCCAGCCAGATATCCTGGGCCGGATACGCCGCGATGGGCAGACCATTCGCATCACGAACGGTCACGGTCACGGGAGTCCCGCGATCGGTGAGGCTCTGGCCATTGCCAGCGGGGGTGATGGTCACCGCGCCGCCGACGGCAGAAACCTCGCTCTGGCCCGGATCGGGTACGCCAGCCCATGCAAGGCCGGCAAGGCCCAGGATCAGGCCGGTGACGAGGACGAGACTCAGGAGTCTCCGATTGAACATCTAGGACACCTCCTAAACGGTTCTCATGACAACCCAGAAGGATTGCCAGTTGCGCAGACATTTGCGCTTTTCCCTGCTGATTAACCTCCTTCCACTCTTTCGATCCAATACTCGACGAGCGAAGTTTAGCACGAGGCCGACAAGACTGTCAACCACCCAGATCGAGCCGGTTGGAGATCTAAGGTCAAGATTTGAAAAAGGTTAGCGGCCCGGCGAAAGAGAAATGGCCAGCCGCCGGCCCGCCGGCGGTGACCAGGAATTGGACAGCGATGAGGCGGGGCGCGGGGGAAGATGGTGGGCGAAACAGGACTCGAACCTGTGACCCCCTGCTTGTAAGGCAGGTGCTCTGACCAGCTGAGCTATTCGCCCATGTCCCTCCGGTAGCGCGACCACAGGTGGGCGGGAACCAATACGCAGTACCCGGCCACCAGCAGGATCGACGCCGCCGTTCCCTGCTCCATCACCCCCAACATCAGGTAGCCGGCCACGATCGATCCCAGGCCGAGGATCAGCCAGCGGTCCCTCATCCAGTTCACGATGGGCCTCCTCTCGAGTGGATCGATACGCTAGGAGAATGCGGCAACGCGGTCAAGCCGGCAGCGGTCCTCAGCGCACGCCGTGCGCGCGCCGAGCGGCGCGGTAGGCCCTCACCGCCGCCCGGTGCTCCTCCCAGGTACGCGAGAACACGTGCCCGCCCTTTCCGTCGGCGACGAAATAGAGCGCATCGAAATCCTGCTGGGGATGCACCACCGCGTCGAGCGCCTCCCGGCCGGGACTGTTGATCGGACCGGGAGGCAATCCCTTCACCCGGTAGGTGTTGTACGGAGAGTCGATTTGGAGGTCGCGGTAGCTCAGGCGCTCTCCGGGTTTTCCGACAGCGAACGCCACCGTCGGGTCGGCCTCCAGCTTCCAGCCCTTGCGCAGGCGATTGAGATACACCGCCGCCACCTTCTTCTTCTCCTCCGGGAGGGAGGTCTCCGCCTCGACGATCGAAGCCAGTGTGACCGCTTCGTGCACGGTCAGACCCTCGCGCAAGGCGTCGGCCCGCATCGTCTCGTCGAAGACCGCCAGGAAATGCCGCAGCAGGGTATGCAACGCCAGCTCCTCTGAGATCCCATCGGCGAAACGATAGGTCTCGGGAAAGAGATAGCCTTCCAGGTCTGCCCCAGCGGGCAGATCGAGTTCCTTCCTCCATGGAACCGGCGGACGCCGGCTGAGTTCCAGGAGCTTCTGGCGATCGAGGTGAAGGGAATCGGCGAGCACCCCGCAGGTGCGATCCTTCGTCCACCCCTCGGGGATGGTCACCCGCACCAGGGCCACCCGGCCTTCCTCGAGCAGGTGCAGCAGACGTTCCGGAGAACTGCCCCGCCGGATGCGGTAGAGACCGGCCTGGATGGTCGAGGCGCCCCCGTGCAGGCGATGGACCAGCCGCAACTTCCAGGGGGCGTCCAGAAGTCCGGCCTCGTGCAAGAGCCGCGCGGCGGAGCGGACGCTCGCCCCGTGGGGAATCTCCACGCTGACCACCTCTTCCTCGCCTTCGGTGAAGTGGTCCTGGTAGAGCGCCATGTGCAGTTCCAGCAGGGAAAGCCCGATCCCGACCACCACGACCGCGGTGGCAAACAGCAACAAGCCGCCCCGGCGCCGGCTGATCATGACCGCTCCCTCCCCGTTCGCTCGAGCCAGGTCTGCAGAAGCAGCGCGGCGGCGACCGCATCCCGGCGTCCCTTCTCCGCCTTCTTGCCCCGCAGGATCCGATCGGCCTCGAGACTGGTGTAGCGTTCGTCGACCAGCTCGACCGGCAGATCGAGCCGTTCCCGCAGGCGCGCCGCCAGGTGCTCGGCGTGCTCGGTCCTCGGCCCCTGCTCCCCCATCTGGGTCAGGGGAAACCCCACGAGGATCCGCTCGACCCCGTGCTCGGCGCAGAGGGCGGCGATCAGCTCGAGCAACGAGCCGTCGCGGCGGCGGTCGTGGGTGCAGAGGGGTCGGGCCAGCGAACCCGTCGGGTCGGAAACGGCGACACCGGTGCGCCGTTCGCCGGGATCGAGAGCCAGGATGACGGCCATGGGCCTCCCCGCCCGCGGGATCAGTCCTTCTCGCCGACGCCGCTGGTGGTCTTCTCACCGCCGCTGCGGGCCTTGGGGATCTTCACCATGCGGACCGCAAACGAGCCGTTGTGACGGAAGAAGCTCAATTCGTCGCAGTAGGTGTACATGATATAGATGCCTCGCCCCCGCTCCTGCATGAGATCGGCCGGTTCCAGGGAGAAATCGATCGACTCGTAGTCGAAGCCCTCTCCCTGGTCGAAGATGGTGATCTCGATCCTCTCGGTATCGAAGACGATCTCGAGCCGGACGGGCACCTCGTCCATCATCTTGTTGCCGTGCTCCAGGGCGTTCGTGCAGCCCTCGATCACCGAGGTGGAGAGCTCGTCGAGTTCGGTCTGGGTGAATGGCAATTCACTTCCCAGTTCCTGGATGACCGCGTCGGGAATGCCCAGGAACATGTGGGAGCTCGGAAAACTGAGTTCGATCTTCACCACGCCTCTACTTCGGCAAAAGGGACCGATGACGGCCGGAAATCAATCGACGGCGAAACTGTCAATGGCCTCGTCCTCGCTCTTGTACGAATCGAACACCGAGTAGAGTTTCGTCACCATGAAGATACTGTCGATCCGGTCGGAGACATTGACCAGTTTCAACTCGCCGTTGCTGCGCTTGATGCTGGAATAGCCCGAGATCAAGATCCCCAGGCCGGTGGAATTCACCCAGCTCACCTCCCCCAGATCGACGATGACCCGGGTCTTCCCCCGGTGCACCAGGGACTTGAGGGTGCTGGTGAACAGCTCGGAATCGGGACCGCCCATGATCTTCCCGGAAACCTCCAGGATGACCACGCCATCTCGTTCGCGTTCTTTGATCTTCATGGGATCCTCTCGTCCTTCCGTGGGACCTCGAGTCAGCCGAAGTTCCGGAGGGCGCTGCCGCTCGAGGGAGGAAACGGCCGGGCTGGTCGCGCCGATCCGCTTGTGTGCAGATTAGCTGTCCCCCGTGCCCCTGTCCACCCCAGGAGCGCCTCCCCCCCCTCCTCGGAGCAGATCCAGGGCGGCCTCGAAGTCTTCGGGCAGGGCTGAACGGAAGCTGACCGGCCGGCCACTCGCCGGATGGCGAAACGCCAGCTCCGCCGCGTGCAGCGCCTGTCGGCCCAGCGCGGCGAGCGCCGCCTTCAGGGCGGGACGATGCCGCGGATCGGCTCCTTTGAGTCTCTTCTCCCCCCCGCCGTAGAGTCCGTCGCCCAGCACCGGATGCCCCCGATGGGCCAGGTGGACGCGGATCTGGTGGGTCCGGCCGGTGGTGAGACGCAGGCGCAGCCGCGCCGCGCCTTCCAGCACTTCCTCGGTCCAGTAGCGGGTGTGGGCGGGCTTGCCCGAGCTGACCACCGATCGGCGCTTGCGGTCGGTGGGGTGCCGGTCGAGGGGGGCTTCGATCTCCCCATCCGCCGGGGCGGGATGGCCCCAGCAGATCGCCTGGTAGACGCGGTGGAGACTGTGGTCCTGCAACTGGGCGGACAGGGCCTGGTGCGCCGCGTCGTTCTTGGCCACCACCAACAGGCCCGAGGTGTCCCGATCGAGACGATGAACCAGCCCGGGCCGCTGGACTCCGCCCACCTCGCTGAGGCCGTCGAGCCGCGCCACCAGCCCGTTCACCAGGGTTCCATCGTGGTGGCCGGGCGCGGGATGCACCACCAACCCGGCCGGCTTGTCGATCACCGCCACATCCTCATCTTCGTAGACGATGGAGAACTCGACCTCGTCCTGCGAGCGCAGACCGGTGGGCCGTGCCTGCGGATGCTCCCACTCCACCCATTCCCCGGCCTTCAGCCGGTGCCGGGCGGGGCGGACCCGCCCGTCGACCTTGACCCGGCCTTCCTCGATCAGTTTCTGCGCACGGGTGCGCGAGAGGCCGCCGTCGGCCTGGACCAGCCAGAGGTCCAAGCGCATGCCGGCCTGGGCCTCTTCGACCCCACCGGTCCGCCGCCGGGATTCCTCGCTCATGACACGTCATCTTCGGCCGCGGGAAGACCGTTGGCCGCATCGGGTTCGCTTCGGTCCCCTTCGCGCAACAAAGCGAGCACCAGCAGGGCGGCGCCGATGCTGACCCCCATGTCGGCGAGGTTGTAGACGGGAAAGACGTGGCCCTTCCAGCTCATCTCGATGAAATCGACCACCCTCCCCCCGTAGAAGAGACGATCGACCAGGTTGCCGGACGCGCCCCCGAGGATGAGGGCGTAGGACCACGAACGGAGAGCGGGACGATGATCCCGTCGGAGCACCCACGTCAAAGCGACCACCGCCACCACGGAAACCGCGATGAACGGCCACCGCCCCCCCTGGAAGATCCCGAAGGCGGCCCCGGAGTTGCGGACGTAGGTGAACCGCAGGATCCCGGGAATCAGCTCGATGCCCCGGGAGAAGAGCTCCCGTTCGGCCAGCACCAGCCGCTTGGTGAGAAAATCGAGGAGGAGCAGGCCCGCCGCGATCAGGTATCCGGACGTGGAACGCAGGCGGGTCATCCGCGCTTGGCATCCTCCTTCTCGGCGCACTCGATGCACATGCGGGTGTAGGGGATGGCGGTGAGACGCTGGGTCGAGATCGCCGTTCCGCAAAGCTCACACTTCCCGTAGGTTCCGTCCTCGACCCGCTGCAAAGCGTCCTCGATCCGGTAGAGATAGCGGTTCTCGCTCTGCAACAGCCGGATCGCCTGCTCGTGACGGAACTCGTCCGTCCCCTGGTCGGCCATGTGGTTGCTGTGGACCCGGCCCTCGATCTCGTCATATTGGCGGATCTGGGCTTCGTGCTCCTTGATGCTCTCGAGGATCCGCTCCCTCTCTTCCATCAAGAGCTTCCGATACTTCTCCAGGTCTCTCGTGCGCATGATTCTCCTTACGACCGCAGTCAGGATCGAGGGCTTTCGACCTTTGATGGGGCCAGGGCGATGATCGTCTCGTGGCCGTCGATGGAAAAGTCCTCCCGGACCATGTCCGGCGAGGGTTGTTCGGCTTCGAGCTGGACCAGGGTCTCCTCGCGGATCCGGTCCCGGTGGGCCGACCAGGCGGCCATCACCGCTTCATCACCGGCGATATATAAGGAAATCCGGTCCGAAACCGCGAGTCCCGCCTGCTTCCGGAGATTCTGGATGCGATTCACCAGCTCGCGGGCCAGGCCTTCCTTCCGGAGATCGTCGTCGAGTTCGATGTTCAGGGCGACCATGCAATCCTGGCCGCTTTCGGTCACGTGACCCGCCAGACCCTCCTCGGAGATGAAGACATCGTCGGCGCCGATCTCGACCTCCTCGCCCTCCACCGTAAGAACCAGCCTCTCCTCCTTCCGCAGCCGGGCCAGGTCGTCGGCCCGGAGCGCGGCGATGGCCTTCGCGATGGCCGGGGTCCTCTTGCCGAAACGCGCCCCCAGCCGGCGGAAATTGGCCTTGGCCGAGACCTTGGCCACCCGGCTGGGGTCGTCCAGCCACGACACCCGCTTCAGATTCAGCTCGTCGGCGATGAGGGCGGCGTACCGCTCCTCCCGGACCGCCCGCCGCAGCGCCTGGCTGCGCCCGTAGACCAGGCCTTCTCTCAAGGGCTGTCGAATCCTCAGATCGTGCGCGCTGCGCAGGCTGCGCCCCAGTCCGACCACGGTCAGGACCGCGGCCATGCTCTCCTCCAGTTCCCGATCGCGGGCCCTCTCGCAGCTCGTGGGCCAACAGGCCAGGTGGACGCTGTCGGCAGGGGAGTCTTCCGGGAGGGTAGGATGCAGCCCCCGGTAGAGACGTTCGGCCATGAAGGGAACGAAGGGCGCGAGCAACCGCGAGACCCCCTCGAGCACCGTGTACAGGGTATCGAAGGCCGCCCGCTTGTCCCCACCCATTTCCCCCTTCCAGAAACGGCGGCGGCTGCGGCGCACGTACCAGTTGCTCAGTTCGTCGACGATGAAGTCGCCGAGTACGCGCCCGGCCCGGGTCGCGTCCCACCCATCGAGACTCGCCCCCACCTCCTCGACCACCGCGTGGTAGCGGCTGAGGATCCAGCGGTCGAGCTGCTGGTCCAGGGCCGCGGGGTCCTCCACCTTCTTCGCGGTGTACTCCTCGAGGTTGGCGTACAAGGAGAAGAAGGCGAAGACGTTCTCCAAGGTCCCCAGCACCTTGCGCCGGCACTCCCGCACGCCTTCGAGGTCGAAACGGATCGGCGCGTAGGCCGGCGAAACCGTCACCAGGTACCACCGCAGGGGATCGGCCCCGTCACGGCGGAGGATCTCCATCGGGTCGACCGCGTTGCCCCGGGTCTTGGACATCTTCTGGCCGTTCTTGTCGAGCACGAGACCCAGGGTCAGCACGTTCTTGTACGAACTGCGCCCCTGGACCATCGTGCCGATGGCGAGCAGACTGTAGAACCAGCCGCGGGTCTGGTCGACCCCCTCGGAGATGAAGTCGGCGGGGAACTGGCGCTCGAACTGCTCCTCGTTCTCGAAGGGATAGTGCCACTGGGCGAAGGGCATCGCGCCCGAATCGAACCAGACGTCGATGACCTCCGGGGTCCGCCGCATCGCGCCGCCGCAGTTGGAGCACTTCAATTCCACCGCGTCGATGTAGGGCCGGTGCAGATCGTCGGGACAACTTCCGCCGGCCTCCTCGATCTCCTTGCGTGAGCCGACGCACCGGCGCTCCCCGCAGTCGCATTCCCACACCGGCAGGGGCGTTCCCCAGAAGCGGTCGCGGGAGATGGCCCAGTCGACGTTGTTGGAAAGCCAGTCGCCGAAGCGCTCGCGGCCCACCCCGGTGGGCACCCAGTTCACCGCGTCGTTGGCCGCGATGAGCTGGTCCTTCACCGCGGTGGTACGGATGTACCATGAATCCCGAGCGTAGTAGAGCAAGGGGGTGTTGCATCGCCAACAATGGGGATAGCTGTGGTGCACCTGTTGCTGCGCGAAGAGACGCCCGTCCGACTTGAGATCGCGGATGATCAGCTTGTCCGCGTCCTTCACGAAGACCCCCGCCCAGGGCTTCAGTTCGGGCGCGAAGCGCCCGGTCTTGTCGACGGGGTGCAGCAAAGGAAGGTCGTGCTGTTGTCCCACGCGGTAGTCGTCCTCGCCGTAGGCCGGAGCGATGTGGACGATGCCGGTGCCGTCCTCGGTGCTCACGAAATCGGCGGCTACGACGCGGAAGGCCGGCTTGTCCGTCTCCAATTCGGGGATGAGCTGTTCGTACTCCAGGCCGACCAGCTCGCTCCCCTTCATCCTCTGGACGATCGGGGGAGTCTCGTCGCCGAAACAGGCGCCCAGGCGCGCCTCGGCCAGGATGAGGATCTCCCCTTCCTGGCGGACCGCGACGTAATCGATGTCCCGGCCGACGGCCAGGGCGACATTGGCGGGAAGGGTCCAGGGCGTGGTGGTCCACACCAGGAAGAAGCGTTCGTCGTCTCCCTTCACCCGCATCTTCACCGTCACCGAGGGGTCGTCGACCTCCTTGTACCCCTGGGCCACCTCGTGGCTGGACAGCGCGGTCTCGCAGCGGGTGCAGTACGGAACGACCTTGTACCCGCGATAGAGCAGGCCCTTGTCCCAGATGGTCTTCAGCAGCCACCACACCGATTCGATGTAGTCGTTCTGGTAGGTGATGTAGGGATGCTCCAGGTCGAGCCAGAACCCGATGCCGTGGGTGAACTCGTCCCATTCCTTCTTGTAGGTGAAGACCGACTCGCGGCAGCGGCGGTTGAATTCCTCGACGCCGAAGCGCTCGACCTCCTCCTTGCTGCTCAGGCCCAGTTGCTTCTCGACCTCGATCTCGACCGGTAGACCATGGGTATCCCACCCGGCCTTGCGCAGGACGTGGTGGCCGGTCATGGTCTGGTAGCGGCAGAAGATGTCCTTGATCACCCGGCTGATGGCGTGGTGCACCCCGGGCTTGCCGTTGGCCGTGGGCGGTCCCTCGTAGAACACGAAGTCCGGACGGCCACGCCGGTCGCGCTCGCTGCGGCGGAAGATGTCGTGCTCCTGCCAGAAGCGGCGGACCTCGGCCTCGGCGGCGGGGGGATCCTCCCCCCCGAGGGAAGCGGGATACGGGTGGAAGACGGAATCTCCGTGGCGCGCCATGCCCTCTCCTACAAGCGCTCGAGGAAGCGGGTGACCAGCTCCGCCAGGCGCGGTTCGGTGCGGTTGGCCGTCGCGATGATTTCCTCGACCTTGGCCGGCTTCAGGGCGTCGGCCAGGCCCATGTCGGTGATCACGCTGAGGCCCAGCACGCGCATGCCCCCGTGCACGGCGACGATATCCTCGGGCACCATCGACATCCCTACCAGGTCGGCGCCGGCCGCACGCAGGAAACGGTACTCGGCCGCGGTCTCCAGGTTCGGTCCGGCGACCGCGACGTACACCGCCTTGTGCGCGGGCAGCTTCAGCTCCATCGCCACGTCCAGGACCCGCGCGATGTACTCGCGGTCGTAGGGCTGGGACATGTCGGGAAAGCGCGGGCCCAGGGAATCGTCGTTGGGACCGATGAGTGGGTTGTCGCCCATCAGGTTGATGTGATCGACCAGGACGCCGATCTCCCCGGGGGTGATGTTGGGGTTCATGCTGCCCACCGCGTTGCTCATGATCAGCGAATGGCATCCCATGGCCCGCATGACCCGCACCGGGAAGGTGATCTGCCGCATCGAGTAGCCCTCGTAGTAGTGCAGCCTCCCCTGCATGGCCATGACCTTCTTGCCGCCGAGACGTCCCAACACCAGGTTGCCCGCGTGGCTGGTCGCCGTGCTGCGCACGAAACCGGGGATCTCGTCGTAGGGGAGGATCAGGTCGGCCTCGACCCGGTCGGCCAGGGATCCCAGGCCGGTCCCCAGGATGAGCCCGTACTCGGGCTCGATCTCCGACTTCTGCCGCAGGAACCCCACGGCCTCCTGGATTTCCTCTCGCAACTCCATGATGTGTCCTCCCACCCGGCATCGAGCTCCCGGGGCCCACGGAAAACGGCCGGACTTCGAGTCCGGCCGTGGAAGTCAACCCCGCGGGCACCGAAACGCCGGTCAGAAGTCGCCCAACCCCCGGGTGAAGCGGGAGATCGACCAGCGCGACTCCTTGGCGCTCTCTTCGGTTTCCTCGGTGGAAGCCACGATTGCCGGCTCTTCCCGGGGCGATCCATCCCACTCCGACGCGACCGCCTCCTCGCCCGGGTCCGGGGAAGGTGGCATAGTTTCGGCGCTCTGTCCAGACTCCGACCCCGCCGCCTCGGCCATTTCGGCCACGGTGGCGGCGACCGTCTCCACCGGACGGCTCGCCTCGGAGAGTCCAGGCTGGTAGTGCCGCCACTGGTCATTGCCGGAATCCGGATCGTCGGTGGTTTCCCTTCCGCCCGGTGTCTCCGGCGCCGCGTCCGAGGCGAGGCCTTCGGCGGTCTCCGGCAGGGACATCTGGGCCGGCGGATCCTCCGGGGACGGGCTGTCCGTCATCCCGGGGCCTTCCTCGGCCTTGAAACCCTGCGGAGCTGCTTCCGCCGGCGCCGGGCCCGTGGCCGATTCCGGTGCCGGGGCTGCGGAAGGAACCGGCGCTTCGGCGGCGTACGGTCCCGTCGACTCGAGTTCGCGGGCGCGATGGTCGTCTTCCTCGAAGTCCTGGAGGAAGTTCTCCAGCATCCCGATCTGGGATTCGGCCAGGCTTCTCAGGCGGGCCAGGTAGCGGTCCCGCAGAGAGCGCAGCTCGCGCAACTGGGCGCGCAGGGTCTCGGCCTCGCGCGCGCTCGTCTGGGAGGCCTGCTGGGCCTGGACGCGCGCATCGCGCAGGATGAGCTCGGCCTCCTTGCGGGCGTTCTCGCGCGCCTCGTTCATCACCCGCTCGGCGGTCAGAAGGGTATCCCGCAGGGTCTTCTCCATGTTGCGGTACTCGGTGACCTTCTCGTCCAGTTCGAGCACGCGATCGCGCAACTGCCGGTTGTCGGTGAGCACGGTCTCGTACTCGTCGGCGACGGTGGCCAGGAAGGCGTAGACCTCCTCGGGGTCGAGCCCCCGCATCCCCTTGCGGAATTCTTGTTTGCGTACGTCCAGCGGCGTGATGCGCATGCTGCCTCCTCGCGCCCTCGCAGGGGGGCGCCTGACTACGACAGAAGTCTCACGATCCAGCGGCGCAGGAAGGAGAGCAGGAGGATCGCCACCACCGGGCTGAAATCCAGTCCCCCCCACACGCCCAGGACCGAACGGATGGGCCCGAGCAGCGGCTCGGTCATCCGGTGGATCCACGACACGACCGGATGCCCCGGATCCAGGCTCACCCAGCTCAAAAGCACGCGGGCGAGCAGGATCAGCAGGTAGACATCCAGCGCCGTGGTGATCAGGTGTGCAATCGCCAAGCCAAGACTCCTTCGATGGTGCCCCCGCCCGGTCGGGGGACGGTTCCGAGGCCCTCGGGGAAGAAACCGCGGAGCAGGGCCGCCTGCCACCCCCGAAGCGGTGTCTTCCCGGCATTTCCCGTCGATCCCGGCCGATCGCGCGCGCCGGGGGGCCCAGCCCGCCCGTGGCCGCGGGGAACCCGCCGCTGCCCAGAATCCTACCAGGCGGCCCCGGGCGTCCGGCGGGCGCGCCCAATAGCTCGCTGCTGCGGCCCACCGGCCGGCGGATCGCCCTTCCTCAGCGCGGCCGGCGCGGTCCGAAGAGCGCGCTGCCCAGGCGCACCTGATGGCTGCCCTCCTCGACCGCCCACTCGAAATCACGGCTCATGCCCATCGACAAGCGGGCCGCGGCGCCGTCCCGGCGACGCAGCCCCTCGGCCAGCCGCCGGAGGGCGGCGAAGCGCGCCCGGGCCGCCGTCTCGTCGTCTTCCAGGCGCACCATACCCATCAGCCCCACGATTTCCACAGAACTTTCTGCAAGGGCGCGCTCCCACAGTTCGGCGGCCTGCTCCGGAGCACAGCCGGCCTTCTGGGGCTCTTGGGCCAGGTCCACCTCGATCCAGATGGGCTGGACCACGTCCAGGGTGCGAGCCCGCCGCGCGATCCGTTCGAGCAGCTCGAGATGGTCGACCGATTCGATCGAAGCGAAACGGCCGACGGCCTTGTTCACCTTGTTCTTCTGCAGGCGGCCGATGAGGTGCATGTGGACCCCGGGCGGCAAGGCCTCGATCTTGGGCAGGGCCTCCTGCACCCGGTTCTCGCCGAGTTCGTACAGACCTTCCTGCACCGCGTCGAGCAGGGTCTCCAGGGGATGGGTCTTGGTGACGGCGAGGATCTCCACCTCGTCGGGTAAGCGGCCGGAGCGCGCGCAGGCGGCGACGATGCGTTCGCGGACGCTCTGGAGTCGTTGCCGGAGTTCAGAGCTCATGGTCGGGATCTGATGGTTTCAAGGGGCGATTCGGTCCGTGAGTGGGGAATACACCAAAGGACCGCCGGGTGCAATACCCCCGGGACGACCGGAATACGGCCTGCCGTCGTTGCCGGATGGAAGGAGACCGCCGCGGATGACGTCGCACCCGAGGGAGGGCGCGTCTCAGCGAAGCATCGTCACGCGACTCAACCGCGTCCCGAGCGGCGTGTCGAGCCGCACGAAGTACACGCCGCTGGCCACGCGCCGCCCGTGCGCGTCGCGGCCGTCCCATCGCGCGGAGTACGAGCCGGCACCGAAGCGTCCCCGCGCGAGCGTGCGCACGCGCCGCCCCGCCAGGTCGAACACCGACAGCTCCACGCGGGCCCCGCGGTCGATGCTCCACGCGATCCGCGTCGGGCCGCCCGCGGGGTTGGGCCAGAGCGCACCCAGGCGCACGCCGCGCCCCATCGCCGGGCGCACCGCCGTGGCCGGCGACGACGCGATCATGCGGGCGAAGATATCCGCGTTGCCGTTTCGCGTGTCCACGTACGCGGCGACGATGCCCGTTCCGGGGATCGTCGCCATGTTCTCGAGCACGTAGCCCCAGGACGAAACGGGCTGGGTGTCGACAGGATCGCCGTCCGGCGAACCCAGGATCACGCCCGTCGTGTCGGCTCCCTGCACGTAGCGATCCTTCGCCCCGTTGCGGCGGTCATGCCAGATGACCCACGCCGACGCGTCCTCCCCGCGCGTCATCCCCACGTAGTTCTGTATGCCGGGCGCGGCGCACAGGAACAGGTCGTTCGTCCACACCGGCGCTCCGTTCGCATCCACGCGCCGAAGGCGGATGTCGTCCCCGTACGCGTACGCGATCATGCATCCTCCGTCGCCGACCGGTATCATGTCATGGTCCCCGGCGACGGCCAACGGCACGACGTCGGTGTTCCCCCACAGCGTCGTGCCCGCGGAATCGATGCGCTGCGCCTCGACGTAGAACGGCGAGCCGTTGATGCTCCAGGACACGAGGAACCCTCCCGTACCGTCCCGGGCGACGCGGGGCAGGAAATCCGACACGACACCCGGCGAACGATACGTCGACGCGCGGACGCCGTCCGCCGTCCACAGCGGGGTCCCCGAGGCGTCCACGCGCTGAACGTAGATGTCGGTCAGGTAACCGTCGCGCTCGTCGTCCCACGCCACCACGGCGCCCCCGGACCCGTCGGCCACGACGACCGTGTGGTGCTGCCACGAAGCGGCCTGGCATACGGGCACGCCACCGGCGGTCCAGAGCGCCGTGCCGGTGGAGTCGACGTGCTGCACGTACACGTCGCTGTACGATCCCCCGGCACCGCTCCACGCGACGAATACGCCGCCCGCACCGTCGGACACGACGTCCATGCCGTAGGTGCTGATCGCCTCGACCTGGAGCGAATCCGCGGTGCCGTCCGTCCGACGGTGGTACACCCAGCCCCCGCCGCCGGTATCAACGAAGGTCACCCAGATCCCGCCCTGGCCATCGCCGGCCAGCCAGTGCTGCCTACTGTAGTAGTCGAGGTGACGGGCGATCGAGTAGTTCCGCAACGGGACCATGTAGCGCCCGTCGGTCGGCCACAGCGCCGTCCCCGACGCGTCGATGCGCTGGGCCCACACCGCCTCGTCGGGATCGTAGGAGGTCGGATTGCGGGCCTCGGTCCAGGCGATGATGACGCCGCCCGATCCGTCCGGGACGACCGACGCTTCGCCCGGGGTCGTCGGTGCGGTGCACACGGCGACCTCGCCGGGCCAGGCGGCGTTCGCCGGGGGGACCGGCGCGAGCCAAACGATTCCCGCGACCACCATGGCGACGGCAAGCAGTCGTTGCAGCATGAGACACCTCCGCGATTCCCGTGCCAGGAGGCGACGACGAACCCGCCGGAGGCGTTCCGGGGCGGAACCACCCTCGAGGCCGAGCGCGCGACGGCGACCACGCGCACAGGGAGTTGAACGGTACGTCGGACGGGGCGTTGGGACGCTTGCCCGCCGCGAACGCAGGGGAAGGATTCAGTTCACGGGCACCAGCATATCAGCCGGTCCGATGCCGCGTCAACCGCGCGGGAGGCGGAGGGTGGCGTCCCCAACGGGATTTGAACCCGTGTCGCCGGCGTGTCAAACCCAGGCCGCGTCCACCCCGTCCGGCCGCCGCGATGCGCTCACGGACGCTTTCGAGTCGTCGCCGAGATTCGGTGCTCATGGCCTCCATCCCGGTTGCTCTCAGGAACCACCTTCGATGGAAATCATGTCGACATCCGACGAACTCACTCCCGAGACGACCTCCCCATCGCCGTCCTGGTAGTGCCCGGGAAGGGCGATCCACACCCCATTGGGAACCTCGCCCGGCGAGATCCCGGTGACCGCCTGGCCGTCCACCAGTACCGCCACCTGGCCGCCGCTCCTCTCGAGGGTCCAGGTCTGCCACTGGCCCGTTCGGTTGGATCCGTCGGGTCCGTAGCTGAAGGAGGTCCCACCGTTGCCATCGTGCTGGCTCATGAAGAGCTTGCCGTAGCACGAGAATCCGAAACTGATCCCTGCGCCATCGCTGTCCCTCAAACTGATGCCGTGGAACATGTCGTCCCATTGGATCGCGTTGAGGCGCACCCTCATGGTGATCTTCCAGTTGCCGGAATACTTCTGGCGGCTCTGGAGGAAATCCGCCGTGGTCTGGCGCCGGAGGTGGAGATAGCCGTTCCCCTCGCTCACCTGGCCACCGTAGTTCCAGACGGCCAGGTCGATGGCACCGTCATCGAAGTTGTCGGTGAACGCGGGGAACGGGGTCGGGACACCGCCGGTCCCGCGGAGACGGAGGGGTCGAAGCGGCAGGCAACGGAGTCCTGGGCGGTCAGGAGATTGCGGTCGCCTTCTCCTGGAGCTTGAAGTGGCGCCAGCCGGCCCAGAGGGCCGCACCCAGGGCACCCGCATAGATGGCGTCGGGATGGGTCAGAACCTCCAGGCCGAGTCCGTCCGCCTCGACCTTCCGGCGGATCACCTCGACGATCCCCACGTCACGGGAGAGACCACCGGTCAGCACCAGGGGCGAATCGGCCTTGAGGGCCGACAGCAGCTTGACCAGCCTTTGCGCGATGGATTCGTGGATCCCGCAGATGATGTCGGGCGTGGAGACTCCCCGGGACACCATGTTGATCACGTCGGTCTCGGCCAGCACGGCGCAGATGGAGGAAGCTCCTTCCGGGTGGGTGGATTGGAGGGAGAGGGGACCGACCTCGCTGAGGCTCACCCCCAGGTAGCGGGTGATGTTCTCGATGAACTGCCCCGAGCCGGACGCGCACTGGCCGGTCATCCGGTAGGACAGGACCCGGGCCTTCTCGTTGATCTTCATGGCCCGCGCGTGCAGCGCGCCCAGATCGAGGACCGCCCTCGCCTGCGGGACCAGGAAGGAAGCCCCCTTGGCATGGGTCGTCATGCTGTAGAAGTGACCCCGCTTGCGCTGGACCATCTCGCCTTCACCGGTACTCGCCACGTAGGCGATGTCGTCGAACTCGAGACCCGCCACCGAGAGGGCGTCCGTCATGCTTTCGTCGGCCACCACCGCGGGATTGCGCCGGCGCATCCGGCGGCAGTCCTTGAACAGAATGTCCGCGTTTTCTCCGGAGCCGTAATCCATGAGCACGGTCTTCACCGAGCTCGCCCCCACGTCGACTCCCATGGTGTACACACTGCCTGCGCTCATGCCGTATCCTCCGTGCAGCAGGTTCCCGGGACCGACTTGTCCGGCTCGGCGATGCCCGGATCCGGCAGGGCCTCTCCACGAGCCGCCCTCAAGGCGAAATGGGCGGCCCCCAACGCGCCCATGTAGATCGAATCCGGGTGGACGTTCATGGTGATGGCTCCGTAGTTCTTGCGTACCATCTCCTGGGTATACTGCACCACGGCCACGTTCTTGGCGACCCCCCCGGTGAAGGTGAACTCGTCATGGACGCCCCCGGAGCGCGCGAGCAACGAGAAGGCCCTCAGGACGATGGCCCGGTGCAGACCCGCCAGGATGTTCTCCCTCTTCTCACCCAGGTTCAACAGATCCCTCAGCTCCGCCCCCGCGAAGACGGTGCAGGTGGACGAGATACGGATGGTCTTGTCCGCCTTGCAGGCCAAAGGACCCAGGTCCTTCACGCTGATGGCCAGCTCGTCGGCGATGTACCCGAGATACCGCCCACATCCCGCAGCGCAGCGGTCGTTCATGTGGAAGGAGGTGACGACGCCTTCCCCGTCGACCTGGATGGCCTTGGTGTCCTGTCCACCGATGTCCAGGACCGTCCGCGTCCCGGGGAAGACCAGGTGGGCACCCAGACCGTGGCAGAGGATCTCCGACCGGATGCTCTCTTCGGGGAAGGGAAGAAGCTGCCGGCCGTAGCCGGTCCCCACCATGCCCTTCGTCACCAGCTCCAGTTCCACCGCCTGCTTCTTCGCGTCCTCCAGCGCCTTGACGAAACCGTGGTCCTCCCTCTCCTCGGGATGGCTCTCCAGCGTGCGGTCGCAGGCCGCGCTCAGGCTCCGGCCGAAGTCCATCTCGACCCGTTCATTCTCGGCCGACACGATGGAGCGCTCGTAGACCGCCACCAGCGGCTCGGAGGAAAGCTTCCACCGGGTGGACACCTCCTCCGCGGCATCGGCGAAGGCGGTACCGGCGATGTCCCGGAAGAACTTGGAACTGTCGTGCCGGGCCTGGCGATCGAAGGTGACCGGCGCTTCCCTTCTCAGGATCTGGAAGATCTCGTCCAGGCATTCCGGGGGCACCCGATCCTCGGGAGGAAGCGCCGCATTGGTTCGCTCGCATTCCCTCGCCAGGGTCTCCAGCCGTTTCAGGTAGCTCTCGAGACGGAAGTTGAGAGCGAGGTCGGCGTGGATGGCTTCGTGCCGCGAAACCGGGTAGCCCTGGTCTTCCATGGCCTGGGCGAGATGGGTGAACCGGGCGTTGTGCAAGGCCTCTTCCCGGGCAATGTCCGAGGCCACCCGGTAGTTGCTCCGGGTATTGGTGATGCCCCGCCCCAGGATCTCCCCGTCCTTTCCCACCGCCACTGCCTTGGAGGTCGTCGAGCCCAGATCGATGCCGATGTACAGTTCCATGGTTGCGCGTCTCCCTCGGTCAGGCGTCCGTTTCCCCCGGCGTGGTCTTCTGGTCCAGCATCTGGAAGAAGGAGTCCAAGCGGTTCTTCAGGTTGGCATAGGAGAAATAGCGGGGGTCGACCAGGTCCGATTCGATGAAGCCCACCGGAACGCCGGTCTCCTCCTCCACCTGCCGGAGCATCTGCAGTTGGCCCGCTGAAAAGGAGTTGCAGGACTTGATGGAGTTCACCAGCAAACCGTCGGCGTGGTAATCGCGGACGTAGTCCGAAAGCACCGCCGTCCTCTGGGGAAGACTGAGGTTCGTATAGCAGCTCATGCAGTACTCGGCCATGGTCTCCAGGGGCCGGGTGGGATCGTGCCGAAAACCGAGATCGTAGCTGCCGCCCACGTCGGTGTAGGTGGAAGCCACAACGACCGCGCCCCGTTCGTAGAAGAGTTTCCAGAACTCACGGAAGTTGGTCCAGTTGGGCGGCCCCTCCACCACGAGCCGGTACTCCTCCTTCTCGATCTGGCCTTCGGGAGTGATCGGACCCAGGCCCTTGGCGATGCGTTCGTCGATATCCTCGCGCAGGCTTCGATAGTAGGTGACGCACTCCTCCGTACCCCTGAACGCGGTGAAGATGGGGCCGATGTAGTACACTCCCGCGAAGTATCCATCGATGGGAGACGGCCGGTTCTTGGCGCTCTCGAAGCAGTAGACCATGTCATCCTCCGCCTCGGCCGCCCGGCCCAGCATGGTCTTCAATCGCTCCTCATCGTAAGGCTTGCCGGTCACCCTCTCCAGGGCCGGGATGACCTTGGTCCGGAGTTGATCGACCACGTACTCGACCATGGACGGGCTTGCCTCACCCTCGGAGCGATAGGGCACATGGAGCATGACCACGGGGCAATCGTACATCTTGGCCAGGTTCTCGAACCATTTCATGAAGGTGAAACAACCCGTGTAGGAACAGAGCAACAGGTCGGGCGGAGGAACCTTCTCACCGGTGGGACCGAGATTGCCCTCGAGCATCATGCCCACATCGCATTTCACATAGGTGCAGACATCTTCGGAGTGCCCCATCTTCTCGGCCTGCCGGATGAACTCCATCGACTTCTTCCGCATCCCCGACTGGAGCGCATTGATCTCCGGGTAGACGGGCATTGCGCCGAAGGAGAGGATCAGCTCGGTCAGATTGCCCGGCACGAAGGTGTAGACGACCTTCTGTCCGGTTTCTCCGGTCGAAGCGAGCTTCTTGTAATAGGCGGCCAGCATCTTCTTCTGGACCACCATGCTCTTTTCCTTGACGATTTCCGGAGTATCGCTCATGGAGCTCTTCCTCATTCCCAGAGTTTGATGGAGTCGGAGAAGGTTCCGGCCTGCTCACGAATCACCTGGAACTGTCCGGTGTTCTCCGAGTACTGGAAACTGGCGTACGGAACACCCTCCGCGTCCAACCGCTTCTGCAACATGGGACGGTCCAGGAGGGCCGGGTCGCAGAAGCTCGGGCAACAGAAGATCACACCATCCACCTCGCGGGCCCTGAGGTCTTCCATCAACGCGTCTTCCCGCGGCTTGTCGCCATCGTACACCGCCGAAGACCAGGCGCACTGGGTGAGGTAGGCGGTGACCAGCGCGTCCAGGGGATCGCCTTCGGTTGCGACCTCGCCCCCGATGAAACGCATTCCCAGAAGGAGGTCATCCCCCACGATGGCGCAACCCGCCTGCTCGAGGGTCTTCAAGAGTCCCAGGGGCGGCTGCTCGCAGAAAGCACCCACCAGGTAGACGCGGATCCGATCCTGGTCGGGCAGCGGTTCGTTCTCGACGGCGTCCAGATAGTCCTGGATGAGTTGATTGTGGTCGTCCACGGTGAGAACGGTGCCGGCCCGGACCACCCGGTACACCTCGAAGGTGGGGAAATCGTGGGGAGCCCGGGAACGTCCATCGAAGAGCCGGTCGAGCAGGATCCGGTTCTCGTTGTATCGCGTGATGGCGTCGCGCATTTCGGCGTCGCCCACGCTCTTGCCGCGGATGCTCTCGAGATGATCCAGCAGGTCCTCCAATTCGCGGCGGTAGAATCGCCCTCCCACCTCGGGATCGAAGTTCTGGGGATAGTCCAGGTACTTCACGTACTGGTCGGGGAAATTCATCTGCCACATCCCCGACAGGTTCCGGATCACGTCGCAGATCGAGGGGAAGATGAACGCGGAGAAGCGGGAAAACCTTCCATCGAGGGCCATCTCGATGACACTTCTGGGAATGTGGCAGATGTACGATTGAAAGTACGCATCACCCTTCACGATGTCCAGCGCGTCGCCCGCGCCGAAGACGCCCACCGGGATCATCCCCGCGGCGGCAATGATCTCTCGCGGCGCGTAGATGGGCAGATATCCCACCGCGTGCCGGTCGGCTCCGCGATCCAGCCAGTCGTGCACGTATCCGTAGGACAGGTCGTTGAGCACCCGGTCCGCCCGGGCCAGCACATCTGAACGTCCCTGCTTCATGATTCTTCGTCCCGTACCTGGCATTTCTTCGATTTTCCCGGTTCAGCGTCTTCGCCGGGAGGGAGTTTGCCCAGGGCCTTGAGTACCTTCTCCGGCGTGATGGGCAGCTCGGTGATCCGGACGCCGATGGCATCGGCCACGGCGTTGGCCACCGCGCCCATGACCGGAAGCGCCGAGCCCTCCCCCACCTCCTTGGCCCCGAAGGGCCCGCCGGGGTCATACGACTCGGCGATGAGCGAATGGATCCTGGGAACGTCCATGGCCGTGGGCACGAGGTAGTCGTGCAGATTCGCATTGACGATCTGCCCGCCGGAGTGGACCACTTCCTCGAAAAGGCTCTCGCCCATTCCCATGACCAGGCTGCCTTCCACCTGACCATGCAGGGCCATGGGGTTGATGACCGTTCCAGAGTCGTGGGCATCGTAGAAGTCGGTTACCCGCACGGTGCCCGTCTCCATGTCCACCTCCACCTCGGCAACCTGGGCACAGAAGGAGTAGGCGGGGGAGGTTCCCACCGCCGCTCCCTTGAAACTTCCGCCCAGTTTCGGCGGAGAATAGCTTCCCTTGCCCACCACGGGACCCACAGTGCGGTAGGCCAGAGCGGCCGCTTCCTGGATGGTGAGGGTCTCCTCGCGTCCCTTGGCGGACACGACGCCATCGGCGAAGGAGACCGATTCGCTCGGCACCTTCCAGGCCTTGGCGACCGCCGCGAGGACCTGCTGCCTCGCATCGATCGCGGCATCCCGCGCCGCATTGCCGGCCATGTAGGTGATGCGCGAGGCGTAGCTGCCCAGGTCGGGGGGAGTGACGGCGGTGTCGGTGGAGATGATGGCCACGTCCCCATACGGCAGCCCCAGCACCTCGGCGGCCATCTGGCAGAGAACGGTGTCCGATCCCTGGCCGATCTCGGCGGCGCCGGTCAGCACCGTGGCGCTCTTGCCGTCCTCGCTCCACCGGATGATCACCGAGGAATGGGGGGTATCCCCCCGGTAGATGGGATACCCGGCCCCCGACACGAAGCTGCCGCACGCCACGCCGATTCCCTTGCCCGGAGGAAGTTTTCCCCGTTTGTCCTTCCAGCCGGATTCCTTTTCCACGAGATCAAGGCAGCTCTTGAACTCGCACGAGGTGATCTTCAATTCGTTGACGGTCATCTCGTCGGGGCCCAGTGCGTTGCGGCGGCGCAGCTCGATGGGGTCCATCCCCAGATCGGCCGCAATGAGATCGAGCTGACTCTCGAACGCGAAGCGGGGCTGGGGGGTTCCATTCCCCCGCATCGCTCCGCACGCGGGCAGATTCGTGTAGATCCTCCGCCCGTCGAAACGGAAGTTGGGCAGACGATACGGAGTGGTGAGCATGACGCCCGAGTAGTACGCGGTGATGATTCCGTAGGAGGTGTAGGCGCCCCCGTCCAGGGTGATCTCCGCGTGGACCGCGGTGATGGTGCCGTCCTTCTTCACCCCGGTCTTCAATCGAATGGTCTGGGCGTGGCGGCCGCGGCCGTGGAGGTAGGTCTCCTTGCGGGAGTACTCCATGAGAACCGGCCGGGAGGCTTTCCGCGCCAGGGCGACCGCGCAGAAGTCCAGGCTGGTGGTCTCGGCCTTCCCGCCGAAACCGCCTCCCATGGCCGGCGTGACCAGACGAATGGAGCTTCTCGGGATCTTCAGCACGCGGGCGATCTGGTGCTGCACCTGGTGGGGCGATTGGTTCGCGGTCCACAAGGTGATGCGGCCGTCCGGCTCCTCCCGCGCCAGGGAGACGTGGGGCTCCATGGGATTCTGCATGGTCCGCTGACCCTGGAACACGTCCTCCCGGATGAGGTCCGCCTCCCGGAAGGCGGCGTCCACGTCTCCGAAATCCTGGTGGATCTCCGTGTTCACGTTGCCCGGGTACTTCTCGTGGAGCGTCGGGGCCCCTTCGGCAAGCGCTTCTTCCACCGTGAAGACCGCGGGAAGCGGCTCGTATTCCACCTTGATCAAAGACAGGGCCCGCTCGGCGGTTTCCTCGTCGACTGCGGCCACCGCGGCGATCGCATCCCCGACGTGGCGCACGCGGTCTTTGGCCAGCACCTGCTCGTCGTAGCGGGCGGGGCTCACTCCATACCGCGTGTCCGGGAAGTCGTCGGCGGTCACGACGGCAAAGACGCCGGAAAGCGCCTCGGCCTCGGAGGTATCCACGGAAAGCACCCGCGCGTGGGGATGGGGACTGCCCAGGATCTTCCCGCGAAGCATTCCCGGCAGCCGGATGTCGCCGGTGTAGACCGCTTTCCCCATGGCTTTCGCCGGGGCGTCCTTCTTGGGCACGCTCCGTCCGACCACGGAGAACCCGCCCTGGTTCTCTCCGGCCTCGACCCGCACCGGACGCTCGGGGTGGGCGGCCCGTTTCACCGCCTCGATGATGCGCACGTAACCGGTGCATCGGCAGAGGTTGCCCGCCAGTCCCCTTTGGATCTCCTCCTCGGTGGGGTCGGGATTGGCGTCGAGAAGGGCCTTGGCCGACAGGATCATTCCCGGGGTGCAGAAGCCGCATTGGATGGCGCCGGTGTCCACGAAGGCCCGCTGGATCGGATGGAGTTCGCCGTTTCTCGCCAGCCCCTCGATGGTGGTGATCTCGCTTCCGTCGGCTTCGACCGCGAGAACGAGACACGAGTTCACGGGAGCCCCATCCATCAACACCGTGCAGGCTCCGCAGTCTCCCTCGTCGCATCCCCGCTTGGTTCCGGTCATGTCGAGGGTATCGCGCAGGAAGGAGAGAAGGGTGGTGTTGGCCTCCACCGCTTCCTCCACCATCGTTCCATTCACGCGAAGAGCGATCAGCCTCTTGCTCATGCGCCGCCTCCCTTGGTCGTTTCCCCCTGCGCCCGGCGAACCGCCCTCTGGATGGCCCGCCGGGAAACCACCGCCACCACCGCCCGCCGGTAGGCGGCGCTCCCCCGGATATCGGAAATGGGCCGGCATTCCCGCGCGGCCGCCGAACAGACGGTTTCGAGGGCATCTCCCTCCGGAGCGTGTCCCACCAGGGCCGATGCTCCTTCCACCACCAGGGGCATCGGAGCCACCGCGCCCAGAACGAGCCTCAATGCGCGAACGAGTCCTTTCTCCAGCACCAGCCACGCGGCCGCCGAGGCCACCGCGACCTGCGCTCCCCGTCGGTAACCGAATTTCTCGTAGGCGGAGCCCGATCCCGCTTCGCGCGGCGGGAGAATCACCTCGGTGAGAAGCTCTCCGGGGGTAAGGACGGTCCGGCGTACGTCGGTGAAGAACTGCTCCATGGCAACGCGACGCGAGCCCTGCGAGGAGGCCGCCGATACCGTCGCGCCCAATGCAGTGAGAATGGGGGGAAGATCCGCGCACGCCGCGGCGGTGACCAGGTTGCCGGCCACCGTGGCCCGGTTGCGGACCTGGATCGTCGCCATGCTCCGGGCGGCGTCCACCACCCCGGGAGCTTTTTCCGCCAGCAGAGCGTCGGATTCCAGCGCGGCGATGGTGGTTCCACCCCCCACCGCGATCGACCCATCCTCCATCGCGCGCACCCCGGCCAGCTCGGAGAGCTTCGACAGGCACACGATTCTCCGCGGACGCTCCGCGCCCTGTTTCAGCTGCACCATGAGGTCGGTTCCCCCGGCCATGGGCATGGTCCCCTCGTCCCGCTCCTGCAGGAGGGTGAGCGCCTCCTCGAGGCTGCGGGGAAATTCCACGTCGAGTCGAGGCAGTCCCATCGGCAATCCCCCTCTAGTCCATCGCCGGCACGATGATGGAGCGTACCACGTCCGGCCGGCCTTCCCTGAGAAGGTCGAAGGCCTCGTTGATCCGTTGCAAGGGGAAGCGCCCGGTCACCAGTTCCTTCACCTGGATCTTCCCCTGGCGGGCCATTTCGATGATGCGGGGGTAGTCCACCGGCCGGCATCCCAGCGAGCCGACGATCTCCAGCTCCTGGAACATGATCTTGCCGGCCTTGATGCTGAGCATCTCCGGGCTGAATCCGATGACCACCAGGCGGCCGCCGGTCGCCAGGCAGTTGAAGGCCTGGCTCATCACTTCCGGTTTCCCGATCGCCTCGATGGCGATCTCGGCTCCGCCCCCGGTGAGCTTCCGGATCGCCTTGGGGACGTTTTCCACCTCGGTGGGGTTCAGGGTGGCCACTGCCCCCAGTCGCTCGGCCAAGGCGAGTTTCTCCGGGATGGGGTCGACCGCGATGACCGTTCCACCGACGGCGGCCGCGATCTGCACGACGTTGATGCCCACGCCACCGCACCCGAAGACCACCACCGACTGACCGGGACGCACCTTCGCCCGATTGACCACCGCATGGAACGGCGTGGAGGTGGCATCAGCGATGATGGACCCCTCCTCCAGGGGAATCTCTTCGGGAAGATGGAAGGTGTCCTTGGCCGGGGCTTTCACGTACTCCGCATAGGCGCCGTCGACGTGGTTGCCGAACATCACCATGGAATCACAGATGTTCTCCCGGCCCTCCCGACATGCCCTGCACACTCCACAGGTGTAGACGGCGGGGAGAAGAGCCCGGTCCCCCTCCTTGAAGGTGGTGACTCCGGGACCGACCGCGGCGATGATGCCGGAGGACTCGTGGCCGAGGACCATGGGAGGGGTCTTGGCCGTGGGCACACCATGGTCGATGTAGTGGAGGTCGGTGTGGCAGACCCCGCAGGCGGCCACCTTGAGAAGGATCTCTCCGGGACCCACCTCCGGAGTGGGAATCTCTTCGATGGTCAAAGGTTGTCCCGACCCGTGAAATACCGCGGCTTTCATCATTGTCCTCCGTGAATGAAAGCTCCCCGCTCCCGACCCCGCATGCGGCCGGAAGGACGCGGAGCGATGGTCTCAACCTCGATCTTCCGCCAAACCCTGCGGCACCCGCTGCCGAGCTCGACCGAGGAGAACGGCCTCGAGCACTCCGCCGGCCACCGCGTTGGCCTTGTCCGAGACGGTGAAGCAGTGCTCCCTCACCCCACGGGGGTCCACGTCTCCCACCTTCTGGTTCCGGACCACATCGAGCCCACCGTGCAACAGGCCGCGGATCACTCCGGCAATCGCCGTTCTCACCGGCTCGCCGCCCACTCTCGCGACCGTTTCACCCTCCACCACGTGATCTCCGATTTCCTTGAGGGCATCGAAGACACCTTCGGCGGGAGCCCGGAGGACCCGTTCCCTGGTGACACCGAGAATACTGCCCGGCACGCCCGTGAAGGGGAGGGCTTCGCCCCGGGAATACACCTTGCCCAGGAAGTGACCCCGGCAGGTCTCGACGACGTAGTGGGCATCCTCACCCGCCGTGAAGCCGGGGCCAAGGGCCACCACGCACTCCGCCCAGTCCATCCTGGTGGGGTTTTCAGGCCGCCATCGTCCCTTGGCCATGATCGCGTCCACGACGACCACGGGACGGAGGACCGGGACGCTCCTTGCGAGCGGATCCACCATAACGGCTACCTCTCCGCGGGCAAAGGTTTTCCCGACCTCCTCGAGGTCGCCCGAAAGGCGCGCCGTCAGGCCTTCCACGGTGATGCTTCCGCGGAAGACCGCCGAGGCAAAGGCGACCTCCCTCCGGACGACCGTGGGACGAGGCGTCTCCAGGTGGATCACATCGAAGCCGCACAGGTGGAGACGCCGCCCCGCCGCGGTGGCCATCTCTCCCCCTCCCCGTACCACTGCGCTGGGCCTCATGAGTGGACCTTCCTCTTCAACAGCCTTCCATAGTCGCCCGGAGTGTCCACGTCGAAGGGGTCAGGGCCGTCGAGGGTGACCTTCTCCACCTCGTCCCATCGTTCCTCGATCAGGCGGCGTCCGCCCACGTCTCCCGCCAGGGCCATGAGCTGCGGAAAACAGGCGCGCGCGAAGAGCACCGGGTGGCTCGGTTCCCCGCTTCGGTCCACTGCCGCCACGATCGGCGCCGCGCTCTCCCGGTACGCCTCGGCGACCGCGTCGACATCCACAGCCCGGACCATGGGAACGTCAGCGGGAAGAAAAAGGGCCGCCTCGGTTTCCTCGGGCAACGCGGCGAGTCCGGCCTGGATGGAGGTGGATCGGCCTTCGGTGGACCGCCGGTTCACCACGAAGTCCACCCGGTCCTGGAGACCGGCGTCCACTACGGCCTTCCGCACGGCTTCGGCCTGCCAGCCGAGCACGCACACCACCGTGTCGACCGAGGAAGATGACAACGCCTCGAGGCCGTGGGCCAACAGCGGCATTCCCCCGAAGGGAAGGAGCAGCTTGTTGCGCCCCATCCTCCTGGACCGTCCCGCTGCCAGCAGAACGCCCGTGATCATGGTGTGTCTTCCCGCTCGGGACGGCGTCTTGCCATGGTCCATTCCCTATTCGTTCTTCCAGTCGGGCTCACGCTTCTCGTCGAAGGCCGCAAGTCCCTCCCGCACGTCCTGGGTCGCCATGAGTTCTTCCAGGAAGATGCGTTCGGCGGCGTCGAGGCGAGCGGAAAAACCGCGGTCGTCCCCGCCGCGCAGGGCCTTCTTCACGAGCCGGAGGATCAACGGACTGCGTTGGAGGAACGGCGCCAGGAAGGCTTTCAGGCCTTCTTCGGCCTCGTCGCTGGTGAATACCTTGAGGACCAGGCCGTTCGCCAGGGCCTCATGGGCGGTCCACGGTCGGCCGGAGCAACACAGCTCCACCGCCCGGCTCCAGCCGGAGATACCGGGAAGCAGTGCCGCGGCGACCGGCGGCAGGAACCCGAGCCCGATCTCCGGCTGGCCGAACTTCGCCCGCTCCTCGGCGAGGACCATGTCGAAACCCATGGCCAGCTCGCACCCTCCCCCCAGCGCGGCGCCGTGGACGTAGGCCACGGTCGGACAGGGAACGCGGTGGAGGGCGCGGAACATGCCGTGGAAGGACTCGATCATGGCTTCCGCCTTGCCGGGCCGGTGCTCGTCGATATCCGCTCCCGCGGAGAAGACCTTGCCCTCCGCCCGCAGGAGGAGGAGCTTGGCCTCCCGATTCCGTTCGGCCTCGGCGAACGCGCGGGTGAGTTCGTCCATCATGGGGCCGTTCAGGATGTTCAGCGGCGGGCGGGACAATGTCAGCTCCAGGAGTCCGTCCCTTGCCTCTGTGCGGATGAATTCATGGTCGGACATCGTTTCCTGCTCCTTCGATCGTACCGGCCCGGTCGTGTCGGGATGTCTTCGGTTCTCCGGGAAGATTCCGGGGAATCGGGTTCCAGTCAGGATTCCCGGCGAATCACCATGGCGGTGGTGACGCCTCCGCCTCCACAGATGGCCGCCACTCCCAACTCCTTGTCCCTGACCCTCAGGGCGTTCTGCAGGGTGACCAGGATCCGGGCACCGCTCATCCCCGTCGGATGCCCCAGCGCGATCGCGCCGCCGTGGACGTTCAGACGGTCCCAGTCCCACCCCAGGACCCGGCCGTTGGCCAATACCTGCACCGCGAAGGCCTCGTTCACCTCGATGAGATCCATGTCCGCCAGGCGCATCCCCGCCTTCTTGAGAGCGAGGGGAATGACCTCTGCGGGCCCCTCCCCCATGGTTTCGGGGTCCACCGCGGTCTGCGCGTAGGACACGATGGAGAAGAGGGGAGAAAGCCCCCGGCGGCCGGCTTCCTCCCGGGAACACAGAACGAGGGCGGCCGCCCCGTCGGACATGCTGCACGCGTTCCCCGCGGTCACGGTCCCTTCCTTCCGGAAGACCGGCTTCAGCCGGGCCATCTTGGCCCGGTCCACCTCGCGCCGGATGGTCTCGTCCCGCTCGAAGACCGTCTCCGGCTCCTTCTTGTGCGCCGGAACGGTCACCGGCGTGACTTCCTCGGCAAAGGCCCCCGCATCCCATGCCGCGGCGGCTTTCCGGTGGGAAGCGGCGGCGAACTCATCCTGGTCCTCCCGGGAGATGCCGTGCTTCTCCGCGAGGTTCTCGGCGGTCTGCCCCATGCCCTGGCCGATCAGGGGATCGATGCTGTCGGACCATCCATCCAAGAGCGTCTTGTCCCCCATCTTGAATCCCTCCCACCGGGCGTTCTTCAGCAGGTAGGGAATCGTGCTCATGCTGTCCATGCCGCCGGCCACCACCACCGAGGCTTCGCCCAGGCGGATGGCCTGGGCGGCCAGGGCCACGCACCGCATGCCCGAGGGACAGGCCATGTTCACCGTGACCACCGGCACCGACAGGGGAATGCCGCCCCGTACCGCCGCGGTCCGGGCGGGGTTGGGACCGTTTCCGGCCTGGCGGCACGAACCGACGATGACGTCGTCGACGTCCTCTCCCTCGAGTCCGGCCTGGTCGAGAACCGCACGGATGGCCGTGGCCCCGAGGTCGAAGGCGGCCATGTTCCTGAGGGTTCCCCCGAAGCGGCCCATGGGCGTACGCACCGCGCCCACCGCAACGACGTCCTTGAGTTCCTGAACCGTCATTCCATTCCTCCCGCTGTTCCCATCGCCAGGGCGGCCTCAGATGTACTGCCCGCCGTCGACCTTGATGACTTCGCCGGTGATGTGCCGGGCCCGATCGCTGGCCAGGAATGCGATGACCTCCGCCACATCCTCCGGATCGCCGAGGCGTCCGAGGATCACCTCGGAAATCGATTTCTCGAGTGCCTCCTCGGGCATCTTCCTCACCATCTCCGTGCCGATGATTCCCGGACACACCACGTTCACGTTGACATTCGACCGGCCGAGTTCCCGGGCGATGGTCTTGGAGAACCCGATGACGCCGGCCTTGGCCGCCGAGTAGTTCGCCTGACCGAACTTGCCCCTCAGTCCGTTGATCGAGGACACCGTCACGATCTTGCCGTGTTTCTGCTCGCGGAAGAGGGGAACCGCGGCGCGGACGAAATTGAAGACGCCCTTCAGGTCGGCGGCGATGACCTCGTCCCACGCCTCCTCGGTCATCTTCCAGACCACGGCATCCCGGTTGGTCCCCGCGTTGTTCACCAGGATGTCCAGCCCTCCCAGCCGCTCGACCGCTTCCTCCACCACCTCTCGCACCCGGCCGGAATCGGCCGCGTCCACCTGGAGGGCGAAACCGCTTCGACCGCCTTCCTCGAGACCGGCGAGAACGGCGTCGGCTCCACCGCGGTTGCGCCGGAAGGTGAAGGCCACCGTGGCCCCCTCCCGGGTCATGAGTTCCACCGTGGCCCGGCCGATGCCCGAGCTGCCGCCGGTGACGAGCGCTTTCTTTCCTTCCAGGAGAAGACTCATCGCTTCGCCCCGCACACGCCGCAGAAGACGAGATCCTCGGGCAGGTTCTTGGCCCCGCAGGAGGGACAGGAGGCCTTGGGAGCGCCCCACGGGAATTCGCTCGATTTCCCTTCGGCCGCCCGCTCCCGCATCATCCGGTAGTTTGCCTTGCGCTTCTCCACGAAGGCGCCCATGCCCTCGGTCGGCTCCCACGAGCAATAGTGGATGGAGAGCCAATCCCGCGCGTGGCCGATCGTGTTGTGCCAGGCCAGGTCCTTCCAGAAATTCACCTGCTGCTTGGTGTACCTCAGGCACTCAGGGAACTTGTCGATGATCTTCGCACAGATCTCCTCCACTTTCCGGTCCAGCATGCTCAGGTCGATGGCGTAACCGTCCGCGCCCTTGCGGGCGAGGGAGATCTGCTCGGGCGAGGCTCCCTCGATGAACTCGCCATCCTTGGTGACGGAGGGGACGACCCAGTTCACCAGCCCCCATTCCAGCGCCTTCGCCGCCGGGATCCGCTCGTTCAGGAAGAGGATCTCCCGCGCCCGCTTGTCTCCGACCAGGAGGGGGAGCCACTGGGTCGCTCCACCGCAGGCCACCGAACCCACGCTGGTTCCCACCTGGCTGATGAAGGCGTGCTCGGCCATCACCGCGAGATCACAGGCCATGAGCGACTCGTTGCCGCCGCCGACGGCCATTCCGTTGAGGCGCGCGATGGTGGGCTTCCCGTCGTTGAGGATGCTCTCGATGTACGCCTTGAACAGGCCCATGTACTTCCAGTAGTCCCGGGGCCGGGAGGTGTACTCCTGCTCGTACTCCTTCACGTCTCCGCCGGTGCAGAAGGCCCGGTCCCCTTCCCCCGTGAACACGATGACCGCCACCCGGTCGTCCTCGGACGCGTCGGTGAAGGCGGCCGCCAGTTCCTTGAGGGCGGGTGTGGAATACGCGTTGTAGTTGTGCGGCCTCCGGATGGTGATCGTGGCCACAAAGTCCTTCTTCTCGTACCCCACTTCCTCAAAACCCAGACTCTCCGCCGGTCGCGATTCGAACATGGCCATTCCAACTACCTCCATTTGTGGTCACGGGATCGCGCGGCGCGCGCTTCCTCCCGCGTCATGCTTGCTGCCCACAGACCCGATCGGGCGAGGAGCCGTCCTGAACGGGGTCAGGTTTCGGACACTCCCTCCACGGAGAGTCTCACGATGTCTTCTTCGAGCGCCGTATCGTAGCCGTCTTCCTGGTAGATCGCCTTGATCACTTCACTGTGCTCTTCCAGGACCTTGCGCCGGACGACCTTCATGGACGGAGTGAGTTCGCCTTGCTCCAGCGAGAGTTCCTGGGGCAGGACGCTGAACGCCTTCACCCAGAGATAGCGCGCTCCGACGCCCGCATTCCGTTCCTCCACCTCCTTGCGGAAGAGCTCCCGGACCTCGGGCCGACGGAAGAACTCGGCGTCGATTGGTCCTTCCCATCCCCGCTGCCGGCTCCACGCGGCGAGATTGCGCAGGTTGGGGAAGATGAGGGCGGCGATGAAATCCTGGCCCTTGCCCACGGCCACCGCCTGCTCGATGTACCGGCTGGTGGCGGTGAGGTTGTTCTCCACCTGCATGGAGGAGACCTTCTCGCCGTTGTTCAGCTTGAACAGGCCATCCACGCGGCAGATGATCCTCAGACCCAGGGGGGTGATCTCGCCCAGATCGCCGGTGTGGAACCAACCGAAGTCGTCCAGCGCCTGCCGGGTCCGTTCCTCATCCTTGTAGTATTCCTTCATCACGTTGGGTCCGCGGACGAGGATCTCCCGGTCCTCGGTCACCAGGATCTCCACCCCGGGAATGGGCAACCCGACGATGGAGGGAACCCGCTCCATGTCGGGGGAAGTCAAGGTCACGCAGGGGGAGGTCTCGGTCAGTCCCCAACCCTCCAGGACCGGAATCCCCTTCTTGGCGAAGTAGTCGGAGCAGTCGGCGGGGAGAGGCGCGGCCGCGGTGAAGACGAATTTCAGTTTCGGATGGAAGATGGTCAGGTCCGCCTCCGAGTCGAGACGGGCTTCGGTCACCAGGGCCTGGAAGACCTTCGGAACGCTGAAGAAGAGGGTAGGCTGGATTTCTTTCCAGTTCTCGATGAGCCGGTCGATGTTCTTGCCGTAGCCGTCGTCGATGCAGAGGGTGGCGCCCGACGCCAGGGCGGTGAAGCGTTCGAAGAGACCACCGAACGAGTGGTGCCAGGGCAGATAGGAGAGAAAGACGTCCTGGGGACCCACGTCCCAGAGAACCTCCAGCGCTCTCTGCTGGGAAAGGATGTTCCGATGGGTGAGAACCACTCCCTTGGGGACGCCAGTGGTTCCGGAGGTGTACATGGTGAGGCAGGGATCCTTCGCCCGCACCGCGGCCGCGGCGCGATCGAAGGCGGTGGTATCGTCCGCATCCAACAACTCGTGGAAGAACGACAGCCTCGGATCCTCCTGTCCCTCCTTCGGAGGACAGACCACGAAGATGTGCTCCAGTCTCGGCTGGTAGTCCGTCTTGAGCAGGCGCTCCAGTTGTTCGCTGCCGCCCACCAGGATGGTCTGGGCCCCGCAGTGCTGGAGGATGTAATCGACCTGGGGCGGATAGTATCCGCAGAAGATTGGAACCGAGATCGCCCCGATGCTCATGACCGCCATTTCCCAGATGAGCATCTCCTCGTTGTTCGGCGAGTAGACCGCGATCCGATCGCCCTTGGAGATTCCCCGGGCGAGAAGGGACTCTCCCACGCTTCGGACGCGGTCGTGGAAATCCGTCCACCGCAGGCTCGAATAGGCTCCATCGGACTTCCGTTCCCGGAAGACGATCCTCCGGCGGTACTTCGCCGCCCTCCTCTTCAGCATGGACCCGATGGTGGGTTCCACCCTTCCCAAGGGAAGCCTGGCGCTCAAATACGTCCCCTTCATGGGCCTCCTCCAGCTTGGGTCACGTCTCGATCGTGCGGGCGGAATCCCTCTCCATGGCGAGAACGGCCGCGCCCAGCGCGACCACGTGCTGGGGATGGGAAAGTTCCACCACTTCGCACTGGGTCATTTCGCGAACGATGTCCACCAGGACCGGGTGGTGTTCGACCACGCCACCCGCCATGGCCAGCAGGGGACCTTTCGCCCCCATGTCGATCACCCTCTGGGCCACGGAGCGGTAGACTCCGCGGGCGATGGCTTCCAATCCGTAGCCGTGGCGCAGGAGATCCAGCACCTCCGTGGCGGCGAAGACCGAGCAGAAGGAACCGAGCGGCGCGCATTCGTCGGTCTGACGCGCGCGCTTGTCCAGCTCGTCCAACTGCACTCCCAGCCGCATGGCGATGATCTCCAGGAAGGCGCCCGTTCCCGCCGCGCACTTGCGGTTCATCCGGTAGTCCGTGCGGGCTCCCTGTCCGTCGAGGAAGACGATCTTGCTGTCCTGGCCTCCGATATCCACGACCGTCATGGCGCATCCCATGAGCGCGAAGGCCCCCTTGGCAAGACAAAGGATCTCGCTCCGGGTCCATTCGCTCTCGGCCACATCGTCTCTCCCGTACCCGGTGCTCACCAGGCCCTTGAGTTCCTCCACCTCCAGGCCGGCCTCTCCACAGGCCTCCGCAAGCGCCTTGGAACCGGCGCCGGCCATGTCCAGTCCGGTGGGTTGGACGGAGTAGGCCAGGGCCTTGGCTCCATCGTCGATCACCGCGACCTTGGTGTAGGCGCTTCCCACGTCCACTCCCGCGTAACACCCCTTCTTCACCGCGGCTCCCCCTGTTCTTCCAACTGTTCCAGGAAGACCTCGACCCGCACCCGGGTCTCTTCCAGGGAGAAGCAGCGGGGATCGTTCAGATCCCCCTCGAGGACCAGCACCGGCAGACCCGAGCTGTCGTGGAGTCGCCGCGGCATGCCGAAGCGCGAGTTGGTGTTGTGGGGGCAGGTCTTGGCATCGTGGAAGATGACCCCACCCACCTGGAACTCCCGGGACTTCTCGAAGATGTAGGCCTCCTTGAAGGCCTCGGAGCGACAGATGAAGATGGAGAGATAGGTCTCGGCCATGCTGGTCCAGGGGTCCTGGGGGTCCTGGCCTTCCAGGATCCAGGAATTGCAGTAGGTGGAAGCCACCAGGGCCGCTCCCCGCTTCGCAAAGAGCTCGGAGAGCCGGCGCAGGCTCCCCCAGATGGGCATTCCCTCCCAGTAGATCCGGAACTTCTCGCCGGGCACCGCCCCCTGCCCCTTCGAAGTGAGCTGCCGGAGTTCCTCGAGCAGGGTCCGGTAGTAGTCCACCGCGGTCTCGGTGCCCCTCAGAACCACGATCGGCGCCATGTGGATCGTGTGATCGAAGAAGGTCCAGGGAGCCGGAGAAGCCGTGGCCGTTTCCAGACACTTCCGCCAGAGCAGGCTGGCGTCCCGGCTGAGCGCCATGGTCTCCTCCAGCGCTTCCGGCCGGAAGGGAATCGGGGCGATGGCGGCGAGATCGTCCTTGAGCTGGCGGTGCTGGTCGGCCACGAACTCCACGAGCTGGGGGCTCAGAGCGTCCATCGACCGGGGAGAGTGGATGCCGAGGACGGGAACCCCCAACCTCCGGCCGTACCAGAGGAACCAGTCCTGGACCTCCCGGCACTGGTTCGTATTGAAGACCAGGACCGCCGGCCGGGGAACGCGATCCAGGCCCTGGGTCTGGGTGAGCGGGGTCGTCCCCGCCAGGAAGGCGCCGATATCACTGGTGAGGTAGGAACAGATATCCGGCGAGAAACCCTCGGAATGCGCCAGCGTCATGACCCGTTCGGCGGTTCGGGTGGCCCCGAGCATGGCGCCGTGGTTCTCCGGGAAGTACACCTGGAAGCCCATGGCTCGCAGGAGTTCGGCGGGTCCCACGCTGGTGCACCATGCGACGGGACGGCCTTCCCGGTCGGCCTCGCCCAGCTCCGAGAAATAGGACGCCATGATGTCCTTCAACTGATCCTTGGAGCGAAGTCGGGCCCCCGGTCGATCTGCCATGCGCACCTCCCCGGCGTGCGGGCTACTTCCCCTTGAACACCGGCCGCCCCTTGCCGATGGAGCTGAGTCCGGTCAAGGCGTCCTCGGTGGTGAAGATGGATTCGATGCCCGCCAGCTCGTTGGCGTAGGCCGTCTCATCGCTCGCGTCCACATTGGCATCCAGGAGATCCAGGGCGGCTCGAACGGCAAGGGGAGCCTTGCGCTGGATCGTCCGACGCAGTGACGCCATTTCGGGGGAAGCCGGGAAATCCTCATCGAGCAGGGCCGGGGGATGGCCCGAAAACGCCGCCTTGATTTCCTCGAACGGCTCCCTCGGGCCCGAGAACGAAACCACGGGCCGGGGCGCGATCTCGGCGATCGCCCGGTCCACCTCCAGCGCCGGAACGAGCTCGTCCACGAGTCCCATGGCGAACGCCTGCCGAGCGGACACGATCCTCCCGCTGAGCAGAAGGTACCTGGCGAGCTCGAGACCGGTGCGCCGGGTGGTCCGGAAGGTTCCTCCCAGGCCCGGGTAGATACCGATCCCGGTCTCGGGAAAACCGATCGCGGCGTCCGGGGTCGCAACGACCCGATGGGCGGTCAGGGCCAGTTCCGCTCCCCCTCCGAGCGCCAGGCCTTCCAGCACCGCCGTCACCGGCTTCTGGCACGCCGCGATGCGGCGGAAGAAATCCTGGGTCCGGGCGGTGAAGTCGACGACCCTCTGGATCTCGTGATCCCGGATGGCCTGGATGAAGAAGCGCACGTCCGCCCCCGCGACGAAGGTCTTCCCCGCGCCGCGCAATACGATGGCCCGGATCGAGGGATCCGCGGCGGCCCGGTCGAAGCGGGCCTCGAGTTGGTCGATCACCTCGCCGTTGAGCGCGTTGAGCGCTTCGGGACGGTTGATGATCAACTGGGCGATGCCGTCCTTCACCTTCTCGTCCACGAGGGTGAAGCTCCAGGGTTCCCCCTTGGCCGCCTGCTCCCGCAGGTGGGACGAGACGGCGATCATGCCGTTCTTCGCGGCGAAGGCCTCGACCTCGGACACGGCTTCCTTCACGCCCCTCGTGTTCATCCACCGGAAGGGCCCCCTGCTCCAGCGCAGCCCGATCTGCGCGCCCCGGTCCACGTCTTCGACAGTCGCCACCTCCTCGTCGAGGATCTGGCCCGCCACCGCCCACACCGCCGCGAAGAGGCGGCCGGCGATCCTCTCCGCCGGCTCCCCGCTCACCGTGCCGGTGAGATCCCAGGGGGTTCCCTCCTCGAACCGGGCCTTCAGCCCTGCCGCGGGTTCGTAGAACGGGCCCAGGGTGGATCCGAGACTCGCGGCGGCGTGGTAGGCGATGGGAACTCCGGTGACATTCATGAGTTCGAACGGGCCCATGCCGATCTGGAAGAACTCCTTGGCCGCCGCCTCCACCGCCGGGATGGAGGCCATACCTTCGTCCACGATGCGCACCGCTTCGTTCAGCCACGGCACGAAGTAACGATTCACACAGAAGCCCGGGGCGTCCTTGCAGGCGATGGGGGTCTTGCCCGAGGCCCTCATGAGGGTCCAGGCCTCCTCGACGAGCGCCGGATCGGAGCGGGGCCCGGCGATCACCTCCACCAGCCGGTTCTTCACCGGGTGGAAGAAGAAATGCAGCCCGATGACCCGCTCGGGGTGCTGCAGGCCGGAGGCGATGTCGCCCACCAGGAAGGACGAGGTGTTGGTGGCGAGGATGGCCCCGGGGTCGCACACCGATTCCAGCTTGCCGAAGAGATCCTTCTTGACCTGGAGATCCTCGAAGACGGCTTCGATCACCAGCCGGCACCCCGAGAGACGAGCGAGATCGGTCGTGCCTTCCAAACGGGACAGGGTCGACTCCCGCTTGTCCGGGCTCAGGACCTTCCTCTGGACCCCTTCGTCCAGAAGGTCCCGGATCCGGGCCAATCCCCGCTCCAGTTGCGGGTCCCCCAGATCGCACAGGACCACCTCGAAGCCCGACATGGCCAGCTTCTGGGCGATGCCGCCGCCCATGGTGCCGGCGCCCACCACCCCCACCTTCGGGTAGCTTCCAGTCATCGTCTCACTCCCGTTCGAGAAGAATCGCGGTGCCCTGACCGCCTCCGATGCAGGCCGAAGCCACTGCGAGTTTCTGCCCCCTCCGTCCCAGTTCGTAGATCAGCGACGACACCAGGCGGGTACCCGTCGCGGCCAGGGGATGTCCGAGGGCAATGGCTCCGCCGTTCACGTTCGTCCTGTCCGGGTTGAGCCCCAGTTCCCGCTCCACGGCCAGGACCTGGGCGCCGAAGGCCTCGTTGACCTCCACAAGGTCCACTTCGTCGAGGCGGAGGGAGCAGTGCTCCAGGAGCAGCCGGATGGCCGGGGCGGGCGCGATGCCCATGATGGAGGGTTCCACCCCGATGGATGCGGAGGCCCGGATCCTGGCCATGGGGCGAAGTCCACGCTCCTGGGCCGTCTGCTCGTCGCAGAGGACCACCGCGGCCGCGCCGTCGACGATTCCCGAGGAGTTCCCCGCCGTCTGCACCCCGTCCTTGGCGAACACCGGCTTCAGGGCGGCGAGTTTCTCCGCGGAGGTGGGCCGGGGGTGCTCATCGCGATCGAAGACCTCCACCCCCTTGGGAAGTTGGATCCGACGCGGACGGAGACCTTCGGTCTCCAACGACCCGGCGCGCACCGGGGTCCGCTCCTCCGACAGCTTGCCGCTGCGTTCGGCTTCCGCCGCCCGCTGCTGGCTGCGAAGAGCGACCGCGTCCACCTCCTCGCGCTGCAGTCCGTACTTGCGGGCGAGGTTCTCCGCGGTCTGACCCATGGTGGTGTCGCTGGCCGGATCCAGCAGTTCGGCGGTTAGCGTGTCGACGAAATCGGGCCGGCCCATCGCCATTCCCAAGCGCGCGCCATAGGAGGCGATGGGGTTGCGGGTCATGCTCTCGCAGCCCCCGCAGAGCACCACCTTCGCCTTGCCGAGGCTGATCTGTTCCGCCCCGGCGATGATCGCCTCGAAACCACTGCCGCAGATCCTTTGCACGAGAAGGGCCGGCCTCGCAACGGGAACTCCCGCGTACAGCCCCACGTGTCGCGGCAGGTAGAAGGCGTCCGGTCCGCTCTGGGCCACCGAGGCGAAGATCACCTGGTCGACGTCCTCGCCGGAAAGCCCGCTTTGCGCCAGGGCGCCCCGGGCGGCCACGATCCCCAGGTCGGTGGGCGACACCCGGGCCAGGGTTCCCATGAACTCGCCGAAGGGAGTGCGCTTGGCCCCGACGACCACGATTCCTTCGTACCGGGCGCCGAAGCCTCCTTCCTTCCCCATGAATCCCTGTGTGCTTGGCATTCGCGTCCCTCCTGCAATCCACGGTTCTCCGCGACGCATCCATCTCGGCGGCGCGATCCTTTTTCGATCGACCGGAAGAAGCGGGAAGCGGTCACGCTCCGGGACGCTTCTTCATCGGGTGGAGGTAGGTGTTCTCCACCGCCTTCACGAGCCGCGTGAAGGTGTCGTTGACGGGAGTCGGCACGTTGTTCAGCGATCCGTAGAAAGCGATACGGCCGTTGATGAAATCGATCTCCGTCTCCCGCTCGTTCTCGATGTCGACCAGCATGCTCGGCTTGTGGGGGCCACCCTTGTCGAGGTAGGCCATGCAGTAGTTGAAGAATCCCGGTCCGAAGTCGTAGCCGGTCCGCGCTGCCACCACGATGCATTCCTTCAGGAGCATCTCCACGATGCGGTAGGTCTCACTGGAATCCATCACCTCGCGCATCGTGAACCCGGTCACGGCGGAAACGGGGCTCAACGAGGCGTTCAGGATGGTCTTTTCCCAGACATAGCGCTTGATGTCGCTCTCGGGCCTGGTGTCCAGGTAGACACCGTTGAGGATGTCGGCCAACTCTTCCACGTCACCGCAGTTCTTCTCTCCGCAGTTGCACCCGATATGATTGGGTTTGTTGAAGAAACTCATGCTGACTCGCCCCGGGGCGGTCACGTTCCCCGCGTAGTTCACCACCACGCGGAAGATCCGGTTGCCCGAGAACCCGTGCGCGATGAGTTCCTCGGTATCCAGGCCGTTCTGAAGACTGATGATCACCGTCTTCGGCGTCAGGATGGTCTCCACTTCCTTGAGGATGGTCCTCAGCACGCAGGCCTTGACGGAGAGAATGAGATAGTCGGGTTCCACGGACCCGAGTTCGGCGATGGTCGCAAACCCCCCCGCCACCTTCTGCCGCCCCTGCCGGAAGCCCTCGAGTTCGATCCCGTCCTGGAGGATGGCGTCCAGGTGCTCTTTCCAGACATCGACCAGGTAGACTTCCTGGCCCGCTTCCACAAGATGGAGGGCCAGGATGGAACCCACGGGACCCGCACCCACGATACCGAACCGCATGATTCTTCCCCCGCTGGCTGAAGCTTCGTCTTCGCGGGCGACACTATCAGAGATGCGCGTACAGTGTAAAGAAGACAGGTCGGTTGGATTACCCTCTTCCGGGAGAAGCCGGCGCGGCGGCGGTACGGGGGCCGGACGGGCCCTGGAGGGAGCGGGCGATCTGACGGGAAACGGAGGAGGCGGGGGGAAATGGTGGAGGCGGCGGGAATCGAACCCGCGTCCGAAAACGACGACCACGGACC
>CAZRMV010000001.1:529038-534724 GCA_964601275.1 uncultured bacterium | reverse complement strand
AGGCTCACGATTCCGATTATGATGGATCTCATCTGCCGATCTCCCTTCTGCACCACTAGCGAGCTATTCTCTGATTGCGCATAACAATGATTCCCCGGATCCCGATAAGTCCGAGCCCTCTCCTCTCCACCCCGATATGATGCCATCAGAATACAGCCCCATTCAACGTCAAATGCAAGCGCTTTCATGGGTTGCGTCAGATTCCGCCACATATTCGGGGAGGTTATGCGGATCTTCATGAACTCACCGTCCTATGACCTGTCTGCTGGGCTACGAACCCCCGCCGGGCCTCGGTTCAGAACGTGGGTATAGATCATCATGGTCTTGATGTAGTGTCGCGCCCTCAGGGCCCCGCGCATCTCCTGCATGAGCCTTGGCGGCCGTCCCGATCGCTGCACGCTCCCAACCAACCTTCCGGGAGGCGATCATTCCCCCCCAGAATACCCTGTTCCCACCCGGCGGTGAAGGATACACTGTCGGTCACACGCATCCGGGAACTCCCCCGGATCGCCCGACCCCGGAAACCCGGCCTCACCGTTCGGTCCGCCAAGCCGGACGAAGCCACGCTCGAGCCGCGGAGGTAGAAGAGCCCCCATGAACATCGCCCTGGTCCAGAACGCCCCCCGCCTGCACGCGGTCCAGGAGAACCTCGACGCGGTCGAAGCTCTCCTCGACGGCCACCGGGCCGAGCTCTTCGTGCTGCCCGAACTCTTCGCCACCGGCTACCTCTTTCGTGACCGGCAGCAGCTCGCCGGTTTCGCCGAGGAGCTGGACCACGGCCCCATCCAGGACACACTGCGACGCTGGGCGAAAGAACACGACGCCGCCTTCTGCGCGGGCTTCGTCGAACGCGACGGAGACGCCCTGTACAACAGCGCGGTGGTGGTCGGCCCTGAGGGACGCATCGCCCACTACCGCAAGCTGCATCTCTTCCACAACGAGAAGAAGATCTTCGACGCGGGCAACCTCGCTCCTCCGGTGGCCCCCTGGCGCAACGCGCGCCTGGGAGTGATGATCTGCTTCGACTGGCGCTTTCCCGAGACCGCGCGCAGCCTGGCCCTGGACGGCGCCGATGTCATCCTGCATCCGTCCAACCTGGTGATGGACCTGTGCCCGGCCGCGATGATCACACGCGCGCTGGAGAACGGCGTCTTCATCTTCACCGCCAACCGCGCCGGCTGCGACGAACTCGACGGCACCACTTTGCGATTCCGCTGCGGATCGCAGGCGGTCGGTCCCGGCGGCAAGGTGCTCGGCCAAATCCAGGAGGAAGAAGAGAAGGTCCTGGTGGTGAAGATCGACCCCGCCCGGGCGCGCGACAAGCACGCGACACCGGCCAACGATCTGCTCGAAGACCGCCGGCCGCAGTACTACCACCTGGAGCCGTGAAGCGGAACGAGACCGTGCAGACCGTTCCCGCGCCAGGGAACAGCCCCTCGATCGGCTCGAGTCATCCTTCGATCTCCCCAACCCCACCCACCACCGTGGCCGCAGGCCGCACGCTTTCCGCCCACTCCCCCAGGGTGACCATCGCCTTGCCCCGCAGGGCGCGGACGAGCTTGCGGTGCAGATCCTTCTTGCCCCCGCGGCTGCGCAGGTCCTGCCAGAAACCCAGATCGACCTCGGGCCGGTGGGCGTCGAGTTCCCAGGGGTGGAAGTAGTAGACCACCGGCTCTCCCTGCCGGGTCCGCACCCACCAGGCCCCCAGACGCACCGCGGCCAGGGGAAGCAGGCGGAAGTATCCTCCCCCGCTGAACGGCAGGTTGCGTCCCGGCAGGCGCAGCGTGGTCATGGGCAGCACGAGCAGCCCTTCCACCGAGCCCAGCACGAACGGCTGGCGGGGTCCACGGGGGTTGCCGTAGCGCGGATGGCTCACGGGAAAGAGCGATGAATCGATCCGGAAGCCCTCCTCGGCCAGGATCTGAAGCGCCCAGTACGCGGGTGGCGTGATGGTGAAGCTCGGCGCCCGGTACAAGTGGACTGCCTGGCCCAGCGCGTCCTGCAGCGCATCCCGCCCGCGCCGGACATCTTCCCGGAAGGCCTCGGGGCTCATTTCGTAGACGATGGGATGGACGTAGGAATGACAGCCCACCTCGTGTCCCGCCTCGGCGATGCGCCGCACCAGGGTGGGGTCGCGCTCGGCCAGCCAGCCCAGGATGAACCAGGTGGCCCGGATCGACAGCTCGTCGCACAGTTCGAGCAGACGATCGACGCCCTCGCGGGCGTGGCGCTCACGGCCCTCCCAGCTCGCCGGGTCGACCCGGCTCGCGTAGTTGTGGGCGTGGAACCATTCCTCGACGTCGATGGTGAGGATGGAAGGCGCTCCCCCTTCGGTCACCTTCGGACCTCCTTGGGCGTCGCCGCGGCGGCTTCCTCCAGGATCTCCTCCAGCCGCGCCGCCGAGCGCTCCCAGTCGTGGTGCTCACGGAGCATCGACCGCGCCGCTTCCACCTGCCGCCGGGCGCTCTCGGGGTGGTCCAGCAACTCGCAGACCGCGTCGGCAAAATCCTCGGCCGCGTCGGCCACCTTCAGGTGGGGTCCACGGGGTTGGCCGATCCCCCGCACCGCCATCGAGGTGGCCACCACCGGCACTCCGGCGGCCATCGCTTCGAGGACCTTGTTCTGTGTTCCCTGGGCGATACGCAGGGGAACCACGGCCACTTCGGCGTCCCATAGATGCACGCGGACTTCCTCGACCCGCCCGGTCACGGTGACCCCGGGCAGCTCATTCAGCGCCCGCACCTCGGCGGTGGGCCGCGCCCCCACGATCTCGAAACGCAGGGAGGGATGACGCTCGAGCAGCCGCGGCCATACCTGCCGGGCAAACCAGGTCACCGCGTCGGCGTTGGCGTGGTAGTCCATCATTCCCACGAAGACCACCCGCCGGCCGGGGCGCCCCTGGTAACCCGGGGGCCGGGCGAAGGCCGCCAGCTCGACCCCATTGCCCAGCGCCTCCACCCGATCCTCCCCCTCCAGAGCCTTTCCGTCCCCGGAAGTCGTTGCGGCCAAGAGCTCGCGAAAGGCTTCCACTTCCGCCCCGCTGACCAGCAGGCTGCGATGGGCCAGGGCGGCCAGGCGCCGCTCCCACTCTTGCAACCGGCGCATCTCGCGCCGGTAGATCCACCGCTTCGGTCCCCGGGAACGCTGCGCGTACTGCCCCCACTTCAGACTGTCCACGTCGACGAAGTCCATCACCAGGGGCAGGGGATGCTCGCGGTCGAGCGCGAACCAGTAGGGCGCCATCGACGAGGAGAACACGTAGGCCGCGTCGAAGGGTTCCTTCCGGTGCCATTGCCGCAGGGTGCGCAGGAGGCGGCCGCTGCGGAACCAGGCGAAGCTCAGGGGCTCGCCGCGCAGCATCGAGGCCGCGGCCGCGGCCAGGCGCCCCGGCCGGGTGACTTCTTCGATGGCCCAGCTCCGGCAGAACCGCTCGAGCGGCGCCCAGGGAGCGTCGCGTCCTCCCTCGTCGTCGAGGCTGCCGAGCCAGATCTCGTGCCGCGCTCCCAGACGCTTCAGCAGGTGATGGCTGCGGATGCGATCGCCCCGGTCGGGGCGATGGGGAACGCGTTGGGTCAAGGCCAGGATGCGCACGAGGGGTCCTCGCTTCAGGGAAGATGGCGCACGATCCGCGCGCTCAAGGCGGTGGCCACGCCCACCGGTAGGCGCTTCCAGGCCGAAACCGCCAGGCGGTACTTCGGGCTGTCCACCCGCAACTCGGGCATCTCCGCCCCCGGTGCCAATTGATGGAACCAGCGCAAGGGCCGCTCGACGGCCCCCCACTGTTTCTTGAACCGATGCGTTCCCGAATCGCGGGTGCTGCGTCCGAAGTCGAAGACATCGCACCCGTTCTCGATCGCGTCCGCGAGCATCCTCCAGTACAGGAACATGTTGGGCGAGTGTCGGCGGTATTCGACCCGGCTGGCCGCGAAGGGGATCTGCTGCCGCGCGCCGTCGCGCAGGGTCAGGCCCACCGCGGCGACCGGGCCGCCCTCGCCCAGGGTCGCCAGATGGATCCGGCAAACCCCCTCGAAACGGCGCAGCAAGGCAGCAAAGAAGGACTTCGGATAACACGGCGTGCCCAGGTCCCGCAGGTTGTGGGCGTACACGCGGTGGAACACCTCGAGCCGCTCCGCGCCGCCCTGGTGGTAGACCAGTCCGGCCTTCTCCCCCTTGCGCACCAGGTTGCGCACCTTGGCCTTCAGACCGGTCCAGAGAACTTCGGCGTCCGGGGGAAGGGCGAGCTCGAGGGTGATCTTGTGCTCGCGGGCGAGCAGGTCGACCGGAGGGGCCGGGTCGGCGAAGTGCCGCAGCTCGATCCAGTCGAGACCCTCCCTCGCCAGGAAACCGGGAAGTTCTTCCATCACCACGCGCAGGGCGGCCTCCTCCCGGTAGACCACCCCGGAGTGATCACTGACCGGAAGGCTCACTCCGAAGCGGCCGAAGAGAGGGCTCTTGAGCACCGCGATCGCCAGTGCGGCTCCCACCGTGCCGTCCGTATCGACCGCGGCCAGGCGGACGATCCTCTGCCGAAGGCCCTCCTCCAGGGTGGCGGCGAACTCCCAGCCCTGGTACACGCAACCCCTCGAGCGCACCAGGTCATCCCAGGCTTGCGCCGAACAGGAATCGACGGCGATCTTCCAGCTCATCCCGGTGGCACTCCTCCCCTTTCCAGCAATTCGCGATAGATGGAGAGGAATCCCTCGATCATTCCCTCCTCGGTGAAGCGCTCGAGCACCTTCGCCCTCCCCGCTTCCCCCATCATCCGCCGCAACGAGGCGTCTTCCATCTTCGCCAGGGCGCGGGCGAAGGCCTCGGTGTCGTCGTCGGGGGTGAGGAATCCGTTCACCCCGTCCTCGACGAGTTCTGGGTTGCCGCCGACCGCGGTGGTGACGATCGGCAACTCGGTGGCCATGGCCTCGAGCAGGGTGACCGAGGTTCCCTCGCTGAACGAAGAGAGCGCGAACACGTCGAAGGCCCGCAGCAGCTCGGGCACGTCGCGCCGCTGCCCCAGGAAGACCACGCGATCGCCCAGCTCGAGCTCGGCGCATTGGGCCCGCAGCTCGTCCTCCAGCGGTCCCTTGCCGGCCAGGAAGGCCCGCCACCGGAGTTCGGGGCGCAAGCCGGTCAGGCGCGCCAGCGCGCGCAGGAGGAGGGCCTGGTTCTTGACCGGCATGAACCGCCCGGCGTGGCCGATGGCGAGTTCGTCCCCCCGCAGTCCCAGCTCTTCGCGCATCCTCCGCCTTCCTTCCTCGTCGGGATGGAAACGGTGATGGTCGATGCCGTTGTACAGCACGCGGATGCGCCCGGCGGGGATCTTCTCGTTCTCGATGAGCGCGCGCCGGATGCTGTGGCTGACCGCGGTCACCGCGCCGGTGTGCCGCATCAAGTATCGATTGAAGAGAATGCGCCGCAGCCGGGGATGGTCGGGCTGGTGCCGCCCGTGCTCGGTGAACACCACCGGCAGATCCAGGCGCGTCGCCGCCCACCCCCCGTAGAACCACGGGGTGTACTGGTGGCAATGCACCAGGTCCGGAGCGAACTCTCCGAAGAGTTGTTTCAATTGACGCAGCAGGGTCCAGTCCACTCCCGGACGGCGGCCCACGCAGCGCACGGGAATCCCCTCCTCGGCCAGGCGCTCTCCCAGGGGCCCCATCGCGTCCAGGAGCGCCACGCAGAACTCCACCCC
>CAZRMV010000001.1:340159-528938 GCA_964601275.1 uncultured bacterium | reverse complement strand
GGCGCTCTCCCAGGGGCCCCATCGCGTCCAGGAGCGCCACGCAGAACTCCACCCCCTCCGGTTCCCGGTGGATCATGTTGGAGATCAGCACCTCGGCGCCGCCGACCCCCATGGTGTGCAGGACGTGGCAGACCTTCATCGGGACCGCCTCTTCCGGCGGCGCTCTGGATCAGGGCGGGCGCGGAGACGATTCACCGCTCCACCTCCTGGGGAAGGATGTAGGGAGCGCCGACCCGCTCGTAGAGGGCGGCGATCCGCCGGGCGTGGATCGGCGCACTGAACTCATCCCGCGCCCGCTCTCGGCCCCGCCGGCCCATCGCCCCGCGCCGCGCCGGATCGGCCGCGAGGAGCTCGACCGCCCGGGCCAAGGCCCCTGCGTCCTCGGCCCCGATCAACAATCCCTCCGCGCCGTCGCGCACCACCTCGGGGATACCTCCCACCGCCGCCGCGACCGAAGGCACCCCCTGGGACATCGCCTCGATCAACACCCGGCCGAAAGGTTCCTTCCGGGAAGGACACAAGAGGAGGTCGAGCGCCCCCATCAGGGCCAAGGCATCCCGGCGGTAGCCGGTGAAGACCACTCGATCGGCCACCCCCAGTTCCCCAGCCAGCGATTCCATCTCCCTCCGGTAGCTCCCCCCGGCCTGGTGGTCGTCCCCGACGATCGCCAGGCGCACCGGAAGTCCTTTCTCCACCAGGCGGGCGAAGGCCCGCAGGCTCAGATCGACCCCTTTCACCTCGATCACCTGGCCCACCTGTCCCAGCAGGATCTCCTCGCCGCCGGCGCCCAGTTCCCGCCGCAGGCGGAGGCGTTCCTCCTCGCCCAGGGGCGGCGGCAATTCCACTCCGTTGGGGACCACCGCACCCCCGCTCCAGCCGATCTCCTCGCGCAGGGCGCAACTGTTGAAGATCACCTCGTCGGCCAGGCGCAGGCCCTGGCCCCGCAGGAACTCCGCCCGGTAGGCGATGCGCACGTGGACCAGGATCGGGCGCCGCAAGAGGCGGGCCGCGGCCAGGAAGGGCATGGCTTCCACCGGCGAATTCACGTGCACCAGGTCGACGCGGTGGGCCCGCAGCGCGGCGACGGTCTCGGCGACCGCACGGAGCGAGCCGACCGGACGCCGCGGGCTGAGCAGGCTCCAGCTTCCCTCGACCACCTCCAACCCCTCCTCCCGCGCCCGTTCGGCCAGTTCCCCCTTCTCGGTGACCCACACCAGGGGACGCCAGGGGGCGGGAAGGTGCCGGGCCAGGGTCAACAGGCTCACCTCGCCGCCGGCCACGGTGGCCCCCCGGGAGACCAGGGCCACCTTGAGCCCCCCGGAAACGCCGGCAAACGGCCGGTTCATCGGGCGTCCTTGCCCGGTGGACCCCCCGGCCAGACCCCCCGGCCCAGGCCCATCGCGGGGGGTGTCTTCGTTCGATCTCGAGTCGGAAGAGGCCATCATGGGTTCGCCGGCGGAAGGGTGTGAAGGCGCACGGGACCACCACCCGGTCTTGCAAGGCCCGCGCTGCTACCCTAGACGCCCCGGCGCGCAGGCGGCAAGCAGAGATCCGGCCAGAAGAGATCCGGAGGTGGATCCCCGCTTACTTCCCCCCGGGCTTGGCCTTGTCGGGGAAGGCGGGCTTGGGCGGAATGGCCCACCGGTCGCCCTCTTCCTCGAGTTGCTTCAGCAGGCGGTCCACCGCCTCGCGCAATTGCCGGTCCCGACCTGCCACCACCTCGGCGGGCGGGTTCTGCAGCTCGATGTCGGGCACGACGCCCACCCCCTCGATGAGCCACTTCCCCGACCGTCCGTACAGTCCGAACTGCGGCGGGGTGACCGTGCCCCCGTCGACGAGGTCCTGGTGGGGCTCGATGCCGATGGCCCCACCCCAGGTGCGCATCCCCAGCACCGGGGCGAGGTGCTTGAGCTGGATCGCCCGCGCGAAGAACTCGCCGTTGCTGCCGGTGTCCTCGTTGATGAGCACCATCATCGGGCCGTGGAAGACCCGCTCGGGGTCGCGGCTGACCTTGCCCTCCCGCGGCGCGGTCAGACCCCACAGCTGACGCTCGAGGCGATCGATGATCATGTCGCCCACGAAGCCGCCCGAGTTGTAGCGCTCGTCGATGATGAAGGCCCTCTTCTCGTATTGGGGGTACCAGTACCGGGCGAACTCGATGAGCCCACTGGTCATCATGTCGGGGATGTGCAGGTAACCGATCGCACCGTTCGACCACTCGTCGACCTTCGCCCGGTTGGCCTCCACCCATTCGCGGTAGCGGATGGCCCACTCGCTGCGCAGGGTCTTCACCCGCCACCGGCGGATCCCTTTCATCGAGGGCGTATCGCTGAAGCCCAGTTCGACCCATTGGCCCGCCTTGTCCACGAGGTATGAGTAGACGTTGTCGCCACCGTGGATCTCCCGCCCGTCGATCGACAGCAGGTAGTCACCCTCCTCGATGGGACACCCGGGCTCGGTCAGGGGCGAACGCTGCCGCTCGTCCCAGTTCCAGCCCTCAACGATGTGGCTGATGCGATAGCGGCCGGCCTTCTCGTCGAGCTGGAAGTCGCAGCCCAACAGGCCCACGCCCACGTGCTCTCCGCCGTCCTGGCGGTCACCTCCGTACACATAGGTATGGCCGATGTTCAGCTCGGCGATCATCTCTCCGATGAGATAGGTCAGGTCGCCCCGGGTTCCGCAGTCGGGAACGAAACGCCCGTACTTCTCATGCATGGCTTCCCAGTCGACCCCGTGCAGGCCGGGATCGTAGAACCAGTCCCGCTCGATCCGCCACGCCTCGTCGAAGATCTGCCGGTACTCCTGCTCGCGCACCACCTTCTGCCGTAGCGAGGAGAGGTCGACGCGGCCATCACCCACCTTCGCCTTCTTACCCGCGTCGACCACGCCGTATTTCGTTCCCGCCCGGTACACCAGCTTCTTGCCGTCGGCGCTCAGGTGGTAGTTCGCGATGCCGCCGAGCACCTCGGTGTCCTCGACATCCTCCAGCGAGTAGTGGTGCAGGTCGAGACGATCGGTGGTGCGGTCGTCCACGCGCTGGTACTTCAGGAATTCCGGCTCGGTCTTCTCCAGGAAGAGGAAGCCGCCTTCGATCGCTTCCAGGCGGAAGTAGTTCCCTCGTTCGACCCCCTCGACGGCCAGCACCCGCTGCTGGATGCCGTCGAGATCGATGCGGACGCGTTCGGTGCCTTCTCCCTTGTCGTGGTCTTCCTTCCCCTTCGTCCGACCTTCGCCCCGGTCATCGTCTTCCTCGTCCTCTCCGTCGTCCCCGGGGCGGAAGGGCGAGACCTGGTCCTGGCGCAACAGCACGAGGTAGGGGCGCGTCATGTCCAGGAAGACATGGTTCTGGTCCTGCATGCCCATCACCGGCACGAAGGATCGGTTCGAGAGGAAGTAGAGGTAATCCCCCCCGGGATCGAAGGAAGGACTCCAAGCGGTGGTCATCTCGTCGGTGACGCGGGTGATCGATTTCCCTTCGATGTCGTACAGATAGATCGCCTCGTTCATGTTGCCGTGCTGCTTGGTGTAGGCGATCCACCGGCTGTCCGGGGAGAATACGTAGTCCTGGATGCCCCAGCGCTCCCAGGCATCGTCCCAGTCGGAATGATCGACCCGGATCGACTTGCCGCTGTGGGCGTCCACCAGCACCAGGTCCATGGACTTGTCGCTGTAGAGCAGCCACTTGCCGTCGGGCGACCATACGATGGGCAGCATGAAACCCTTGCCCCGGTGGGTGAGCTGGCGCGCATCGCCTTCCCCCTCGGCCGGGGCGATCCAGATCTCCTCCGAACCGCCGGCGTCGCTCACCCAGGCCACCCATTCCTCGTCGGGCGAGTAGACCGCGTATTTCTCGCGGCTGGCCGAGCCGGGCGAGACCAGGCGGGCAAGGTCATCGTCGTCTTCGTCCACGGGAAAGTCGAAGATGTCCCCGCGTGCCTCCAGCAACAGGTGCTCGCCGTCGGGCGAGAGCCGGAACGATCCGGTACGGGGGGCGATGTCCACCCATTCCGGCCGCATGGGGACCCGGTCGCTGGGAATCTCCACCGGCACCCGGCGCACCTCACCGCTGGCCAGGTCGAGCACGTGCAGGCTCTCCTGGTATTGGAAGACGATGCGCCCGTCACCCATCGAGGGATACTTCACGTCGTAGTCGTCATAGGAGGTGAGCCGGGTCACTTCTCCTGTCGCCGGATCCTTCGAGAAGAGATTCAGGGTCCCGGCGTACCGGTCGGAGGTGAAGTAGACCTTCCCCCCATACCACATGGGATAGTTGTCGGTGCCGTCGTACTCGGTGAGCGGATGGATGTCGCCGGTGGTGAAGTCGGCCAGCCAGATCTCCTGGGCCTCTCCCCCATGGTAACGCTTCCAGGTGGCGTTCTCGCGGCTGATGCGGTTGTAGGCCAGCCGGGTCGCGTCCGCGTCCAGGGCGGCCAGACCACCGCGATCGACGGGAAGCCGCGTGGGCATGCCGCCGTCGACGCCGATGGAGTAGAGTTCCTCCGCCCGGAGAGGATAGGTCCTCCGCGAACGGAAGAGGATGCGCCGGCCGTCGGGATACCACTGCAGCACCCGGTTCGCGCTGGGGAAGAAGGTCAGGCGCCGGGGCACTCCTCCCTGGGCGTCCATCACGTAGACATCGGTACCTCCGTCGTAGGAGGCGGTGAAGGCCAGCTTGGTTCCGTCGGGGCTGAAATGGGCGTAGCGCTCCACCCCCGGATCGCGGGTGATCCGGTGGGCCACTCCGCCCTCGGCCGGCACCAGCCACAGGTCGTCCTCGTAGGTGAAGACGATCCGGTCCCCGTGGATGTCGGCATAACGCATCAGATGCCCTTCGCTCGCGTGGGCCATCCCGAACGGGAGCAACAGGAACAGGGCGGCCAGCAGATTCCTTTTCACGACGATCCTCCGTGATTCTCCAGGGGCCGGCAACGGGGGCGATCCATCCGTCGTTGCGGCCTGGTTGCCATGCGGGAAGGAAAGACCGTATCATGGGGATGTGCTTTTCTCCAGGGATTGCCGGCCGGCGCCCGCGCCGACGTCCCCCTCGTTTCCGGGAGTCCTGGCCATGAACAAACGCTCGTTCCTGTTTCTTGCCGCCTTGCTGTCCCTTGTCCTCGTGATCGGCGGATGCGGAGATACCCAGGAGCCCAACCTGCCCCCTTCGGACACCGCGGAGTTCACCGGCAACTTCGACGCGGGCGGAGGTGAGTTCCTGCTCAGCCGCATCGATCAACCCGGGATGCTTCCCCTGCGGATCGACCTCGTCGGATCGAACCTGACCGTCGACGAGACCGACTCCACCCTTTCGATCGACGTGGTGGTGGTCAACCGCGGCAGAGAGCCCCTCTACCCCCAGGCGATCATCTGGGTCTCGCAGTTCCGTCCCTCGACCGTGTCGGTGGTGAACCCCGACATCGTTCCACCGTTCGTCGGCCCGATGGACCCGAACCTCTTCGGCTTCGACTATTCGGAGCTGTTGGGTGACGACGGTGTCCTCCTGCCGGGGGAGAGTTCCCAGCCCCACCGCTGGATCTTCCAGGATCCGGGGCTGGTCTCCTTCTCCTTCGTGGCCCGGGCCGAATTCCAGATCCATCCCCCGGGCGCCTTCATCGCCGGCCGGGTGTTCCTCGATGCGAACCGGGACGGTTTGCCCCAGCCGGACGAAGGCCCGTTCCCCGGGAGTGTGATCCGGGTGACCACCCCCTCGGGCGATCACCTGCGAGCCATCCCCGACAGCCTGGGACGCTACCGGACGCCGGCCCGGGAGCCGGGGCTGTATGAACTGCAGCTCGTGACCATGCTGGACGGGCTCTGGTGCTCCACGACCCCGAACCCCCTGCAGGTGATCGTGTCCACCACCGCCGACGGAACCCTCGTTCCCTTCGAGCACGCCGACTTCGGTGCGGTGTTCGGGCCCTGCGATTCCCTGCCCCCGGCACCGCCGGTGGAGATGTCGCCGGTGCCCCCGGAGATGCTCGAGCCACAAGACTGGTACCATCTCCTGAACGCCCAGCTGGAGGGAACGCGCTTGCACCTGCGGGTGGGGTTCTCCGGGTGCTCCCCCGATCATTTCTTCCAGCTCTTCGCGGGGATGCCCTCCGGCGTCGGGATTCCGGAGATGCCGCACACCTGGTTGCGCCTGGTCCACGACAGCCACGGGGAGATGTGCGAAGCCTGGTTCGAACGCGACCTGGTCTACGACCTCTCCCCCATCCTCGATGTCTTCAACATCCAGCCCGGGTTCTCCGTCCATCTCACCCTGGAAGATCCGGCCGGGCAGGTGATGGAGTTCGAACTGGAGAGGAAGATATTGCGGTGAGAGCAAGATGAACGGGTGAATGGAGGAAAGGGACGTCCCGCGGGGCGTCCCTTTCTCGCGAGGCCTTCGGCCTCCATCGCGTCCATGCCGGCGGTTACTCGATGTCGCCGATGTACGAGCGGTAGAACTCGACGTCCTTGCCCACCACGATAAACTGCTTCTTTCCGCGGTAGAGCACGATGAGTTGCTTGTCCGGGAAACTCCCGAAGATCCGGGTGTCGAGCGTATAGGTGGAAGAGGCCACCTCGACCCGGTGCAACAGCGTTCCGCCGGTATCGTAGATCCGCAAGGTCTCCCCCGGAACCAGGTCGCTGAAGACCACCTGGTACTGGGTCACCGCGATCAGCCCCGCCTTGCCGGAGATCTGGTCGAGATCGGAACCGGCGGCGATGCTCTCCTTGCCCATCTGGACGAAGAACCGAATCGTCGAGAGAGGATCGCAAGCGTCACCCGACCCGAGCTGGGCCCCGCCCGCCGACAGGATCGCACTGGAAAGGGACAACCTCATCTCCGCCGGCTCATCCACCGGGGTGTCGAGCAGAAGACGCAGGTGGGTGGCGTCATCCCACTGATACGAGACACCGAGACCGGTGGTCTTCCCCCGGGCGATTCGTTCGAGAACCACGCTGTTCGCGTCGACGCTCGAGGCCAGCACCGGGGCGTCGAACTCGAGCAGAACCTCGTCCAGTCTAGGGGAGGAACTCTCGGCCGCCGGGGTGAGCTGGACCAGGTGGAAACAACCCACCGGGGTGAAGTCGGGCTCCAACTGGAAGACCAGCTCGGGCAGTGGGTCGCACGCGCTTCCCACCCCCAGGGGAGCCCCCGAGACACTCTGCACCGTGGCGTCGGCCACCAGGGTGAACTGGCCCGCCTCGCTGACGGTGTCCCCGATGGTCAACTGGATTTCCCGCGCCGAGATGGGAAGGATGTTCACCGGATACTGCCGGGGCGATCCGCCCGCACGGGGCAGGAAGCTCAGGTGGAAGGCCGAAGGCAACACGGTCGATCCGTCGACCTCCTGGTCGAAGCGCAGCAGGATGCCGTTGAAGGTGGGAACGGTGGTCCCCGCCGGGGGCTCTGCCTGGGCCAGGCCCAGGCAGAGGGGATTGGTGGGCGGCGCAACCACCGAGACGGTGATCTCCGCCGGCGTCGCGCTCCAGTTGGCCGCCAGGTCCAGGCCTTGCGCGCGCAGGACATGGGTCTCTCCCGCCGACCAGTTGGACGCATCGACGGTGTAGAGGGCGTAGCCGAGGTCGGGGCTGGCCCCATCGGGGGTCTGCAGAGGAATCGCCTGTCCCTGCCACAGTTCCTGTCCGTCGATCGCCACCCTCACCTGGGTCACCCGGCCCCGGCCGGTGACCGCGTCACTCACCAGGAGACCGATCGCGGCGGTCTGGCCTTCCTCCACCACGACATCGCCGAAACTCTGGGGCAGGACCTGCGGTCCCACGTTGTCCTGCACCACGTTGCTGACCACCGAGACATTCCCCGCCGCATCGGTGGTCCGGATGGCCATGCGCAAGGCCCCGTTGCTGGCGTCGATCGGCCCGAGGTCGACCTCCTGGAGATTGCCGGGCAGTTCCGGCGCCGGAGGATTCGGAACCGGAGTGGCGGTGTTCCAGTCGAAGGCGACCGAGGGGTCTGAGGTCGCGTAACGAATTTCCACTTCCGAGGGCATCCCCACCGGGCCCACGTCCGCCGGCGCGGTCCACTGCAGGATGACCCCGCCGTCAGCGGCGGCGAAATCCATCTGGAGATCGTCGACCGCCGCGGGAGGACTCTGGTCGACTCCCCGGAAGGTACTCACCGGGAAGCTCAAGACCGCCGAGTCGCCACAGGTACCGTCGTTGTTGCCATCGAAGGAATGTCCCGCCTGGCTGAGGATGCCTCCGTCGATGGTGATGGTCAGCGTTTCCCCGTTCACCGGGACCGGGTCGAAGCTCAGACTGGCCACGGTGAAACTGACCTCGGTCGTGACGCTCAGCGGACCGGATACGCTTCCCTCCGCGCGGATGCCCGAAGCGATCAGGCCGAGGTCGACCGGCTCGCTGAACAACAACAGTACCGAACCGGAAGGATCGAAGGGCTGTCCGTCATCGGGAGTCGTGCTGTTGACCTGCAGGCACGAACCGCTGGAACTGCCCTGCTGCACCACGTATTGCATCCAGGCTCCGCCATTGCGCGCCGCCACCGCCTGGGTCTTCATGTTCGAATAGGTGATGCCACCGCCGTCGAACCACGGATCGTTCACCGCGGTGGCGAAGGCCTCGTCGCAATGCAGCAACATGCGCGGGTTGCCGGTGACCCAGTAGGCGTTGGAGAGCCCTTCCACCACCCGCATGATCAGACCGGCGTCGGTGGTGGTGACCGCTCCGGTGTCATAGGCCCACGAATTCGCGAAGCGGTGCGCCTCGGGCACCCAGCAGTAGTCCTGGATCCAGTTGCCGTACATCTCCAGTGATTCGACCCCACGGGGGTCGGGAACCCCCAGTTGGCGGGTCCGCTCCTCGAGGAAATCGGCCAGCGAGGACATGTAGATTCCCAACTGCCAGACCGAGATCTTGGTCCGCCACGACGGGTCGAAGGTGTCCGGTGTGCACACTCCGGGACCCTGGATCCAGCAACGGTTGCCGGCGTAGGTCTTGTCCATCACGTAGAGTGCGGCGTCCAGGTATTTCTGCGCGTGGGTGCAGCGCCAGGCTTCGGTGGAGATATTGAAGAACCAGGCCGAGGAACGGATCTCCGAGTCGGTGGTGACCATGCTGATGCCGCCGTTGCCATCGTTCGCCAGGCGCCAGGCCACGTTGTCGGCCACCTCGATGGCCGAGTCGTAGACCACCGGATCACCGGTCAGGTAGTAGTAGAAGAACATTCCCTGGGCGTTGTAGTGGCCGGGTTGGGGATAGTCGGTGCGGTGTTTGTTCGAGCCTGTGCGGTCGTGGGTGAAGAACCCTCCATTGCGCCAGCCCAGGTCGTCCTTGGTGTGATAGACGTCGATGTCGGCCACGTGCTCCGCACCGGGGGCGATGAATTTCCACCAGTCGAAATTCCCCGAGCGCACCATCTGCAGGATCATTCCGTAGATGTAGTCGTTCTCCAGGTTCGCCCGATCGCCTTCGTGTTCATACTCGGCGTAGAAGTCGCCGTAGTCCCACCACCCGTAGACGTCGTCGAAGTCACGGTTGCCTTCAGCCGAGGCCGGAGCACGATTCGCCTGGAAACCGATGCCTCCGTAGAGACCGGCTTTCTGGAAGAGTTCGTATTCGGGCGAGGGGGACTGGGCCACGGTGACGGTCCGGCGGAAGCACTCGGTGCCCAGGTAGTACTCGGGCGGAGCCAGCGCAATCAGAGGATGCATCTGGGACATCATGCGGGCCTGGGTCCGGTTTCCTCCGTCGTCGAAGAAGAGGAGGCGGATGGTGTGGGTCTTCTGCTCCCCCGGCCGCATCGAGTGGTCGCCCTGCTGGAATCCGCTGAAGAACTCGGCGCGGAGACGGCCGTCCGCTTCGCCGACCAGGGCATTGGGATAGTTCTGCCAGAAGTCATCGATGCCGAAGGCCGCGCCCAGAAGGCCGGAGCGCAGCTCCATCCATCCCTCGGCCTGGTTGCCGCTGCCCATCACCTGCTCCGACCCGAAGGGCCCCGCATGGAAACGCCATCCCCGGAAGCTGTTGTTCTTGCGGACGGTCCACTTGTTCCAGGAATCCTTCCCGCTGCTGTCCTGGTGCAGATAGGCCCGCTCTCCGGTGTTCAACGCCACCGCGAGCGGGGCGAGGTTGGCGTCGTTCCCCACCCGGACCGAGGGGTTGGCGAAGGGGGTGGCCAGTTCGATCCGGGCGTCCTCGAAGGCGACCGATCCATCACCCCGGTAGTCGAGAGCCCCGGCGCGCCAGTTGTGCAGGGTCTGCTGCACCTTCAGCTCGGCGCGGTTCGCGAAGGCGGTGATGCGGGTGACGTACTCGAGGATCTCCGCGCCGCTGTCACTGGTGAGCCTTCCCTTGAACAACAGGGTGACGCTCTGGGGTCCCTGGCGCTCGATCTCGGCGACGGTCGGAGACGTCGCCGACGCGGTATAGGTCACGCCGTCGCTGCCGTCCACCACCAGGCCAGCCGAAGCACCGGCCTCGACCACCGGGGTCTCGTAGACTCCGTCGCCGTCGGTGTCGAGGGCGGCGGACTCGATGACCCGGAAGGAGGTCTTGTCCACGGTGAACCTCAAGCGACCGGTGCTCACCGTGATCACCGAGCCGTCATCGACGGCACTGAGGGCAGAAGGAGCCTGCGGTCCCGGGCCTTGGTCATCGAGGGTGTAGACGGCGGCCCCACGGGCCGGCACATCCACCGGCAGGGTGAAGAGGACCCATCGCGGCGTCCCGTCCCACCACTGGGTCAACACGCGCGTCTCCAGGTTCTCCACCGGTCCGCCGGGGCCGGCGATCGACAACTGGTCGACCGAGGAGATCGCTCCCTGGGCGAAGGGAACCCCCATCGTCAGCATCGCTCCCTCACGGGGAAGGTCGAGCTGGTTGCGCACGGTCAAGGGAACGTTGAGCGCGTGCGCGGTCGCGGGCAGGAGCAGCACCAAGAGAAGAAGAAGCCAACGCCGGGGAGTGATCTGCATCGTCCACCTGGGTCTGGAAACCGAAGCGGCGTCCCGCCCCCGGGAAGGGGGTGCGAACGCCCGCTTCGATGGAACTTTCGTCGTCTGCTCCCTCGGCCCGTGTCGCCCACCGGCGTCGAGGAAGCACAATGATCGACCGCTTTCGCGGCCGATCGGCCGCGGCCCGCCCGAACCGGCCGCAATCGGCCCTTCCGGGAGCAGGAAAGCGGACAAATCCGCAACCGTGCACGCCATATGCCAGCGGCACGACTTCTCTCCGTGGGGACTCTACTCTGATGTCTTGCGGGGCAACACTCCCAGCAGCAGGGAAACGCTCCGGGCCAAGGTGTACCCCCCATAGAGGACCAAGGTCGAGGCCCAGCGCCCTGGACGCAAGTGCAGGCGCAAGATCGCGCGCGCGCTCAGGGCCAACGGGGGCAGCAGGACGAGGATCGTCCCGGCCGGTACAAGCGGCCCTCCACTGCCGCCAGCGAGCCTTGAAGCCGCTCCTGCGGCGAGCAGCGCCACTCCCGAAAGCTGCACCATGGGCAGGATCAAACTGGGTATTTCTCCCCAGACCATTCCACCCCGCAACATCCGCCGGTAGGAATCCTTCCCGTGCCAGATTTCCTTGCGGAAGAACTCGGCCAGGGTGGCCGGCTCGCGGTGGTGCACCGCGCACATCCGGGGATCGTGCAGAACCGCGCCCTCCGCGGCGAGCCGATAGGAGAGGTCGGCGTCTTCACAGGTGGTCAGTTCGGCATCGAATCCCCCCACCCGGAAGAACGCATCCCGGCGGACCGCCATGTTGGCCGAGGGAAGCCAGCGGGCGCGCTGTTTTCCTCCCGGCGTCTGCAAGAGCCGCGACCAGCCCGACTGCACCCAGGTACTGTTCTCTTCCGGAGTCAGGGGATAGGCACCGACCGCCACCACCCCATCCTCCTGGAGGTCCTCGACGATGGCTTCCTCCCAACCCGGCTGGACGGTGCAATCGGCGTCGAGGAAAGCGAGGAACTCTCCATGGGCCCGGGCCGCTCCCTCGTTGCGCACGCCGGCGATGGTCTTCGCGGCGGAGGAGACCACCGTCGCTCCCTTCGCCTGCGCGATGGCGGCGGTTTCATCGGTCGACCCATTGTCCACCACGATGCATTCGATGTGCGACCGCCCGGACAGCTTCGCCAACGCGTCGAGGCAGGCCGGCAGATACGTGGCCTCGTTGTGGGCCGGAATGATCACACTCAGAGGTATCCCGTTCACGACACACCCTTCAACGGGGCCATGGGATCGCTCTCCTCCAGCAGGGCCTGCAGCTGTGCGTCATTCTCCCCGGCCTCCTCGGTCGACGGTCCCCAGTGGGCCATCGAGGTGGAGATGGTCACGACCAGCGGCCCGAGGAACCACCCCAGTTCGTAGCGTTCGGCGCTCAGGAAGAACCCGGCGACCCAGAACGCGATCTGGGTCGCGATGAGGGTCTTGCTGAAGGAGATGAGGTCCTTGTCTCCTCTCTCCTTTCCCCTCTCCCGCAGGCGGATGAGCCGGCGGTGGGTGAGAACGTGGTAGGCGATCAGCAGCAAGAGGCCGAACACCCCGTACTCGCCGCCGGTCTGCACCAGGGTGTTGTGCGCCTGGCGCGGGCGACTCGAGTCGTAGTACCGGTAGTTCATCACGTAGTTCGCCGGTCCCACCCCGAGCAGCGGGTTCGCCATCATCATCTTCGAGCCGGCTCGCCAGGAATTGATGCGGCCCTCGGCGCTGGCTTCCCCCTCGTAGTGCACGATGGTGTCGGCGCGGCTCTTGAGGGTCTCCGGCGCGGCGACCACGTAGAACCCCACCAGGAGAACCCCGCCGATCCCCAGCGCGAGCACCCGGCGGGGACTCTGCCAGGCGATGGCCCCCATGGCGGCGGCCACCCCGAGCAGCCCTCCCCGGCTCGCAGTGAGGAACACCGCCAGCACGGCCAGGGGAATCATCCCCCACGCCGCCAGCTTCACTGCGACCAGACGCGTGCGCTGCGCCAGGTACCAATAGAAGGGAATGCCCAACAACAAGTGCATTGCGAAGTAGTTCCGGTCCTTGAGGGTCGCGCTCATCTTTCCCGGACCTTCCAGCATGTACACCCCGTGCACGTATTTCTGCAGGATGGCCCAGATGGTCAGGTACGCGAAGGACAGGGTCAGCACCCAGATGGTCACTCGCACCCAGTTGCGCTGGTCGACGTAGACCGCGAACATCACCGCGAAGAGCAGGACCTTGCTCATCTCGGTGAGACGCTCGTAGCTGCCGCCGTGGGCGATGGCCGAGAGCAGGACGATGGCGTTGAACGCCAGCATCACGCTCAGGATGGGGTCCTTCCTCAGGAAGGGCCGGTGCGAGGTGGCGATCGAAGCGAAGGTCGCGATCAGGGTGAATGCGGCCAGTCCCATCGAGATGCGCAGTTGTTCGAAACCCCAGAGCACTTCGTGGGGACGCGCGTAGGCCATGATGTAATAGGCCCAGAAACCCACCTGGGGTTTGAGGAAGATCAGCACCCCGGCCACCATCACCCCCACCGCGCCGATCGCGAAGCGGGGACTGGCGTTGAGCACGAGGTAGGCCGCGACCAGGGAAATGAAGCCGGTGAGCACCGCGACGAAGATCGCGCGCCACCGCACGAAGTAGCGGCTGAGCACCTGGATCTCGAAGGGGTGACGGCTTTCTGCCGGATCGACCGGAGGACGCCGCAAGGCCTCGCCTCCGGAGGCGACTGTGCCCGGGGAAGAAGCCCCGGCGCCTGCCACTGATCCCCGGCCGGAACGCCCCAGCTCCGCGTCCGGGGGATGTGCAGCATGGCCGTCCCGTTCCGAAGGGGAATCCGGGGACGGTCCGCCGTGTGGAGAACCCGATTGACTGCTCACGTTGGAGAGGTGATCCTTCCCGGTTGCGGGGCGATCGGTGGCTCCGCCGGATCCGCGCTCGCGGAACGGGCCGAGCCGAAGGTCCATCGGGGCGCACTTGCGCGAAGTATGCCACCGCCCCCCGGCCGGGGACAAGAAAGGGCTTGGGGAAGATCTTCCGGGCCGATTCCCTTCCCGCCGCGTTTCCCTCAGCCCACGGGCGTCCATGAGAAAAGCCATCGTCGTCGTCCACTTGATCTCCCCCACCGGGTACTACGGCGCCGAACGCTGGGTGGTGGCCCAGGCCCGTCACCTCGATTCCGCCCGGGTCGAGGTGCATATCGCCGCCACCCGGGAGAAGGGAGATTCCCGTCCGGAGATCCTCGATCGGGCGGAGTCGCTGGGTCTTCCCGCCCACGAGATTCCGCTGCGGGGGCGTTTCGATCCGTCCGCGCCGCGTCGAACCGCCGCGTTGGCGGCTCACCTGGAGGCCGACATCCTGCACGGCCACGGGTACAAATCGGACCTCTTGGCAGTCCTGGCGCGCCGCCGCCATCGTTGCCGGGTGGTCGCCACCCCCCATGGTTTCGAACGCGCGGACCGCCTGAAGCTGAAGTTCTACCTCGGCGCGGGGCGCTGGGCCCTGCGACGTTGCGACGCGGTCGCTCCCCTCTCGACCGAACTGCGGGAACAGGTGGAGAGAATGGGGGTCGACCCGAAGAGGATCCATCTCATCGAGAACGGAGTCGACCTGGAGGAGATCGACCGGACGCTCGAAACCGCCGCTTCTCCGGCTGTCCCCGAGAGCCCGGGCTCGATCGATCCGGCCCGGCCCGCCACACCGGAAACGGCGGACCCGGGGGCACCGCCGGAGCACGCCGGGACCGTGGCCTATGTCGGCCGCCTGGTTCCGCTCAAGAACCTGGAAAGCATGCTCCGGGCCTTCGACCGACTCTGCGCGCGGCATCGGCAGGCGCGTCTGCTCTTGATCGGCGAGGGACCCCAGCGCGCGGAACTGGAGGCTCTCGCCGCATCCCTGCCGAGCGCCCGGGGCCGGGTCGAGTTCCTCGGGTACCGGGAGGACCGGCTCCAACTGTTGCGCACCTGCGCCCTCTTCACCCTCAGCTCGCGCCTGGAGGGAATCCCCCGTTCGATGATGGAGGCGATGGCCCTGGGGCTGCCCGCGGTCGCCTACGACATCCCGGGGGTCGACCGTCTCCTCCGCAACGGGGAAACCGGCCTCTCGGTCCCCCTGGATGATACTGAAGGGTTGGCCGACGCCTACCATCGCATCCTGAGCGCCCCCGATCTGCGGAACCGGCTGGGACGGCAGGCCCGCGAGCATGTGCGGACGCACTTCTCCGCGCAGCGGGTGGCCCGTGACTACGAAGAACTCTACCGGAAACTCATCGAGCGGGACGATTGATCCACCGGGGCATCCCCGGAACGAAGCGGAGAACTCAGGATCCCGCCCGAGCCTGGGGCAACACCTCGGCGCTCAAGGCGAGGATCCGCCGGGAATAGAGTTCCCAACTGTGGTCCTCGGCCCACTTGCGGCCCTCCCGGGACATGCGCCGCCGCAAGATGGGATCGTCGACGAGCCGGGCCACCGCGTCCGCGATGGCGTCGATGTCCTCGGTGTCGACCAGGAAACCGTTCACCCCATCGTTCACCGCGTCGGGGACGCCGCCGGTGATGCCCCCGATCACCGGAAGCCCGGAGGCGGCCGCCTCCAGGAACACGATGCCGAAGCCTTCCATGTCGTCATTGGAGAGCCGGCGATTGGCCAGGATGAAGAGATCGCACTGGCGGTAGAGATCGGGAAGGTCTTCGTCGGGCACGTAGCCCAAAAAACGCACCACGTCCTCCAGTCCCAGCTCGGCAGTGAGATTGCGCAGGACGGTCTTTTCTCCTCCGGTTCCCGCGATCCAGTACCGGAGCCGTGGAAAACGATCGCGCAGTTTCACCATTGCCCGCAGGACGTGGGCGTGCCCCTTGCGCGGTTGAAGCCTGCCCACACTCAAGAGACGGATCTCGCCGTCTTCGGTCCGGGGAGCCGGGGTGAATCGCTGGGGATCGACCCCCAGGGGAATGACCCGGATGCGATCCTTGCGGACTCCCAGGTCTTCCAGGAGTTCGACCCCGTTGCGCGAGTTGGCGATCACCGCCGCCGCCGCGTTGTAGAAGCGGGGCATCAGTCGCCGCTTCCACTTGTAGTGACGTTGGATCGCGGCCTCCTCGCCGTGGATGTAGACCACGTAGGGCGTCCCGAAGAGTTTCTTGAGGACCCAGGCCACCGGCGCCTCGGGAAGGATGTGCCCGCAGTGGACCACCTCGGGACGGAAACTGCGGTGCAGGCGGATGGCCGCCCAGGTCATCCGGATGTAGAGCATCAGCGACTCCGGTCGCAGGAACCCGTAGCGTTTCAGGCTCACCCGGGTCACCGGCATGGGCGACGGAGGGCCCTCGGTGCCGATGTTGTGCAGGGGATGCCCGGTCAAGACGTGCACCTGGCCCTCGGGATATCGCCCGTAGGTGTTCACGAAGAGGTTCACCGAGCCGCCCACGTACGGCAGGAACCACTCGGTCACCAAGAGGATCCGGTGGTGCCGCGGCTCCTCCTGTGCGCCCTGGAGGCGGAAAGAGGCCGGGGCGGGCGCCTGCGTCTCGATCACTGCTGTTCTCCTTCCGGAGGGGAATCGTCCTGGGATCTCCGGCCGAGAACCTTGGCGGGGTTGCCGCCCACGATCGCCCCGTCCTCGACCGGGTGGATCACCACGCTGCCCGCCGCCACCACGCACCCCTCGCCGACATCTGCCATCACGATGGCTCCGTTGCCCAGCCAGCTTCCCCGACCCACCCGCACCACCTCGAAACGTCCACCCTGATCGCGTATGGGACGGTTCGGATCGTCGAAGAAATGCTGCCGCTTGCCCGAGAGGACGTGCACCCCCGACCCCAGGAGCACGTCGTCCTCCAGATGCGCCAGTCCGAGGTTGCAGTAGGCGCCCACATAGACCCGCCGGCCCAGCCGGGCCCCCGGCCGGCTGAAGATCGTTCCATAGGAGATGCAGACATCCGGGGCGCAGGAATCGAGCAATCGGCGGTAGAGCGCCCGGCGGCAGTAGGATCCCAGAGGCCCCCACCAGCCGGAAGCCCACTGGGAAGCCCATCCGAAGACCTGGGCTTCGTCTCCTCCGGCGGCCACCGAAACGCGGACCAGAAGGACCACCGGCGCGGTCAGCGCGGTGGCCAGGGCGTCACCCATCTTCTTGAGGAAGTTCTTCACGTCACTCGTCCGGTTGGAGACGGCGCCCCGGGGTGGTCCGGCCGGCAAGGCGCCCCACGATCGGTTTCCGGGACCCCCTGCGCTGGAAATCCGCCGTGCGGCGACTCGGAGCGCGGAGCCCCTTGCCGGCCCCGCAAGGGACGTTCCAGCCGGCCAACGCCTCCCATGATAGGGGCGGGCCGGGGTCTTCCGCAGCAGGAAAGCGTGCGGCGTTCCCGGCCCCCCCACGCGGACGCCTCCCTAGGCCCGGATCGAGAACCCCGGGCCGCCTTCCAACTCTGCCGCCTCCGCCCCCTCCAGAAGCCGGCGCGTCACCCGCTGGACCCGCGCCGCGGGCGGGCCCTTCCCACACCAGGCGACGAAGTCCTCGACCACGGGCGCAGGGCCGCGCACCCGGCAGAGTACGCTCCCATCCGCCTCGTTCCGCACCCATCCCACCAGCCCCAGCTCCTCGGCCTTCTGCCGCGCGGACCAGCGATAGGCCACCCCCTGCACCCTTCCCTCGATCCGCAACTCCCAGGCCAGGGTTTCCTCCATGATCCGGCCTCCTTTCCCCGCCACGAGCTTAGGCGGCCTCCGGCCGGCGGACAAGGGCCCCGGCGGGGCCCGCCTTGGCGGAATCCTCGAACGGTCGTTAGAATGCTGCCATCGAAGACGCCCTCCCCCAGGGGGCGGGACCCCGGATTCAGCCGGAAGGGATCGAAGTGAGCGAGTTTTCCAGCAGCCTCCAGGACCACTGGGCCCTCATCCTCGGGGCGAGCAGCGGCTTCGGCGCCGCGACCGCCCGCCACCTGGCGTCCAAGGGGATGCACATCTTCGGCGTGCACCTCGACCGGCGCGCCACCCTACCGATGGTGGAGCAGGTGAAGGAGGACATCGCCGCCTGCGGGCGGGAGGCCTGGTTCGTGAACATGAACGCGGCCGACGAACAGGAACGCAACAAGGCCCTGGACGATTTCGTCGCGTACCTGGGAGAGAAGGCCCCGGCCAGCATCAAGGTCTTCATGCACTCCTTGGCCTTCGGAACCCTCAAGCCCTTCATCGAGGAGAACGGAAAACCGGGCCTGACCCAGAAGAACATCGAGATGACCCTGAACGTCATGGCGAACTCCCTGATCTACTGGGTGCAGGACGTGGTGTCCCGCCGTCTGATGGGACCGGGCAGCAGCATCTTCGCCATGACCTCCAGCGGCAGCACCCGGGTCATCCCCACCTACGGGGCGGTCTCGGCGGCCAAGGCGGCGCTGGAGGCCCACATCCGTCAGCTCACCTTCGAACTGGCTCCCATGGGCATTCGCGCCAACACCCTGCGGGCCGGGGTGACCGACACCCCCGCGCTGCGCAAGATCCCCGGGCACGACATCCTGCTCGAGGAATCCCGCCGGCGCAACCCCACCGGCCGGCTCACCACCCCGGAGGACGTCGCCAAGGCCCTGGGTGCCCTGGCCGAGGATGACTGCGCGTTCGTGAGCGGAAACATCATCGGGATCGACGGCGGCGAAGAAGTGGTGGGCTGAATCGAGCCATCGCTCCCACCCCGCGGCGCGCCGAGGATCCACCGCGATGCGGACACCCCCAGGCCCCGGGGTGCGAAGCGCCCAGGACATCGTTGCGCCGGACCGGGCCCCGTGGCTAAAGTGTCGCCGTGGCACGCGTCCGGCGTACGCCGCTTCACCCCCGATTCCCCGGAGACGACATGGGCCTTCAATTCGAATCCATCCTCTTCGAGAAGGACGGCGCGGTCGCCTGGATCACCCTGAACCGTCCCGAACGGCACAACGCCATCGACCCCGACACGGCCGAAGAGTTGCTCCAGGCGCTCCTGGCCGCCCAGGACGACCAGGAGATCGGATCGATCGTCATCACCGGCGCGGGACGAAGCTTCAGTGTCGGCGAAGACCCCGGGCGCCTGAGCCGCATGAAGGCCGGCGGCGAGGGTTTCGAGCACCTGCTTCCCTTCATCGACCAGGGGCGACGCATCGTCTCGCTCCTCCATGACTGTCCCAAGCCCATCGTCGCCATGGTCAACGGCCTCGCCGCGAGCGCGGGGTGCAACCTGGCGCTCGCCTGCGATCTGCGGGTGGCCGGGGAACACGCCGCCTTCCAGCAGAGCTTCATCCAGGCCGGCCTGCACCCGGATTGGGGGGGGAGCTACTTCCTTCCGCGCCTCATCGGACAGGGCAGGGCCCTGGAGATGATGCTCACCGGCAAGCGCATCGAGGCGGAGGAGGCGCAGGAGATCGGACTCGTCCACCAGGTCGTGGCCCACTCGCACCTGCGGGAGCATACCAGCCGACTGGCCCACCGCCTGGCCAAAGCCCCCCGGACCGCGGCCCGCTACATCAAGCTGGCGACCAACAACAGCCTGGACAACGACTTGCAGTCGATGCTCGAATTCGAGACCGAAGCCCAGCGGCAGTGCTGGGCCTCGGCCGAATCGACCGAGGCCTTCCACGCCCTCGATTCCGTCCGTCCCCACCGTTTCCCCGGCGAAGGTCTCTCCTCGGCCGACCGCGTCTGAGACGACGGAAGCGGCAGGGCGGGCTGGTGGAATCTGCGCTTCTGCAGTAGCATGAAGACACCCTGGCTCGTCGCCCCGATCGCCTTCCAGGGAGATCACCCTCATGCGACGCACGATCATCTTCGCGGCGGCTCTGGCCGTAGCCGGGATCTTCTGTGTCTCCTCCGTCCAGGCCCGGGGCCTGTACAAGGGACACGGACGCATCTCACCACGAACCCTCCACAATCCATGGGCGGTCCGGATCAACGGCGCCTTCGGTTTCCAGGGAGCCTTCCAGGCCTCCTCCACCGTCTACGATCCCGTGACCACCGTCCCCGTCTACAGTTTCTCGGACTGGAAGTTCGGGTACTACGGCACCGGCGGGATCGAGTTCAATCTGGGCCAGGGTTGGAGTATCGAGCCCTACGGCCTGTACCGTCGCATCACCGACCCGAACAACATCCGGGTCTTCGCCACGGCGGGAAGCGGGTTGCAGAGCTTCCGGAACATCGACTCGAGGGTGTACGGGGCCGGGGTCAATTTCCGCATCTACAAGAACTGGCGGGGCGGAGCGGCCTACCTGGGGGTGGGAGGCGGATACGCACACGGTGAGGCCGAGTGGGCCTCGTTGCGCACCGAGATCGCGCCCCCGAGCTCGGCCGGATCGGTCATCCAGCAGGACAGCGGAGATTTCCAGGTGATGACCGGGGTCGATTTCCACGTGGCTACCGCGCTGAGCCTGGGCTTCGAACTGGGCTGGCGGTGGTCCGGGCTGGACGGTTTCAACGAATTCGAGGGCGGGTTCGGCGGAGCAAGGGTCGGGTTCATGTTCGGCGATGGAGACTGACCCGCGCGGTCTTTTCGGGTAGGCTGGAACGCAACCCTGGACGTCCCGGCGTTCCCGCAACGCCCATGGTGTCTTCGAGAAACGAGGGAACCACGTGCCCGAGACCGCCTGGCTCATCGACGGAAGCGCCTACGTATTCCGCTCATACTATTCGATGCGCCCCATCGAAGCTCCCGACGGCACCCCGGTCAACGCCGTCTTCGGGTTGGGAATGAGCCTGCAGCGCTTCCTGCGCGACCACTCGCCCCGCTATCTCGCGGTGGCCTTCGACGCCGGACGCATCACCTTCCGCAACGAGATCTTCCCCCGCTACAAAGCCAACCGCGGCGAGCCCCCCGACGATCTCGTCCCCCAGTTCCCCCTCTGCCCCGCGCTCACCCGGGCCATGGGAATCACGACGCTCCTGGAGAAGGGGGTCGAGGCCGACGACCTGTTGGCCACGCTGGCCCTGAGCCTTCTGGAGAAGGGACTCTCGGTGATGGTGGTCACCCAGGACAAGGATCTCTCCCAGATCCTTCGCCCGGGCTTGAGGATCTTCGACCTGGTCAAGGGAATCCACTATGGCCACGAGGACGTTCCCCAGCGCATGGGAGTGCGCGCCACGCAGGTCGTCGACTTCCTGGCCCTGATGGGAGACGCCAGCGACAACATTCCCGGGGTCCGGGGAGTCGGCGCCAAGAGCGCCGCCGCGCTCCTGGAGGAATTCAATGATCTCGATGAGATCTACCGGAGGCTGGACGAGGTGGAAGGCCTGCCCCTGCGCGGGGCGAAGAGTCTGCGGCGCAAGCTGGAAGAAGGACGCCAGGACGCGTTCCTGAGCCGGCGCCTGGCCACGGTGGAGACCGGCCTGCCTCTCGGACTCCAGCCCGAAGATCTCCTCTATGAAGGGGCCGACCCGGCAACCCTCGACGCCTTCGCCGAGCGTTGGGGACTCGCCCGGGTGGCGGCGCGGATCCCGCGCCGCCACCCCGTTTCGAGCTAGAGGACGTCGTCGTCCAGGACGGCGAGCAGACGCCGTGCTTCCTCGAGACGATCCTCCGGGACGCTCACCCTCACTTCCTTCTGCCCGGCAACGCGGGGAGAAGGTGAAGTCCCATCCAGGATTTCCGTATTGTAGTCGATGCCCGCCCAACGAAGCTTCGATTCGTAGAGCATGGCCAGGTCGCTGCGGGATGTCCGAAGGAGGGGAACCTTCGACCCGGTCGGTCTGGATCGCTCCGTCGCCGGGCTTCTCAGCTGCACCATGCCGCCCTCCTCGCGTCGAAGAACCGCGGCGGGAGCAGGGGGCAAGCGGTGGACCGGTTGCAAGGCGAAGTTGTGACCGCGTGGAGCGAGGCTCCCGCCGGTGCCGGAAGGGCGAGGAACTCGCCGCTTTTCTTCCGTCATGGAAATCTTAGTCGAGGAGATCGAACTCCACCACCGGGAATTTCGCCCCCTCCGGCCCGCGCGGCGGCGGTCAGCGCGTCAAGAGGGTGAGGGAATCGGCGGAAACGATGGTGAGGACCTTCGACTGGTCCATGGCCGGAGTGAAGTATCCGCCGTCCACCTGGCGGCGGCTCCCGTCCTGGAAGACCACCTCGACCGCCAGGATGCCGTCCTCCTTGAGCCGCAGGGGAATCCGGCGGTGTTCGCCGGGAGAGAGCCCCGGGAGGGTCTGCCGGTCCCCGCCCACCTCGACCCGCAGGGCCTTGACCTCCAGGGGCGTCTGGTTGCTGACAAGAAGGGGCGGCGCGCTGCTGGTGAGGACCACCCCCAGCAGGACCACGAACGACAGAAGGAGAACCGAGAAGATGATGCGCATGGCCTTGGCCGGTTTCGGGGTGCTTTTCCCGGGCACGCCCCGTCGAGGCGTAATCGGGACAATGGTTTCTTCTCCCCCCTACCCGCCCGGGTTGCAGGATTCGGACCGCTTGGACCGGCTCTCTCGCTTTCGCCTTGCCAGAGGAATGGCTCTGCCCTAACCTACTTCCCCGTCTTCTCATAGATGTTTTCACCGCTTCGGCTTTCGCCAAGGCTTCTTCCTCTTCAGCAAGGATCCGACGCAAGATGAAATACGTCCTCTTCGGCGCCGGCCAGCAGGGACGCGCCATCGCCTTCGACCTGCTGCGCGACCCCGAGACCGAAATCGTGATCGTCGACAATGACTCCGAGCAGCTCGATGACGTCTGCTCCTGGCTGGACGACCCGCGCGTCGAACCTGAACCGATCAACGCGGAGAACCGTGAAGAGTGCCGCGTCGTCATGGAAGACATGGACGTGGCCATCAACGCCCTTCCCTACCAGTACAACCTGGCGCTCACCGAGGATGCCATCGCGGCGAAGACCCATCTGGTCGATCTCGGTGGAAACACCTCGGTGGTTGAACAGCAGCTCGAACTGGACACGCCGGCCAAGGAGGCCGGGATCATCGTCATCCCCGACCTCGGGCTGGCTCCCGGGTTGGCGGTCCTCTTGGCGGCCGATGCCTGCGCCCGGCTGACCCGGGTGGACAATCTGCAGATCCGCGTCGGCGGGCTGCCGCAGAAACCCCAGGGCGATTTCGATTACATGTTGACCTTCAACGTGGAAGGGTTGTTGAACGAGTACAGCGAGCCCTGCCTGGTCATGCGCGACGGAGAACTCTTCACCGTCGAGCCACTGACCGACATCGAACCCATCCGCTTTCCCGAGCCGTTCGGCGAGCTCGAGTGCTTCAACACCTCCGGAGGGCTCTCCACCCTCCCGCGGACCCTCGGGCACAAGGTCGCCAACATGGACTACAAGACCATCCGCTACCCCGGACACGGCGAGAAGATGCGCCACTTCTACGAAGAGGGGCTTTTCTCCCGCGAACCCAAGACGCTCGAAGACGGCACCGTGGTCACCCCCCGCGAGCAACTGGCCGAACTCATCAAGGAACAGTGCGATTACCAGGAGGCCGATGTCGTCTTGCTGCGGGTCACCGCCGAGGGTATGAAGAACAACATCCCCCTGGTCGTCCGAACCCAGATCATCGACCGTTTCGACAAGGAAAACGGCATCACCGCGATGATGCGGATGACGGGATATCCCACCGCCATCGCGGCCTCCATGATCGCCAAGGGCCAGGTCACCGAACGTGGTGTGGTCCCCCTGGAGCGGAGCATTCCGGCCGAACCCTTCCGGTCGGAGCTGGTCCACCGCGACATCCAGTTGGAGGAGATGGTCAAGGCCCTGTAGAAAGGAAGCCCATGGATGGTCTCACTCGCCTGAGCTACCGTCTTCGTATCGTCGATCTCGCGGCACGCCACCTCGAGGTCGCACTCACGCTCGAAGCTCCGTTGCCGGAGAAGGTGCGCCTGTGGATGCCCGCTTGGGTTCCGGGCTCGTATCTCATCCGCGAGTACGCCGGTCATGTCATCCGCCTGGAAGCCTTCGGAGACGACCAGCCGGTCGCCACGGTGAAATGCGACAAGCTGAGCTGGGAAATCGACTGCGGTTCCGTTTCCTCACTCCGGGTGGTCTACCGGCTCTATGCACCCGAACGCAGCGTGCGCACCAACGACATCAATGAGAACCACGCGTTCATCAATCCGGCAGGAACCTTCGTCGCGATCGAGGGGTTCGAGGACCAGCCCCACCGTGTGAGCGTCGAGACCCCGGAGGGATGGACCGCGCACTGCGCTCTTTCCCGCGATGACTCCGGGGCATTCCTCGCGGACGACTACGACATGCTCGTGGACAGCCCGATGGAGCTGGGGCCGCAGGCCGCGCACCGTTTCAAGGCCGGAGGGGTGGACCATGAGCTGGTCATCGACGGAGGGGGAAACTTCGATCTTCCGAGAATGCTGAAGGATTTTGCCGCGATCATCGAGGAGGAGGCCTCTCTCTTCGGCGGATTGCCCCCCGAGATGAAACGCTATCTCTTCATCCTTCTTCTCACCGAAGATGGAATGGGAGGCCTGGAACATTCCTTCAGCAGCGCCCTGGCCTGGCCCCGCACCGGATTCCGCCCGGAGATCGAATATCACCGCTTCCTCACCCTGGTCGCACACGAGTACTTCCACATCTGGAACGTGAAGCGCATCCGGCCCGAGGTGCTTCTGCGCTACCAGTACACCCGGGAAGTCTACACCCGCCTGCTGTGGGCCTTCGAAGGAGTGACCAACTACTACGACGAGCTGTTCCCCTTGCGGGCCGGGGTCTACCCCATCAGCCGTTACCTCGAGTTCACCGCGGACAACATCCGCGGCGAATGGACCCGGCCCGGCGACCGCGTGCAGAGCATCTCCGATTCTTCTTTCGACACCTGGATCAAGCTGTACCGGAACAGTCCCGACGGCACGAACTCCCAGTCGAACTACTACCAGCGGGGAATGCTCGTGGCCATGTTGCTCGACCTGGAGATCCGCCGCCGCACATCGGACGAGAAGTCCCTGGACGACGTATTGCGATACCTCTGGACCGAGTTCTACCCCAACGGAAAGGGAGTCCCCGAGGGCGGATACGGCGAGGTGATCCGCAGCGCGACCGGGGTGGAGGTCGACGAGCTGCTGCGCCGGTGGGTGGATGGAACGGAAAAACTCGAATACGACGAGGCCTTGGCGTACGTGGGATTGCGTATCCGCAAGAAGCCGCGCAAGGAAGACGAACCCACGCCGGCTTGGCTGGGCGCCACCACCGCCCGCAAGGACGGGCGCTGGGTGCTGACGAATGTGATCGTAGATGGTTCCGCGCACCGGGGCGGCCTCATGACCGGCGATGAGATCGTCGCGCTCAACGGGCTCAAGCCCCTCGACGATTTCGACAAGCAGCTGAAACTGTTCCGGGATGGAGAGACGGTGAGCTGGGCGGTCTACCGAGAGGGACGCCTGGTGCAAGGTGAGCTCACCTTCCTGCCCGATCCCTGTCCACCGCTCGAGATCGTCGCTCTCGACGAAGTCACCGAAGCCCAGAAGAAGAGCTTCCAGAGCTGGACCCACGTGGAGTGGGACCTGTCCGCTCCCAAGGACGCCTAGAGGCCGGCCATGTCCTCTTCCCGGACCCGCGCATCGATCCTGGAAGACTTTCCACCGCATCAAGAGGGAGATTGGCGTGCCGAGGCAGAGCGCCTGCTGCGCGGCGTACCCTTCGACCGCGCCCTGCAGACCCCGCTTCGCGAGGGCTTTGCGCTGTCTCCGATCTACCACCGCCGCGATCTCCCGGAGAAGCTTCCCTTCCGGCGAGCCCCAGGGTTCCCCCCGTTCCTGAGGGGCACGAGGAGCTGGCGTCAGCCTTCCTGGTGGATCGCCCAGGAACAGGAAGCGACCACCCTCGAAGAAGCCGCCGCCACCCTGCGGGAGGAACTCGCGACCGGGCTGCAGGTCGTCCACCTGGTGCTGGACAGCGAGGTTGACGGGGGGCTGCCGCTGCACACCGCCACCGAACTGGACACGCTGCTCGGGGAAGCCGCGTTGGCTTCGACCCCGATCATCCTGCAGACGGGAAATCGCAGCCTGAAGCCCCTGGAACTGCTCGTCGGCGTCGCCCGGCGGCGAGGGGTGGAGACCACCGAACTGCAGGGCGCCATCGCCGCCGATCCCGCCGGAGCCTGGGCGCGCCGGGGCGACTCTACGGCCGAGCGGGACGCTTCCTTCGACGAGCTGGCCGAGACGATCCGCCGATGCGAGGATCAATCCCCCCTGCTCGGCGTCTGGTGGTGTCACGGGGAGATCTGGCACGAGGCGGGAGCGGACGCGGCCCGGGAACTGGGACTCGCCCTGGCCACGATCGCCGACAGCCTGCGCGCGCTCGAGGAGCGCGGGATTCCTCCCTTGACGGCGGCCCGCCACCTGCGCTGGAGCTTCGCAGTGGGTTCGAACTTCTTCGTCGAGGTGGCCAAGCTGAGGATCGCCCGGGCCCTGTTGCACGCGGTGTTGGGCGCGTGCGGTGCTGCCGCCGCCACCGTTTCGGTGCGCTTGCACGCCCGGACCTCCCGGCGCACCCGGACCACCCTCGACCCGCACACCAATCTGCTGAGGGCGGCCACGGAAGCCTTCAGCGCCGTCATGGGCGGAGCGGACAGCCTGCACGTCGACGGATTCACCCACCCAGCCGCCGCCAACGACCCTTTCGCCCGCCGCCTGGCCCGCTTCCAGCAGATCATCCTCCGGGAGGAAGCGCGCCTGGGGGCGGTGCTCGATCCGGCCGGCGGATCCTGGGCGGTCGAGGCCTTGTCCGCAGAACTCGGCCGAGGCGCCTGGGAGTTCTTCCGCGATGTCGAGGGACACGGCGGCCTGTTCCAGGCCCTGCAGACAGGATGGGTGCAGGAGGACCTGCAGAAGGAGGCCGAGGAACGGCTCCAGGAGGTGGCCAAGGGACAGCGGACCCTGGTGGGTGTGAACCGCTACCCCCTGCCCGACGAGCTCCGTTCCTCCACCACCTCGTCCACCCCTCCCAGGCCTTCTGGCCTTTCCGGATCGTCGGGCCTTTCCTCGGACCGCGGCATGAAGCCCCTGCACCGGATCCGTCTCGCCGAATCCTTCGAGACCTTGCGCGCCAAGGTGGAGAGGGCGCGCGCCGAAGGCCGTGATCTCGCCGCCTTCGTCCTCCCCCTCGATCCCCTCCCGTCCATCCGGGAGCGACTGGATTTCATCACCTCCTTCTTCCGCGTGGGTGGTTTCGGGGTGGAGCTGCCCGCCACCCCGGATCAGGTCGTAGCGGCCCTGGAGGAGGCTCTCCGCCGGCGGGCACCGGTCACTGTCCTGTGCGGGCGGAACGGAAACGATCTGCAACGGGCGGAAGAAGTCGCCCGCCGGCTGAGGGAGAACCACCCCGAGGGGGTGGTGGCGTGGGCCGGTCGACCCCGGGACGACGCCCTGGTCCGCCGCCTCGAGGACGCCGGCGTCTCCCTCTTCCTGCACCCGGGCATCGACCACCTGCAGGTCCTGGACGATCTCGCCGCTTCCGGGGAGGGGAAGGAATGAGCCGCATTCCCGATTTCTCCACCCTCGCCCTCGACGAGCTGCTGGAGACCTCGTCTTTTGGCATGGCCGCGTCGGACCGTCAAGCATGGGCCGAGCGGGTGAAGGAGGAGACCGGGCACGACCCCGCCGAGCTGGCCCGGATGAGCCTGGAGGGCATCGAGCGCAAGCCCCTGTACGACAGCGGTGACCTCGAGCCCCTGAAGCATCTGGACTACACCGCCGGCCTGCCTCCCTTCCTGCGGGGGCCCTACGCCACCATGTACCTGGTGCGGCCCTGGACCATTCGACAGTACGCGGGCTTTTCCACCGCGGAGGAGAGCAACGCCTTCTACCGCCGCAATCTCGCCGCGGGGCAGAAGGGCCTGTCGGTGGCCTTCGACCTGGCGACCCACCGCGGCTACGACAGCGACCATCCCCGGGTGGTGGGCGACGTGGGCAAGGCCGGCGTGGCCATCGACAGCGTCGAGGACATGAAGCGGCTCTTCGACGGGATACCTCTCGAGGAGATCTCGGTCTCGATGACCATGAACGGCGCGGTGCTGCCGGTGATGGCCTTCTACATCGTGACCGCACTGGAGCAGGGATGTCCACCGGACAAACTGAGCGGAACCATCCAGAACGACATCCTCAAGGAATACATGGTGCGCAACACCTACATCTACCCGCCCGAGCCGAGCATGCGCATCATCGCCGACATCATCGCCTACACCGCGCGCCACATGCCCCGCTTCAACTCGGTCTCCATCTCCGGCTACCACATGCAGGAAGCCGGCGCGACCGCCGACCTGGAACTGGCCTATACCCTGGCCGACGGTCTCGAGTATGTGCGCTGCGGACTGGAGGCGGGACTCTCCATCGACGATTTCGCCCCCCGGCTCTCGTTCTTCTGGGCCGTCGGCATGGACTACTTCATGGAAGTGGCCAAGATGCGCGCGGCGCGGATGCTCTGGGCGAGCCTCATGAAGCGCTTCCAGCCGACCAACCCCAAGAGCATGATGCTGCGCACCCACTGCCAGACCAGCGGTTGGAGCCTCACCGAACAGGATCCGTTCAACAACGTGACCCGCACCTGCCTGGAGGCGATGGCCGCGGCCATGGGTCATACCCAGAGCCTGCACACCAATGCCCTGGACGAGGCGATCGCCCTTCCGACCGACTTCTCCGCCCGCATTGCGCGCAACACCCAGCTCTACCTGCAGGAAGAGACCGGGATCTGCCGTATCATCGACCCCTGGGGCGGCAGCTATTACCTGGAGACCCTCACCAACGCCCTGCTGGTCAAGGCGGCCAGGCACCTCGACGAGATCGAAGAACTCGGAGGCATGGTGAAAGCCATCGCCGCCGGGCTTCCCAAGCAGCGCATCGAGGAGGCGGCGGCCCGCCGGCAGGCCCGGATCGATTCGGGCGAGGAGACCATCGTCGGAGTCAACCGCTATCGCCGTGAACACGAGGAGCCGCTGGACATCCTCGAGGTGGACAACGAAGTGGTGCGACACCAACAGATCGAACGGTTGAAAGACTTGCGCACATCGCGCGATCAGGTGAAGGTGGAGGCGGCGCTCGACGCCCTCACCCGGGCGGCGGACTCCTCCGATGGGCTCAACCTCATGGAACTCTCGGTGGAAGCGGCGCGGGCGCGGGCGACCCTCGGCGAGATCAGCTATGCTCTGGAAAAGGTCTGGGGGCGCTACCAGGCGGACACGAGGACGATCCACGGCGTGTACAGCAGCGAGTATCAACATCACGAGGCCATCGATGCGGTGCGCAAGCTGGCCGACGCCTTCGAGGAGAAGGAAGGCCGCCGCCCCCGAATCCTGGTGGCGAAGATGGGCCAGGACGGCCACGACCGCGGTGCGAAGGTCATCGCCACCGCGCTGGCGGACATGGGCTTCGACGTCGATGTGGGACCGCTCTTCTCCACTCCGGAGGAGACCGCGCAGCAGGCGGTGGAGAACGATGTGCACGTGGTGGGCATGTCGTCGCTGGCCGGAGGCCACAAGACCCTGCTGCCCGCGCTCGTGGCCGAGCTGAAGCGCCTGGGCCGGCCGGACATCCTGGTGGTGGCGGGGGGCGTCATCCCCTCCCAGGACTACGACTTCCTCTACGAGCAGGGCGCGGCCGCCATCTTCGGCCCGGGCACGGTCATCCCGATCGCGGCCCGCAAGATCCTCGAGGACCTGCTGCAGTCATGAACCACGGCCGCAGGAAGCCGCCCCCTGATTCGGCGCTCCGGGTGAATCCCGGGGTGCCCGGCGGCCACGACGGCATGGAATCGAGCGGCGGGAGCGGCGCGCGACGCGACCGGAGCGCGTCCTCCCGTGCTCCCCGCCGGATCCTGGGCCGTGATGAATACGTCGAGGGGGTCCTCGCCGGAGATCGCACCGTGTTGGGGCAGGCGATCACCCTCATCGAATCGAACGCGGCGGTGCACCAGGAGCTGGCCCAGGAGGTGTTGTCGAAGCTGCTGCCGCACACCGGGGACAGTATCCGCCTGGGAGTGAGCGGGCTGCCCGGTGCGGGCAAGAGCACCCTGATCGAGGTCCTCGGGGTCCACCTGACCACACACGACCACAAGGTCGCGGTCACCGCGGTCGATCCCTCCAGCACCTTGACCCGGGGAAGCATCCTGGGCGACAAGACCCGGATGGAGAGGCTGGCCCGCGATCCCCGGGCGTTCATCCGGCCCGCGCCCAGCGGGGGCGCCCTGGGAGGGGTCGCCCGCAAGACCCGCGAAACCATGTTGCTGTTCGAGGCCGCTGGCTACGACGTGATCATCGTGGAGACCCTCGGGGTGGGACAAAGCGAAGTCACCGTGCGCGGCATGGTCGACTTCTACCTCTTGGTGCTCCTCGCCGGTGCGGGAGACGAACTCCAGGGAATCAAGCGCGGGGTCATCGAGATCGCCGACTGCATCGTGGTGAACAAGGCCGACGGGAACAACCGGGCTGCGGCCGAGAGCGCCCGCGCCGATTACGAACGCGCGCTGCACTACCTTCCCCCGGCGACCGAGGGTTGGACCACTCCGGCGCTCGCCGTCTCGGCGAGGGAGAACGAAGGCATCGAGGAGGTCTGGAAACTCGTCGAGCGTTTCGTCGAGCTGACCCAGGGCAATGGAGCCTTTTCGCGGCGCCGGCAGCAGCAGAACCTGCAGTGGCTGCACTGCATGGTCGAGGAGCGCCTGCACGAAGCCTTCTACCGTCACGAGAAGGTCGCGGCTCTTCTCGAGAAGCTCGAAGAGGAAGTGCGGGCCCAGAGGATCCCGGTCACCCGCGCCGCCTGGGAACTCTTGAAGGCCGCGGGATTCATCCCGCAGGAAGAACCATGAGATTTCTCGCCGTCTCCGAGGGCTCATCCACTGCTCGTAGGAGACGGCGGAAAGGGGAACCAACCGATGCTCGCGATCCAGGCCGTCATCCTTCTGTTCAGTCTCTTCGCCCTCGTCACCGCCTGGCGTCGGCAGAACCGGGGAAGGATCTCACGCGTTTCCGCCGCCCTGTGGAGTCTCCTGTGGATCGCGGTGGGGGTGGTCGTCATGCTGCCCGACTCGACCACCTTCCTCGCCCATCGCCTGGGCGTAGGCCGCGGGGTGGACCTGGTCACCTACCTCGCCCTGCTCTTCATCTTCTTCCTGTTGTTCCGCCTGTTCAGCCGTATCGAGGAACTCGAACGGGACATCACCCGCCTTGTTCGAGAAATCGCCCTTCAGCGGGCCGAGGTCGACCGGGATCGTTCCGAGTAGAGCCCGGCGCGCGGGGAACCCGGGAGGACAACCGCCATCCCGATCTGGATAGCTTGAGATCTTGTTCTCCGGATCGCCCGTCGATTGGAGCCCCGGGATGGCGGGCTAGATCCGCCGGCAGGCCCGGGCCAACCAACGGCGATCCTTTGCGTTCAGGCGGGGACTCAACTTCTTCTTCACCCAAAGGTGGTAGTCGTTGAGCCATCGGCGCTGTTCGGGGGAGAGCAGCTTCACTTCGACAAGGCGGCTGTCGATGGGGCAGCAAGTGAGGGTCTCGAAGCGGTACCAGTTGCGATCTTCGTCGGAAAGCTCTTCGTCACGCCGCACCAGCATGAGATTCTCGATGCGGATGCCGAAGCCCCCGGATTGGTAGTAACCGGGTTCGTTGGAGAGGATGTTTCCTTCCTCCAGGGGAACCCCGATGTCACGGGTGGGGCTGATCGCCTGCGGACCTTCGTGCACATTGAGGAAGGCACCCACTCCGTGCCCGGTCCCGTGGTTGTAGTCGAGCCCGTCCTGCCACAGGTGCATGCGCGCGAGGGTGTCCAGGCGCATGCCGCGCACTCCCTCGGGAAACCGCGCCCGCGCCAGTTCGATATGCCCCTGCAACACGCGGGTGTACTTGCGTTTCTGATCGCGCGTCGCCCGCTCTCCGAGAAGCCAGGTGCGGGTGATGTCGGTGGTCCCGTCCAGGTACTGCCCGCCGGAATCGACCAGATAGATTCCCCGCGGCTTCAGGGGGACGTCGCTGCTCTCGTCGGCCGAATAGTGGATGATCGCGCCGTGGGCGGCGTAGCCACTGATGGTCTCGAAGGACAAGCCCTGGAAGTGCCGGCCGCGGGCGCGAAACCTCTCCAGCCGTGCCGCCGCGCTCAACTCGGTCACTCCCCCCTGCGGAACATTCTCGCTCAACCAGCTCAGGAAGCGCACCATGGCCACACCATCCCGCAGGTGCGCGGCACGCATGCCCTTGATCTCCACCGGGTTCTTGGCCGCCTTCATCCGGTCGACCACGGTGGCCTCGGTGTGCAGGCAAGCGCCCTTGAGACAATCGATCACCCAGCGGTTCACCGAACCTCCGTCGACCCAGACCGAGGCCCCACGGCGACCCAGATTCTTCAGGGCGGTCTCCACGGTTTCGTAGCGGCGCACCGTGACCCTCGCGCCGAGATGCCGTTTCAGCTTGGGAGTCACCTTCCGGCGATCGACGAACAGGATGGCATCCTTCTGCGTGATCAACGCGTAGGCGATCACCACCGGGTTGTATTCGATGTCGCTCCCGCGGAGATTGAAGGTCCAGGCGATGGCATCGAGGGTGGTCAACAGGTGCGCGTCGACTCCGCGCTCGCGCATCGCCTTGCGGATGCGGCGCAGTTTGGAGGCCACGCTCTCCCCGGTGAAGGAAGTGGGCAGGGGAAGGATCTCCCCGCGGGGCATTGGTGGCTGGTCTTCCCAGATCGCATCGACGAGGTTGCGGGCGAGGGTCTTCAGACGGGCCCCCGATTCTTTCAGGGCCTCCTCGAGCGCCTTGGCGCGCTGCAGACTGACGGTGCGCGGGTCGATCCCGAGCTTCTCTCCTGGGGCAAGCTCTTCCTGGAGGAACTCGGCGATGGTGGGCACGCCCCGCTCTCCGGCGCGATACAGCTTGATGCCGCTGCCCCGCAATTGCTGGGCCGCCTGCAGGAAGTAGCGCCCGTCGGTCCACAGACCCGCCGCGTCCCGGGTCACCACCACATCGCCCGCGCTGCCGGTGAATCCGCTGAGGAAGGCCCGGCGACGCCAGCACGCCGGAACGTACTCGTCATTGTGCGCATCGGTGCTCGGCACCAGGTAGGCCTCCAGGTGGTGCTTCTCCATGAGCCGACGCAGAGCCTCGATCTTCTGGCGGGTCTTCATGATTCTCCTTCGGATGCGATCGCACCCTCGTCGATGAGTTTGTCCAGTACCGCCCGGACATTGAAGGCGGCCAGATGATGCATGTCCTCGGGAACATCCTGGTAGACTTCCCGCACGATCTCCTCCACCGGCCGATGGCCATCCCTGAACGCCTGCAGGATGGCGCGCTCTCTCCGTTCGCGGCGGGCGAGCTGCTTCTCCAGGAGCTTTCTTCCCGCGGGGCTCGCCGGCCCATGGGCGGGAAAGACCATTCCCACCGGCAACTCGATCAGCCGGCGCAGCGAATCCATGTACTGCGCCATCGAGCCCTCGGCGGGATCGATCAGGATGCTCGAGAGCGTGGATACCATATCACCGGCCAGGAGGCTCCCATATTCCTCTTCGAAGAAGCAGAGATGGCCCACGGCATGCCCCTCGGTCAGAACGCAGCGCAGTTTCCAATCGGCCCGGCCGGCGGGACTGCGGCCCAGGGGCAGTGTCTCCCCGTCTTCGAGATACCGGTCCACCGCGATCTCCCCCTCCAGCCGCCGGGCGCAGTTCGGGTGGGCCCACACCGGCAGCCCCCACTTCTTCCGCGCCTGCAGGACACCGCCTACGTGATCGGGATGGTGATGGGTGAGCAGGATCGCCACCAGGCGCGCCCCGCGTCCGACGGCCTCCTCCAGGGCTTGATCCAGTTTCGCCTGTTCGGCAGGATCGGGCGAAGCGGGGTCGACCAGGTAGGCGGGATCCTGGCCGACAAGGTAGGCATTGGTGTGCGTGGCGGGAGGAACCGTCGGTGTGCGCAGGGGAAGCAGTTGTACCGCCGGATTGAAGAGGATCGGTTCGATCCGCCCGCGCTGATAGCTCGCGCTGAGGGCACTCAACTCCTCCAGGGCCCGCTCGAGACCACCACCGGCCGCCGTTCCCCTCCCCTCGCCCTCCTCGAAGCCGTGCTTTTCCATGATCTTCAGCATCAGGACCACTGGCGGAGCGATGAGGATCTCTCCCGCACGCCACTGCCGCAACCATTCCGCGGGGGTCTCCCAGCGACCATCGACGAGTTCGCCGGAGAGAATCGAGGGCTCGAGCTCTTCGCAGCAAGCCGACGGGTCGACGAGGAAGAAGCGGGTGTCGAAGCGGATGGGATGGAACTCGGGAGTGATCAGGCGGGCGATCTCCCGGAAGACGGCCGCGGGCACTCGGAGGTTCTTCACGCGCAGGAAACCGGCGAACGCCGATTCTTCCTTCAGCACCGCCTCGCGAAGTTCACTCCGCTCGTCGGCGGGAAGGTCGAAGGGTAGAAGCCCCACCTCCTCGAACATCTCCCGCGCGGCCGAGACGAAGAACGGCGCCAGGCCTGCGGCCGCACCCTCCACCCTCGGGGCCTCTTCTTCATCGGACCGGGCGACCGCGCCACCCGGGAACGCCCAGAAGCCTCCCATGAAGCGCAGGACGGGATTGCGCCGCACCAGGTAGACCCGGGGGTCACCTGGCCGGTGCAATACGAGGGCCGCGGCTTTCCTCATCGATCAAACCTTCCGGGCGGAAACCAGGACTGCCGTCCCCAGGAACGGGATGCGGGTCAGGTCCGCCTTGAAGAAGGTCGACCGGAGGACATTACGCAAGGTCTCCCACCGCACCACATCCATGGGAGCAGTGATGTATCCACTCCGCTCAACCACGAAACCCGCGTCTTCGAGTTTTCCCACGATCTCCCGCTTGCGATAGATCCGGGCGCGGGCGTAACGATCGTGGATGCTCTTGGGCAGCCAACTGAAGAAGGGAACCCGGTTCCAGGGCAGGACCGGAAGCTTCGCCCCATGGGTTTCGAAGATCCACCACCGGTTGGGCACCGACATCACGAGTCGGCCGCCTGGTTTCAAGACGCGATGCAGTTCGGAGAGTGCGACTGCTTCATCCTCGACATGCTCGAGGACTTCGAAGGAAATCGCCTGATCCACACTCGCGTCGGAAAGAGACAGGCGAGAACCATCGTAGAGAAGAGCCTGGTAGCGATGCGCGATTCCGAGCTCGGCGGCCCGGCGGGAGAACTCCCTCAAGTAGCTCTCGCTGACATCCGCTCCGTACCCGATCTCGAAGTCATCGGAGAACAGGAAGGTCTGCGCCCCCGTTCCACTGCCGAAGTCCAACAGGACCCGGCCGGCCGGCGGTGCCCAGTCGTGCGCCAGTCGATAGCGCCGAACAAGGATGAAGTCCGCACTCTCGGCGGGCTTTCCCCCCGCGAGGTGGGTGGGAGATGGGTTGGAAACAGGCATCGGTCGAAACGGGTCCCGGTTGCCGCTCACCGCAGCAAGGTCAACGATCGCTGATCCTGCCCGGTGGCGTTCCACAGACGTAGGCGGTAGACCCCACTGGCGACATTGCGTCCCCGGGAATCGCGACCATCCCACGGCACGAAGTCGGTATCATCCTGGGGGTGACCGACGAATTCGCGCACCAAGCGCCCATGCAGATCGTAGATGCCCAGGTGATAGGTGGTGCCGGGCCGGAGCGCAAGCAGGATGCCTCCACCCACCTGGAACGGATGGGGCCGTACGGCCAGGATCCTCAGGCCGCCCGGACGGGCGCCAGGCGTCGCGGTGGGAGCGGTGAGCATCTCGTAGATGGGAAAGCCCTCAATTCCGGTGAGGTCCAGGCCGAGCAGCTTGCCCAGGGTGGCTCCCAGGTCGGTCTGATTGTGGCTGACGGCAATCTCGGTTCCCGCCCGGATCCCGACCCCGGCCGCGGCGAGCAGGATATGCCGGCAGCCGTTGCAGGCATCGCCGTGGTTCTGGAACCCATTGTGGAGCTCGGTGGGACGGTTGTCGTGCCGGCCGTGATCGGCGGTCACCACCAGCGTGCTGCGCCCGGCGAACTCGGGATCGCTTTGCAGGAAGTCCCACAGCACCCCGACCAACGAATCGGCGCCGCTGATCGCCGCCAGATAACCGTTCCAATCGAGCGAGTGGGCGCGGATGTCGACCTGGGGAAGGTTGACCGCCATCACCCGGGGATGATCGCGCGCCAACACCCCCAACACCGCGTCCATGGTGGCCGTATCGGTCGACAACCCCACACTGTCCCGTGCGGCATACGCCACTCCCCCGTCGGGAGAGTCGCTGTAGGCCAGGACGGCCAGTTTCGCCTTCCCCGCCACGACCCAGGCGTCCGCCGCGGGCGCGCCGGTTTGCTTGCGATAGCGTTCGAAGAGGGTGGGATCGTGCGGGCGCTCCGTGCCATTGTTGGCCAGGTACTGGTGTCTCCCGCAGAGGGTGGTGGAATGCCCGGAGACCGTCAGGGTCCACCCATCGTTGCGGAAGGCGGTGAGGACGCTTCCCTGCGGGCGCAGATCGTTCCAGATCCGGGGAATCCGCATCGGCTCGGCGAAGGACTCGCTGTAGCGGGGACCATCGATGAAGACCACGATCAGGTGCGGGGTGGTCTGGGCCCACGCCATCCCCGAAAGGGCAAGGCCCCAGGACAGTACCGTCAGAACGGCAAGCCAGAGAAACTTCCTGGACTTCAAGCGCACACCCATTCCCTCCTTCCTGGGCTCCATCATCCTCTTTCGTGCCACGGGGCGTCAAGGGGGACGGGAACTCCCTTGTGCCGTCCGCTCCGCTGGGGTTTACTCCCACCAGCAGAGCGGCCTCCCGCGGGCGAACGCCGCGGGAGGGGACCCGGCTGGCCCCTGAACCCCGGTCTCGGCAGTGAGGAGCCCAGAAGATGTCCCTCAGCGTTCGTCTCCCCCTCTACTTCGTGGTCCTCCTGCTCTTGGCCCTGGTCCTCAACCTCGCTCGAGGATTCGACCTGGCCCGAAGGCGGTCCCGCGATCTGCAACCCCGAATCGTCGAATCGGTACTGCAACTGCATCGCGCTGGAGAATCCAGGCCACCGCTCGATCTCCGGGTCGATGCCCGAAGCGGTTTCCTGCTCGTCCACCTGCCCAAACGCCCCGCCGGGGCCCGCCTGGAACTCCAACAGATCGTCGGCGAGCGGCGGTTGACCCGCTGGACCGAATCCACCCCGACGGATGGAGAATGGCTGGTCGCTCCCCTGGCCGGCTTGCCCGCGGGGAACTATGGCTTCCGCTGGGAGGCTCCCGCGCCCGCCACCGCGGCCGAGGATGTCGACGGTGTCGGGTCGGCCGACGCCATCGACTGGTTGGGGCGCTTCACCCTCCACTGAATGCTTCGGGATCCGGGGGCCCACGCGGCGCGGCTTTGTCCTTCCGCCTTCACTTGAGCAGGACCAGGGGCCGGGAGATCTCCACCCCTTGGGTACTCAAGCGCGCGTGATAGACCCCCGTCGCAACCACGCGGCCCCGGTCATCGCGTCCGTCCCAGTCGGCGTGGTGCCGTCCCTCCGGCAAGGTCTCGTCGACCAGGGTGCGGACCCGGCGGCCGCGCGCATCGAAGACCTGGAGTCGTACCCGGCCTCTTCCGGCGGTCTCGAACTCGATGCGGGTCCGCGGATTGAAGGGGTTGGGATGATTGCCCAGAAGACGCGTCGCCGCCGGGACCGCCGGGACCCCGACCGCGACGTTCTGGCAGCCTTCACCCAGCGCGCCCAGGCTTCCGCAGCCGGGAAGGTTCAGCAAGGGAGAGCCGGCCACCAGGTGGTAGTCCCCGGTGAATCGATCGCAGAAGAGAACCGGTTGGGCGATGTTGCCGTCCTGGCCGATCGGATCGGGCATCCCCAGGAAGACCTCGGGACTGCCGGAGAAGCCGTAGAAATCGTTGCAGTGGACCCGGGGCAAGGGGGCTCCCGCGGCCACCTCGATGGCCGTCTGGTCGATCAGGGTGAAGATGCTGCCGGCGATCTCGCTGGAGTCGGCGCCCGCTTCGATGAACACCGCCCGCTCCAGCTCGGCGATGGTGACGTGGTCCAAGAGGAGATGCCCCCCCGACTGCCGCACCGCCCGCCCGGCGTGGAGCACCAGCATTCCGTCGACCAGGCAATGCCCGCCCTGCACGAGGAGAGCGGTCCCCGCCGCGTCCAGACCCACGCCGCCGATCGAAACCACCCCTTCGTCCACCCGGATTCCCCGGCTTCCCCGTTCCACGCTCAGATCCCGGACCACCCCGCTGTCAGAAGACGTCCATGCGGTGACCCCCCCCGCGTAGACGCCGGTTCCCAGGGCGGGCACCTGCAGCACGGTCTGGCCCATTCCGTCACCCACCAGGGATCGCCCCGGGGGCAAGGGCGCGACGACCGGGCGCAGGGAACCATCGAGCATGATCTCCGTGCTCTCGCTGTAGCTTCCCGCCGCGAGATGGATGGTGTCGCCCGGCGCGCTCACCGCGGCCGCAGCGGCGAAGGAGGCCAAGGGTCGTTCGGGATGCCCGCACCCGAAGACATCGTCCCCGGCCGGATCGACCCAGATCACCCGGTCGAGGGGACTGCCGAACAACACATCGTCGATCACCCAGCCCGCCCCACCGCCTCCGGTGGGGGCGCTCACCCGCCGGAACCGCAACCGCACCCTCTGCCCGGCCCACGCGGAGAGATCGAGGCTCTCCTGTACCCAGTCCTTCGGATCGAGGACCAGGTCGGTCCAATTCGCGCCGCCCCCGCTGCCGTCGTGATCGCTCCCGGTGTATCGGGCGATCTCCAGCCAGTTCACCCCGTCATCCAGACTCAGTTCGACCCGTCCCCAGTCGCCGTCCACCAGTTGGGCGGCATGGACGAAACGCACCACGCTCGCGGTGGTGAGATCAACCGGTTCGTCCAGGAGGGCGATCGCGGTGTCGGCCGCCGGATAGGTCAACGCCGGATTCGGGTGGTCGAGCAACCCGAAGGAACCGGTATGGGAAACACCCACGCGGGCGAATCCGGTGAGGAGGACGCTGAGGGAATCGCCATCTTCGAATCCAGTGGTGTCGGCGCACGCGGTCGGACCGACGAAGACCCCGGTTTCCCGGCGGGGACCGTCGAAGCCATCGAGCCGCCCAAAGACCTGGATGAGGTGATGTCCGGCGCCCAGCGAGGTGGAATAGGACTGGGCGCTGCCGGGAAGCACGACCGGAGGACTCGTGTCGATTGCGACCACCACCGAGTCGTAGTTGCTGGAGTTCGTCCACCCCACGTCGACCGAATCCAGCACCGGATCCACGTTCTGCTGGACCGCCTGGAGGTTCTCCACCGCAAGCAGGGTGGTGTGGTCCCATGGCACCCAGCTTCCCCAGGAAACCGCGGTCGAGATGATCGAACCCGGTTCGACCCCAAGCCTCACCACCACACTTTCGGCGGCGGCGAAGTTCATGGTCAGCAAGGTGGAACCCGTGTCCCCGGGAACCGGGGAGGCATGGTCCACCACGAGTTGCAAGCTGTCGAGTCGGTCCAGTTCGCTGTGCGGCGCTTCCCTCTCCGCCGTGGCCAGCACACAACCCAGGTCGCCGCCGGAGAACGCCAGCCGCAGATGGTCGACATCCTGGGCGGGGTGCAAGGAGTGCAGCGCAAGGAACGGGGCGTTGGGAGCCCGGGGCGAAGGAGCTCTTTCCCGGAAATCCGCCGCGTCGTCGGTGTCGGTGGCCAGGCTGTCGCGGGCCAGAGCGAATCCGAAGGAAGGAGAGGCCAGGCTTCCGGTGAAACCCTGTCCCGGAGGAATGGCTTCGTTGCTGGGCCCATCCCATCCGTCCCAGCGCAGGAAATCCACCACCGTCCCCAGGTCATCCACCAGGAGACACGCTCCGTTGGAGCCCTCCTGCCACGGGATGTTCCAGGTGGGGAAGAAGAGATCGAAGAAACTGTCGTCGGCGGGGTTTCCTCCCTCATGCAGGACCACGCTGCGACCCGGCCGCAGCACGAAGCCGGCGGGAACCACCGCTTCCCGCTCGACGCCGGTGGAGAATCCATTGCGCCGCACCACGACCTTCCATCCCCCGAGCGCGACCGGTGTGGTGGAGGGATTGGTGATCTCCACCCAGTCGGCATCCCCCAGGAAGAGCTCTCCCAGGACCACCCCCGCCCCCGCCTGCGGTGCGGGCTGATGCCAGGGCGCCATCGGGACCGCCTGGGCGGGCAGATCGTCCACCTCGAAGGCATCGGTGAACAGCGCCGTCCGGCCCACCTGGACCGCGATGGAATCCAACGCGGCGTCTTCTCCCCACCGGGCCCGCCAGGCCTCGTGCAGATCTTCATAGGTCACCGCCTCGGTCGCCGGAAGCGCGGGAAGATCCTGGGTCATCAACTGGTAGAACCGCGCCCCTCCATCCGCCGCCGGATCCTGGCGGGGATCGTCGTCTCCCGCCGTCCCGTCCAGGGTGGCCGTATCGTCGACGAGATCCCAGAGCATCGCCGCCACGTTGGCGACGGAAAGCTGGCCGCGCGGTGGGGCGAAGAACCCGTGGCTCTGCTCCCGGGTCTCCAGGTCGAGCCCGTCCTGGGCCAGGCCGGGAAAGCCCAGCGGAGGAGGAAAGCCCAGGTCGACGAAGACCGAGACCAGGGAATCGGCGGGAGCGCCGTCGCGATCCAGGCGCGCGTGGGACCGGCTGGATCGTACCAGCGCTGCGAAGACCAGCGCGGCGCCGTCCCCCAGAGCCCGGCGCGGATCGCTGGTCGAGGCCAGGTCGGCGAAGCCGCTCCACTGGTCCACCCGCGAATAGGTGGCCAGGAACCAGTGGCCGAGCGCGGCCAGGACCACCGCGTCGGCCCAGGAATCGTCGTCCCCTCCGCCCGGCGACGCCACCCGGACCACTCCGTCCTGGTAGAGGGTCTCCGGCTGGGGATTGGTCGGAGACCAGATCATCGGGGGCAAGGCCACCGGCGACGCGATCCATCCCGGAGTCTCCAGCAACTCCTCGGCGTCGAGAAGACAGTCGAGGAGGTTGAAGGCGGGCAGGGTGTCCCCCGATTGGCTGTCGGTGAGAGTGATGACCCCCAGGTCCACCACCGCGCCGGGCCCGAGGCTGCTCAACTGGATGACCTCGCGCACGAGCTCGACCGATCCACTCAGGTCTCCACCCGGCGGGGCCTGGTCCAGGACCCTCGCGGTCACGCCGGGAAGGCCCTCGACGCGGCTCACCAGACGCAATTTCAGGTCGGTCGGGGTGTCGAGTCCGAAAGTGAACTGGTAGGAGCCGTCCGCCCCGGTCGCGGAGACGGCCACAACCGAATCGTCCAGGGCGCGTACGAGCTCGATGCGTACGTGCCGCAACGGAAGGGTTCGGGTGGACCCGGTGTATCCCTGCAAATCGAAGATGCGATCGAGATAGAACAGGCTTCCGGTGACCGAGGTGGAAATCCCCGCGATCCGCCCGGTGCGCGGTGGTCCGGCGCGGGAAAGCCTCCCGGAGATCGCCGCGGCGCCTGGCTTCCTCTCCGCGATTTCCACCACGGGCGATTCCCTCGTGGCGGCGGGGGGACGCCAGAGCCAGGTTTCGCGCTCCGGGCCCTCCTCCTTCCAGCGCAGGCGCCGGACCTCCACCGCCCGGGCATTGGAAGCAGGAGTGATCCCCAGGCTCTCCAGCAGGCGCCGGGGCGTCCCCGCATCGACCGGGCCCCGGACGGCAAGGACCGTCCAGGCCCCCCATCGGTCGCCGGTGAGAACCCGGGCGCTCCACTGCGCGTCCCCGGATGGGGAGGGTCCGGGAGGTCGGGTCACGGCGTGGGAGGGCGCGGCAACGAGCACAAGAAGCAGCCATACGCCGGGCCAGCGGGGAACCGGGCGGGGATTCTGGAGTTGGAGAGACATGTCCGGGAGCCGCCAGCGGAAGCAAGGGGATGCGTTGCCCCCGATTGTACCCCGAGCGGCCCCCGGTGAGCAAGGCGGCCCGGGGGGATGGAAACCGTCCCCACCGGGCAAGAAGAGTGGCGAGGCGCTCCCCGGCCGGCGGAAAGGCCTCCGGTGGTGGATCCCGGGGGAAGTACGTATCCTGGGTCCACCTCGTGTGGGTGAACCGCCGGTGACCCCCCTTACCCGGGTCAAGATCGGGTTGGACCGGAGCTTCCCCTCGCCTATAGTTGGCAGTGGAGATTCCCCCGACCCGCCGGGTGTCCCGGAAGAACGTCTGGAGATGACATGAAGTTGCGATTCCTCATCGGCATCGGGTTGATCGTGGCCGCCGTCGCCTACCTGTCCTTCCAGGGCTTCGAGAAGGGCAAACGCTACTACCACACCTGCGACGAGGTCGCCCAGATGGGAGAGAAGGCCGTGGGCCATCCCATGAAACTGGCGGGAATCGTCGAGGACGGCTCCATCCAGCGGGACGGAGACATCCTCCGGTTCACCCTGCAGTACGAAGGAATCCGCTACCCGGTGCAATACATCGGGAGCGACCCGGTCCCCGACACCTTCAAGGACGGGGTCGAAGCGGTCGTCGATGGGACGCTCGAAGCCAACGGAGTCTTCGTGGGGCAGAAGATCCAGGCCAAGTGCGCCTCGAAGTACGAGGTGGACTACGACGACGCCAAACCCGAGACCGGTGGGAAACCCACCGCCTGAGTTGTCTTCACCCGTGGCTTTCCCCGCTACCTACCCTGGAGCTTTCTCCCAATGATTGCTGACATCGGCAACCTCGCCCTGATGGTGGCCTTCGCTTTCGGGTTGTATGCCGTCCTGAGTTCGCTGCTGGGCGCATGGCGTGATGACACCCGGATCATCGAAAGCGGACAACGGGCCGTGGGCGTGGTCTTCGCCATGGTCTCGGTCTCGATGGTCGCGATCCTCATCCTACTGCTCTCGGACAACTTCCACTTCACCTACGTGGCCAGCGAGAGCAACCACGACCTTCCCTGGTTCTACAAGGTGGGCGCCTTGTGGGCGGGCCAGGCGGGGTCTCTCCTGCTGTGGACCTGGTGTGTCAGCGCCTATTCGGTGGCGGCGGTCCTCACCCAGAAGGACAAGCACAACCGGCTGTTGCCGTATGCCACCGCGGTGATGATGATCACCACCGTGTTCTTCCTCTGGATGAACAACTTCTCCAGCAACCCCTTCACCGAGCTCTACGCGGTCGGCGACACCAGCGGATTGAGCCAGAGCTGGGCTCCCGTGGACGGCAACGGGCTCAACCCGCTTCTGCAGAACTACTGGATGGTGATCCATCCACCGATCCTCTACATCGGCTACACCGGATTTGTGGTGGCCTTCGCGTTCTCCGTGGCGGCGCTCATCACCCGGCAGTTGGGCAGCACCTGGGTGCGCACCATCCGCCGGTGGACCCTCTTCCCCTGGCTTTTCCTGGGCATGGGCATCGTGCTGGGCGCGAAGTGGGCCTACGTGGAGCTGGGCTGGGGTGGTTACTGGGGATGGGATCCGGTCGAGAACGCATCGCTCATGCCCTGGCTCACCGGCACCGCATTCCTCCACTCGGTGATCATCCAGGAAAAGCGCGGCATGTTGAAGGTGTGGAACGTCACCCTGATCGCCCTCACCTTCCTCTTGTCGATCCTGGGCACCTTCCTCACCCGCAGCGGCATCGTCAGCAGCGTGCACTCCTTTGCCCGCTCAAACATCGGTCTGCCCTTCGCCATCTTCATTTTGACGACCCTGGTGGGAATGACCATCCTCATCATCACCCGGCTTCCCTACCTCAAGAGCGAGAACAAGCTCGACAGCATGCTCAGCCGCGAGAGCGGGTTCCTCTTCAACAATGTCCTGCTTCTCGCCATCATGTTCAGCGTTCTGTTCGGCACCATCTTCCCGGTGCTGAGCGAGCTCTTCACCGGCAAGAACGTGACCGTCGGGCCCTCGTATTTCTCCCTCATCGAGGTCCCGCTGGGTCTGCTGCTGCTCTTCCTCATCGGGGCGGGCCCACTCTTGGCCTACCGGAAGACCAGTGGCAAGAGCCTGCGGAAGAACTTCACCATGCCGGTCGCGCTCGCGGTGATCTCGGCTCCCATCTTCTACCTGGTCGGGGTACATGCCTTCTGGCCGCTCATCTCGCTGGTCCTGTGCACCTTCGTTCTCTTGACCATCGTCCAGGAATTCCACAAGGGCATCTCCGCCCGGCGCCGCACTTTGCACGAATCCTACCTGACCGCCCTCATGAACCTCACCCGGCGCAACAACCGACGCTACGGGGGTTACATCGTCCACCTCGCGGTGGTGATCATGTTCGTCGGATTCACCGGGGCGGCCTTCGTGAAGGAAGGCCAGGGCGTGGTCGGCGAGGGCGAGACGTTCCAGGTGGGACACTACACCCTCCAGCTCGATGAAATCCGCGAGTCCGAGGCCAATCCCAACTACTGGTCGGGAACCCTCGCCTTGCGCGTTCTCCGCAACGGCAAGGAAGTAGGCCGGGTCTTCCCGCAGAAGCGCTACTACTACGCGAGTGAGCAGCCGACCAGCGAAGTGGCCATCCATCAGAACGCCAACGAAGATCTCTACCTCGTCTTCGCCGGGCTCAACGACGATCGCACCAAGGCGGTGGTGCAGGCCTACGTGAATCCGTTGGTGATGTGGGTGTGGGTCGGAGGCATCCTCATGGCGCTGGGCACCCTGGTCTGCCTGTTGCCGCCACCCAAGCCGGTGGAGGTGAGGGCGTGATCGAATCCCTGTTCTTCATGGTCGCCCTGATCTCGGTCGCGTTCTGTTTCCGTCCATTCTTTCGGAGCAATCTCCAGGTGGGAACCAACACCACCGACACTCCGCTGGGCCGTCTCTACCAGCGCAAGGAAACGCTCTTGCAGAACATCGCCGACCTCGATTTCGAGTACAACATGGGTAAGCTGGCCGAAGAGGACTTCACCCAACTGCGCAATGGCTTGAAGGTCCAGGCCATGGAAACCATGGAACAGATCGAGCTCCTCGAAGAGAGCGAGGCCATGGTCGAGGGAAGACGAGAGGGCCGCAGGAAATCGCATGTCCCGGCCACTCCCACCCGTTCATGTTCCGCCTGCGGCGAGCCCCTTCCCCCCGTCGCACGCTTCTGCCCCGGCTGTGGAGCCAGAGTCGAGGAGGCCTGATGAAGGAGTTTCCCCCCGCGATCCTTCGTATCCCGTTTTCCTTGACCTGCCTGTTCGGACTGATCCTCATCGCGGGAACGGCCGCCGCCGCGAAGCCGCGCATCTCGGTCTACCAGGCCACCCTGATCCGGGATGGAGATCATCTCACGGTGAAGGAGGCCTATTCCTTCGAGAATCCGCAGGACACTCCGGAGACCCTCGAAGGCGGCGGGCTTTCCTTTTCCCTGCCCGAAACCGTCCATGGCGATGTCCAGGTCACGGTGAATACCTCCGGCGAACGCCGGGTCGTGTCCCTCACCCCCGACACCAAGGACCCCCGGCGGTGGATTCTACCCGGTGCGCTGGCTCCCGGGCGCACTTCGGTGACCATCAGCTACGCCATCCACTATGATGGCCAGGCAGATTTCACCCCGCGTTTCTTCTACGCGGCCGATGAGTTGCGGCTCTACGTCCGTCCCCCGTCCCTGAAGGTGGAAGGGCACAGCGTCCATCCGCAATCCGAATCGGTCCTGGCGGGTTTTTCCACCTACGCCCTCGACCCCCTCATCGGCCCTTCCACCATCACCGTGCACCTGAGCGGAGGTGATGAGACCGCGGCGGCTGCTCCCCCGTCGAAACCAGCCCCCGAGCAGGAGGAGTGGCACGTCGAGATCCGACCGAACCGCTTTTCGGAGACCCAGACCCGGATCATCTTCTTTCTCATGCTCACCGCGCTTCTGGGACTGGGACTGGCCTACGGCAATTCCCGCGCCGGTCAGGTGACTGAACGGGCCCACGCCATCGAGCAGAAACGGAGTCGGCTGCACCGCCTCGAGGACCGCTTGGTGACGGGAAACATCTCCCGCGAGGAATTCATCCGTCAGCGCGACGTCCTCCTCTCCCGGGATGTCGGCAAGGGAAAGAAGAAGCGAGCGGCCCAAGCCAAGAGAAGGGCTTGAGGTGACCACGGTCCTGAAGGCGCGGGGACTCTCGCGGCGCTACGGTCGCACCTGGGCTCTGGACCGGGTCGATCTGGAAGTCCACGCGGGCCAGGCGGTGGCGCTCCTGGGTTCCAACGGCGCCGGCAAGTCAACCCTCCTGAGTCTGCTGGCCACCCTCCACCGTCCCACCGAGGGCAAGCTCACCATCTTCGGTCTCGATCCCCGCCGTCACCATCCGCAGATCCGCGCCCGCCTCGGCTATGTGGCCCACGCCACGCTCCTGGACGACGGTCTGACCGCCCGGGAGAACCTCCAGTACTACGCGGCGCTCTTCGGATTGACCGAGACCCGGCGCCGGCTCGACGAGGCCCTTGCCGAGGTCGGCTTGTCCCGCCGGGCCCACGACCGGGTCGCCGGTTTCAGCCGCGGCATGCGCCAACGGCTCAGCCTCGCCCGGGCGCTGCTCCACGATCCCGAGCTTCTCATTCTCGACGAACCCTTCACCGGCCTGGACGCCGCGGGATGCCGGGATCTCGCCGCGCGCCTGGAAAACGAGAAGAACAAGGGCCGCGCGATCGTGCTGGCCACCCATCAACTCGAGCGGGTCCTCTCGTGGTGCGATCGTGCGTTGATCCTGCACCGGGGCCGGAAGGTGGAAGAGGCGGAGGCCTCCGAACGCGACGCCTCCGGATGGGCCCTGCACCTGGCCGATGTTGCGGAGGGGCGCGCATGAGGGCCTTCCTCGACGTCACCCGGGCGGTCTTCCGGCGCGATCTGTCGGCGGAGTGGCGGCAGAAGGACGTCCTCACCACGGTGATCATGTTCGGCCTGCTGACCGTCGTCACCTTCGTCTTCGCCTTCGATCCCGCCCGGCACGCCAGAGAGGATATCGTTCCCGGCTGCCTGTGGACCGCCTACCTCTTTGCGGGAATGCTGGGGCTGGGGCGAAGCGCGGCCCGCGATTCGCAGGACGGCGGAACGGTGGGCCTGCTTCTGAGCCCCGCCGACCGGGGCGCGGTCTACCTGGGGAAGTTCCTCTCGCACGCGGTCTTCATGATCGCCGGCGAAGCGGTGGTGCTGTTGTTCACCATCGTGTGGTTCGACCTGGATCAGCGGCATCTGACCGGCCCCTTCTTTCTCATCCTGCTGCTGGGCACCCTGGGCTTCGTCGCGGTGGGAACCGTATTCGCCGTGGTTTCCCAGAAGAGCCGATTGCGGGAGGTCATGCTTCCGGTCTTGCTTCTTCCCATCCTGGCCCCCATGGTGATGGCAGCGGTGGAAGGAACCACCATCGTACTGACCCCCGGCGGCAACGAGGGTCTGGGGGAATGGCTGAAGCTCTTGGCCGGTTTCGATTTCGTGTTCGCCATCGCAGGATTCCTGCTCTACGGCTTCGTCCTGGAGGAGTGATATGCGCACGACCGACCGGGTCCTGTTGGCCCTGTCCGCGGTAGCCATGCTCAGCTTGTGCTACCTGGTCTTCATGGTCATCCCCCTGGAGAAGACCCAGGGGTACATCCAGAAGATCTTCTTCATCCACGTTCCATGCGCCTGGGTGGGGTTCTTGGCCTTCACCGTGACCGCGATCATGGGAGGCCGCTACCTGGCCACGCGCGATCCCGACCACGACCGCTGGGCCGCCGCATCGGCCGAGATCGGGCTGGTGTTCACCACGCTGGTGCTCATCACCGGTCCCATGTGGGCGCGGCCGGTGTGGGGCATCTGGTGGACCTGGGACGTGCGGCTCACCAGCACCCTGGTGCTGTGGCTCATCTACCTGGCCTATCTCATCCTGCGACAGACCGTGGCCGAACGGGATCGTCGCAGCGTGCTCGCCGCGGTCACCGGGATCATCGGCTGGTTGGGCGTGCCCATCGTCTACGTGGGCAACCGGGTGAAGGCCAGTCAGCATCCCGCACCCGTCATCGGGGGCGGCAAGGAAAGCGGCCTGGCCCCGATCTTCCTCGTGACGCTGTTGGTCGGCGTCGCCTCTCTCACCATCTTCTACATCATCCTGCTGCGCGCGCGGGTCCGCTCGGCGCGCTTGGAGGATGGAATCGAGGAACTCCTGATCGCAGAGGGAAGAGATCATGCCTAAGCATTTCTGGTGGGTGTTCAGCGTCTACGGAGTCGTCTGGCTGGCCATCATCTTCTATGTCGCTCGGCTCTTCGCGCGGCAGGGCGAGGCCGAGAGGCAACTGGAGATCCTCAAGGCCGAACGGGGCGAATAGGAAGTCCTCGGCGCCTGGAGCACCTGTTTCCGAGGCGCCGGAAGCAGTGAACCCGGCTGCGATCCTGCGGTGGCCCGTGGTACGCGTCTCCCTCTTTGACCGGACCGCCCGTTCGGTGGTAGGCTCAAGACAGGGATGGGACTGCCGAGGCAATCCTCACTCCAGCCGGGGGGAGTTCCGTGTCATCGCGTGCCCGCTGTTCGAGCACATTGTTCGTTTGTGTCCAGAACCTGTTTTCTTCCATCATCGTCTGCCTATCTGTCCTCACCGTGTTCGTTGCATTGGACTCGACACCGGCCCAGGCTGCCTGCCCACCTTATGGGGACATGCGAACCATCGGGTTGTCCGGCTACCCGGACTGTTCGGTGTACTTCGTCTGCGTTGTCCCAGGAGATGTGGCCCATTTCTACGTGTACGTGCGGAATATCGGCGAACCAATACAAGCTCTCGATTTCAGCATCGGCTTCGACTTCCTCGGGGGAGGAACCATCCCCAACTTCCTCCTGGGCATCACCAACCAGATCACTGGTCAGCCGGTCGCTTCTTCTACCTTCGACTCGGTGCACCTGGCGTGGAATCCATGTCTACCAGACGGTGAGGAAACCTATGTCGCCCGCTTCGACCTGCTGTATTTCAGTCTCCCGTCGGGGCTCGTCTGCCTGGGCCCGTCGGGGCAGGCTGCTCCGGGAACCACCGCCCCAACCTATGTCTCCTGTGACGGGCTGAGGGTCGAGTGTCTCGGGCCCGGTGACTCGGGGGAGGGCTACTCGGTGCTGTTGGGCTCAAGCGCCGATGACACCTATGCTCCGCCGGGTTGTGCCATCCTGGGTTGCTATCCAACGGACCAATATCCCGATGAGATGCCCTGGCAGTGCGAGAACTCGATCACGGTGCTTCCCGTCGGCACCACGAGCTGGTCTGCCTGGAAGGCCGGTTGGGGGGTCGAGTAGACCTCCTTTCGCGTCCAGGGAAACCCGAGTCCTTCCGACCCACCGGCAGGAACGGCTGCGATCACCACATCCTCCCCCTACCCGCTTGCTCCGACCCATCGGCTCTGCTAGCTTGGGGCGGCTCCCATCCACCTCCACCTCCATTCCCGGCGGTTCACGATGGACCTCACTCTCGGACACAGCCCCGATCCCGACGACGCCTTCATGTTCTGGGCTCTGGCCAAGGACCAGATCGACACGAAGGGCTACCGTTTCGAGCACATCCTCCAGGACATCCAGACCCTCAACGAGCGGGCGCTGCGCGGCGAGCTGCACATCACCGCCATCTCCATCCACGCCTACGCCTACGTGCTCGACAAATACGCCCTGCTGCCCGCCGGAAGCAGCATGGGCGACGACTACGGGCCGATGGTGATCACCCGCAAGGGGAGCAAGCTCACCCTCGACGATCTCGCGGGGGTGAAGATCGCCGTGCCCGGAACCATGACGACAGCCTACCTGGCGCTGCGGCTCTTTCTGGGGAAGGACTTCGCCTACGAGGTGGTTCCCTTCGACGAGATCATCACCAAGGTTGTGGACGGTACCTTCGAGGCCGGGTTGATCATCCACGAGGGTCAGCTCACCTACGAGAAGGAAGGCTGCCGACTGCTGCTGGACATCGGCCGGTGGTGGAAGCAGGAGACCGGGCTGCCCCTTCCCCTGGGCGGCAACGCCATCCGCAAGGACCTGGGATCGGAGCGCATGCGCGAGATCAACGAGGTGCTCACCCACAGCATCCGTCACGGCCTGGAGCATCGCGAGGAGGCCCTGCGGTACGCGCTGGACTACGCCCGCAACATGGACACCGGCCTGGCCGACGAGTTCGTCGGGATGTACGTGAACGACTACACCCTCGATTACGGCGACGACGGCCGCGAAGCGGTGCGCTTGCTGCTGACTCTGGGCGCCGACGCCGGAATCATCCCGCCGGTGGAGAAGCTGGAATTCGTCGCTTGACCCCCTCCCCGGTCCTTGGCGGCCGGGGGGTCGACGAAGTGCTGTCCCCTTGCGTCATGGATCGCGGTGGACTCGGCCCGGGACTCTCGAAGGATCAGAAGTAGAAGAGGATCCCGCCCTGCGGCAGCGGCAGGATGTCTCCGCTCTCGCTGCGGTAGACGAAGCCCAGGTCGCCCTTCAGGGCGAGGCGGCGCAGCAGCAGGTACTCGATGCCCACCCCCAGCGAGCCGTTCCAGTGTTCGTCGCCCTTGGCCCCACCGGGCCCGTCGTGGATCACCGCGACGGCCGGCCCCACGTACAGCCGCACCCTTCCTTCCTGGCGCAGCACCAGATGCAGTTCGACCCCGAGGTTCCAGTCGGTGCTGTTGTCCTTGCGCCACAACCCGCCGTTGACGCTCATCATGGTCTGGGGCAGGAAGGGCCAACGGACGGACAGGCCGGTGCCGGTCGCCCAGCCCGCCTGCAAGCCGATGGCGGCCACGTAGGGATCGCCGGCCTGGTTCCAGTCGAAATCGCCGCTGGCGCGCGCGGCGGGACCCACGACCAGGAACCCGAGCAGGAGAACCCCCGCCGTCACCCGCTGTCCGAACCGTTCCAGATGGAATGCTCGCATGCTGACCTCCAGACCGCAGGCTACCCTCCACCCGCCGGGAGATCAATCACCAGGAGATCGTTCACCGGAGGAAGGTCGAAGATCCAGGGCTCGGCCGGAGGGTCCCCGGCCAGGGGAATCGTCCACACCTCGCCGTCGGTGGTTCCGACCAGCAGATCCTCCCGGTGGAAGTCGAGCGCGACGATGCCGCCGTGGAAGGGACCGGCCAGCCAGCGGGGGCAGACCTGTCTTCCGTCCACGATCCACAGGGACGCCCGGGCGCCCTCGGGTCCGCGCCAGGTGGCCGGGGGTCCGCAGGCGGCGGCGACGGCCAGTTTCTTCCTTCCCGCCCTCAGGCGGGCGGTGAACGAGGCCTCCGGCGCCAGTTCCACCCGCTGCGGCCCACCCTCGTCGTCCCAGCGGAAGAGCCCCCGTCCACTGCCCACCCAGCGCGCGCCGAAGGCGGTGGCCAGGTCGCGCAGGTCCCGGGGCATCCCCGCAAGCGCCACCTCCTCCCATCGGCTTCTTCGTCGGCGAAGCAATCCCCCGGCACTGACCGCGGCCCAGTCCTCTCCCCCCTCCGCGAGAAACGATGTGATCCGCGGCAGATAGGGAGCTTCCAGCCCGGTCCAGGCGCGTTTGGAAGACGTCGAGGGGAGATCGTGGAACTCCCACGCGTCCCCCGTGGGGTCGTAGGCGGCGATCCGGGCCGGACAAGCTCCGGCCCACAACCCACCGCCGGAGGTGGAAGCCAACACCTCCCACTGCGTCTCGTCGTCGATGGGCAGGGGCTCGGCCTCCCGGAAACCGGCGGCGGCCCGATCCCAGAGCAGCAGACCGCCTTCGGCATCGAGGGCCGCTGCCGGAGCAGGACTGCCCTTCGCGGCGTCCGCCGGAACGGAACCGGCGGCCAGGGCGGTGATCTCCGCATCGGGAGCGGCCCGGTGGAAGTCGTCCGGGCGCGGGGAAGCTTCCTGCTCCAGGGGGAGCCACCACAGCCCCCGGGCCGTTGCGAGCAGCAGATGACGACTCACCGGGGAAGGTGCCGGCGGCGGGGGGCGGCGTCGGTGGGAGAGCCCGGGGTTCCAACGCCGGATGGCCCGGTCGCGGACGCCGGAGGACGGCCTTTCCGCAGCCCGCGCACGAAGACCACCACCGAATCGAGCTGCTCGTCGGTGATGCCGGCGATCCCCTGCATCCGTCCGATGCCGTAACGGGCGATCTTCCGGATCCGCTGGTCGCTGATACCGTCCTGGAAGGCGGGATCCCGCAGGTCGATCTCTTCGTGGGCCTGCTTGCTCGCGGTGGCCGACGATCCGTCGACCTCGTGGCAGCGCTGACATCGGGCCCGGTACACCCCCGCCGGGCTGGGGTCGATCGGCTCCTCGCGACATCCCGCTCCCAGGAGCCCCACCGCAACGACCAGTCCGGCGAAGAACACCGCTGAGAACCCTCGCTCCCGTTCTCTCCCAACCCGTTCCGCCCACCGGCCCCGGCGCGGCCGGTGATTGCACTGTGCATCCATCGTCTGTCCCGTCCTCAGAGTTGCGGCTCGACCGGCGGAGCACCCACCTTGCGGATCTGCAGGAGATTGGTGGCCCCGGGAATCTGCATGGTTCCTCCGAGCACCACGACCTTCTCACCGGCTTGGACCAGGCCCCGCTCGAGCAGCAGGCGATCTCCTTCCTGCAACAGGGAATCGGTATTGTCGGTGAAGGTCGACCGCAAGGGCACGACCCCGTGGAACAAGGCCATCTGGCGGCAGATCCGCTCGTCGGGGCAGAAGGCGATCACCGGAAGTCGGGGCCGGAGCTTGCTCAACACCCGCGCGGTACGGCCGCTGAGGGTGTAGACCACGATCATCCTCACCTGGGCCTCGGTGGCCACCCGCCGCGCCGACCAGGCCATGGCCCTCTCCACCGGCCCGAAACCTCGGGGATGGTCCACCCCGACCTCGCGGTCGTGGTAGAAGCGGGAATCCTCCGCCTCCCGCGCGATGCGGTCCATCATGCCGACCGCCTCGACCGGGTAGCGGCCCACCGCGGTCTCCCCCGACAGCATCACCGCGTCGCTCCCGTCGAAGATGGCGTTGGCCACGTCGCTGGCCTCGGCCCGGGTGGGCCGGTGGTGCTCGATCATGCTCTCGAGCATCTGCGTGGCGGTGATCACCAGCACCCCCCGCCGGTTGGCGGAGTGGATGATCTCCTTCTGCAGCTGGGGAACCCGTTCGAGGGCGACCTCCACCCCCAGGTCGCCCCGGGCCACCATCACCCCGTCGCTCGCCTCGAGGATCTCTTCGAGATGGTCGAGGGCCTGGGGCTTCTCGATCTTGGCCACGACCGCGGCCCGCCCCCCCAGGCGCTCGATGTGTCCGCGCAGCAAGTGGAGATCCTCGGGCCGACGCACGAAGGACAGCGCCACGTAGTCGACTCCCAGGCGCAGTCCGGCCTCCAGGTCGCGCAGATCGTCCTGGACCAGGGCGGGGGTGCTCAGGGCGCGTCCAGGCACGTTGATCCCCTTGTGCGGCAGCAGGCGGCCGCCCTCGACCACCTTCGCCCGCAGCCGGGCGTTGTCGAGCCGCTCGGTGATCTCCAGCTTCATCGCCCCGTCGTCCAGGAGTACCTCGTCGCCCGCGAAGAGATCGCGGGCCAGGCCCTGGTAGGTGCAGGGGATGAGACCGTCCGCGCCCGCGACCGCCTCGGTGGTCAGGGTCACCGTGTCTCCCTCCGCCAGGTCCATCCCGGCGGAATCGGCCAGCTCGCCCACCCGGATCTTCGGACCGCGCAGATCCAGGAGGATCGCCACCTCCCGCGAGGCCGCGGCCGCCGCCGACCTCACCTCCTCGACCGCGCGCCGGAAGAAGGCGTGGTCGGCGTGGCTGGCGTTGAGACGGGCCACGTCCATGCCCGCGCCGACCATCCGGCGGACGACGCCCTCTTCCAGGCTCGCCGGGCCCAGGGTGGCCACGATGCGGGTCAGTCGGCGGGGAAGTTCCACGCTGCGCTCCTCGTCTCCCTGAAAACGGGCGCCCCCAAAAGGGCGCCCGCATCTTGAACGCCGGCGCGTCCGGCCGTCCGCCGCATCAACTGCAACCGCTGGTGCTCCCGCAGTTGATGCAACGATAGCAACTCCCGTTGCGCACCATCACCGAGCCGCACTCGGCGCAGGGGGGAGCATCGCTTTGCAACTGGAAGACCACCTTCTCATTGGCCAGCACCGCCGCGGCGCGGGTGCTCGACGCTCCGTTGCCGTTCCCATTGCCGTTCCCCGGGTGGCCTCCGGCATCCTCGCCATCCTGGGCACTCGGCGAAACGGCCGGAGGATCGGGTTCGGTGCGATCGATCCCGGGAAGTTGCGCGGCCGGTTGGGCCACGTCCTCCCCCTCGAACTTCAACGCCAACCAGCGGAAGATGTAGTCCATCAGGCTCTTGGCGTGCGGAATCTCCGGGTTGTTGGTGAATCCGCTGGGTTCGAAGCGGCTGTGGCTGAACTTGTTGATCATCACCTTCAGGGGCACCCCGTATTGCAGCATGATGCTGACCGCGGTGGCGAAGGCGTCCATCAGTCCGGAGATGACCGAGCCTTCCTTGGCCATGCGCACGAAGAGTTCACCCGGGCGGCCGTCCTCGAACAGCCCGACGGTGATGTACCCTTCGTGTCCTCCGATGGAGAACTTGTGGGTGATCGCGGGACGCTCATCGGGAAGATGACGCCGATAGGGCACGCCCGCCGGCTGGGCCTCTTCCTTCTTCGTCTCGGCCCCGGTGTTGAGCGGCTGCAGGCGCTTGGAGCCGTCCCGGTAGACCGCGATGGCCTTCAGCCCCAGCTTCCAGGCTTCGATGTAGCAGTTGCTGATATCCTCGACGGTGCAATCCGACGGCATGTTGACCGTCTTGGAGATCGCCCCGGAGAGGAAGGGCTGTACCGCGGCCATCATCCGCACGTGGCCCATGTGATGGATGGTCCGCACCCCGTTCTTCGGCTTGAACGCGCAGTCGAAGATGGGCAGGTGCTCTTCCTTCAGGCCGGGGGCACCCTCGATGGTCTCCTTCTCGTTGACGTACTCGAGGATGGCGTCGGTCTCCTCCCGGGAATACCCGAGCCGCAGCAGAGCGTCCTCCACCGAATGGTTCACGATCTTCAGGAACCCTCCACCCACCAGCTTCTTGTACTTGACCAGGGCGATATCCGGTTCGATCCCGGTGGTGTCGCAATCCATCATGAACGAGATGGTTCCGGTGGGCGCCAGCACGGTGACCTGGCTGTTGCGGTAGCCGTGACGCTCACCCAGTTCGAGCACATCGTCCCAGGCAGTGCGCGCTTCCCGCATCATCTCGGCGGGAATCAGTCGGTCGTCCACCTTCTCGACCGCGTTCCGATGCATCTTCATCACCTCGAGCATCGGTTCGCGGTTCTCCTCGTACCCCTCGAAAGGCCCCAACGAGGCGGCGATCAGCGCGCTCTGGCGATAGGCCCGTCCGGTCATGATGGCGGTGACCGCCGCGGCATACGCCCGGCCTTCGTCGCTGTCGTAGGGCAGGCCGCGGTCCATCAAGAGTGCACCGAGATTGGAATACCCCAGGCCCAGAGGACGGAAGAGATGGCTGTTGCGGCCGATCTCCTCCTTCGGATACCCGGCGTTGTCCACGATGATCTCCTGGGCGAGGATCGTCACGTCCACCGCGTGTTCGAAGGCCTCGATGTCGAATTCGCCCGCCTCGTCCCGGAACTTCATCAGGTTCAACGACGCCAGGTTGCACGCGGTGTCGTTGAGGAACATGAACTCGCTGCAGGGATTGCTGGCGTGGATCCGGTCGGTGTTCTTGCAGGTGTGCCAGTCGTTGATGGTGGTGTCGTACTGCATGCCCGGATCGCCGCACACGTGGGCGCTCTCGGCGATCATCTTCATCAGGTCGCGGGCGCGGTAGGTGTCCATCACCTCTCCGGTCGTGACCGCCCGGGTCTTCCACTCCTTGTCGTCGACGACCGCCTGCATGAACTCGTCGCTGACCCGCACCGAGTTGTTCCCGTTCTGGAAATACACCGAGGAGTAGGCGGTGCCCGAGAAGGAACCGTCATAGCCGGCGTCGATCAACGCCCAGGCTTTCCGCTCTTCCTCGACCTTGCAGTTGATGAAGTCGACGATGTCGGGATGGTCGATGTTGAGGATGACCATCTTCGCGCTGCGCCGGGTCTTCCCCCCGCTCTTGATCACTCCGGCGAAGGCGTCGTAGCCCTTCATGAAGCTGACCGGACCGCTGGCGATCCCGCCGGTGGACAGGCTCTCCCTCGAAGAACGCAAGGGCGACAGGTTGCTGCCGGTGCCCGAACCCCACTTGAAGAGCAGGCCCTCGGTCTTGGCCAGCTCCATGATGGAATCCATGCTGTCCTGCACCGAGTTGATGAAACAGGCCGAGCACTGGGGCTTGGCCTCGACCCCCATGTTGAACCAGACCGGGCTGTTGAAGGCCATCATCTGATACAGCAGCAGGTGGGTCAGATCGTCGCGGAAGGCGTCGCGGTCGAGGTCGCTCGCGAAGTACCCTCCCTCGCTACCCCAACGCACGAGGGTGTCCACCACGCGGGTGATGATCTGACGCACGCTGCTCTCCCGGCCCGGCTTGCCGACCGAGCCGCGGAAGTACTTGGAGACCACCACGTTGGTGGCCAGTTGGGTCCAGAACGCCGGGACCTCGACATCGCTCTGCTCGAAGAGGACCTCGCCGTTCTCCCCGGTGATCGTTGCGGTGCGCAATTCCCACTCGACGGTGTCGAAGGGATGCACCCCGGGCTCAGTGAACCGCCGGGACACCCGGATCCCTTTCCGCCCTCTCTTCTTCTTCCCGCGGGTGTTCTGGTGGGTCACCGTGCTCAGCTGCTCCGACTGCATATTCCTCCACCTCTCATCGTCCGAACGTTGACAACTCTGCGCGATCCGGACCGCGGGGCGGTGGGAGTGTTCCGAGATCGCGTCGGCTCGGGGCAAGGGCCTAAGACCCTGGGAAATCACGACTTGGATTTGGACCAGAACTACTACATGTAGTGTCTGAAGCCGAAACCTACCACAAGCCCTTGGGGCGTCAACGTGAAATCGTCAAAGCGGCAAAAAGATGGGGATTGCGGCCGGAACCGTTTCCGCCGGTCCCCTTCCCGGCCCGGATCGGCCGGCGGAGGGGCCGGGAATCGGAGCTCCCGGACCCTCAGCGGCGCGGCCTGCGGGCCTGGGCCTCGACTTTCCGGAGGACCTCTCGCACCACTTCCCGCACGTCATCGCGGGTCAACGCGAACATGCGGTGGATCTCGGCGGGAGTGCCGCGGACCCCGACCGGATCGAGCACCGGGCGGTGCAGCAGGGGCAACGGCGGTTGGTGACGCTCGAGGCGTCCTCTCGCCTGCTCGCTCAGGGTCACGATGAGATCGAAGGACTCCAGGTCGACCTCCTCGAGGGTCTTGCTGTACTGCTGGGAGATGTCCACCCCCACATCCTTCATGGCCTGGACGGTCTCGGGCAAGACCCCCGCGGCCATCAGGCCCGCGCTCTGCACCTCGATTCCGCCGGTGGCCATGGCCCGGGCGAAGCCCTCGGCCATCTGGCTGCGGCAGGCGTTGGCGTAGCAGACGAAGAGCAGGCGGAAGGTCGAAGTCGAATCCATGGGGTTTCCTTCCGGGTGGATCCGCTGGCACGGGCGAATCGATGCGGCAGCTCGAAGGCAAACCCGGCGATCGGGTCCGTCCCCCGGGGCCGGTGTCGGGGGACCGCGGTCTAGAATTCGGGCCCGAACTGGACCAGGATCGAGGCGCGGCGATGCTCGGCCACCGTCCAATATACCGCGAAGGGCCCGCCCGGCACATGCCAGCGCACCCCCGCCCCCGCTCCCCACAGCGGAGCCGCCCGCCCCAGGTCCCGGTCATCGTGCCAGCCCACCGCGCTGGACACCACCAGGCGCAGGGTCGAACCCAGCCGCGCGCTCAGCGCTCCGCGGGCCCAGGCCAATCTCGGGGAGAGGATCTCCTCCCGGCGCAGGCCCACCCACCCCAGGGGCCCTCCGGCGCGGCCGGTGAACTCGACCGGGGTCTCCCGGGACGCGATCACCGCGCCCAGCGCGCCCTCAGGGCGCAGCCAACGGTGGGTTTCCACCTGCCCGATCGCGCCCAGCTCCCATCGCCACAGATCCAGATCGCCCCACTTGGGAAGCCCGCGCCGGTAGCTCAGGCGAACGCCCTCGCGGGGGCCCTGGACCAGCCCCGCGTTCCCACCCGAGGACAGCTCCCACCGCCACCCGGCGAGCGAGCGGCGTCCACTGCCTGGGGTGCTCCGGCTCTCCCGGTAGCTCTCCACCCGGTCGGCGGCGATTCCTACCGACAGCCGCCAGGAGGACCGGGGCAGTCTCCAATCCAGCGCGAGGTTCCCCGACGCGTCGACGATGGCCCAGCGGTCGATCGTCTCCCCCGCCTGGTAGACCCAGGGGCGGTCGCGGGACCAGTGGGCCTCCACCGCCAGGCCGAAGCTCCCCCCGGGAGGCAGACCCTGCCGGAATCGCAGACCCGCGGCGGCGGTGCGGTGGCTGGTGCGCCAGGAGAGGGCGGCCTCGCCCCCGCCGGGCAGACGGGCCTGCCGCAACCGGACGAGCAGGGCCGCGGTGTCGTCGCTGATGACATGGCCGGCCAGCTCCCAGCGGAGGGCGCGTCGGACGCGCAGGTGGAGCCGGAGGAGGCTCCCCGGCACATCGTCCGGGGAAGGCCGTTCCCCCTGCATTCGCGAGTCCGGCCGCCGGAAACTGTTCCCGAGGCCGTCCTTCGGCCCCTTCCCGAGCGGCTCGATCTCCACCCAGGCCCGCTCCACCCCCGGGGCCACGGACAAGGGCTCCACTCGCTTCCAGATCTCCCCCGGCGCGAGCACGGCGCCCGGCCGCAGCCGCAGGCGACGGCAGATCTCGGCCCGGGACATTCCCCGTACATCCGCGCAGTCGAGTGAATCGACCCGTACCGGGGAGAATCCGGGGTCTTCCGTCACCATCCGGGGGAACGCCCTGGTCGGTGCCGCCGTGCGTGGAGCGAACGCCCGCAACCGCTCGCGCAAACGGTCGGCTTCCCGGTAGCCCACCCGGACGATGTCCGCCGCATCCCCGAATTCGAGACTGCGGTACTCCTGAAGGGGAAGATGCAGGACGAGCTCACCGGGCCGGGGATCGACCACGTTGCCCTCGTATTGCTGGAGTTCCATGGCCCGCACCCACATCTCCATGAGGTTGCGGGGCGTGGACTTGCCGGGCACGAAGACATTGCTCACGTCGACCACGATCGAACGGGAGAAACCCAGGGCCCGGGCCACCTCGACCGGGTTGTTCGCGCGGAACCCCCCGTCGACCAGCATACGGCCGTTCCATTCCACCGGGGGCAGGATCAACGGCACGGTTCCGCTCGCCCGTACCGCGGTGGCCAATGAACCCCGGGACAGGATCACCTTCTCGCCCGTGTTCACATCGACGGCGACCGCCCGGAAGGGAATGGGCAGGCGATCGAAATCGTTGCCGGCGGAAAACAGGGGCCCCGCGGTCAACCGACCCAGCAGGTTCTCCACCGCCTGCCCGCGCGCCAGGCTCGGCGGCGGCATGGGAGGAAAGGTCCCCGCCAGGAGGCTGAGTTGGGCCGGGGGCAGACCGGGCCATCCCCCCTGGAGTTCGGCGACCGGAGGCCGTCGGTAGGAGAAGAGCTGCAGCCAGTCCTCCTCCTGGACCAGCTTCTCCAATCGGGCGGCGGAATACCCACAGGCGTAGAGCGCGCCGACCACCGCGCCCATGCTGGTGCCGACGATCAGGCCCGGCCGCAGGCCTTCCTCCTCGAGCACCTGGAGGACACCGATGTGGGCGAAACCGCGCACCCCACCTCCGCCCAGTACGAGGGCGAAGGAACTGGTGTCGGCGCGGGAGGTGGTCCACGCGACCCACGAATCCGTGGCAGAGGTATCCCCTGCCTCCGGAACCCTTGGTTCAGCCAAGGCGTCGGTGCCCGCCCGGAGCGGGCCGCACAACACCAGAGCCATCAGCACGAAGAACGCCGGGCAAGGACGTAGAGACATCGGGAGGTCAGACCGGACCCTGCCGGAGCAGCTTCTCCAGGCGGCGGCGGATCTGCTCGGCATCGGCCGCTTCGGGCCGCATGGTGAGATAGTCCTCCAGGTCGGCGATGGCGGCCATGCGATGACCGCTGAGGCTGTAGAGGATGCCCCGATCCCGCCGTTCCTCCGCCGATTCGGGACGAATCAGGACGATGCGTTCGACCACCTGGAGGGTACGGGCCACATCCCTCCGCCGCGCGTACAGCACCTTCAACTCGGTCAGCAGGCGGGCGAGGATGCCCCGCGGACCCACCCGCCGGAGAACCTCCTCGCTCCAGTTGCGCCGGATTCCCTGGGGACGCAGGATCTTCGATTCGAGTTCATGCCCCAGGAGAAGTCGTCCTCCTCCGAAGGGATCGATATAGAGGTTCCCTTCCCCCTCGGCCGCCGCCAGCAGGAAGTGGCCGGGAAAGTCGACGGCATCCAGCTCGATGCCGGTGCCCCGACGCATGACCTCGCGGTACAGCACCGAGAGGGTGAGCGCAGTGCCCTTGCGACGGTCGAGCACGCGGTTCATGAGCCAGCAATCCGGGTCGTCCTGGCCTTTCCGGTCGCCCCGGAAACCCAGCAGCTGGAAGAGGAGAGCATTCTGGGCATGGAGGAGGTTGTGCAGACCCGATGCGGCGTCCACCAGGTGGGCCAGCTTTTCCGCCATCCTCTCCACCGCCAGCTCGGCGTCTTCCACCCTGAACTGGGGGTATTCCTCCTGGGCGATGAACAGGGTCCCGCGCAGGACGTCGATCCGGGAATCGTCGCCTTGCACCAGATCGGCGAATTGCTCGCGGGCATGACTCGCGAACATGCTGGCATCCTCCTCCCGAGGGGCGCAGGTTGCTCCGGCCCCGGAGAATCCTGCCATTTCGGCGATGCGTCGCCGGACACTGCTTCTCTTTGATGATAGACCGTCGGAGGGCGTCTGACGAGTCTCCAGTGCAGGGCCGCCCCAGAGCTTTCTTGTCCCTGGAGAACCTTGCCCCTAGGATGTTGTCATCATGGCGATCCGTTATGTCGACGGGAAACGTTTCCGGCGGGCCGTGGTGGCCGGCGCCGAATGGGTGCGTCACATGCGTGAGCACCTCAACAAGATCAATGTGTTCCCCGTTCCCGACGGCGACACCGGCACGAACATGGCCCTGAGTCTCTCGGCCACCGCCGAGGCGGCCAGGAAGAGCCGGGACGGGGATCTCTCCAAGGCGGCCGGGGACATCGCCGAGGCGAGCATCCTCGGCGCCAAGGGCAACAGCGGATTGATCATGGCCCACTGGTTCCTCGGCTTCTCCAAGGCCCTGGGCCAGAAGGCCCGCGTGGGCGCCGAGGATCTTGCCCACGCGTTCAGCCGCGCCACCTCCCAGGTCTACGAGGCCATCGACAAGCCCAAGGAAGGCACCATCCTCACCGTCATGCGCGAGGGAAGCGAGGCAGCGGAAAAGGCCGCCCGGCAGGGTCACGACGTCCAAGGGGTCATCGCCGAATTCCTCGACGCTTCACGCGCCGCGCTGCGCCGGACCCCCGAAATGCTCGCCGTCCTCAAGGAGGCCAAGGTGGTCGACGCGGGAGGCCAGGGCTTCGTGCACTTCCTCGAGGGGGTCAAACGCACCCTCGAGGGCGCGCCCCCTCCCGAGGCCAAGGACGAAGACCTCCACGCCGACACCGTCCATCCCCCCATCAGCGAGGGGGAATTGGACGGCCGTTACTGCACCGAGGTCGTGGTGCGAGGCAGGAATTTCGACCCTGATCTGCTGAAGGCGCGTTTCGGACCCCTGGGCTCGTCCATGCTCGTGGCCACCACCGGCGAGGTCTTCAAGCTGCACATCCATACCGACCACCCCGACGAGGTCTTCCGGCTGGCCGCCCGCTGGGGCACGATCGCCGAGCGCAAGGTCGACGACATGCTCCGGCAACGCGAGGAACGGAACACGCACAAGCAGGAACCCCTGGTGCCGTTGGATCAGCAGCCGGACACGGTGGCGGTCCTCTGCGATTCGACCTGCGATCTCGACGAGGAAATGCGCCGCCGCCACGGAATCGAGATGGCACCTCTGTCGGTGCTCTTCGGCGATGACGTCTTCCGCGACCAGATCGATCTCTCCACCGAGGATTTCTACCGGCGCCTGGTGGAGGACCCGCATCACCCCACCACCAGCCAGCCCCCTCCCCGCGAGTTCGTGGAGGCGCTCGAGCGCATCCGCAGTGACCGGGAAGTGGCCATCATCACCCTCTCCCAGAAACTCTCGGGCACCTTCCGCTCGGCCTTGAGTGCGGCGCAACTGGTCGACCATCCCCGGGTGGAGATCTTCGACTCGAGGACGGTCAGCCTCGCCGCCGGCATGCAGGTGGTCTCGGCGGCTCGTCTGGCCGAGAAGGGCGCCACCCTCGACGAGATCCTCCAGTGGCTGGAGCGTTGGAGGGATCGCAGCGGCCTCTTGTTCACCGTGGCGACGCTCGACTACCTCAAGAAGGGGGGACGCATCGGAACCGCCGCGCACCTGGTGGGAAGCCTCTTGCGCATGCGGCCGGTGTTGACCGTCGAAGACGGCCTGGTGCAGAGCGTCACCAAGGCGCGAGGTGATGACGAGGCGTTCGAGAAGGTGCTGAGCGTGTTTGCCCAGCGGGTTCCCGAGGGAAAGAAGATTCGCCTCGCCGTGCTCGATTCCACCGGCGCGCTGCGTCTGGACCAGGCCGAAGAGAAGGTCCGCCAGCGCAACGAGGTGGTGGAGATCTTCCACGGCCAGATCACCGGGGTGATCGGCACCCACGTGGGCCCCGGCGCCTGGGGACTCTTCTACCAGGTCGTCGAGGACGACGACCCCCTGCTCCACGACTGAGCTTCGTCGACAGCCCGCTGAAGACCCACGCGAGGGGAAAGCCCCTTCGGCAGTTCACCGCCATCTTCCGGGCGGTCAGGCGAGGGGGTCGGTCGCCGAGCGATCCAGGAGTTCCACTCCCAGGACCGAGACGAAGATGAGCAGCGCGCCGGCCTGGCCCATCCGATCGAGCGTCTCTCCCAGCAGCAGGTAGGCGAAGAGGGTGGCGAAGACCGGTTCCATCGAGAAGATCAGGGCCACCCGCTGGGGGGTGGTCCGCGACTGGTAGTTGGCCTGCAGCCAGAAGGTGCCTCCGGTGGCGAAGGTCGCGGTGAAGAGCAGGGCCACCCAGGCCATGGGAGTGAAGTGCTGCTCTTCTCCACCGGCCAGCGGCAGGGCGAGAAGGGCCAGGGCGGCCACCGTGGCAATCTGCACGAAGCTCAGCGAAAAGGCGTGGGGATCCTTCTTCAGGAAGATCTGCAGGGCGTGGATGTAGACCGCGTAGATCCCCGCGCAGGCCAAGACCAGCAGGTCACCGGTGGTGACGCCTTCGCCCTGCGGATCGGTCAGCAAGAAGAGTCCAAGGGTGGCAACCACCGCGGCGAGGATCTCCAGGATCTTCGGACGTCCCGCCCGGAAGAACGGTGACAAGAGCGGAACCAGGATCACGCTCAGGCCGGTGATGAATGCGGCGCGGCCGGCGGAGATCGTGCGCAGGCCCATGGTCTGGGTGAGATAGCCGGCCCAGGCCAACGCTCCCAGCACCACTCCGGCCCCCAGGGCCTTGCGCAGACCTCCCCGGCTGCTTCGGGAGATCAGGACGATGGGCAAGAAGACCAGCACCGCCAGGGCGAAGCGGACGGCCACGAAGACGAAGGGATGCAGATCGCGGACCGCGGCGCGGATGAAAGGGAAGGTCAACCCCCAGAACACGGTGACCAGCAGCATGGCTCCGTCGGCTCGATGCTTGGGATCGTGGAGGAACCCTCGGACGCTCACATCCCTACTCCGATGGTTCGGCCGGAGTGAGGGTCACCAGGGGAGCCTCGGGATCGACCATTTCGCCGGCGGCGGCGTGGATGGTCTCGACCGTACCGGCGACCTGAGCGGGCAGCTCGACCTCCATCTTCATGGCCTCGACCCGGATGACCGGTTGACCGAGCTCGACCGATTGGCCTTCCTCCACCAGGACGGCCAACACCTTGCCCGGCATCGGAGCGCGGACCACCGGGCTTCCCCCGCCGGCGACCGCTTCGTCCTCGTCCCCTTCCTCGACGATGCGGAAACGGGAGATCACCGCCCCGATCTGCACCCACAGGTCCTGGTCCTTGCGGGCATAACGGGCCCGCACCAGCCGGCCATCCAGTCGGAGCAGGATGGTGGTGGCGTCCTGGGCCTCGATCCGGCAGCGCTTGCCTTCTTCATCCTCGAGGGTGAAGCGGTGGAAGTCGCCGTCCCTCTGGCAATCGACGCGATAGCGGCGGTCTCGTTCCTGGATATCCAGTTGCATCATGCGTTCTCCCCCATCCGGAAGGCTCCCAGGTTCTCCCAGGGTCCGCCGGCGACGCCCGCCGCCTCGCGTTCCCGGCGGGGGCCTCGACCGCCCGAGTGGATCATTCCGCTGAAGACCGCGGTGGCCACCGCCAGCAGGGTCTCGGGGGTCTGCGGCTTCCAGCCCTCGAAATGCCGGGGAAGGAACCCGGTGTGGGTCTCCCCCGCGGCGAAGGCCGGGTGGTCCAGGATGTCATGCAGGTAGGAGAGGTTGCTCCCGACCCCGAGCAGCACGGTCTCCCGCAGGGCCTCCAGCATGCGGCGGCGGGCCTCGTCGCGGTCGGCGGCCCAGGTGGAGAGCTTGGCGATCATCGGATCGTAGTGGAGCGACACCTCGGCGCCGGTGTTGATGCCCGAATCCACCCGCACCCCCGGCCCTCCCGGGGCCTCGAAGAGAAGGACCTCGCCGGTCTGGGGCAAGAAGCCCTGCGCGGGGTCCTCGGCGTAGAGGCGCACCTCGATGCTGTGTCCCCGCATCTGGATCTCCTTCTGGGTGAAAGGAAGAGCCGCGCCCTCGGCGATGCGGATCTGCTGGGCCACCAGGTCGATGCCGCTCACCCACTCGGTCACCGGGTGCTCGACCTGCAGGCGGGTGTTCATCTCGAGGAAGAAGAACTCCCCCGTCGGCGGATCCAGCAGCATCTCCACTGTACCCGCGCCCACGTAGCCCACCGCGGCGGCGGCGCGGACCGCGGTCTCGTGGATCTGCTCCCGCAGATCCTGGCGCAGTCCGGGGGCGGGCGACTCCTCCACGATCTTCTGGTGGCGCCGCTGGATCGAGCACTCGCGCTCGCCCAGGTGCACCACGTTGCCGTGGGTATCGCCGAGGACCTGTACCTCGATGTGGCGGGGATCCACCAGCAATCGTTCCAGGTAGACCTCGCCGTTCCCGAAGGCGGAGATCGCCTCGCGCTGGGCGGCCGCGATGGCGTCGACGAGTTCGCCTTCTTCGTGGACCGCGCGCATTCCCTTGCCCCCACCTCCGGCCGAAGCCTTCACCAGGAGAGGGTATCCCACCTTGGCAGCGACCTCCGGCCAATGCGACCGGTCCTCGCCCTCGCCCAGGAGCGCTCCGGGAACGACCGGGACCCCGGCTTCCTGCATCCGCGCGCGCGCCCGGGTCTTCAGCCCCATCTCCTCGATCACTTCGGGGGTGGGTCCGATGAAGATGAGTCCCGCGTCGGCACAAGCGCGGGCGAATCCGGCGTTCTCGGCGAGGAAGCCATAGCCCGGGTGGACGGCGTCGCAGTGCGTGTTGACCGCGGCGGCAATCACATTCTCCTGCACCAGGTAGCTCTTCGCCGACTCGGCCGGTCCGATCTCCACCACTTCATCGGCGAGTTGGGCGTGCAAGGCGAAGCGATCGGCTTCGCTGGCGACCGCGACCGAGGAGATGCCCAGCTCGCGGCAGGCGCGGATCACGCGAACCGCGATCTCGCCCCGGTTCGCCACCAGGATCCGCTGGATGCGACGACTCATGTTTCCTCCTCGAACTCGGACGTCCATCGAGTGGGACGCTTCTCGGAAAACGCGGCGAAACCTTCTTTGGCCTCGTCGGTGGCCCGCTGGTCGGCGATCCAGCGGGGGGTTCTCTGCACTGCTTCTTCCAGAGGCAGGACGGCGATCTCATCGAGAAGCTTCTTGCAGGCGGCCTGGGCGGTGGGACCACCCTGGCTGAGTTCCTTGAGCACCACCTCGACCGCAGCGTCCAGTTCTTCGACGGCGACCACCTGGTCGACCAGTCCCAGCTCCCGGGCCCGGCGGCTGGTGAAGATCTCCGTGGTCAGGAAGAGGGTCCGGCAGGCGCCCGGGCCAAGGCGCCGCAGCACGAAGGGCGAGATCACCGCCGGAACGATGCCCAGCCGGGCCTCGGTGAAGCCGAACTTCGTCCCCTCGGCCGCGATCACCACGTCGCTGGCGGCCACCAGGCCCACCGCGCCCCCGATGGCCGCGCCGTGCACCCGCGCCACCACCGGCTTGGGGCAGGCGGAGATGGCCTCGAAGACCCCACTGAGTTGTCGGGCGTCGCGCAGGTTGGCGTCACGATCGTAGTCGGCCATCCGCCGCATGTAGTCGATGTCCGCCCCGGCGCAGAAGCTCTTGCCCTCGCCGGAGAGGACCACGAAACGGATCTCCTCGTCGACGGCGGCCCTCCGCAGTTCCTGGCTGAGGAGGACGATCAGCTCTTCGTCCAAGGCATTGCGCACCTCGGGACGGTTCAGGCGCAGCTCACGTACGACACCCCGATCGACGACTTCCAGTTTCTCGCTCATTCCGCCTCCACTGCCTCGGCCAAGAGTGAGGATCCGCGCCCCGCCGCTTCCGCGGGCGCCAGCCGCCATCGCACTTGTTCGCGGACCGGCGGCGAGTATACGGCGCACAGCTTCCACCGTCCACCGCACCTCGACCCCGGGCTTTCCGGAGATGGCGGACTTGCGTTGGGCCGTTTCCGCTCCCACGGCCCCCGCCGTGCCGCCGCCGGTCGGGAGCCTGGGCTCTTGCTTTCCCCCGGCGGGACGAGCATTCTGGATCCATCTCCGGCGAAGGAATCCTCGGCCGGGAGAATCCGGTCGAGTGCACTTTTTCCATCACGCCGCCCGGGAGGGCCCATGGACATCGAACGGCTTCAGAAAGCGATCGAGAGCCGCTGGGAAGAGGACATCGTCCCCACCCTGGCCGAGTACATCACCATCCCGAACAAGTCGCCCGACTTCGATCCCCAGTGGGCCGAGCACGGACACATGGACCGAGCGGTGGAATTGCTCGCGGGATGGGCGGATTCCCGCAAGTTGAAGGGAATGCGGCTGGAGGTCGTCCGTCTGGAAGGACGCACCCCCTTGATCACCATCGAGATCGACGGCAAGGGAGGCACGGTCCTCCTCTACGGGCACTTGGACAAGCAACCGGAGATGATCGGTTGGGATGAAGGCAAGGGCCCTTGGGAGCCGGTACTGCAGGACGGGAAACTCTATGGCCGCGGCGGCGCCGACGACGGCTACGCCATCTTCTCCGCGGTGAGCGCGATCGAAGCGCTCCAGGAGCAGGGAATCGAGCATCCGAGGTGTGTCATCCTCATCGAAGCCGGTGAGGAGAGCGGAAGTCCGGATCTGCCGGTCTACATCGAGCACCTGTCCGACTGGATCGGCGTTCCCGAACTGGTGATCTGTCTCGATTCCGGTTGCGGCGACTACGATCACCTCTGGTGCACCACCAGCCTGCGCGGCAACATCACCGGAACCCTCGAGGTCAGTCTGCTGTCCGAAGGGGTCCACTCGGGAGACGCCAGCGGGGTGGTTGCCTCGAGTTTCCGCGTCGCCCGCGCATTGATCAGCCGCATCGAGGACGAGAAGACCGGAGAGATCCTCTTACCCGAACTCGAGTGCGATATTCCCGGCCACCGCATCGAGCAAGCCGCCACCGTCGCGGAGGTCCTGGGCGACGAGGTCTACAAGCAGTTTCCCCTGCTTCCGGGAGTTACGCCCACGACCTTCGACGGCACCGAGCTGGTGTTGCGGCGCACCTGGCACGCCACCGTGTCGGTAACCGGAGCCGATGGGTTTCCCGCGGTGGCCGACGCGGGAAACGTCCTCCGGCCGAAGACCGCGTTCAAGCTGTCCCTCCGGCTGCCTCCCGCGGTCGATGCCGAGCGAGCCGCCAGGAAAGTGAAGGAGGTGCTCGAGAAGGATCCTCCCTACCACGCCCAGGTGCGCTTCTCGGTGGATGCTCCCGGCGCCGGGTGGGATTCCCCTCCCCTGTCGTCCTGGCTGGCGGATTCGTTGGCCGAGGCCTCCGAGCTCTTCTTCGGTCAACCGGTGTGCTACATGGGTGAAGGGGGAAGCATCCCCTTCATGGCGATGCTGGGCGAGCGCTTCCCCCAGGCCCAGTTCCTGATCACCGGGGTTCTCGGGCCCCAGTCGAATGCGCACGGGCCGAACGAATTCCTCCACCTGGAAACCGCGCGCCGGATCACCGGGTGTGTGGCCAAGGTCCTGGCCGACCTGGGCACCCAGACCGGGTAGGATGGGAGAGCAGGGGGGCAGGCAATCCCCGGACGGCGGGCCGTGGATCGAGCGGAACGATGCATCACGCCCGACCGGGCCGGATGTGTGGTTGGCAAACCCAGGGCTGAGAGATCGAGACCTCAGTCCCGATGTCCCGGGATGGCCGGCCGGGTGAGATCCTCGGGTCCGCTCTCGGTACACAGGATGTCGTCCTCGATCCGCACCCCGCCGCAGGCGACGAGTTCCTCGTCGATGAGCTTCCAATCGAAGGCGAACGCGGTCTCGGCCCGGCGGAAGGGCTCGAGCAGCATGGGGATGAAGTAGATTCCCGGCTCGATGGTGAGCACCTGGCCCGCAGAGATCTGCCGGGTGGTGCGCAGGTGGGGATAGCGCGCCGGCGGTTCGATGGAACCGCCGGCCGGTTCGGCTTGCCTTCCCCCCACATCGTGCACCTGCAGGCCCAGGTGATGCCCCAGGCCGTGGGGAAAGAAGGGATCGGCCAGGCCGCGGTCGAAGGCCTCGTCGGCGGATACCTTCAAGATCCCCGCCTCGTTCAGGATCTCCGTGATCCCCCGCAGCGCCCGTTCGTGCAGATCGACGTAGGAACGACCGGGGACCACTTCCTGTACCAATTGCCGTTGCAAGGTGTCGAGGCGGTCGACGATTTCCCGGAACACGTGCGGCGCCGCCGCTTGCGGATAGGTACGGGTGACATCGCTGGCGTACCCGTGGACCGCGGCTCCGGCGTCGATCAGGAGGTTGGCGGTCGTGGAAGGGTCTTCGCCCACCTTGCTCTGGTAGTGCAGGATCGCGGAGTGCTCGTTCCACGCGATGATGTTGGTATAGGGAACCTCCGTCTCCAGGTGACCGACTGCCGCCAGGTATCCCGCGTGCAGGGCTCGTTCGGAATGCCCGCTCCTCGCTCCGGCCCGCACCGTGGCATGGCCCAGCCCGGCGCGATCGGCGGCCCGGCGGATGCACTCGATCTCGTAGGGGGTCTTCAGGCCGCGCAACCAGTCCAGCCGAGCCATCAAGCCTTCCGGCTCGATCGCCTCGGCGGGGATCCCCAGGGCTTCGGCGACCTTGCGGTCGTAGCCCACGTACGCGAGATCGGACACATCCCCCGCTCCGGCGATGGCCGCCTCCCGACTGGCCACCACCTCCACGACCAGGACCTTCGGGTAGGGATGGTCCACCGGGGCGGGTGGCTCGTACCAGTAGTCCCGGGGAACCACCAGCAAGAGCCGCGGGGTCTCTCCCGGGCGAAAGACGAGCAGGTGATCCGGACCCTTCACCGGAGCCCAGCGCGCGAAGTGCGGCGCCGGTTTGTAGGGGATCGGTTGGTCGTCGGCGTGATAGAGGATCTCGCCTCCCGCCGCGAAGACGATGCCCGGAAAACCGCGACCCTCCGAGGAGAGCGCGGCGAGCGCCGCCGCGTAGTCCTTGCCCAGGGTGTCGACATGATCGGTGTAGAGGGCCTTCAATTCGGACTCCACCGCGCTCGCTTCCTTTCCGCCGGTTCATCGGCTGTCGAGATTCCGCCGGGAAACGGAATGCCCCCGACCCTCGCGGACTCGAGACCCCGCCGCGCCTAGAACCGGAACACTCCGTACTCGGTCTTCGGGATGGGTGCGTTCAGGCTCATCTCGATGGACAAGCCCAGCACGTCCCGGGTCTGCCGGGGATCGAGGATGCCGTCGTCCCACAGGCGCGCGGTGCTGTAGTAGGGGGAACTCTCCAGCGCGTACTTGTCCAGGATGGGTTGTTTGAACGCGGCTTCCTCCTCTTCGGTCATCGTTTCTCCCCGGCGGGCCAGCTGGTCCTTCTTCACCGTGGCCAGCACGTTGGCCGCCTGTTCCCCACCCATCACGCTGATCCGGCTTCCCGGCCACATGAACAGCAAGCGCGGCTGGTAGGCGCGCCCGCACATTCCGTAGTTCCCCGCCCCGTGGCTTCCCCCGATGATCACGGTGAACTTGGGCACGGCGGCGTTGGCCACCGCATTGACCATCTTCGCTCCGTCCTTGGCGATGCCGCCCTGTTCGTACTTCTTGCCCACCATGTATCCGGTGATGTTCTGCAGGAAGAGCAGGGGGATTCCCCGCGAAGTGCAGAGCTGGATGAAGTGGGTGACCTTCAACGCGCTCTCGCTGAAGAGTACGCCGTTGTTGGCCACGATCCCGATTTCATAGCCGTGGATGCGGCAGAAACCGGTGACCACGGTGTTGCCGTAACGTTCCTTGAATTCGTGGAAGCGGGAGCCGTCCACCATCCGGGCGATCACCTCGCGCACCTCGAAGGGACGGCGCGGATCGTCGGGAAGGATTCCCAGGAGTTCCTCGGGGTCATAGTGGGGATCTTCCGGCTCGGCGCGGGGGATCCTCGCCTTCTCCACCACGGCCAGGTTCTCCACGATGTTGCGCACCATCGAGAGCGCCTGGGCGTCGTCCTTGGCCAGCATGTCCGCCACCCCGCTGATTCGGGTGTGGACATCGCCTCCCCCCAGTTCCTCGGCGGTCACCTCCTCGCCGGTGGCCGCCTTCACCAGGGGCGGACCTCCCAGGAAGATCGTGCCCTGCTCCTGGACGATCACCACCTCGTCGCTCATCGCGGGCACGTAGGCTCCCCCCGCGGTGCAGGATCCCAGGACCGCCGAGATCTGGGGAATGCCCCGCGCGCTCATCTGCGCCTGGTTGAAGAAGATGCGACCGAAGTGGTCGCGGTCGGGAAAGACCTCGGCCTGCAGGGGAAGGAACGCGCCCCCGCTGTCGACGAGGTAGATGCAGGGGAGCCGGTTCTCCAATGCGATCTCCTGCGCCCGCAGATGCTTCTTCACCGTGATCGGATGATAGCTGCCTCCCTTCACCGTTGCGTCATTGGCCACGATCATCACCTGGCGGCCGTGGACGTTGCCGATACCGGTCACGACCCCGCCCGCCGGCAGAGGCGAATCATAGACTTCGAAACCGGCCAACGGCGACAGTTCGAGGAAGGGGCTGCCCGGGTCGAGCAAGGCGTCGACGCGATCGCGGACGAGCATCTTGCCCCGGCTCAGGTGGAGTTCGCGCGCCTTCTCGCTTCCGCCCCGGCGCGCTGCGTCCATCCGCTCCTTCAAAAGTTCGAGCCGCTCGAGATTGGCCTGGCGGTTGCGTTGGAAATCCGGCGATTGGGGAGAGATCGAGCTGCTGAGCCTGCGCACGATGGAAGCCTCCGGGAGATGGATCGGACCCGGATGGATCCGGGAATGGTCATGACGCGCAATGGGAGCTGAGAGTGTAGGAGGCCAAGGGCCCGCAGTAAAGAAGAGCTGCACGCGGGGTGGGCGACAATCCGACGCCGTCGTGCTAGGCTCAGCCCGGTCCGTCGGACCGAGCGTTCATCGCGACAGTTTCCTTCGGAGGATTCTGTGATCGACCGGGATCGAGAACCCGAGTTGCCTTTCACCGGTGAGTACCTGGATTTCGCCCAGGTGAGCAAGGACGAGCTGCAGACCCGCATCTTCGAACTGCTCACCCTGGTCGAGACCAGCCGGGAATTGCTGCGCGCCCACGATGCCGACGACGTCGCCCGCCGGATCCTCCTGTCGGTGATCGGCGTGCTCGGGGCGTCCTCGGCCAGCGTCCTGCGCAGGGATCCCGAGACCGAGTCCATGTCGCTGCTCGTCCATTCGGGGCTGGACCTGGAGGAAGGCATGGAGATCCCCTTGCCCGCGGCGATGGCCGAAGCCTTCGAACAGGAAGGTGAGCCGCGGCCGTTCCGAGTGGACGAGGACCTGGTGCGCGGCCCCGCCCGGTCCTTCCTGCATTCCTACGTGGATATCCTCGAACGGTTGGACGCCGCGGTGGTGTGCCCCTTGACCGGCCGCCAGGGACTGTTCGGTTTCCTGTTGCTCGGACGGCGTCTGCTCAGCGAGGGATACTCGGCGAAGGACCTGGAGGTCTTCGCCAGCCTGGCCGAACTCTACGTGCTCGCCCTCGAACGGGGCGCGGCCCCGGCACCCCTGTTGGACCACAAGACCCCACAGGTGCCGGCCGAGGTCAGCAAGGCCCTCCTGGAACTGCGACAGCGCCATCCACCCTTGCGGGAGATCCTGGGCGAGAGCGAAGCGGTGCTCCAGCTCTTCCGGGACATGATCCAGCTCGCCAACAGCCGGGCCACCGTGCTGATCCAGGGCGAGAGCGGAACCGGCAAGGAGCTGGTGGCCCGGGCCATCCACGAACTCTCCCCCCGGAGGGAGGGTCCCCTGGAGATCGTGGACTGCTCATCCATTCCCCGAGAGCTCATCGAGAGCGAACTCTTCGGCCATGTGCGCGGAGCCTTCACCGGAGCGGTGCGCGATCGGCGCGGCGCCTTCGAACTGGCCAACCGGGGGACGCTCTTCCTCGACGAGATCGGCGACATGACCCTCTCCTCGCAGACCCGGTTGTTACGGGCCCTGCAGGAGGGCCGCTTCCGGCCGGTCGGAGGAGAGAAGACGCGATCGGTGGATGTCCGGGTCATCGCGGCGAGCAACATCGATCTGCGGGAGGCGGTCGCCCGCGGTGAATTCCGCAAGGACCTGTTCTACCGCATCCAGGTCTATCCCCTGCGCCTGCCCCCTTTGCGGGAACGCGCGGGAGATATCGAGATCCTCACCCGCGCCTTCCTGAAGCGCTTCTACGCCGACTTCGGGATGAAGGAGCCACCGATCGAGGAGGAAGTGCTCTGGGCCCTGCGCCGGCACAGCTTTCCCGGCAACGTGCGCGAGTTGCAGAACATGGTGGAGGCCCTGGCCATAAGGAGCCGCCAGCAGCGCCGGGTCACCCTCGACCACCTCCGGCAGGTCTTCGACAGCCAGCAGCTTTCCGACCAGGGCTCGCTGGACCGCACCGGAAACGCGCAATCGGCCGCACCGGAACCGTCGACTCCGGGCGCTGGTGGTCCGGAATCCTCTCCGGAGAGGATCGAGATGCCCCGCGGACATGTCGGCGGGACGGCTCCGACCGCGGGGAAGACGGCCCCACCGGCGGGAGAAGCGGCCCCACCGGAGACCCCCGGCGGACAGATCCTCCAGGCCTGGCGCGACTGTGGGTTCAACCTGCTGGAGGCGAGCCGGCATCTCCGGAGACACCGCGAGGCGGGAGCGGACATCCCGGTGATCGACCGCGCGCAGATGAACCACTACCTGGACGGAGAAACCCTGGCCGCCTTCGTGGCCACGGGAGATCTGCAGGCGACCATCGACCGTCTCAGTGGGGGACGGCTTCCCCGGCACCGGGCCGCGCTGAGGACCCGCCGGGTGCTGAGCCAGGCGATGGAGGCGCTGCGGGCCGACCGCCTGGAGGAAGCCTTTCCCCGCCTGCCCGCCGAGTATCGACCCTTCGTGGAAGCCTTGCGCCGGAAAGGCATTGCCTGGATCCAGACCCGCCTGGAGGCCTGAGCGGACAGAAGGCGCCCTCCCGGACCCGGGCGCAGACCCTGCGGACCCGGGCGGAGGACACCCCCGGAGACAAGGAAGCGGGACGCCTCTCTCGCCAAAGGCGCCCCGCTTGCAGACTGACAACGCTGCTGTTGAGCCGGGTTGCGATGCTCCCTCGCCAAGAGCACCGCCTCCACTACGTTGTCAGGAGAACCACGCGATGCCGGGCGGCATCTTCGGGAGCTCTCGCCAACTCCCCGGGTTCTCTTTGCGCGACGGACGGCCCCGTCTCCCGACATCCTTCCCCTTTCGGGGGCACCGGCCGTGACGTCATGGGGTGGGGTGGCCGGTGGGGATGTCGCCTTGCCCGAGCGGGGTCCTCCGTCGTTCACACGTCCTTTCGCCCAGTCGATTCCGCGAACGCGTTCTTCCGTCCACGGGCACCGCCTCACTTCGCGACCAGGGACAAAGCACTGGAGGTGCCAAACTCGCTCTTCGCTCTGACAAAGCCTTCAACTCCCTGTCCCGCCAAAAGTTCCCGGATTGTTCCAGGATCTCCAGGTGTCCACTTTGTTGTCATCGGGGGTCCCTCGACCCAGGCAGTTTTGTGGTGAACTGTGGTATCACAACACATTGAGCCCTCATTTGTGTTGTTTGTCCGCCGCGGGTTCGGGGGCGGTCGGCTCGGCAAGGGCGCCTTCCCTGCGGGTCACGCGCAGATCTTCCGCCGCGCGGGCCGGGGGATCCGTTTTTCCGCTCCGCACGCGTGTGGTATACCTTGGCCCCATGGATCCCACTCCCGACTCCCCCTCCCCTCGCCGGGCCTCTTCATCTGGGGCCGAGGCCGGGGCGTCTTCTCCACCCACCGTTCTGTGGCGGGACATCGGACTGCTGGTCCCGATGCGGCCATCCGGGACCGTTCTCCAGGACGCGTGGCTGCGCACCCGGGGAGGCCGGGTGGTCGGCATCGGAACCGGGGCGCCTCCCGCCGGGGCCGATGCGGAGACGATCTCCCTGAAGGGGGGCATCGTCCTGCCCGGCCTGGTGAACGTGCACCATCATCTCTGCCAGAACCTGACCCGGGCCTATCCACCGGCCCAGAATCGCGAGCTCTTCGACTGGTTGCGCAGCCTCTACCCGGTCTGGTCCGGCTTCACCCCGGAGAACCTCGACCTGGCTTCGCGGGTCGGCTGCGCCGAACTCCTGCTGTCGGGCTGCACCACCACCAGCGATCACCACTACCTCTTTCCCCGCGAGGGAGCGCCTGATCTCCTGGACGCTTCCATCCTGGCCGCCCGCGACCTGGGCATCCGTTTCGTCGCCACCCGCGGCTCGATGAGCGTCGATGAGCGCCGGGGCGGGCTGCCGCCGGTCTCCTGCACCCAGGACGAGGAGGTGATCCTGGAGGACTGCGAGAGGGTGATCGACCGGTGGCACGATCCTGCGCCCTACGCGATGACCCAGGTTGCGCTGGCACCCTGCGCTCCCTTCTCGGTCAGCGAGGATCTCATGCGGGCGACCGCGCGCCTGGCCCGGGCGCGGGGAGTGCGCCTGCACACCCACCTCGCCGAGACCCGCGACGAGAACCTCTATTGCCAGGAGCACTTCGGTTGCCGGCCGCTCGACTTCCTCGAGCGGGTGGAATGGACCGGGGCGGACATCTGGCTCGCCCACGGGATCTGGTTCAACGAAGCGGAGATCGCCCGCCTGGGAAAGGCCGGCACCGGGATCGTCCACTGTCCCAGTTCCAACATGCGCCTGGGGTCGGGGATCTGTCCGGTCCCAGCGCTGCGCGGAGCGGGCTGCCCGGTGGGATTGGGGGTCGATGGCAGCGCCAGCAACGACACCGGGCACCTGCTGAACGAGGCCCGCATGGCCCTCTACCTGCGGCGCCTGGAGAGCGGCGCCGCCGGGATGACCGCGATGGAAGCGTTGGAGTTGGCCACCCTGGGAGGAGCCGCCTGTCTCGGCCGGAGGGAACTGGGTTGGCTCGGCGTGGATTCGGCCGCCGACTTCGTGGTCTACGATCTTCGCGAGGAGATCGCGGCCAGCGGAGCCCATGACCCACTGGCCGCCCTGCTGTTCTGCGGCCCCTTCCGGGCGAGGACCGTGGTGGTGGACGGGCGCCGGGTCGTCGAGGAGGGTCGCCTGCTGACCGAGGATCTGGCGACCCTGCTTCCCCGGCACCGGGAAGCGGCACGCCGGCTGGTGGAAGGCCCTTCCTGAGGCGGCGCGGCGCGCCCCGGGGTGCGGCGTGTGTCCCGCGGGAGTGGGACCGACCCTGCACCCTCGCATCAGGGCGTGGGGGACGCCGACCTCCCCTGCACCGCGGGGTGGGACAACAGGAGGGAAGCGGCCGCCTCGATGGTGAAGTGCTCGTCCACCCGCGTGCGTCCCCGTTCACCCCGGCGGGCGGCCTCACCCGGGTCCTCCAGGGCATGGTCGATCGCCCGGGCAAGGGCTTCGACATCCTCCACCGCCACCAGCCATCCGGTCTCGCCGTCGACCACCGCCTCGGAAGTCCCGCCCGCGTCGGTGGCCACCACCGGGCGACCGAGCGCGAGGGCCTCGAGAACGGTGTTGGCCAAGGCTTCCCACCGGGAAGCCTGCACGACGACATCCGCGCGCGCCATCAGGGCCGGAACGTCGTCCCGCCACCCGAGGAAGCGGACCGGCACCGGGAGCTGAAGGGCGAGCTGCCGCAACATCGCCTCGCGGGGTCCCTTCCCCACCAACCACACCTCCACATCGCGCCGCCTGCTTCGGGCCATCGCCTGCAACAGGAGTTCCTGCCCCTTGTTGCGGTCGAGGCGTCCCACGCTCAAGACCACCTTCCCGTCGGTCTTCGGCACTGCGTGATCGTCGGCGGCGCGATGCCGGAAGCTCGTGGCATCGATGCCATTGGGAACCACCCGCACTTTCTGGTCCTTCACCCTCAGGTAGGCCTGGGCATAGCGGCGGACGTACTCGGAGACCGGCAGGATCGCGTCGAAGCGTCGGTAGGACCAGATGGCCAGGCCCCGGTAGACCAGGCGGCGCAATCGGCTGGGGATCTCCCGGTCGAACATGTTGTGCAGACTGGTGCAGCGAAGGTAGGTAGTGCGCCGGCCCTGCCGGGCCAACAGCACATCGGCACGCAACATGTGGCTGTGCACCAGATCGGGTGCGTCGGCGTGCAGGATCTGCGCGAGCGCTGCCCGGGCTGGCTCGAGCGGACCGCGCAGGGGCGCTCGGGCGGTCCGGACTCCCTCCAGGGCGTCGAAGCGTTCGGTGTAGGGGCCCTCCGGTGAAATGAGCAGCACCTGGTGGCCCCGCCGGGCGAGTTCACGCGCCATCAGGGCGGTGTTCTCCTCCGCCCCGCCGATCGTCGCCGAGTCGATCAGTTCCACGATCCGCATGGACGGAGACTATCACGCGGCCGGAGCCGCGCCCAGTGCCCGGAGGATGAAGCGGGTGGCCTGGCCGGCCCGGGTCTCCAGCCGATAGTTGCGCCGGCTGAGCAACCAGTCGGTGGCCAGCTCGTCGAGCACTCCGAAGATCATCTTGGCTGATTCGCGGGCCGGGGGATCCGGCGCGAAGACCCCCTCCTCTTGTCCTCCCATGATGATCCCGGTGAGGATCTCCAGGTAGGTCCCCAGCATCCCTTCGCTCAAGGACCGCATGAGCCGGGCGCTGCGCCGCAGGTCGGTCTGGAAGACCACCGCCAGGTCACGGTCCTCGCCAACGCACTGCAGGTGGAGCTGGACGAAGCCCTCGATCTGTCGCACTGGCTCTCCGGCTTTCTCCAGGGCGCTGCGGCCCCGTTGCAGGAAGCGGATCATGGCCCGCTCGAAGATGGCGCGCAACAGATCGTCCTTGCCGGCGAAGTAGAGGTAGATCGTTCCATCGGCCACGCCGGCCGCCTTGGCCACATCGCTCACCCGGGTGCGGTGGAAGCCTTCGGCGGCGAAGGCGCGCACCGCCCCGTCCAGGATCTTCTCCCGCTTGGCGTCCCGGCGTTCATCGCGTTGCGCGTTCATCGCTCTCCTCGGAGATCCGGGGCCTCTCCCCCGGAAAAGGCGGTGCTCCCTCAGCCCCCCGGGGGCAGATCCCGGGAAATCGGCCCGGCGGCCTCTTGTGCCCTGGGAAAAAATGAATACATATTCAGTATCCTCCGCCATTGGCCCCATCCCTGCATGGAGCTCTGATGTCCTGATCCATGCCAAAATGGGGCCAGAAAGTCACTCGTGCCACGGAAATGCGTAGGAACCTCCGGAAGGCCTGGCGCGACGATCTTTTCAAGGAGTGAATCGTGATTCAGCAAGAACCCGCGTCGAAGATCCCCCTCTTCCGCCGGGTGGCCGTGCTGGGAGCGGGCACCATGGGCGCCGCGATCGCGGCCCACCTGGCCAACGCCGGCCTGGAGGTTCTGCTCCTGGATCTGCCCCCCCGGGAACCGACCGACGAGGAACGAAGCCGGGGTCTCGGTCTGAACGACCCCGCAGTGAGAAACCGCCTGGCGACCCAGGCCATCGCGCAGCTGTCCAAGCACCGCCCCGCCCCCCTCTTCCTCCCCCACCTGGCCGGCCGCATCACCCCCGGCAACTTCGAGGATGACCTGCATCGTCTGAGCGAGGTCGACTGGGTCATCGAGGTGGTGGTCGAGCGCTTGGACATCAAGCAATCGCTGCTGGAGAAGGTGGAAGCCGCCGCCGGCGAGCGGCCCGTCGTCAGCACCAACACCAGCGGCATCCCCATCGCGGCGTTGAGCGAGGGGCGTGGCGAAAGCTTCCAACGGCGCTTCCTGGGCACGCACTTCTTCAACCCTCCCCGCTACATGCACCTGCTCGAGATCATCCCCGGGCCCAGGACCGATCCGGACATCGTCGCCGCCCTGCGGGACTTCGCCGACGAACGACTGGGCAAGGGTGTGGTCCTGGCCAAGGACACCCCGAATTTCGTGGCCAACCGGATCGGATGCTACGGGATGTTGCGTACCGCCCAGATCATGGTGGAACAGGGACTGCAGGTCGACGAGGTCGATGCCTTGACCGGTCCCTTCCTCGGGCGCGCCAAGAGCGCAACCTTCCGCACCAGCGATATCGTGGGATTGGACGTCCTGTTGCACGTCGCCGAGAACATCAAGGTCAACGCCCCGGACGATCCCGAACTGGAGGCCTTCGAGCCCATTCCTGCGATGAAGCGGATGGTCGAGGAGGGATTCCATGGCGACAAGACCGGCAAGGGCTTCTTCCGCAAGACGAAGGTGGACGGCAAGCGGGTGATCCAGGTCCTCGATCTGGAGATCTTCGAGTACCGCGATCGCCGAAAGCCGCGCTTCCCCGAGATCGACGCGCTCAAGGCGACCGAGGACCTGAAGGTACGTCTCCGCGGGTTGTTCAAGGCGAAAGGAAAGGGCGCCGATTTCTGCTGGGCCGTCCTGCGCGACACCCTGCGCTACTCGGCCGAGGTTGCTCCGGAGATCGCGGACGACCTTCCCTCGATCGATCGCGCCATGCGCTGGGGCTTCGGATGGGCGCTGGGGCCCTTCGAGGTCTGGGACGCCATGGGGATGGTCGAGGTCGCCCAGAGGATGGAAGCCGAGGGAAAGAAGCTTCCGGAGTGGGTCGGCACGCTCATCGAGCGCGGCGCGACCAGCTTCTACTCCACCGGAGAGGCCGGCGACCACCGGGTGGCGCCGCCGGATGGTGGAGAGCATGTTCCCTACCCGGAATTGCCGGGAGTCATCGACCTGCACCTGCCGTCGACCGGGCTGAAGGAGGTCGCGCGCAACAATGGGGCGACCCTGTGGGATCTGGGCGACGATGTGCTCGGCCTGGAATTCCACTCGAAGATGAATTCGATCGGTTCGGACATCCTCGCCATGACCGCCCGGGCGGTGGAACTCGCCGAGAGCGATTTCCGCGCGTTGGTGGTGGGAAACCAGGGCCAGAACTTCTCGGTGGGTGCGAACCTCGCGCTGCTACTGATGGCCGCGATCGAAGGCGAATACGACGAGATCGATCTGATCGTGCGGCAATTCCAGCGTGCCACCATGAGCCTGCGCACCTGTTCGCGTCCGGTGGTGGTCGCGCCCTTCGCGATGACCCTTGGCGGCGGCTGCGAATTCACCCTCCACGGGGACCGGGTCCACGCGTCGGCCGAGCTCTACATCGGTCTGGTCGAAGGCGGTGTCGGCCTGATTCCCGCCGGAGGCGGAACCAAGGAGTTCTATCTCCGCATGCTCGAAAGGCTCGGTCCGAAGGCCGATCCCCTCGAGGCGGCCCGTCTGGCGTTCGAGACCATCGGGATGGCCAAGGTGTCCACCAGCGCGATGGAGGCCCGCAAGCTGGGCTTCTTGCGCGAGAGTGACAGCCTGGCGATGAACCCCGATCGGGTCATCGCCGGCGCGAAGGCCGAGGCCTTGGCCATGGCCGACGCAGGATACATCGCCCCCACGCCGCGCGAGGACATTCCGGTGTCCGGGGACGACGGCCGCGCCCTGCTGGAGATCGGGCTCTACAACATGATCCACGGCCACTACATCACCGAGCACGACCGACTCATCGGACGCAAGCTGGCGCGGATCCTCACCGGCGGGGACGCCAAGACCGGTTCCAAGGTCAGCGAACAGGATCTGCTCGACCTGGAACGGGAAGCCTTCCTCTCGCTGTGCGGTGAACGCAAGACGCTGGAGCGCATCCAGCACATGCTCAAGAAGGGCAAGCCCCTGCGGAACTAGTTGTCAGGAGGACGATGATGGATGCCTATATCCTCGACGTGGTCCGGTCGCCGATGGGCAAGGCCCACAAGGGCCGTCTGGCGCGGGTCAGGCCCGATGATCTGGCGGCCCACGTCGTGAGCGCCTTGCTGGCGCGCAACGAGAGTCTGGCTCCCGAGCGCATCGACGACGTGATCGGGGCCACCGCCATGCCCGAGGCCGAACAGGGGATGAACCTCGGAAGGCTCGTGGCGCAGCGGGCCGGACTTCCCGACAGCGTGCCCGGAATGACCATCAACCGCTTTTGCGCTTCCAGCCTGGAGGCGGTGGCCCTCGCCGCGGCCAAGATCCAGTCGAAGATGGCCGACGCCATCGTGGTGTTCGGGGTGGAAAGCATGAGCCGGGTTCCCATGGGGGGGGTGAAGTTCACTCCCAATCCCTGGCTGGCCGAGCACCGACCCGGGTACTACCTGGGCATGGGGCTGACCGCCGAGAACCTGGTCGACCGCTATCAGATCAGCCGCGAGGACCAGGATGCGTTCGCCGCGGAAAGCCACCGGAAAGCGCTCGACGCGGAAGCGAAGGGGCTGTGGAACGACGAACGGATTCCCTACGAAGTCGACGGCAACGTCGTCCTCGACCGTGACGAGTGCCCCCGCGCCGAGACGAACCTGGAAGCGCTCGCCCAGCTCAAGCCAGCGTTCCGGCAGGACGGGACGGTCACCGCGGGCAACAGCAGTCCATTGACCGACGGCGCCTCTGCGGCCCTGGTGGTCAGCGAAGCGGTGGCCAAGGAGATGGCTACCGATCCCTTGGGCCGGTTGGTGAGCTACGCGATGGCCGGCGTCGACCCGGAGATCATGGGCATTGCTCCGGTGGAGGCGGTGCCGAAAGCGTTGTCGCGGGCCCAACGGAAGCTCGAGGAGATCGAACGGGTCGAACTGAACGAGGCGTTCTCCGCCCAGTCGCTTGCGGTGATCCGCGAGCTGGGACTCGACATGGCCACAACCAATGTCCAGGGAGGCGCCATCGCCCTGGGTCATCCTCTGGGGATGAGCGGGGTCCGCATCGTGGGAACCCTCCTGCATGCCATGCGGAGGGAAGGAGAGCACCGCGGACTCGCCACCCTCTGCATCGGAGGTGGCATGGGCGCAGCCGCCGTTTTCGAGGCAGATTGAGATCGGAGGGCGCTTGCGATCTTTCGCCGGGAAGGGACCCGGCGCAGCAGGTGCGGTGGGATCTTGGACCAACAGTCAACGACATGAACGCCCCGGTGAGGCGGAATCCGGACAGGAGATCGACCATGAACGACAAGACCACACGACGCGGCGGAAGCTTCCTCATCGAGGAAACCCCTTTCGAAGAGATCACCACTCCCGAGGATTTCTCGCAGGAAACCCAGCTCCTCGCCCAGACCTGCCGCGATTTCCTCATGCAGGAAGTCATGCCGGTCATGGACCGGCTGGACGCGCACGAGGAGGGACTCATGCGCTCACTGCTCAAGAAGGCCGGGGAGATCGGCCTGTTGTCGGTGGATATCCCCGAGGCCTACGGCGGCCTGGGAGCGCCGAAGGTGCAGAGCATGGTCGTGGCCGAATCGATCGGCGCGGGGGGAAGTTTCCCGGTGGCCCACGGGGCCCAGACCGGTATCGGAACCCTTCCAATCGTCTACTTCGGCACTCCCGAGCAGAAACAGAAGTGGCTGCCCAAGCTGGCCACCGGTGAGATCATCACCGCCTACGCCTTGACCGAGGCGGGAAGCGGAAGCGACGCGCTGGCGGCCAAGGCCACCGCGACCCTCGACGGTGACGAATGGGTTCTCAACGGAGAGAAGATCTTCATCACCAACGCCGGGTTCAGCGACATCACCATCGTCTTCGCCAAGGTGGACGGCGAGAAGTTCTCCGCGTTCATCGTCCCCATGGACGCCCCCGGGGTGAGTGTCGGCGAGGAAGAGAACAAGATGGGAATCCGGGGAAGCAGCACCGTGAGCGTCATCATGCAGGACGCGCGGATTCCCAAGGAGAACCTGTTGGGTGAAGTGGGCAAGGGCCATGTCATCGCCTTCAACATCCTCGACGTGGGACGGTTCAAGCTGGGAGCGAGCGTCCTGGGCGCGGCGAAGGAAGCCGTCAAGGAGACCATCAACTACACCACCCAACGGCAGCAGTTCGGCAAGGCGATCAGCGACTTCCCCCTCACCCGGTACAAGATGGGCTACATGAGCTCACGGATCTTCGCCGCCGAGAGCGCGATCTACCGCACCGCGGGCCTGTTCGACGAGGCGATCTCCCGCCTGGATCGCGGAGGAGAGGATTTCGATCGCGAGGTGATCAAGGCCATCGACGACTTCGCCATCGAATGCAGCATCATCAAGGTCTTTGCGTCGGAGGTGCTCGATCACGTGGTCGACGAGATGGTGCAGCTCTTCGGCGGTTATGGGTACGTCGAGGATTACCCCGCAGCACGCTACTACCGCGACTCCCGCATCAACCGCATCTTCGAAGGCACCAACGAGATCAACCGCATGTTGATTCCGGGCATGATCCTCAAGCGGGCGATGAAGGGAGAGTTGCCCCTGCTCGCCGCGGCCAAGGCGATCCAAGACGAATTGTTGTCGATTCCGGCGCTGGGTGAGGAGGGCGGCACCGAGCCCTTCTCCGCCGAGATGGAGCAGGTGGGCCGGCTCAAGAAGGCCGTGTTGCTGGTGGCCGGAGTGGCCGCGCAGAAGCTGGGGGAGCACCTGCAGGATGAACAGGAGGTCCTGGTCCAGGTGGCGGACATGATCCAGGAGACCTACGCGCTGGAGAGCGCCGTCCTGAGAGCGCGGAAGATGGCGGCCGCCGGTCAGGAGATCCCCGTGGTCTCGGCGATGCTCACCGTGCTGGTGAACGATGCGCTCGAACGTGCGGGACGCGCCGGGCGCACCGCGCTGAGCCACGTGGCCGAGGGAGACGAGCTGGGGATGATGCTGGTGGGCCTGAAACGCTTCACCAAGGTGCCGGCGGCCGACGCGATCGGGGCGGCCCGAACGGTGGGTGCGGCGATGATCGAGACCGGGGGCTATCGGGTGCCCGCATGAGGGGACGAGCCCGGCCCCATCCGCTGTCTTCGCCGCCCTTCCCGCCTCCCATGAAAGAAGAGCGTCGAGGACAGCCCCCGATGGCGCCGGGCTCGTCCCGCTGCCACTGCACGGCGGATGCCACCGCGCCCGAACACGCCCATTTCCGCCCAACTGATGGAATCGCAAGGGAAACCAGGGTGTCCGGTTGGGCGACATCGCCCGCGCCTCCCCCCATCCGGGTGTCCGGTGTCCCGGATGCCGGACACCGGTTCCGAAAAGGGCGGCCCCCCAGCGGGAGCCGCCCATCTTCGTCTGTGCTGGTCTTCCAGCGCAAGGGGGCACGCGGCCGGCAGATCCGGCGGGCGCTTCATGCCGCCGCACCCGCCTTCCGCCACGGACTCAGCCGACCACCTTCGCCTTGTACCCGTACTGCAGGACCTCCCACTTGGGGTCGGATTGCAGCTTGCGGAAGATGATCTCGACCTTCGTGCCGATCTTCACCTCGTCGGGCGGAGCGTCGGCCACCATGCAGGTGAGCCGCAACCCGTTCTCCAGCTCGACCACCGCCACGACGTAGGGCTTCTGCGACTCGAACTGGGCGGGCGGGATCCAGATGGTGGTATGGGTCAGCACCTTGCCCCGGCGGGGGAGCTCCACCGTCTCCATCTCGCGTCCGCCGCACTTGCGGCAGACCGCGCGGGGCGGGAAGTGGAGTTCTCCACACTGGGTGCACTTGCCGGCCTCGAGGCGGTAGCGCTGCGGAATCTCGCGATGGTAGCGGGGAGTGATCATTGCTCCACCTCCAGGATGTGCACGGTGCAACTTCCACCGGAACCACCCATGTTCTGGGCCATCCCGATCCTGGGCTGCTTCTTCAACTGCCGCTCGCCGGCCCGGCCGGTGAGCTGGAGATGCAATTCGCAGATCTGGGCGATGCCGCTCGCGCCCACCGGGTGTCCCTTGCTCTTGAGACCTCCAGAGGTGTTGATCGGCTTGGCGCCTTCACGGGCGGTCACCCCGTCGAGAGCGGCCTGCCCTCCCTTTCCCCGCTCGAAGAAACCGAGCTCCTCCGTGCACACGATCTCGGCGATGGTGAAGCAATCGTGCACTTCGCAGAAATCGATGTCGTCGGGCTTCAGACCGGCCATCTCGTAGGCCTGCTGAGCCGCCTTCCCCACCACCGGGATGGCGGCGAGGTCCTCGCGGTCGTGCAGGGCGATGGTATCGGTCGCGTGCCCGGCGCCGATGATCTTGACGATGGGCTTGCCCAACTGCTTCGCCACCTCCACCGGGGCCAGCAGCACGCAGGCCGCGCCGTCGGTCACCGGGGAGCAGTCGAAGAGGCCCAGCGGTTCGGCCACCCTTACTGCGCCCAGGACGGTGTCCTGGTTGATCTTCATCGGGAACTGCGCCTTGGGATTGAGGGCCCCGTTGTCGTGGTTCTTCACCGCGACCGCGGCCAGCATCTCCGGCGTGGTTCCGTACTTCTCCATGTGCGCGTGGGCGATCATGGCGTAGAGGCCGGGAAAGGTGACCCCGTTGTACACCTCGTATTCCTGGTCGGCGGCGGTGGCCAGGCAGTAGGTTGCGTCCGCCCCGTCGTTCATCTTCTCCACTCCGGCGGCCAGGACGAAATCGCTCGCCCCACTGGCCACTTCCAGCCAGGCCGCACGGAAGGCGGTGCCTCCCGAAGCGCAGGCGGACTCCACACGGGTGGCGCTGATTCCCTTCAAGCCGGCGTAATCGGTGAGAATGGACGCCAGGTGCTCCTGGCCCACGAAAAGCCCGCCGCTCATGCAACCGATATAGGCCGACTGGATCTTCTCCCGCTTTACCCCCGCGTCCTGCAGGCATTCGGCCGCGGCATTGGCGAAGAGGTCGCGCAGGGGGGTGTCCCAGAGCTCACCGAACTTCGTCATGCCGATGCCGATGACGGCTACGTCTCTCATCTCATCCCCCTTTCTAGACCTCGTTCATGCGGATCTTGCCGCGGTATGCGACGTACTTGCCATAATCCAGGTGGATACGCCGGTCGGCGAGCTGCTCGCGGACCTTGGGCGCCAGATCCTGGATCTCGGGGAGACGGTCGGTGGCCTTCAGGATGAAGGAATCCGAACCAGCGCCGCTGCCGAAGGAGGTGATCAGGATCAGATCACCGGGCTCGGCCACGTCCAGGCAGGCGGCCAGTCCGGTGGGCGACGAACCGCTGTAGGTGTTGCCCATCAGGTTGACGACCCAACCCTGCTCGAGCTGCTCCTTCTCGAAGCCCAGGGCCTTGCCCGCCCGCAGCGGGAACTTCCCGTTGGGCATGTGGAAGATCGCGTAACGGAAATCCGCGGGCTTGAGACCGCTGCGGTCCAGGATCCCCCGGGCGCTCGACAGAACGTGCTGGAAATACGCCGGCTCACCGGTGAAGCGACCCGCGTGACGGGGGTAGAACTCGCCCTCACGGCGCCAGAAGTCCGGCGTGTCCGTGGTGTACGAGTAGGTGTGGAGGATCTCCGCCGCCACCTTCTCCGTTCCCATGATGAAGGCCGAACCGCCGGCCGACGCGGTGTATTCCAGGGCGTCTCCGGGGGCGCCCTGGCTGGTGTCGGCTCCGATTCCCAGGGCGTACTTCATCTCGCCCGACTTCACGTGGGAATAGGCGACGTACATGGCCTCGGTTCCCGCCTTGCACGCGAATTCGAAATCGGCCACGTGCACATCCGGACCGATTCCCAACGCGTCGATCACGATGGTTCCCGACGGTTTCACTGCGTAGGGATGGCTCTCCGAACCGATGTAGCAGCAACCGATCTCCTTCGGATCGATTCCCGCCCGTTTCAGGGCATCCCGGGCGGCTGCGACACTGATGGTGACGGTGTCCTCGTCCGGTCCGGGGACCGTCTTCTCCTCCAGCAGCAGGCCTTTCTTGAAGGACTCCGCGTCCGCGCCCCATTGGTTGGCGATGTCATCCGCCTTGATCCGGTAGCGCGGGACGTAGGAGCCATATCCGACGATCCCGATCATAGGGCGTCTCCTTCTCGTGGGTCCCGACAGTGCGAATATCCGAGGGACATTAGTCCGCGGCAGGGCGGAAAGCAACCGCCGTAGGTGGAAGACGAGTGTTGGCAACTGCTTGTGACGTCGAGGGAGAGCGCGGGGAGGGCTCCGGCACCGGGGCTGGAGGCCCCGGAGAAACGGCCGATGGAAGCCCAGGCCCCCGGTCTCAGCGCAGGCGGCCCGCCGGGAAGACATGCCCCAGGGTGAAGTAGAGGGAGGTATGGCCGGCCTCGGCCCAACCCCAGCCCAGGTAGATCGGCCCCAGCACCGAATCGGCTCCGAGGAAGACCGATGCGGCGGGAATGAAGTCGTCCAGGGACCATTTCCAGCCGGCCGGGCGCGCATTCCCCGCCTCCAGACTCAGGCCACCGTAGAATCCCCGGCCGATGAGTTCATTCATCGTGCCGATCCGCTGGATCCCGACCAGATCGAGCCGGGCCATCTCGTCGCCCATGATCTGACCCCGCTGGTAGCCCGAGACCCGGAGAAAGCCGCCCAGATCGAAACGATCGTAGACCGGCAGCTCATCCCGGAAACTCGTCCCCGCTTCGACCACTCCCAACAGGGTGAAGGAACCCCTCGACCATGGCTTCACCCCGAATACGCGGAGTCGACCATGGTCATGGCTCGCCCCCAGGGCCTTCTGCGATGACTTCAAACCGGTCTCGAAATAGCTTCCGGAGGTGGGAAATGCCGAAGCGTCCAGGTGATCGTAGGTGAGCCACGCCCGGTACTCCCCTTGATGATCGCGAACGGTCTCGATTCCCGCCCCCTGGGTGAAATCCGCGTCGATGTATCCGAAACGCAGACCGCCCCGCAACTGCAACGAATTCCCCAGATTCAAGCCGAGATCGACGGAGGCCCAGTAGCGATACCCGTCGAACAGGACTTCCTGGTTCGGGGAGAGGTAGGCGCTGCCCTGTCTCTTCTTGATCTGCACCATGGGCGCGAGAAAGAACCGTCCCCCGTAGTCCAGCGGTTGATAGAACTCCGAGGTCAGGCTCAGGACATCGCCCAAGGTCACCCCGTTGCGCCACTCGGCCCCGAGTCGGTTCACCAGACCGCGACAATGCAGGAAATCCACGATGAAACCGGCGTTGCCCTGGAAGTTCCCTTCCACGCGCAGACCAAGGCGAAGGTAATCGGGTCCCCAGTCCTTCTCGTCGACCACGATCGTCAACCGGTACCCGGCGTCCTCCGGAGCCAGGCGGAAACCGACCTGCTGGAATTCCCCGATGCGATGGATCCGCATCAGGTCCTCCTCGAGGAGATCGAGGTCGAGCGACGCACCGGCCTGGGTGTGGATGCGGCGTTCGATCATCTTCTCCGGAACCCGGTGGGCACCCTCGATCTCGAGATGCCGGATGAACAGGGCCGTGGTCGGAGATTCCACCCGGGCCCGTTGACGGGACAAATAGGCCCGGAACTCGTCCGGGGGAGACGACAACTTCCGCAGGCGGTCCCGCAACCGGTTGGCCGCCGCTTCCCCCAGCTCCTCGGCCAGATGCATCTTCTTGAAGTCCATGATCTGGATGTCTTCCAGGTCGGGCCTGATCAGGAAATCCTGGGAACCGAGTTCCTTCTCGGAGGCCACGGAGTTGGCTGCGGTGAGCAGGGTCATTGTCTGTGCGGCGATCTCGATCATCGATGCGTGACCGGTCAATGGTTGGGGCTGCTTTCCCACATCGACCGCGATGATGATGTCGGCGCCCATCGCCCGGGCGATCTCCACCGGAAGGTTCTTCACCACGCCTCCGTCGATGAGAGTCCGACCGTCGATGACCTTCGGGGTGAAGGCCCCGGGAATGGCCATGCTCGCCCGCATGGCGTCCGCCAACTCTCCATGGTCGAGGACGACCATCTCTCCGGTGGAAAGGTCGGTCGCGATGGCTCGATAGGGAATGGGCAGATCGTCGAAATCCTTGACGTCCACGACGGAGAAGGTCAGCCGGCGCAGGAGGAAGTTCAGTTTCTGGCCCGCCACCAGACCCGCCGGCAGTTTCAACCCCTTCGACGAAATCCCGAATTCGAGACCGAAGAGATCGATGAGATCTTCCTCCTTGCGGCGGAACGGCAGGGCCTGTCGATCCGGGATATCGTTGAACACGTCACCCCAATCGATCTGTCGCATCGTGTGATCGAGTTCCTCCGGAGACATTCCCTCCGCGTAGAGCCCGCCGATGATCGAACCGATGCTGGTCCCCACCACGTAGTCGATGGGGATCTGCAGCTCCTCCAGGACCTTCAACACCCCGATGTGCGCGCCCCCCTTGGCACCGCCCCCACCCAGGACCAGGCCGATGCGTGGGCGTCGCGCACCCCCGGAGGAGGTGGCGGGGCTCGCACTCCTGGAGGACGTCGCGAGGCTCCCGTTTCGGGAGGACGTGGCAGGACCCGCAGAACCTTGAGCTGCCGCCTGGACCGAAGACGGCGCAAGGAACACCAGCAGGGCAACGAGGGTTCCAAGAGCCAGCAGGACGCGGACGGTCCCCGGGAGAATCGACGGGAATTGCATGGGGTCCTTCACGAAACCCTTCCGAGAAGATCGAGGATCCCGGAAAAGTGATCGAGGATCACCGAGGCCCCGGCGGCTTCGAGATCCTCCCTCTTTCCGATGCCATAGCTCAACGCGATCGGAACGCATCCGGCGGCGTGGGCTACGTTCACATCATTTGGAGAATCGCCGACCATCCAACTCGAGCTTGCCGGTTGCCCCAGTTCCTCCAGGACCATCACCAACAGATCCGGGGCGGGTTTCACCGGAACCCCCGGACGGGCGCCGGCAACACTGTGGAAATGACGCATGAGCCCGAGTCCTTCGAGGATGCGAACCGCGAAGTCGTGCGGCTTGTTGGTCACCACCCCCATCGGGAACCCTTGGCGGCCCAACGCGGTGAGAGTCTCCACGACACCCGGGTACGGCCGGGTATGGTCGAGCAGGTGGTCGGCGTAATGCGAACGAAAGCGTTGTACGGCGTGATCGATCTCCTTGGCTTCGCTGCCCAATGCCCGCAGAACGAGCATCCGGGCCCCGTCACCGATGTAGGCTCTCGCCGTGCTCTCATCCAGCGGCGCCTCTCCCAGTTCCTGGAGCATGAGGTTGCAGGCCACCGTGAGATCGGCCACCGAATCGACCAGGGTCCCGTCGAGGTCGAAGCAGATGCACGCGGGCAGGGGAAGTTCCATGGGTCGCATCGTACTCCATGGCCTCTCGAGTGCGCAAGAAAAGCGCAGCTTCCGTGAAAGAACGGTGCAAACAGCTCCTCAGGACCAGCGTCCGGAAGGCAAGGCGACCCTTGAAGCACCCTTCTGCGCGGGGTATAATATCGCCCCGATGGGGTCTCCCCTGACCGTCGTTGTGGCGACGGACTTCCTCATCCTGGGAGAAGCGATCTCGCCAACGGTGCCCTCGATGCAGGGCCAGCATGACACCACCGGTTGCGCGATCGTGGCCGAGGGGCTGGTGATGACACCTGCCTGACATCCGGATGCCGGCGGAGAACGACCGAACCACGGCTCTTTCTCGCTTCAACGTGGTCATGCTACCACATCGGCTCCCTCAGCTTTGCAGCAGCCCGACTCAACGGCCCCTCGGCGTCTCCCTTCCCCACGGACCGGCATCGTCTCTACAGCGCCCTTGACGAAAACCGTTCCCGCCGCTAAGCACAGAGTGTCCACCGGCGGTTCCTGGCCCCGCTGTCGCCGGGGGTCCGGTGTCTCGCGCGCGCCCGCGGGTCGGGCCCACCTTCGCTTCTGCTCGAGGAGGCTTCCCATGGCCCAAAGAAAAGACGACTCCGATCGCCGGCCGTTGCTCTATGGCATCGCCGCAATCCTGATCCTCGTGGCGGCGCTCTTTCTCTTCTGGCCCCGTGGCGGTGAGGACGCCTCGGTGATGACCTTCACTCCGTCTTCTTCTGAAGGTGAGGTCCAGGCGGAACATCTGGAAGCTCCGGCAGGGACGAACGAGCGCGCCGCTTCCACGGAGAATCCGGCCTCCAAGCTTCCTCCCGAAGAGGTCGCGGCCGAACCAATCGAGGGCGCCGCGGGCGGGACATCCTCCAGCGAAGTCCCATCGAAGAGCCCTTCGACACCGTTCAACCATTCGAAGACCACCGCTCCTTCGGGGAATGCCCCGTCGAACCCGCCCGCCGTCTCGTCTTCGCCGAGCCCGGTGCAACCAGGAGCTTCCGGTCGCTATCTTCTCTACCTGGGTTCCTTCAGCTCGTACACGAACGCGCAGAAGCGGGCGACAGAATTGAAGACGAAGGGCGTTCCCGCCGATGTCATCCAGGGAAGCAAACCGGACGGAACCTTGATCTATCGCGTGCGGGTGGCCTGGTTCGAGGGTCACAGCAAGGCCAAGGCCTACGGAGAGGATCTGAAGCGGCGGCTGGGGGTCGATTACTGGATCGCCGAGCGCTGACTTTCGGACCTTCGCGATCCGCGATATATTGAGCGGAACGATTCCTTCCTTCCAGCCATCCAAGACCGGAGCCCTGAGGTACGCCTTGCCGACGAAGCGGAACGCCCGAAAAGCATCCCCGAAGGTCCTGCAGGACCGAGAGTTCCTGCTCGGCGCCTACCGGAACATGGTGATGTCGCGGGCCATCGACGATGAAGAGATCAAGCTCAAGCGCAAGAATCTCATCTACTTCCAGATTTCCGGTGCGGGTCACGAGGCGATCCTCACCGCGGCTGCCATGGTCCTCCGCCCCTCGTATGACTATTTCCTGCCCTACTACCGAGACCGCGCGCTCTGCCTGCAATTGGGAATGAGCCCCTATGAGATGCTCCTCCAGGGAGTCGGGGCCGAAGACGACCCCAACAGCGGAGGCCGGCAGATGCCGGCGCACTGGGGACACGCGCCCCTGCACATCGTCTCCAAGAGTTCCTGCACCGGAATGCACACCCTGCACGCGGTGGGAATCGCCGAGGCGGGACGTTTCATGGAAAACCATGGTCTCACCGGCGACCTCGTCAGCGATCATCACGCCGATGAAGTGATCTACATGTCCGTGGGGGACGGCTCGGTCAGCGAGGGCGAGTTCTGGGAGGGACTGCACACCATGTGCAACCGGAAGCTCCCGGTTCTCGTTCTGGTGGAAGACAACGGCTATGCCATCAGCACGCCCAATACCGAGCAGATCGCGGGAGTCCCGATCCACGAGATGGTTTCCTCCTATCCGAATCTCGGCATCTGGAACGTGGATGGCACCGACTTCATCGCTTCGTACAAGACGATGCAGGAAGCGGTGGATCATTGCCGGCGGAGAAAGGGACCGGCGTTGGTGCGCGCTACCACCGTTCGTCCCTACTCGCACTCGATGAGCGACGACCAGAAGCTCTATCGAAGTGCTGAAGAGTTGGAAAAGGAAGCGGAGCTCGATCCGCTCCGCCGTCTGCGCAGACATCTCATCGAGAATCTCGAGGTGAAGGCCGAAGACCTCGACGCACTCGAAGCAGAGTGTCGATCGGACGTCACGGACGCGTCGATGCGAGCGCAAGCGAGCCAACGGCATCGCCCGGAGAATGCGCTGCTGTACCTGTACAGCCCCGATATCGATCCAACTTCAGATGCGTTCGCCACGAAGGCTGAAGCCAACTCCGAGGAGAAACCGATCTCGCTCCTGGAGGCGGTCAACCGCACGCTGCACGATGAGATGGAACGTGATCCTCGCATCATCGTGTTCGGCGAAGACGTGGCCGATGCCACCAAGGAAGAAGCGCTGAAGAGCTGCAAGGGCAAAGGTGGGGTCTTCAAGGCTACCGCCGGACTCCAGAAGGCCTTCGGTGGAGACCGGGTCTTCAACTCTCCGCTGGCGGAAGCGAATATCGTGGGACGCGCGGTGGGCATGGCCGCGCGAGGATTGAAACCGGTGGCCGAGATCCAGTTCCTCGACTACATCTGGCCAGCCTACATGCAGATCAAGAACGAGCTGGCGACGATGCGCTGGCGCTCCTACAACCACTGGAAGGCGCCGGCGGTGATTCGTGTCGCCGCGGGAGGGTATCTGCAGGGTGGAGCCATGTATCATAGCCAGAGTCACACCAACCTCTTCGCATCGCTCCCCGGTCTGCGGGTGGTGATGCCGGCCAATGCCCGGGATGCGGTCGGTTTGTTGCGCACCGCCATCCGTTGCGACGATCCGGTGATCTTCCTCGAACACAAGCATCTCTATCGCCAACCGTATGCGAAGTCGCCCTACCCGGGACCCGATTTCACCATTCCCTTCGGCCGTGCCGCGGTGGTCCAGGAGGGAAGCGACGTGAGCGTGATCACCTACGGCGCCTTGGTCCATCGGGCCGAACTGGCCGCCCGTCAGATCCAGCGGGAAACCGGAATGTCGGTCGAGATCATCGATCTGCGCTCCTTGAGTCCGTGGGACGATGGGGCGGTCGCGCGCAGCGTGCAGAAGACGAATCGTTGCATCGTTGCCTACGAGGACAACCGGACCCTCGGCTTCGGGGCCGAAGTGGCGGCGTGGATCGCCGACGAGCTCTTCGAGTATCTCGACGCACCGGTGCGGAGGGTGGCGGCATTGGATACCTTCATCGCCTATCAACCCGATACGGAGAACGCCATCCTGCCCCAGACCGAGGATCTCGTCGAAGCGCTGCGGGAGATCCTACGGTACTGAGCGAAGCGGCCGAGGTAATCCTTCCTTCGAGCCGAGCGACGGCAAAACTGCCTGATCACGCCCCCATGGATCGCTTCGCCCCGACGACATAGAGCCCCGCCCAGACGATGTCTCCCACCACGAAACACCAATACGCTCCCTGCCCTGGAGGGAGGTGCCAGATCAACAGCAATGCGATTCCCACAGCTCCCACGATGCGCAGGGCGATCGACAGCCGGATCAACACCGGGCATCGCGATCCCATCCGCGCGGCGCTCACATACACCAGGGGCAGCAACAGGAGAGGCAGGGCGGCCAGCCGAAACAAGAAGGGGTTGGCGGGAATCGGATGGTGGAACCAGGTGAACAGCCACCGCGGCATGCTCCACAAGAGGATGAATCCCAAGCCGTCGTACACGGCGCTGGCAATCAACAGGCCGGCGAGCAGTGATGAGCCAGCGGCCGCCGGCAATGGCGAGTTGTTATCCATCTCTGTCATGACGCCACCTTTCCGCATCGATTCGACCACGTTCCCCGGGGGTCCCCGGATCGAGTGTATTCGGTGTGCCGCGTCGGAACAAGGGATCCCACCCCCCGATTCCCATCCCACCGCGAAGCAGCCGCCAGACCCTCCCCGGAGGGGCCGGGAAGCGGAATCCACGAGCCCGCCGCGAAGCGGCGGGGCTGCATGACTTGCCCCGAAGGCGATTCTGGTGTAAATGGATTCGCACGAAGGCGGGGAGAACAGGTCCCTCCGGTCCTCATCGACCTTCCCCGTCCACTCCCAGGCAGAGAGGACAGCAGCGATTTCGTTGCGCCTTCCTCACGCCAACCCGCCGATCCCCTCAGACCCGTGGAGATCCCCCATGAGACGATTCTCCTTCGCGCACCTGTTCCTGATCAGCTCGCTGATCTCCTGGTCAGCGGGCCCGGCCGCCATGGAAGCCCGAGCCCAGGACGAAACCGAGCCGGGACCCTGGCAGTTCCATCTGCTCGCCGGACTCAACATCAACCAGAGTGCCTTCTCCAACAACTGGGCCGGCGGCGACCGGGGCTCCTACTCCTGGGCATTGAAGGCGAACATGCGCGCCGAACGCCAGTTCACCGAATCCTGGAACTGGACGAACACGCTGACGCTGGCCTACGGCCTCACCGCCAAGCAGGTGCAGGATCCTGACGATCCGTCGAAGAATGTGTGGCAGAACCCCGACAAGAACAACGACCAGATCCTGTTGGAATCGACATCCCGTTGGGGAAAACGTTCGCTCAATCCGTATCTCCAGTTCCGTTTCGAGTCGCAGTTTCTCGACAAGAGCGATCCGCGCGGCGATTTCAACTTCAATCCGCTTCGCTTCAATGAAACCGGCGGCATCACCAAGGTCTTCAAGAAGACCGAGAAGAGCGAACTGTTGACCCGCATCGGCTTCAGTTTCCGCCAGAACGTCGCCAAGGCCTACCAGGATCTCGCGGGAGGCGTCAGCAAGACGAACTTCACCAACGACGGCGGCCTGGAATGGCAGACCAACGTCCTCTTCCCCTTCGACAACGAACGCTTCTTCTTCAAGTCACGACTGGTCGTGTTCGTTCCGGTCTACTACTCCGCCAAGAGCGATCTGGAAGCCTACGATCAGGCCGTTGCCGCGAACGACACCCTCTACGCCGACCCCATTGCGGACTATTGGAAAGCGGTGAGCACGGACTGGCAGAGTACCCTGACCGCGAAGATTTCCGAGGTTCTTTCGATGGACCTGTACTTCCAGCTCGTCTACGAGAAATTCGATCCGTCGACCGACCTCAATCCCGACCTTCCTCTGGATGCCCGCATCGCCAACGCGGCGGTCGGAACCCGCAAGAAAGCCCAGTGGAAGCAGACCCTGGCCCTGGGGATCAGCTACCGCTTCTTCTAGAAGACCCGTGGATGGTCCGCGGAAAGTTCGGCAGCATGGACACGAGGACATGGACAATCCGCCCCGGGAACCCGGAGAATCTCTTTCCAGGTAGACCAACAACCCGCTCGAGATGACAGGAGGTCCCCCTGTGGATACCCAAGCCGTACAAGGCGCCTACCAGGTCGCCGAAGATCTGATCGTCAACTATGGCCTGAAAGTGCTCGGAGCCATTGCCATTCTCATTGTCGGACGCATCGCGGCCGGGTTGGTGAGCAAGGGCGTCCGCACGGCCATGCAGAAGGGCAAGCTCGACGATGCCTTGACGATCTTCGTTTCCAAGCTCGCCTACTTCGCGGTCTGGATCTTCGCGTTGATCGCCGCGTTGGAGGCCTTCGGAGTGAAGACGACCTCCTTCGTCGCCGTATTGGGCGCCGCTGGTCTCGCGGTGGGTCTGGCGCTGCAGGGGTCGCTCTCGAATTTCGCGGCCGGGGTGATGATTCTCATCTTCCGTCCCTTCAAGATCGGCGACGTCATCAACGCTGCGGGCGTGACCGGAAAGGTCGCCGAGATCAGCGTCTTCACCACCATCCTGGTCACTCCCGACAACCAGAAGATGATCGTTCCCAACAGCAGCATCATGGGAGGCAACATCACCAACGTCACCGCCATGGACACCCGCCGGGTCGACCTGGTGGCCGGAATCGGCTACGGGGACGATATCGACCGGGCCAAGCAGGTCTTCATGGACCTGTGCACCAGCCATCCAAAGGTGCTGAAGGACCCCGCCCCGGTGGTGAAGGTTGTGGAACTGGCCGATTCTTCCGTAAATTTCGTGGTGCGGCCGTGGGTCAAGACGGAAGACTACTGGGACGTCTTCTTCGACCTCAACGAGCAGATCAAGAAGGCCTGCGACCAGAACGGTCTGAACATTCCGTTCCCGCAGAGGGACGTGCATCTCTTCCAGGAGAGCTCGGCCTGATCAGCCGGACCGGAGACAGCGAGGATCAGGAGTCCATGACGTACACCAACAGCCCGGGATCGACCCCGAAGGGAATCCGATTCCTCCTTTCCGCATTCGCCTTGATCCTCCTCGCGATCCTTCCGGGTTGCGGGGAGGACAGCCCGACCGGCGGAGAGAGCAACATCCCTCCCGAAACCAGGATCGTCACCGGCCCCCGGGAAGACGTGCCGGTGTCGTATCTCGTCAGTATCGCCTGGCTGGGCAGCGACACCGACGGCCCGGTCCAATCCTACCAGTGGAGGATGAGCGACAACGGTCCCGATGGAGTACTCGATCCCGGAGACACCCTGGGACTCCCCTGGCACTCCACCACGAAGACCGACTCGGTCTTCGCCGCGCCGGCCCAGCTCGATTCCTTTCCTCCGGATGTCGGCAACCCGCTCATCACCGACCCCATCGACCTGAGGAATTGGCAGACGCACAGTTTCTTCGTGCGCGCCGTCGACCGCAACGGCGCCATCGACCCGACACCCGCCCGCATCGATTTCACCGTCACAACCCTCCTTCCCCGCGCCACGTGGGACCTGGTCTCTCTCACCCGTGACACCTGCCAACCCACCAATACGACCCTCGCCCTGGGAATCGCCACCGAGGATGACGACGATCCCGATGGACTCGCCGTGGCCTATCGTTATGCCTTGGTCGCGGTGGAAGACCTCGACCCCGCTGCCTTCGACGGCACCGGAATCTCTCCCCTTCCTGCGGGGGGGTGCATCGACCGTTCCGGGTACGAGTTGCTCGACGCCGGCCGCCTCTTCCCTGAATCGGTCTGGTCCGAATGGTTCGACTACGTGGAAACCCAGGATCCCCAGATCGACCTGACCCTCCCCAATCTCCCTCCCGGCAGCTCGTGGTTCCTGGCATTGCAGGCTCGCGATCGAGCGGGGGCGGTCACCCCCACTTTCGTCTGGAATCGGAACTTCCTCCATTTCCGGGTGGACGGAAGCTTCTTCCCCACCTTGGGGGTCACCGATCCTCTCGGGGGGGTCTCCGACTTCAACGGACCGGCCGCCACCGTCGTCGATCTGGGGGTCCTGCCCGACTCCACGGTGGTCGAGTTCACCTGGTCCGCCGACGCGAGCAACTACCTGGGGCAGATCGACGGCTACCGCTTCGCCGTCGACGTCGCCGATCCCCTCAATGTCGGCGAGAGCGAGTGGTCGGTGCCCTGGATCGACATCCGGCGATTCACCGGCGATTTCGCGCCCGGACCACACAACTTCGTGGTCGCGGCACTGGACGATTCGGGGCAGATCACCTCGGCGGTGTACCGTTTCGATCTCCCCGCCAACTGAACGAATCCTCCCGGCAAGACCGTGGAAACGGCGGATCCCTCCGTGGGTTGACAACGCCGACGGCGTCTCCTTAGCTTCGCTTCCAGAGGAAAGCACGCCGGACCCCCAGCCTCTCCAGGAGACGGGTCATGGTCTTCCCGTCGACTTCCCGCCTCATCCGCCGTCGGTCACGGCGAGCCCAGGAAACCACCTTCTTCCTGATCGTCGCCGCGGCTCTCGCCTTCTTCCTCGTGCAGTTGACTTCCTGCTCGCAGACCCAGGACCATCCCCTGCTCAACCAGCCGCCGGACACCGAGATCACCCATTCCCCGCTCGACGGTGCCATCACCGGGTACCGGGTCGAGCTCCACTGGACGGGACACGATTCCGACGGCGTCATCGACCACTTCCAATGGCGGATCTCCGACAATGGGCCCGATGGGGTGCTCGATGTCGCAGACACCCTGGGTCTTCCCTGGCACACCACGGTCGCCTGGGACTCCACTTTCGTGGTCACCGCCGACCTGGATTCGGTCCTGCCCGGAAGCACCGAACCCGTTCTCGCCCGGCGCAGTCATACCTTCTTCGTCCGTGCCGTCGACGGGGAAGGCGTGGCGGACCCCACGCCGGCTTGCATCTCCTTCACCGCCACCACCTGGACTCCCGAGATCCATTTCGACCCGCCATCCAGCTTCTCCGGCAGCACATGCAAGCCCGCCGGAACCTCGCTGGCGTTCGGCTGGAAGGGTTCCGACCCCGACGGTCCCGAAGGAATCCCGCTGCAGTGCCGGTGGGCCCTGGTCGAGGTTTCCCGACTGGATCCAAGGAAGCTGGCCGAGGCGGGCCTTTCGCCGCTGCCCTACGGAACGTGTCTGAGCGACGCCGATGTGGACGCTCTCAACCCGGTCGGCTTCTTCCCCGAGGACGTCTGGTCGCCGTGGTTGGACTACCGCGATGAGACGACACCCACTCCCCCGGCCAGGGTCGACGATCTGCCGGCTGGTTCGACCTGGTTCCTGGCCGTCCAGGCCAGGGACGAGGCGGGCGCGGTGACCCCGGACTTCCATTCCGGCCGCAACCTGCTCCACTTCATGGTGAAAGGGAACACGGCGCCCACGGTCACGGTCTGGGACGAATACCTCCACCAGGCCGTCTTCGACGGCACGCACCAGCTCGAGGCGATCGAAGTCTTCGCCGGTGAGACCGTCACCTTCCACTGGATGGCGCGCACCGATGGTTACCTGGGAGACATCGCAGGATATCGTTACGGATGGAACGTGATCGACCCCGAGGATCCCGACGACCCGGGTTGGGTGGGACCCTTCACTCCCGACACCACATCTGCCACCCTTCAGCTCCCTGAGGGAACCACCACCTTCACGGTGCAAGCCAAGGACGGGGCCGGAACGGTGACCACATCGATCGTCCAGCTCGATGCCCAAAGATCCTTCACCGATCCACTCCGGCCGGTTCTTCTCGTGGAGGACTACGGCCTGGACGACACGCCGCAGCAACAGGAGATCCAACAGTCGTGGTCGGACGCGTGGGACCGCGTGCTCACCGCGCGGTTGCCCGGCTACGACCCCGATCTCGACCACATCGTTCTCTACGCGGGCGAGGCCGGCCCGGGGATCGATGCCGTCAGCTCCTACGCGAACATCATCTGGACTTTCCGTGGACGAGGGGACATGCGGTCACGGTGGTTCACCGGGACTTCCCCCACCGGCTTCCACTACAACTGGCTGTGGGCACACCAGCGTCTGCGCGGCGGGGTCCTCCTCGCCGGGCCGGCCGCCGCCTGGTCCATCCTGCCCTATCGTCCCGAGACCCTGCCCATCGACCTGCGCGACCCCTATACGCGTTTCGACTTCGCGGTCATCGATGTCAGTCACTGCTGGCTGCGGCAGGCCTGGGGCGTCACGGTGATCGACCACGTGGACGGGGGCGCGCCCAGAGCCGACCTCTCCTACGAGAGAAGTTGGCCCTGCGACGGGCTCGTCCTCGCCCGAACGGGTGCGGCGGCCGCCCCCCTGGGGATCGGGGAGCTGCGGCCGGCACCCCCGCGGATCCCTCCCTTCCCCGACCTGACCCTCCATCTTCTGCCTCAGGAGGAATTCTACGATCGTGACCTGCGGCCGGGCAGGGATCCCGTTCCGGCGGACCTCCACGAGACGATCTTCGTGTGGGAAGCCCTGCGCGACTCACCCTGGATGGATCCCCAGACCACCTGTGCTCTCCACGGCCCAGGCGGGCTCTCCGGTCTCAATGGCGCCGCCACGGGGGTGGTCCGTCCCAGTACGCCCGCCCTACGGCCGGACGCCTCCTCGGCCCAGATCCTCTGGGGGTTCCATCCCCTGGCGTTCGAAGAAGACGATCTCGGACTCGCCCTGGCGGGGATCTTCGCCCACCTCTGGGGACTGCCGGTGCGCTGAGCGGTTTCTCGCCACCGGGCCGGACACCAACCGCGCCTTCCTCCAGCCCCAGCCACACCCCGCGAGGTTCCTCCTTCCGTCCCGCCCCCGCTTGACTACAATGGAGGAACGAACGAGAAGAGCACGCCGCCGGAGTGCGGGGCGTTCCACCAGCCCTGGAGATTCGGGAGAGACAGTCATGGACGAGGCCAAGAAGCAGAAGATGATCGATGTCCTCAAGGAAGCGGTGATGACCGAGATCAAGGGTCATCAGCTCTACACCCATGCGGCCGAGACCACCGAGGACGGCGCGGCCCGAGCCATGTTCGAGGATCTGGCCAAGGACGAACAGCAGCACGTCCAGATCCTGCAGTCCCAACTGGAAAGCTACATGAACGAGGGGAAGCTCGATCTTTCCGGGATCCATCCCGCCGAGGTCGATCACGGGGCCGGCCACATCATCGACGACAACTTCCGCAAATCCCTGCGGCGCGGCGCCTTCGAGATGGCGGTCATCGGCATCGGGGTCGACCTGGAGAACAAGGCCATCAGCTACTACCGGGAACAGGCGGAGAAATCGGACGACCCCGACCTCAAACAGCTCTTCACCTGGCTGAGCGAATGGGAAGTGGGGCACCTGGAGGCCCTGATGGAACTGGAGAAGTTCACCCAGGACGAGTACTGGGCGAACCAGGGATTCTCGCCCATGTAGATCCGTCCGGGATCCGGGATGAAGTCCGCGGCGGTTGGCCCTTCAAGCCGACCCCTCGCCTTCGCGACCGTGGAGACAATGGAGACCGTGGAGAATCCGCCCGCTCCACCGGCTACAGGTGAAGGATCCTCTCCCCTCCCCAGACCGTGACCCGCCGGATCTCCCGCAGGGGGATGATCTGGTCCACCCTTTCCAGCGCCTTGCGCTTGGGCGCGTCGTAGCCCAGGCGCAGGTAGTCGTCACCCACTTCGGTGACCGTGGCCAGATAGGTCTCCAGCTGCACGGTATCCCGCAGCACCGACTCGGAGAAACTCAGGGGATTGACGACGGTCACGTCCTTGTCGACCCAGGTCGCCAGGATTTCACGCAGGCTGGCCATCGAGCACCTCTTCGGATGGACTGAGCACGAAACGTAGTCTAGCCCCATTGCCGCCTTCCCACCAAGCTCTCCCTTGCATCCTCCCTCCGGGGCGATACCATGGCTTGGGCGCAGCCGCCACCGCCGATCGCCCCCGGGAAGGGCCCGGCAGCTCGAGTCGACGGCGCCTGACCCGCCGATCTTCCCCGGGAAGGACACCCTCAAGTGGAACCCGGACCCATCGCCCTGGCCAAAGCCGTCGACCGCATGTTGCGCGCGGTCCTGGCCGACGAAGCCGAGCGGCCGGTTCTGCCCTCGACCGCCCCCGAGGCCCTCCAAGCGCGCTTGAAGCTGCAACTGACCCCCCAGGGGGCGCCCCTTGACGAGGTGGTCGACGAGCTGGTGGCCCTCGCCGGGGCCACCCCGCGCGCAACCACCACACATTTCTTCAACCAGCTCTTCTCCGGACGGGAGATCTCCGCCACCGCCGGAGAGATCCTCGCCGCGGTGCTGAACAATTCGATGTACACCTACAAGGCGGGGGGCCCCCACGTCCTGGTCGAACGCAAGCTGCTCGAACACATGGCTTCGATCGTGGGGATGGAAGGAGCCGAGGGCTCCTTCCAGGCCGGAGGAAGCCTCTCCAACCTGGTCGCCCTGCTGCTGGCCCGAGGAGAAGCCTTCCCCGCCTGGCGCGACGAGGGCCCCCGAGACCTCCGGCCGGTGCTCTACACCTCGTCCGAATCGCACTATTCCATCTCCCGATCGGCGGGGATCCTCGGCATCGGCCGGGCCAACCTGCGGCGCATCGAGGTCGACGAACGCGGCCGCATGGCTCCGGAGGCGTTGATCCGCCAGTTGGAGAAGGATCTCGGGGAAGGTTTCCATCCCTTCGCGATCAACGCGACCGCGGGCACCACCGTCCGCGGTGCCTTCGACCCCGTCGCGGAGCTGGCCGCCATCGCTCGCGAGCATCACCTGTGGCTGCACGTCGACGGAGCCTTCGGTGCCTCGGTCGCCCTTTCCTCCCGCCGGCGTCACCTGTTGAACGGGGTCCATCAGGCCGATTCGCTCAGCTGGGATCCGCACAAGATGATGGGCGTCCCCCTTCCCTGTTCGGTTCTGCTCGTCCGCCGGAAGGGTTTGTTGCAGAAGCACCTGAGTGAGAATGCGGACTACCTCTTCCAAGAAGATGACGACAGGGTCAACCCCGGGCTGCGCAACATCCACTGTGGTCGCCGCAACGACGCTCTCAAGCTCTGGGCCGCTTGGCGGTACTTCGGCGACGAAGGCTGGGAGCGGCGCATCGAACACCAGTATTCCCTGGCCCGCCATGCCGTCGAGACCATCCAGAACCACCCTCGCCTCCGTCTCGTGGAGGATCCTTCGTGCATCACGGTCTGCTTCGAGGTGGAAGGCGCCGACAGCGCCTGGATCTGCCGGCGCCTTTCCGAGGAGGGACTCGAGGCAATCGGACATGGGCGGGTGAAGGGCAAGACCGTCATCCGCCTGGTCACCGTGAACGCCTCCTTGCAGACCGACGATCTGGATCGCCTCTTCGAGAACATCCTCCGGGTGGCCGACGAGGCCCCGGTTGACGCCGATTCGGCGGCGCGATAGCTTCCTTTCTCCGGATCGGCTCGAGAGTCGGCGTACCTCGTCTACTGGGGATGAATGGACATGCGAATCCTGTCGGGCGTACAGCCCACCGGCCAGCTCCATCTGGGCAACTATTTCGGCGCCATCCAGCAGCATCTCGCCCTCCAGGAGGAGGAAGGCAACGAGTGCTACTACTTCATCGCCGACTACCACGCCCTGACCACGGTGAAGGACCGCCGCTTCCTCGTGGAGAACACGCGCGAGGTGGCCCTGACCTACCTCTCCCTCGGTCTCGACCCCGAGCGCACCACCTTCTACCGCCAGAGCGACATTCCCGAGATCTGTGAGCTCGCCTGGATGCTCTCCTCGGTGACCGGGATGGGATTGCTCGAACGCGCCCATTCCTACAAGGACAAGGTGGCGCGGGGGATCCGCCCCAGCCTGGGCCTGTTCTACTATCCCGTGCTGATGGCCGCGGACATCCTCATCGTCAAGGGAGAGGTGGTCCCGGTGGGTCAGGACCAGGTACAGCACCTCGAGATGACCCAGGACATGGCGGGATACTTCAACACCACCTACGGCCGGGAAGTCCTCGTGCGGCCGCAGTGGCGCCTGAGCAAGGTGCCGAAGGTTCCTGGCGTCGACGGCGAGAAGATGTCCAAGAGCTACCGCAACACCATTCCCATCTTCGCCGAGGGCAAGGCGCTCAAGAAAGCGGTCATGGGAATCGTCACCAAGCCCATCGAGCTGGGACAGCCCCTGCCGATCGAAGGAGACAACGTCCTGGGTCTCTACCGCCTGTTCGCGGACGAAGAGGAGATCCGGGAGATGGAAACGGCCTATCGGGAGGGGTCCATCGGCTACGGCGAGGCGAAGAAGCGCCTGCTCGCCCGCATCGATGCCTACTTCGCCCCGGCTCGCCAGAGGCGCCGGGAGCTGGAGGAAAAGCCCTCGCTGGTGGAAGACGTGCTCCGGGAAGGAGCGGCCCGAGCCCGGGAGGTCGCCCGGGCCACCATCGAGGAATGCCGGCAGGCCTGCGGGCTCGGATCGCGCCTCTAGTTCTTCTTGTCGAGCGCCAAACGGTTGGAATCCAAGGACTTCGGGGACGGGGACCTTTTCCGCCGCCGGAGGACACAGGCTTGCATCCCGCGAGCGCTTCCTGCAACTTGTGCGCATCCGGGGGGTACAAGATCCCAGGAGCCGTCGATCGCACCTGCGCTGGCACGGGGGAGCGGTCATGGGCAACGATCGGCCCGCCACGGTCCGTCGGCCACCACCTGAAGGACGAAGGATGACCTCGATGCTGCCATCACTTCTCATCGCGCTGGCGCTGACTCTCGTCACCCCGGGTGTCGCGACCGCCTCGGGGAGCGCCACGGCTCCCCCCTCCGGAAGGAACGAGTCCACCACGCACGCCGAAGCCCTTTCAGGGACCTCCGCCGATTCCTCGGCCACGGAGATCCCCAACGACTCGGCCCTGCAGATCCTCCAGCTCAAGGAACGGATCGAGAAGGACCCCTACGACGGAGAGGCGTACACGAAACTGGGCATCCTCTATACCCAGGAGAAGATGTACGACGAGGCACGGTCGGCTTTCATCTCGGCCATCCAATGCGGTCCGGGGGAGCCTCTCGTCCATCTCAACCTGGCGGTCCTCTTGATCAAGATGGAGAAGTACGATGAGGCGCTCCAGCCCCTGACCGCCTTCAACACCCTGGCGCCCGACGACGGCCGCGGGTATGTCCTCCTGGGCGACGTGACGAAGGAACTGGGTCGACTCGACGAGGCGCGGAAACACTGGGAGGATGGATTGGCCCACCCCAGTGTCGACCTCTCCATCAAGACGCAGCTGCTCCACCGCCTGGTCAACAGCTACCGCGAAGCCGACGATCCCAAGGGCGCCATCGCCGTCCTCGAACAGCACCAGGAGATGCTCAAGGGTCCCAACTTCAAGGACCTCCGCGCCGAGCTCGTCGGCCTGTACATGAAGCTTGCGAAGGACGCGGAGACCGCCGGAGACAATGACCAGGCCCTGCAGTGGATGGCCAAGGCGCGGGCCGCCGGAGAGGCCCCCGCGGTGGCCTGGACCGCGGCGACCGAGATCCTGCTGAAGGAAGGCCGCCTGGACCAGGTCGAATCGCTGGCCTCCAACCCCGGAGCGGCCCCCAAGGGAACCATCGCCTACATCCGGGGACGCCTGGCCCAGGCCCGCGGCGACCTCCAGAAGGCCACGAGATACTACCGGGAGACCCTGGCCGCCGATCCCTCCTATCCGGGCGCCAACGCGTGGCTCGGCGACGTCCTCGCCCAGCTCGGCGATGTCAAGGGAGCGGAGAAGGCCCTTGCCCGCGCCGCGGCGCGAGGGGAGGGTGGCATCGCGGTGAAGTACAACCAAGCGGTGATGAAATCCAAGGCGGGCGACTACCGGGGAGCCATCCCCTTGCTCGAGGAGGTCATCCGCAAGGACCCCGACCGCAAGGAAGCCTACCGTGCCCTGGCCCTGGCCTATCGCAAGACCCGCAACTACCGGAAGGCCGCGAAGATCTCGCAGGAACTCATCGACACCTTCGGCCCCACCCCGGGAGACCTCTACCAGCTGGCCTACTCCCAGTCGAAGATCGGCAAGTACGCCGACGCCGCCGACAACTACCAGACCGTCACCTACCTCGAACCGACCAACTTCAACGCGTTCTACGGCTTGGGACGGGCCCTGGTGAAGCTGGGCCGGTATGACGAGGCCATCGAAGCCTTCAAGAAGGCGGTCGAACTGCAACCGGACAACGAGATCACGGTCTTCAATCTGGCGTTCGCCTGCCAGAAGGCCGGCAACTACGCGGATGCCATCGACTACTACCTGGAGGCCAACGACCTCAAGGAGACCTCTCGCTCCTGCACCAACATCGCCATCTGCTACCAGAAGCTGGGCGACAAGGACGCCGCCGACGAGTACTATGAGAAGGCCAACGAACTGAAGAAGAAGAAAAAGTAGGCATCGATGGGCCGGGTTGTCTGCGCCTGTGGGGCGCGTGAAACCGAAGATCTGCTGCTGAAGGACATTGACGCCGATCAAGCGCAGGTCCGGCAGGATCCCGAGCTCTTGGCGCACCCTTTTCTCATCGTCGTTCCCTCGAGCAGTCTCCGCGACCATCTCTCCGCCCGCATTGCCGACCATTGCAAGTCCGCATTGGGCGTCGTGATCCAGACCCACCTGCAGACCGCCTACGAGATCACCCGGGAAACCATCTCCCCTGCCTCGGTCGATCATGACCCCACCTTGGCCCTCTTCATCCGTCGGGCCGCCGGCACCCACCCGGTACTCCGCGGCCTCCTGGAAGAACTGGTGCAGGGCTATGACGCGGTGATCGGATCGGTGGATGATCTACTGCACGCCGAGTTCTCGTCGCAGATCCTCGAGCCCGCCCGGGAAGCGATTGACACCCTGTCGGATTCTCCAGTCGCGGCCGAGCGCGCGCGGGCCGTCGTGGAGGTGGCCGCCGCCGCTTTGGATCAATTGAGGGAGCGTGGCCTGTACACGCGGGATCTGCTCATCGAAGAGGCGACCGATGGCTTCCGGAGAATGCTCCTGCTGGGCGCCGGGGAAACCGTCTTCGCCCGCGCCATCCGCATCCATGGTTTCGCCGACGCCACCGGGATCGTGGGTTCCTTCCTCGAGGCGCTTCTCTCGCACGATGACAGCGCGCTCTTCCTGGAACGCCCGCGCAACCCCTCCCGTCCGGGCGAACTCGACCCGGGTATCGCCTTCTCACGCCCCTTCGGCCTGCGCCTGGGTGAGAGCAACGCCCTCCCCACCCCCACTTCCCCTTCGATCGAGACCAGCTTCTTCACCGCTCCCGGGGCGCGCGCGGAGGCGCGGGAGGTCGCCCGGCGTGTCCGCCAGCTCCTGGACGAGAAGGATCCTCCGCCTCCCGAGCGGATCGGGGTGGTGGCGAGGAATCTGTCGAGGCATCTCTTCGATCTGCAGGAAGCGTTCGACGACCACGGGATTCCCTGGCAGGCGCCCGGCTCGCGTGGAGCCATCGACCCCCCGGGACGACTTCTCCTGGGTCTGCAGCAACTGCTCACGAAGACCACCCGCTGCCCTCTCGATCACTGGATGCAGGCGATGGACCCGACGCGACAGCACATGCTCTGGAGACCGAGGGTGGCCGCGGCGGCTCTGGGTTCGGCCCGTCTCTCGCAATGGGTCAGCCTGCCCCTCGATCGGGTCTTCGAACGTCGCCGGCATCTGAACCTGCCCCTGCAGCAGGGTTTCATCGAGGCAAGAGACGAAGAAGAGCAGCGCTATCCACGACTCCAAAGGGAAACCGTGACCCGCCAGGAACTGGAATCGTTCCAGCATTCCGCGCGCACGCTCATGGAAGAGTTGAAGAGCTGGGCGCAATGGGGCAAGAGCCCCGTCGATCCCCGCCAGCACATCCTGACCCTGCGGCGCCTGGTGGACGGTTTCCTGTCGTGGCCCTCGTCGCCCTCGGGGCGGGCCGCCCGCGAACGCCTCGACTCCATCCTGCAGGGCTTTGCCCCCCAGGTGGAAGTGGACTTCCATGAATTCGTCTCCCGATTGAACGAGACGATCCCCAAAGAAGCCGCTCAGCCCGCGGGAGACGGGGGCGGGGTGAGATTCCTCGGCGTCACCGAGGCGCGATCCTGGACCTTCGATCACCTCTTCCTCGTCGGTCTGAACCGGGGCGTCTTTCCGCCGTCCTTCCGCGAGGATCCCCTGCTCTCCGACCGGGTGCGCGCGAAGCTCAGGAGCGTGCTTCCCCAGCTCAAGAGCAAACGCGAACGCATCCACGAAGAGCGTTTCCTCTTCGCCCAGCTGTTGGGGAGCGCGCCCCGGATCACCCTGTCCTGGTGGAGCGCCGATGAAGAGGGCCGGGCCCTGTCTCCTTCCCCCTTCCTCCAGCGCCTGCTCATGGGCTCCTCCAGAGAACCCTGCACGGCGCCGGGCCCGCTCGACCTTGCGGCCGACGACGGTCCACGTCCGCGCCCCATGATCGAACACCTGCTGGACGCAGCCCTGCGCCAGGACTCCGATCGCTTCCAGGCGCTTTTGCCCCTCGCCCTGGAGGAAGCGGCCCCGGCGGCGCTGGCGTCCCGCTGGCCCTCGAGCTGGGCCGCGCCGGCCCGAAGGGTGCTCGAGGAATGGGACCGATCCCCCCAGCGGTCCAGCGACCTGGGTCCGTGGTTGGGAGGCATCGGAAGCCAGGAAGAAGATGCCCAACAGGCACCGGTCTGGGTGAGCCATCTCGAGAGCTACGCCCGGTGTCCCTGGGCGGCGTTCCTCGAAAGGACCCTGGGTCTCAAACCTCTCCCCGATCCCTTGAGCGAGTTGCCCACCCTCGACCGTCGCCGCGTGGGCAGCGTGGTGCACAAGACCCTGGAAGGTCTGGTGCGGAAAGTGACCGGCGTCCCTCCCCGGCTGGATCAGTTGGTCCCGCAGGCCGAGGCCCGGGAGGTGGGTTGGCCCCCCGAGGAAGACCTCAGCGCCCTCATCGAACTCTCCGCCCGGAAGGTGCTCCTGGAGGAGGGCCTCGTGCTCGACGGTCTGGCCCACGCCCTGGCGGTGCGGGCCCGCCCCTATCTGGAGACCTGCCGGACCCTTCTCTTCCTCGACCAACCCGTGTGGGCGCTGGGAGCGGAAGTGACCGGCGCGGTCGAACTCACACTGGACCGCGCTCGAAGACGACGGGTGCACTTCCGGGTGGACCTGGTCCACCGCCAGGAGGGAGAGCTCCGCCTGGTCGACTTCAAGACCGGCCGTTCCCGGATCAAAGCGGCGACCACCTCGCGCCAGAAAGAGGGATTGCGCCAGAAGCTGCGTGCGGCGGTTGCATCGGGCGGGCGGCTCCAGGGGATGATCTACGCCCTGGGCGCCTCGAAGCTGCCGCCGGCCGGCCAACCCGCCGCCGGGGTCTATCTGCATCTGGATGCCGACGCTCCAGCTGAACTGCGGGCCATCGAGTATCGAGCCGACGACCGCGAGATGGAGGATACCCTGCGGGAGGTCATCGCACTGCTCGATCGCGGGCGCGGCACCGGGCTGTTCTTTCCCCGCCTGACGACTCCCGACGGCCGGAAGGAACCCTCCGCCTGCGACTACTGCAGGGTCGCTGCGGCCTGCGCCCGGCGGGACAGCCAGAGCCGGCAGCGCGAAGTCGAGTACTTCGCCCGCCTGGGCCGGCGCCGGGACGAAGGGGAGTCCCTCGATCCCGCCGAAGAAGCGCTCCTTCAACTCTGGAACCTGCCCGATGCGAAGGGAGGGCCGGAATGAACCCCCATGAGCGCGCGTCCGGTCCCGCCCGCCAGGACCCATCGATCGAGGCCGGTGCGATCGAAAGGATCGACCCCGCACGCGATCCACGGTCCTTGCGCCGCGCCGACGCAGAGGCCCGCCGCGCGGCCCAGACCGTTTATGACGGGCCCGTGATCCTGGAAGCCGGCGCGGGAACCGGCAAGACCACCGCCCTGGTGGGACGCATCGTGGGCTGGATCATGAACCGGGGCTGGGAGCGGGGCCGCACCCGCGCCCAACAACACAACCCGTCGGCCACGTCCGAGGACATCGCCCGGGCGGTGCTCGACGGCGTGGTCGCCATCACCTTCACCGAAGCCGCCGCGGCGGAGATGGAGACCGGGGTGGGAAAGGTGCTTCGCGCCATCGCGCTGGATGAGACCCCATCCCACATCCTCCCGGACAACCTTCCCCCTGAACGCACCGAACGTCTTCTTCGGGCGGAGGCATTGCTGGGCAATCTCGATCGTCTGCAGGCCCACACGATCCACGGTTGGTGTTCCCGCATCCTCAACCGCTTCCCCCTGGAGGCGGGCCTCCATCCGCTGCTCACCGTCGACGCGGATGGTTCGCTGCGGCGGGAGATCGCCGAGGAAGTGGTCGAGGAATACCTCCACTCGGGCTACACCCGGCAGATCGACCCCGCCCTCTTGCGGCTGGCCCGCGACGGAAAAGGGCCGGGCGACCTGGCCCAGGCGCTGGTCCTGTTGGTGGAAAAGGGAGTCGATCCCCCTGATCTGCACGATCCGCTGTCCCGGAAGCGATTGGAGGAATTCCGGGAGGAACTCATCGAGCTCTTCGATCGCATCGACCCCTCGATCGCCGCCGCCCTGCACACCATCTCCCGAAGGGGCAACGCCCAGGTCTTCGCGGACTGGGTGGAGAAGGTCCGGAATCGGCTGACCGAACACCGCTTCACCTCCGTCGACGAACTGGAGACTTTCCTCGAGGAAGTCCGGGAAGAGGGCCTCGACGGCGCGGAAAGGCGCCTGAAGGAGTGGGCGAAAGGGACCTTCAACGGTGGAGAGAGGAAGGCCCTCGACGAGAAGCAGATGAGGGTCCTGACCCGCAACGCCCCCGGCTTGCTGATGATGATTTCCCGCTTCCGCGAACTGCGGCCGAGGGCGTTGGTCGACGCCTGCTCCATCCTGCGGCCCCTCTTGGCCGAGATCCAGGGAAGGCTCCACGCGCGCGGAGTCCTCGGCTACGAAGACCTGCTGCGCCACACGCGCGACCTCTTGCACAAGAGGAAGGGAGTGCGGCGCCTCTTGCGGCGGGAGATCGATCAACTGCTGGTGGATGAGTTCCAGGACACCAATCAGCTCCAGTGCGACATCATCGCGCTGCTGGCCCGGCAGGGAGACGAGAGCGAACGGCCGGGACTCTTCCTGGTGGGCGATCCCAAGCAGAGCATCTACGGGTGGCGCGGCGCCGATCTCGCCGCCTATGACCGCTTCGTCCGGCAGATCGAGAAGTCGAACGGGCCGCGCTGGCGTCTGAGCGTCAATTTCCGCTCGGTTCCTTCGATCCTCCACGAGGTCGCCCGCATCGTCGATCCCGTCATGGAGGAGCGCCCGCAGTTGCAACCGCTCTTCGAGCCGCTGCTTCCGTCCCCGGAAAACCAGTCGGCCAAGGGTTATTGGACGGAAGACCATCGTCCGGTGGAACACTGGATCTCCCGTCCGCGCTCGCAGCGCAGACAAGCGGCGGAAGAAGACCCCCTCGACCCGGGCACCGGCGCGAAGACCGTCGAATTGGAGAGCGAACGCCTCGCCGCCGACCTGCTCGCGCTCCAGCGGGAGGGAGGAGAGCTGTTCCGTTGGTCGGACATCGGCCTGCTCTTCCGCTCCACCAGTGACCTGGAGAGCTATCTCGTCCAACTCCGCCGCGCGGGCATCCCCTACGAAGTGGAACACGACCGTCTCTACTTCCAACGGCGCGAGATCATCGACGCGACCGCCCTGGCCGCTTGCGTCATCGAACCCGAGGATCAGCTTTCCCTGCTGACCTGGTTGAGATCTCCCTGGGTGGGCGTTCCCGATGCGGCCCTCCTGGGTTTGTGGTGGAGACGCTTCCCCTACGATCTCAGCCGCCTGCGCGGAGTCGATTCCGATCGGCTCGCGCGGCTTCACGCCGCCGTGGACGAGGTGGCCCGCGAGATTCCGGCCGACGCGCCGGGAATCGAGCGGATCGAGGGCTGGGAGAAGAACCTCCACCTCGCCCTGGAACAGCTGGCCGCGCTACGGGAATCCTTCCTCCACGACCCTTCGACCGTCTTCGTGCGCAAGCTGCAACGGTGGACCCTCGGTGACGCACGCGAAGCCCTCCGGTACCTGGGGCCCTATCGCGCGGCCAATGTCCAACGCTTCTTCCGGCGCCTCCGCGATGCCCTCGCCGATCCACATCTGGACCCCCGTACCGTGGTGCGCCGTCTGCGGAGGGGCATCGAGGAAAACACGGAGGAGCAGGAGGCCCGTCTCCACGACGGGAGTCGCGACGCGGTCCGGGTGATGACCATCCACCGGGCCAAGGGGCTCGACTTCCGGCACGTCTATCTCCTGCAGACCCACAAGGAATCGCGGGGGGGAGGTGGCAGAGGCCCGGCCCAGACGGAGGTGATCCGCGGTCCCTTCGGCCTGCAGTTCCGGCTCCTCGGCTATCCCACGCTGGATCTGGCCCCCGCGCACCTTGCGGCCGGCCGGGTGGAGGATCACGAACGCGTCCGGCTGCTCTACGTGGCCCTGACCCGGGCGAAGCAACGGTTGGTGATCGTCGGCGGCCGCGACCTCCCACCTCCCGCGGGACCGGCCGATGCCGAAGGGAAAAGCGATGGAACGACCGGAGGGAAGAACCCTGGGACGACCGGCGGGAAGAGCAGCGGGAAGGACGGCCGGCCCGATCGAAAGCGCAGCTTCGATCCCTCCTCGGCCACCAGCTTCTCCCGCCTGCTCGAGCACGGGCACGCGGGCCGGCCCGAAGCGCCCTTGATGGAGTGGGCGGACCAAGCCCGGAAGGAGGGACGCTCCTCGTTCATCGAGTCCATCGGCGACGAGGAGATCCTCTGGCGCTTCCTCGCCGTGGAGGATCCTTCGATCCCCGCCCCTGCGGCCGCGCGCGCCGCGACGGCCGCCGAGGCACTGCGGCGCGCCCGCGAGGACGCCGCCATCCTGGCCCGTTCCCGGAGCCAGGCCGCCCGGCGCCGTCAACGCCCATTCCAGCAGGGGGCTTCCGCCGGCCCCCACTCCTCCCCCACGGAAGGCCGGGGCTCCATGACCGACCCATCCGCCGCGATGCTCGCAGGCAGCGCAATCCACGAGGCTCTCCAGTACTACAACCCCTCCCAACCGAGGGAGGCCGAGTGGGACGCCACCGTTCGCCGGGCCGAGCAGGCCCTGCGGCGCCTGGCCTTCGCGGTCGAGGAGACCACCGAGGAAGAGGCTCGGGCGGCGATGGAGCAGACCCTGCAGAGAATGCAGAACGGACACCTGATCGAAGGTCTGCGCGAGCTCGAGGGCCATCTCCTGGGGCGCGAGGTCGGGCTGTTGACCTCTCCCCTGGGGGACGACGACGAAATGCCGGTGGCCTTCCATCCCGGCTCGATCGACCTGATCTACCGGGACCCTTCGACCCGTGAGATCGTCGTGGCCGATTTCAAGACCGACCGGGTCACCCCGGAGGAACTGCCGAAGAGGGCCCAGGCCTACCGCCACCAGGGAGAGGTCTACTGCAAGGCGGTGCAGGAGGCCCTGGGCCTTTCCTCGGTGCCCCGATTCGAACTATGGTTCCTGCAAGCGGACCGTATCGAGGTGGTGAGATGAAGATTGCTCCAAGCGCCGTCTTCTTCGACCTGGGCAACGTGCTCTGCGCCTACGACTGGCACCTGAGCATGCGGAATCTCCGAGAAAGGCTGCCCGGGCTGGACACCGACGACTTCGTGGACTGGCTGCTCTCTCCCGAAGGGCTGCACGATGCCTATTGCCGGGGCGAGATCGATGACTTCCACCTGTTGCAGGACATCCACCATCGTATCGATCCGAAAGGAGAACTGCCGGACGAGTGGATCCTGAGGCAGTGGAACGGTATCTTCCAGCCGCTTCAGGACAGTCTGGCGCTGGTCGACGAGCTGGGAGCGCTCGGGAGCCTCCACCTCGGTCTCATCTCCAACACCAACCGCCAGCATTTCCATCAACTCGACCGTAGCCTGTCCCTCCGGGATCGCTTCGATTCGATCACTCTCTCCTTCGAGGTGGGAGTCCTCAAGCCCGACGCGTCGATCTACCGTGCCGCGCTGCAGAAGGCGCACGTGGCCCCGGAAGAAGCCTTCTTCACCGACGACCTTCCCCGGCACGTGGAAGGGGCCCGCCGGGTGGGACTGCGCGCCGAGGTCTTCGTCTCCGCGGAGGAACTGCGACAGGCGCTGCGCCGGGAAGGGCTGGAACTGTCCGAGAGCCCTCGATTCCACCTGCGGACGAGGAACACCTGATTCTCCGGCAACGGGGAAACTCCGCATTCTCCGACGGTCCGGGGATTCCCGCGTCCCCTGAAATCCCTTGCGCCAGCTCACGGACGCCCAATCTTGGGGATGCCGGCCGGGAACCGGTCCACCGGGCCCCTGTCGCTTGCCGCCCACCAACGGCTGTGGCAGTATCTACCGGCTTTCGCATCTCCCCATGTTCTCCACGAGTACCAGCCATCCGAGGTGTCGCAGTGGGTTCCATCCAGACCAGAGGGTCCGTCGAAGATCTCATCCAGGAGCAGTCGAAGAACTTCGCTCACTGGGAACTCATCAAGGACTGCATCGACCAGTTCATCGACATGATGCTCAACTATCGGCAGAGCGGGCATCCGGGCGGCAGCCGTTCGAAGGTACACGCTCTCGTTGCGACGACCCTCGGCGGAGCCATGCGGTGGGACATCCGCCGGCCGGAACATCCCTACGCCGATCGCTTCGTGCTGGTGGCCGGACACACCGTGCCCATGGTCTACGCCATGCTGCCCATCTACCACGAGGCGCTGCGCGAGATGCTCTCCCGAACCGGCGATCGCAAGTACGAGGTTCCCAACGCCGCACAGCGCGCCCTCACCTGGGAGGATCTGCTGGGCTTCCGCCACAATGGGGGACTCTCCGGGCATGCGGAGTTCGAGGGCAAGACCCTCTTCCTCAAGTTCAACACCGGCCCGAGCGGACACGGCACCCCGGCCGCCGCGGGCGAGGCCCTGGCCCTGCTTCGGGCTGGGCTGAAGGACGTCAAGGTCTTCGCCTTCGAAGGAGAAGGCGGCCACAGCGCCGGGGCGAACCACGAGACCAAGAACGCGGCCTGGGGTCTGGGGCTGGAGAACCTGTGCTACGTCCTCGACTGGAATGATTTCGGGATCGACTCGTTTCCGCAGTCCAGCGTGGTGCACGGAACCCCCGCCGACTGGTTCGCCTCGTATGGATGGCGCATCCACGGCGCCGAGGATGGCAGCGACTGGCAGTCGATCACCCCGGCCATCCTGAGAATGGCCCTGGAGCCCGAGAAGAACATGAGGCCCGGTCTCACCTGGATGAAGACGCGCAAGGGCCGTGGCTACGGCAAGTACGACTACGCCAGTCATGGCGCGCCGCACAAGGCCAACAGCCCCGAGTACTGGGAAACCAAGAGGGTCTTCGCCGAGAAATACGGGGTCGAGTTCGAGGGCTTCGGCCAACCCGCACCCGACGATCCGCAGGCCTTCCGCGAGCAGGTGATCGCCAACTACAAGAAGGTCATCGAAGTGCTGCACCGTCACGAGGACACCCTGCAGTACCTCGCCGACCGGCTCGTCGAACTGGGCGACAGCGTTCCGGAGGAGATGCCTTCCATCAAGATCGGCCGCAAGGGCAACCCGATCGACGACCCGGCACTCTACGACTTCCGGAACTTCCCATCATCCTTGTGGAAGAAACCCGGGGAGAAGGCCCCCAACCGCGCCGGCCTGGCCGCCTACGGCGCGTGGATCAACTCGTACTGCAAGAGCAAATACGGTCAGCCCCTGGTGATCGCGATGAGCGCGGACCTGGCCGACAGCACCAACATCAGCGGCTTCGCCAAGGACTTCGGGGAGCTGGAGAACTTCGGGCGTTACGAGCGCGAGGAGAATCCCGACGGTTGCCTGCTCCCCATGGAGATCACCGAATTCTCCAACGCCGGCATCAGCGCCGGCATCGCCACCACCAACCTGTCGAAGGATCCGGAGAACGAATTCCTGGGGTTCTACGCGGCTTGTTCCACCTACGGTTCGTTTTCCTACCTGAAGTACGGCCCCTTCCGCCTGTTCAGCCAGCTGGCCCAGGACTGCGACCTCAGGACCGGCAAGGTCATCTGGGTGGCCGGACACAGCGGCCCGGAAACCGCCGAGGACAGCCGCACCCACTTCGGCGTGTTCAGCCCCGGCGTGACCCAGCTCTTTCCCGACGGGCAGGTCTGTGATCTGCACCCCTACGAGTACAACGAGGTGCCGGTCATGCTCGCCGAGGCCCTCAAGGGACCCTGGCCGATCATCGCCCTGCACCTGACCCGCCCCCCGGTCGAGATTCCCGATCGCGAAAAACTGGGCATGGCGCACCATTTCGAGGCCGCCAGGGGCGCCTACATCCTGCGCGACTACCAGGAGGGCCAGCCCAAAGGCGGCTGTCTCTTCGTGCAGGGAACCATCAGCACCGCCAACCTGGTGAAGGTCCTCCCCGAACTCGATCGGCGCCATCTCAACGTGAAGATCGTGGCTACCTTGAGTCCCCAGCTCTTCGCCCTCCAGAGCGAGGAGTACAAGAACCGGGTCATCACCGAAGAGGACAAGTGGGATTCGACCTTCCTCACCAACCGCTCCCGCCGTCTCTTCCACGACTGGATCTTCAATCCGCTTGCCGCCGAGTATGCGCTCAGCAGCGACCGGGACAACCGCTGGCGCACCGGGGGCAGTATCGATGAGGTCTGCTTGGAGGCGGGAATCGATCCCGAGAGCATCCTGGCCGGGATCGAGCGCTTCGTGAAGGACCGCCCGCAGAGGCTGCAGCGCCTGCGCCGGGGGATCGAGAGCGTCAAGGACTGATCACGGCCCGGCGCAACACGGCCACCAGCTCGGCGTCCAGGGCGCGGCCCCGATCCCTCCCGTAGAAGAGATGCAGCCGATGGAGGATGTCCGGCTTGTCCAGCCCTTCGGACCGGGCCGCATCGAACACTTCCTGCGCCTTGCGCGGCCTGGGTCCCCACCGGAAGATCTCCCGCCCTTCCGCGTCCTGGGCGACCACGATGGGGATGCTGCGCTTCCCGTCGGTCAGGTAGCGATCCATGAGCTCGGGGTTCTCGTCGCGCAGCAGGATGACCAGCTCGATTCGGGGACTGTGGTCGGCCAGGGTGGCGATCTGCGGCAGACATTGGGCCGAATCCCCGCACCAGGGTTCGGTCACCGCCAGCCAGGTCTGCGGACGATCGATGTCCTCCAGCAGCCGAAGCAATTCTTCAGAGGGTTTCCAGGTCCGCTGGATCCGGCGGCTGCGGTGGAGATTCAGTCGGGTGAATTCGATCCGTTCGCGTTCGGATTCGTCCAGCCCCGCCGGATCGATCCGCGCCTGCTCCTCCATGAGGCGCAGGTACTTCTCGTAACCCATCGGATGGTGCAAGGAATCCACTCCGTGAAACAACCTGGGGCTCGCAGACCGGCCATCGAGATCCTTCCCGGAGTCCGGGATTCTCACGATGGCTTGCGCAGGACGGCTTCGGCCACCGCGTGTTGGTGGAGCGGGCCGTCCCCATGCCGATGCATCGGCCCAAGATACTCACGCTCGTGCACGATTCCAAAACCCGGAAAGAGGCCGGGCAACTCGCCGGGCTCGAGGTAGGTCCGGCGGTTTCCCTGCGCGTCGACAAAGCTGCTGCGGCCGACCTTCGACCACTCCCGCGAGATCCTCGCATAGGCCGCATCGTCGGTGGTGAACGCGGTGGCGAGGAGGAGCCCTCCCGGAATCAACCACTCTTCCACCTTCTCGCGCAGCCGGACGAAGCCGTCCCGCGAGAGGATGGGAAGCAGGCCCAGGGCGAGAACCCCTCCGTAACCATCGGCCTGGGCCTCGAAATCCTCGAAGGTACAGGGATAGGCATGGATCGGAAGACCGTTGCGGGCCACCAGTTCACACACTTTCTCGTGGGCCACGATCGAAGGCTCGATGCCGTCCACGCTGAATCCACGTTCGGCCAGCCAGAAGGCATTGCGCCCCTGGCCCATGCCGACGTCGAGAACGGGTCGCTCGCGATCGAGCTGATCGGCGTACGCGGTCAGGAGGGGATCGGGCTCGACGCCGAAGTACGAGGAATGGGAACGGAAGGCAGTGTCGAACGACATGGAGACCTCGGCCTTCGCGCCGGCCCGGGGAATCGGGCGGGCGCCGCCTCGTGCCACCTTAGCAGATCCGCCCTTCTTCTTCATCCGGATCTCGGAAGTTCCAAAGGTGCGGTTGACCTGCCTGTCCAGCGGGCTACTATGTCCCCCCATGGATCCCAAGAAAGCACTCCTGCAGATCGGCCTGGTGCTGGCCACGGTCGTGATCGGCATCGGATTCCTCGTCCTGCGCCAGCGGGTTCCCCCGGTGGACGCCCGCTTCGAGCCCCTTCCGGTCGAACTGGGTCTCGACCAGACCCTTCATCTGGAACTCCACGCCGCGCGAGGGGGCGTCCGCCGCGTCCAGGTGCGATTGTGGCAGGGCGACCAGGATGTCACCCTCTACGAGGCCTCTTTCGACAGTTCGACGGTCAATGAACGCACCTTGAACTTCCAGGTGAAGCCCGGGGCCCAGGGGGCCGCCGAAGGGGAAGGGCGCCTGGAGGTCTGGGCGAGTGACGGATTCTGGCGTCCCAAGCCGGTCGACAAAGAGCCGGTGCTGCGGATCCCGGTGCGGGTCGATCTCACTCCTCCCGAACTGGAAGCGGTCGCCTTCACCCGCTATCCCGCCCAGGGGGGCGCGGGGGTGGCGGTGCTGCGCAGCCGCGACGGCCAGCGTTGCGGCGTGAAGGTCGGCGACCGGCTCTACCGGGCCTATCCACTGGGCGACGACACCCGTGGGCTGCGGGTGGCCTTCTTCGCCATCCCCTTCGATCACCCGGTCGCGGAAAAGCCGGTGGTCGAGTGTTTCGACACCGCCGGCAACCCGAGCCGCCAGGCCCTGGCAGTCTCGATCACCCCCCGCAACTATCGGCGGGGAAAGGTCACCTTGAAGAAAGCGTTCCTGGCGTCCAAGCTGCCGGAGCTGCTTCCCGAACGCGGAGTGATCCCCCCCGAGCAGTATGGGGAGGCCTTCAAGTACATCAGTACGGTGGTCCGGGCCCGCGCCGAGAGCACCTTTGTCGCGCTGTCCGAGAAGAGTGCGCCGCACCCCCTCTGGCATGGGGCCTTCCGGCAACCTCCCAACACCCGGGTGTTCTCGAACTTCGCCGAGACCCGCGACTACTCCTACCAGGGAGTCGCGCTCGATACCAAGGTCCACGCCGGCTTCGACCTCGCCTCCACCAAGCGGGCCCCCGTCCCCGCCGCGGCCGCCGGCCGGGTGGTCTTTACCGGCGACCTGGGAATCTACGGCAATACCGTGGTCCTCGACCACGGACTGGGTCTGCAAACGGTGTACGGGCATCTCTCGCGCATCGAGGTGGAAGAGGGTCAGACGGTCGCCCAGGGAGAGATCCTCGGCCGCACGGGAACCACCGGCTTGGCGGTCGGCGATCACCTGCACTACGAAGTGCTGGTGGGAGGAACCCCGGTGAACCCTCTCCAGTGGTGGGATCCGAAGTGGATCGAGGGAAACATCCGCACCGTACTGCGCGATGCCGGACTCGATCCGGGGATCTGAGCCGTTCACGACCTCCCGCGATCGGCGATTCCCCCTCCCTCGACGCGCCGGATCTTCCCTGCGACCCGACGAAAAATCTTGCCTTGGGCCGGTCCGATTCCTTTGTTCCAGTTCGACCTCAAACCGTCCTTGCCCACCACCTTGTCCGTGGAGGAGTGGCGACATGCCTGCCCTGGTCGATTCCCAATTGTGCGAAGGTTGCGAAGATTGCGTGGATAGCTGTCCCGTGGAAGCCATCGAAATGGTGGACGAGAAGGCCGTCGTGGACGCAGACGAATGCACCGAGTGCTCGGCCTGTCTGGACACCTGTACGAGCGACGCCATCTCGATGGTCGACGAGGACTGACCACCCGGCCCGCCGAGGGGCGCCGAGTCCTCAAAGCGACGAGAGAGCTTGATTCCTTCCCTCGGGTCCGGCTAGAGTCCAAGCGAGGAGAATCGAAGCCGTGGAATCCCTGAAGAATCACGTTCTCTCCGAATGGGAGTGGCGCCTGATCGCGCGTCTGCGGGAAGCACCGGAAGGACCATTGCGCCACCGTCTGCTCGAGCTGCTCGACGAGCTGGTCCAGTTCCTCCGGGAACCCCGGTGTGCCCAGGTCCAGGCGGACGGCGTCCCCTGCGGCGCCGTCGAGGCCGACTGCGAGGAATGTCTGCAGGTCGCCGAGATGCTGACCACCCTCCGGTCCTCCCTCCAGCGTCCCTGAACCCCGAACGCGGGCCCGGTCCATGTGCGCGCCGGTTCCTGGTTTCTACGACGATCCCGTCGTCTACGACATCCTGCATACCCCGGGGACGAGCCGGGACGTCCAGGTGCTCCTCCGGCTCTTCCGCCGGCACTGCGCCCGAGCGCCGAAGACAGCGTGGTGGCTCGAACCGGCCTGTGGCACCGGGCGCTTCCTGCGCCTGTTGGCCCGCCGCGGTCATCGGGTCGCCGGTTTCGACCGGAGCGAGGCCATGCTCTCCTACGCCCGCCGGCGCCTGGCCACGATGGGGCTCTCCCGCCGGGTCCGCATCGTGTCGGCCGAGATGACCGCCTTTCGCGACCGGGTGCCGGTTCAGGACGTGATCTTCGCCTTCAACACCATCAACACCCTTCGTCACCTTCCCCGCGACGCGGACTACCTGCAACATTTCGAGGAGATGGCCGGCCTGTTGCGTCCGGGGGGAGTCTATGTCGTGGGTATCAGTCTCAGCGCCTACGGGCGCGAAGTCCCCACCGAGGACCAGTGGGAGGGCCGGAGGGGTTCCTGCCGGGTGCGGCAGATCGTGCAGTACCTCCCGCCGGGAGGCCCCCTGACCCCGAGGCGGAAGGAGCGGGTCGTCTCGCATCTGATCATCCAACGGCCCCGCCGCACCGAGCATCGCGACCACAGCTATCAACTCCACTGCTTCGATCGCCGGCAGTGGCATCGCCTGCTGGGAAAGAGCGCTCTTTCCATCCGGGAGATCACCGACGACCGGGGGCATCCGATCACGGATCACGACGGAAACTACTTTCTCTACGTCCTCGAACGAAGGAACTGAAGCGGCGAGCAGCGAAGCTCGAGTGCGCAGCGGGCGGGCGGACTGGGCCGCGATCGGCTACCGGGAACGCGGACGCCCCAAGGGGAAGAAGTTCATCCTGCCTCCATCTCCCGCTCCGCCAGCTCGAAACGACCCAGCTCCCGGACGGTGACCTCCCCCAGGTCGAGCTGGGTGGTGAGGATCTCCAGGATCCGTCGGGGATCGGTTTCCCCGCAGGTGAAGATATCCAACGCGACCATCCCCGCGTCCGCATAGCTGTGGGCGGAGATATGGCTCTCGTCGAGAAGGCAGACCGCCGCGAAACCCGGTGGTGAGTCCTCTCCGAAGCGGTAGCGGACCTGCGAGATGACGTTCGCACCAGCACGGCGCGCCGCTTCGGCCATGGTCTCCAGGAACAGCTTGTCGTCGACGCAGAGACGGCGGTCGACTCCCCGGCAGTCCACGAGAAGATGGATTCCTCGGTACACGATGGTTGCCTCCGCCCGGGGTGCGCCGTTCGACCGTGGACGCACCCGGTTGTGCCATCCACCGTCCTTGGGGAAAGGAACGGCGGGAGAGATCGCGAAACCACGGAAAGTACGGGGAAGATTATAGAAGGGCGGGGCGGGCGCGCACGGTTTTTTTGGCGTGGGCACCCGGGAGCGGCCGCTCGGGAACCTCCAACCTCAGGCCCTCACCTCGAGGTTGACCCCGTCTTCCCCCTCGCTGCGCGCAATGATGGCCGCTCCGCAGGAATCGCTGGTCACGTTGACCATGGTCCGCAGCATGTCCAGGGGGCGATCGATGGCCAGCATGGCGCCGACGATCACTCCCACCTGGGGGCCCTGCAGGTGGATCGCCTCGGTGATGATGAAGATCATCACCAGGCCCGCCGAGGGGATTCCCGCGGCTCCGATGCTCGCCAGGAGGGCGGTGACCACCACCACCCACTGGGCCTGCAGTCCCAGGTGGAATCCCATGACCTGGCTGATGAAGATCACCCCGACACATTCGTAGAGAGCGGTGCCGTCCATGTTGATGGTGGCTCCCATGGGCAACACGAAGGAGGAGATGCGGTTGCTCACCCCCACCTTTTCCTCGGTGCACCGGAGGGTCACCGGAAGAGTGGCCGAGGATGAGGAGGTGGAGAAGGCGGTGAGCAGCGCCTCGGCCATGTTGCGGTAGTGGATGACCGGGCTCATCCGGCCGGCTACCTTCAACAACAAGGGAAGGGTCACCAGCAGGTGGATGAAGAGTCCGGCCGCGATCGTCACCATGTACTTGCCCAGGGTTGCGAAGGCGCCGAGCCCGGACGTGGCCACCGCGGTGGTGATGAGTCCCAAGACCCCCAGTGGAGCCAGGCGGATGACCCCGGAGGTGATCGACATCATCCATTCGAATCCGGCGTCGACCAGCCGGGTCAGGGGTTCGCGCCGGGCGTTCGGCAGGTGTACCAGGGCGACACCGCAGACGATGGCGAAGAAGATGACCGCCAGCATGTCCCCCTGGGCCATCGCGGCGATGGGGTTCTCGGGAATCATCCTCAGGAAGATCTCGGCGAGACTGTTCGGAGTGCTCAACGACGGTAGCTCCCCCTGGACCGCCCCCGCCAGATTCGCCCCAACCCCGGGTTTGAACAGGTTCACCAGGACCAGGCCGGTCAGGACCGCGATCATGCTGGTGACCAGGTAGTAGACGAGGGTCTTCAATCCCAGGCGGCCCAGGCTCTTGCCCCCGCCCACCGACGCGACCCCGGAAACGATGCTGGTCAGGATCAACGGAACGATCACCATCTTCAACAGGCGGATGAAGATGGTGCCCATCCAGCCGGTCCAGCGCATTGCGCCCTCCCCGAAGAGAACCGCGAGGATCACGCCGGCAAGCATGGACAGCAGCACCTGGTTGTGCAGCTTGCGGTACCAAGGTGAAGAGGCGTCGGTCATGGCCCGGCCATGATGCCCGCCCCGGGGGTGGTTGACAAGGAATGGTCCGGGTTCGAGCCGGCTTCAGGGGCCGGAAGTGCGGAGATCCATCCGATCCCCAGGGCCGGGGCCGGAACGACGAAGAGCCTAGGGGCTCTCCCAGTACGCGGGAAGCAGGAGGGCGAAGATGCTGCCTTCGTCTTCCTTGCTCTTGACCACCAGCTCTCCGCGGATCTCCTTGACCATCCTCCGGCAACTCGCCAGCCCCATCCCAGCGCCCCGGACTCCCTTCAGGGGCGAATTGCTGCCTTGCGCGAAGGGCTGGAAGATGGATTCCAGATCGGGTTCGGGAATGCCGATCCCCGAGTCGATGACCTCGACCACCACACACATGTCCCGCGGAGGATGCGGGCCGGGAGGCGGGCTCTCCCCGGGGAGGAAGAGCGGCAACATCTGGCGATCCGAGCTCCCGTGGAGGATCTCCCGGTACAGGGGAAGACGATCGATCTGCGGCCGCTCCGTCCACCACTGATACGACGTCGCGTAACAATGCACCGCGGCCCAGGAATACTCGTCGCGGGCGAAGCGGCGGGCGTTGAGCAACAGCCCGTCCAACACCGCCTTGACCTTGGCCGGGTCGATCTTCACGTAGGTGGACGGCTCGAGCAGATGGCCCTCGACGACGTGGAACCCGCTGAGGTCCTGCTTGTAGAGTTGCGGGCTGATGACATCGGCCACGAACACCGGTTGGGACATGGAGAGAAGCTCCACCGGGATCTGGTTCTCCGGGTCTTCACTCTCGTCGGCGACCCGGAGCAACGACTGCACCAGCTCGGAGAGACGGTCCACCGCTTCCTGGTGCATGTCGAAGAGTTCCTTCTGTTTTTCCGGATCGGCGTCCCGCGCCAGTTCCACGACGCTCTTGGCGACCATCAAGGGCGTGTTGAACTCGTGGCTGACGTGGTCGAGGATGACTTTGCGCAGTTGGTTGGCTTCCTCCATCTTCAACTTCGCGCGCAGCATGTGCTCGTAGGTGAGCGAGCGTTGGACCATCGTCCCGATCACCATACCCATGGCCGACAGCAGGCTTTCCTCGCTTTCGTCCAAGCGATTCCCGGGAATCCTTCCCCCCAGGAGCAGAAGCGCCACCGGTCGCTTCGAGTCGCGCAAATAGGCCGCGTATTCGAATTGACGCCGGATCTCCTCGGGCATGTCCCACCAGGGATCGATGTCCACGGTTCCCGCCTGTGCGCTCAGGACCGCCTCCATCGCCTCGGTGTTCTCGATCGATCCGGGCAGATCGACTCCCTCCACCCCGACCGACTTGAGCAGCCGAAACCGGGATCTTCCTCCGGAGGGCAGGTACAGGGCGACCCGCTCCACCCGAAGTTGCCCCACCACGGTCAGGAGGGACAGCTTGGCCACCTTGTCGAGTTCGAGGGTACTGCCCAGCGATCGGAGGAGATCGAAGATCCCTTCGAAGGCCCGGCTCTGCAATTGGAGGCGGACTTCCATATCGTGTCCGGTCAACAGTCGGCTCATCGTCCCACCTTCTTGTGGAACCCGATCCGGTTGCCGTCAGGCTCGAGGGCGTGTTCGTACTCGTCGAGAAGTCCGCAGAACCAACCCGGTGCGTCCCCGGCATGGAAGCGCCGGGCGATGATCTCGTCGTGCAGGTGCACCCCGTTTTCCGACGAGGGGTCGAAGGGAGGTCCGTCGTCATGGAACCAGCCCTGGATCCCTTCGTCGCTGAAGCGCACGACCAGTTGGAGGGTGTCGGCGACGGCCGCCCCGGCGCGCGACTTCAGACTCTCCGCATGATCGAGCAGGTGGGATCCGATCTCGAACAGCGCGGTCCGCAACTGCAGCAGAGCCTCGCTCTCGTCTCCCCAGGTCGCCAGGAGCAGGCGGAGTGCCTCGTCCAGCAGCGTCGTGCTCTCCGTGGACGCTTCCAGATCCAACTGGTAGCGGGGATGACTCTCCTCCAGTTGGCTGGCCAGGACGATGCGCGGCAGGGTGGCGACCGCGAGGGGGCCGCCGTCGAGCGGAAGGGTCGATTCCCCCAGACATCCCCGGCGATGCGACCGGCGCTCGGGGCCCACGTAGGCCTGGAGTTGGGTGATCCCGCTCGATGAGGTCGCGAAATGAAGCAGGAGGTCCCGGTAGCCCAGACCCGCGGCGACTTCGGCGATCCGGGCGAATTCCTCCCGCACCTCCAGCGAGCTGCCGGAAACCGCACGGAACGACGCGGAACGTTGGGAAGGATCGAGAGATTCCAGGAGCAGCATCATGGTTGTGGAGCCGAGCGGTTTCTGGCCGCCATGCCGGGAAAAGGTGGTCGTTGAGGAGCCATTTCGGCGCCGGTTTCCCCCCGTTCCGGCGCACCGGGGAGAGAATGTGCAAGACCCGTTCCCTCATGGACTTCATCCGGTGGGAATGAGGGAACGGGCCATCGAGAGAGGCCACCGACCGGAGGCGGCTCACCAGCGGGTACTGTCCGACACCGCCACCTGGGTCGGATGGGGAAGCACCGCCGCCAGGGAATCCCGGTGCGCTGGACCCCCGTGGGCCAGGATCCTCTCCTCCACCCGCTGGGCGCTGGCCGGAGCGGTGGGGTGTCCCGCCTCGGCGGCCCGGGCATAGGCCCGCTCCGCTTCGACCAACTCCCCGGTCCGCTCGAGGGCGACCCCCAGGTTGTTCTGGAAGACGGCTTCGGCGGGCCGCAGGCCGGCCGCCTCGCTCAGGGGCCGCACCGCCTCGGCGAACCGGCCCCTCAGGATCTGGACATATCCCAGGTTGTTCCAGGCCCACGCAAACCGCGGATCCAGCTGGACCGCCCGGGAAAAGGCCGCCGTGGCCGCCTCCAGCTTGCCCGCGTCCGTCTCGAGGAGACCGAGCACCTCCCAGGCGTCGGCGAAGCCGAGATCGATCTCCAGGGCCATGTCCACCGCCTCCCGGGCCGCCTCCAGGTCCTTGAGGGCCAGGTAGGCGCGTCCCAGCCCGGACCAGGCGCGGCGGCGGGTGGGATCGAGTTCCACGGCGCGTTCCAGCTCATCGACGGCGAGCTGCGGGTCGCCCGTCCGCAGGGCGCAGCGCCCGAGAAGCTCATGTCGTCCCGCTCGCTCCGGCGCCTGGCGCACCGCGTTCCGCAGGGACTCGAGGGCTTCGTCGAAGCGCCCCTCCTCGTAGAGCCGGCACCCGTCGGCCCAGGGCTGTCGGGAAGACTCCACGACCACCGGGAAAGGTGCGGTTCCGCCGGATCCCGCGGCGCCGGAGGAATCCTCGGTGGCGGCGACCGAATGGAACCCGGAATCGGAGGAAGCGACACTGGAAATCGGCCCGGAAGGTCCAGCACCGGAAACCGGCCCGGAAGCGGGCTCCCGGGAAGCATGGATGGCCAGCAACAGACCGTAGACGAAGAGGGCGAGGGTCAAGATTGCGACGACAGACCACTTCATGATCGGATCCTTTCGCAAGGGAACGGGGATGGCTTCGATGCCCCGTCCCACCGCACGCGGCGTTCCAGGCGGAAGGAATCCGGCAACCCATTGTGATCTGGAAGGTTCCACGAATTGCGAGAAAACCGGCGCCCTCGAAACCGTGTCCCTGCGGACACAGTTTCCGCTCCCGAGGAGCCGAGCTTCTCTTCGCGCCGGCCGTGGCCGGCAGCCAATGCGCCCTCAGGCTTCGTCCTCGCGCAGGGGGATGCCCAGCGCCCGGGCCTTCTTGTAGAGGTGACTGCGTTCGAGTCCCAGACGTCGGGCGGCCTTGCTCACGTTGCCCCCGCTGGCCCGCAGGGCCGCCCCGATCGCTTCCCGCTCGGCCTTCTCGACCGCGCTCTTCAGGTCCGCTACCACCTCGCTCTCCCCCGCGCCGGCCAGGGCGGCACCCACCTCGTCCCGCCCGATGTCTTCGTGGGAGCCCAGGATGACCAGGCGCTCGATGAGATTGCGGAGTTCCCGGACGTTCCCCGGCCACCGGTAGGCCTGCAGGGCGCGGAGCGCTGCGGGGGTGAAGCTGCGGGGAGGACTCTTCTGGCGCGCGCATTCCAGGCGCAGGAAGTGCCGCGCCAACTGCACGATATCTCCTTCCCGCTCCCGCAGGGGCGGAACGCGCAGGGGCACCACCTTGAGACGATGGTAGAGATCCTCGCGGAAGTTTCCCTTGCGGACCTCCCCGGGCAGGTCGTGGTGGGTCGCGGCGATCACCCGCACGTCGACGGTCAGCTCCCGGGTGCTCCCGACCCGGGCGAAGCGGGAGGACTCGAGAACCCGCAGCAGCTTCGCCTGCATCGGCAAGGGCATGTCCCCGATCTCGTCGAGGAAGAGCGTGCCGCCGTCGGCTTCCTCGAAGACCCCGCTTCGCGCGGTCGTCGCCCCGGTGAACGCGCCCCGTACGTGGCCGAAGAGTTCGCTCTCGATGAGTTCACCCGGGATGGCCGCGCAGTTCACCGCGAGGAAGGGGCGTTTGGCGCGCGGGCTCTGCTGATGGATCGCCCGCGCGACGAGCTCCTTGCCGGTTCCGCTCTCCCCTTCGATGAGAACCCGCGCGGTGGTCGGCGCAACCTTGGCGATCTGTTCCCGGAGCGCGGCCATCACCTTCGAATCACCGAGCAACTCGTGCCGGAAACCCTTTTCCTTGAGGCGCCGGTTCTCCCGTTCGAGTTCTCCCCGGCGCAACGCGCTCTCAAGGGTCAGGAGGGTCTTGTCCCGGGTGAGCGGTTTCTCCAGGAAATCGAGGGCGCCCGCGCGCACCGCCTCCACCGCGGTCTCGATGGTGCCGTGTCCACTCATCATCACCACGGCCAGGCGGGGATCCTCGGCCAACAGGGCCTTCAACAGACCGAGCCCATCCATCCCGGGAAGACGCACGTCCAGCAACAGGGCGTCCACTCCCCCCTGCCGGCAGCGCTCCAGCGCTTCTTCGGCGGTCCCTACGCACTCCACCTCGTAGTGGGCCAGCCGCAGCATCTGCTCCAGCATGACGCGGATGTTTCTCTCGTCATCGACCACCAGGATCCGGGGGCTCATCGGCGATCCTCCCTTCGCGGGTCCCGCGGCGAGGCCGGCCGGGACACGGTTGTCGCTTGCTGCTTGCGCGGCAAGGTGGCGCGCACCAGGAGCCCTCCGCGAGGACGGTCCTGTACATCCAGACGTCCCCCATGCGCTTCGATCACCTGCCGGGCGATCGCCAGGCCCAGGCCGGTCCCTTCCGCCTTGGTGGTCCGGTACGCTTCGCCCCAATGGCGGCGGATCTCCTCGGGCAGACCCGGTCCACGATCGCCGACCGCGAACCACCATTGCCCCGGTCCCGGTCCGGCCCCCAGGGTCAATTCCACCACTCCCTCCAGGCTCGCCTCGGCCGCGTTCTGCAGGAGATTCTGCATCACCCGGCGCAACTGCTCTCCGTCCGCCTCGATGGCTCCGACGGTGGAGCGCTCTTCCACCACGAAACGGTGGCGGTCGAAGGCGGTCTCGACCGCGGCGACCGCGGCAGCGGCCAGCGCCCGCGCGTCGACCTCCTCCACCGCGAGGGGGGGCATGCGGGCGAAATCCCGGAAGCCACGGACCAGCCGGTCGAGACTCGCCAGTTGTTCGCGGGCGGTCCCGAGGCTCTTGCGAAGATCCTCCCGCATCTCTTCGGTCGGTTCCGAAAGGGCCGCGGTTTCCACGTTGTCGAGGGCGAGGGTGAGGGGACTGAGCGCGTTCTTGAGCTCGTGGGCCACTCGCCGCGCCATTCCACCCCACGCCGCTTGCCGCTGCTGGGCTTCCGCCCGGGCCTGGATCGCGTCGAGCTCCTGGGAGAGCTGGACCAGGGCCTCGCTCAGCTCCCGCAGTTCACGGGGGCCCCGGGTCTTCAACTCGAGTCGACGCTCTCCCGCCCGCATCCGGCTCACCGCGTCCTGCAGCCGACGCACCGGCCGGGTCAATCCGGCCGCCACCCAGGGAGTCAAGAGGAGCACGAGGACCGCTCCCAGCGCAAGTCGCCGCGACAGGCGCGCCCGCAGATCTCGCAGGACCCCGGCCGCCGGGGACGGGCCGGGATCGAAGACCAGGGGAAGAGGCTCCATCGCGCGCCAGTCCGGGGGTAGAGGCGCCACTTGGAGCCCACCCACCTCCAGTCCCATCTCCAGCCGTTCCAGGCCGGCGCGGGCGGCCAGATCGACTTGCACCGACCGGGAGAGTTCCCGGGCCCCCACGACCCAGATCGAGCGTTCGCCGGCCGGTCGAACCCGGCGGATCGTCCCCACCCACCACGGCCGTTCAAGCGTGGGCGCAGAATCCGTTCTTCGAACCCAGCCGGGCCAGACGGCGACCCCGCTCTCCGGGCCGCCGGGGGCCGCCCGGGTGAACCACGGAAAATGGGGATGGACGATCCCGTGGGCCTCGGGGCCGGGCACCTGGCTGAGGATCCTTCCGTCCTCGTCCAGAACGATCAACAGCTCGAGTCCGAAACGGGGAGCGAAACGCTCGGCCCAGAGCACCACCTCACGCCGCCCTTCGTCTTCCTGTGGGACCGCTTGCCGCAGGAACGCGCCGAAGCGCGGAGATCCGACCAGGTCGTCCAGGGCGGCCGCCGTGACCCGGGACCATTGCCGAAGTCCCTCCTGCAACGCGCCGGCGCGCTCGTTCCTCCAGGCTGTGTCGCTTTCCCGCTCGATCTGTTGCGCCTGGTGCAGGATGAACCCGCCGGTCACCCCCAACAGCAGGAGTGCACCCGCCGAGAGGACCAGGGTCCATCGAAGCCGCAGACTCATCGTTGCCGGTCGAAGGGTGCGAGTTCTTCCTCGGGAACCAGGACCGCCTCCCGCAGGTCGGGTAGGACCATCATCGAATCATGGACACACGCCGCCAGGCGCCGGTCGATGAAGACCGCTCCCGGTTCGGTCCACAAGGGCACCAGGTAGCCCTCGTCCAGAAGCCATTCTTCCACCTCGGACGGGTCGCTCTCCGGGTGATCCCGCCGCCACCTCTCCCGCAGTCCCAGGCCGGTCAGCAGCGCGTCCATCCGCGCGCGGGGTTCGGCGAACGGAAGGATCAGCCGCGCCAGGTCGACACCGCTGGGCAGAGGAGTGGCATACCGGGTCTCCGGCGGACACTCCGGTCCCGCCGCGCCTTGCGACCTCGGGGCCAGCGGGACCCCCGCCTGCTCCAGGAGGAATCGCAGCCGTCGTTCCAGTTCCCGCCGCCAGGTGTAGGGAGAGGGATCCAGCAGACCGGGAGATCCGCAGAAACTGAGACGCAACCCTCCCCGCTCCCGGAGCGAATCCACCACCGCCAAGGGCCACTGCGAAGGCGCGGGCCCGGCGTCTTCCCGGGGAGGACGCAGATCGCCGGTGAGGGGCATCCGCGGCCGGAGATCCTCGCGGTCCAGGCCGAAGAGTTCGAAGGGCCCCAACTGGGCCAACCATCCGGCCAGGGTCCGGCGCACCCGGCGGGGCAGCCGTGGATCGACCCGTGCCACGCCGTAGAGCGGAATGGCGGGGAATCGACGCCAGAACGCGCGGTCCCCCAGCGCCAACGGTCCCCTCGCGGATCGGGCCACCCAGCGGGGAAACTCGTCTTCGAGGGCGCACATCCGCACCACGTGCATCGAAGGATCGATCTCTCCCCGACGCACCGCATCGAGACCCACCACCCCCCGCTGCCAGAATTCCAGGGGACTGAGCCAGGGAAACAGGGGATTCCAACGCGCGGTCAAGGCCCAGTCCACTCCCGGCGGCGTCCGCGCGATCTCGAGTTCATGGGTCTCCTTCAGGGCCCACGCGGGTCCCGGGAGGGTGAACGGATGGTCCACATCACAGAGCACCCGGATGGTCTCCCTGGGGTTCTCCTTCCGTTCCCTGGGTCGGGGCAGCTTGCGCAACGACGCGGCATAGAGTTCGACCCAGGGGTTGTGGCCGGGGGCTTCGCGAAGGACCAGCCAGGTACCCCGTTCGTCCCAACCCCGGGGAGCCGCCTGGATTCCCCGCACCTGCTCGGCGGTGGCACGGCGCAGGGGCAGCTCGATGGCGCCCCCTCCCCGGCTCAACCACCATCGCATGATCTCCCCTTCCCCGCGGGGAAGATCCAGATCCCGCAGGACGAGGCGCAGATCCCGGCGCAACAGGCTCAAGGCGGGACTGGGATCTTCGGGCAGCCCCTGGTGCCGGGTGATCCAGGTGCGGCCGAAGTCCTTCCAGGGGCGCAGCTTGCCGGCCACCAGTTCCCTCTTGCCCCGGTGCCAGCTCAGTTCCCGGGCGCCCCGGCGATCCTCCACGTAGACCTTCCCTTCCCATTCGAAGAAGGCCTCGCCGCCGTCCAGATCGAGCCGGGCCAGAGGAGGGTTCTCCTGCGGATCGAAGGGCCAGGCCCAGATCTCGTCGCGGGGAATCCCCACCTCCACCGGCGCGCTGGACCAGCTCCGGGTTCCCGAGCAGATGGTGAGCCCCAGACTCGGTCGATACCTCCCCCGGCTGGTGACCACCCAGACCACCGCCTCCGAACCCACCCGGCGCAGCCAGGCCTGGATCGCCGGCACCGACTCGAGCCGGTCCCCGGCGTCCACCGGGCGCAGCCGGCCGATCCGGCTGGCCAGGTCCCAGCACAGCACCGAGGCCTCCCAATCGCCGTCCCCGGTGACCAGGGGGCTGAGCATCCAGCGCTGGGGGGCGTCGGGCGCCACCCCGTCGCGCAGGGCGGCCCGGGCCGCCTCGAGCAAGGTGATGGCGGCGTTCTCGATCGCCGGGTGATCCATGAGTTCCGGACGGTTCAGGGCGCCGGTCCGGCGCAGGGGGACCGAGCCACCGCACCCGAGTGCGCCCCCCACGATCAGAAGGACCCAGAGGCCGAAGAGCACGAACGCCCCGGGGGGACGAGGGGATCGCGGGAAGAAAAGGGAAGGTCGCATCCTGGGTCCGTCCTTCAGTCTCCTCCCGCGCGTTCCATCTCGAAGCGCGGAGGAGCGGGTTGGGGCCGCCCGTTGCGATACCAGCGCGCCTCGTGGGCGTGGGCCCTCCACCAATCGATCCAGAACCCGTTGCGCAGGTCTTCTTCCATCCCCTGCTCGGGAAGTCCCGCGTCGCCGGTGATCCGCCGTAGCATCTCTCGGATGAGAGCCTGGACCCCGCTCCACGGGATGGCCCACATCCGACCCTGATCGCCGGGCACCGGTCGCAGGGGCATCCGGCGGTAGGCGAAGACGAATCCCCGCGCGCGCGCCTGCTCTTGATCGTAGCCGAGCCACTCGATGAGTTCGGCAACCAGGCCCTGACCCACCCGGTCCAACTGGTCCAGGAGGATGCCCTGGAACCCATCGGCGACGTACCACTGGCGCAAGATGCGGGGCATGGGCATCCCGCCCTCATCGGCCGGCCGGTCCAGACCGGCCAGCCAGGGCTCGAGGGTGGGAGCGGCATCCGGATCGCGATAGTACTGCGCCTGGAAGCGCGCCCCCTTCCACCAGAACGCGATGCTCTTGATCACCTCGTCCTCGGTGGCCCCGCTGGGGAGAAAGGAACACACCCGGGGCAACATCTCCAGGGCCACGTCGCGGAGCTCCGAGGCGTTGTGTCCCACCATGCGCCCCCGTTGCGCATCCCAATGCCGCCGGGAAAAACCGGCGGCGGAGAAATCGACCTGGTACATCATCGCCACCTGGACGCACTCGCTGACCAGCTCCTCGTCCACCCGTCGATCGAGGGAGTCCAGCAGGACCCTCCGGGCCAGCGGATGATCCAGGATCTCCTCGAGCAGGTCGAGGAGGGTGCGGCCGCCCCGTCCGGGGGGCGAACGCAGGGCCCTGAGCCAGGGCCCGGGGTCGGGCCGGCGGGCCGGGTCCAACCACAGGCGGGGATCCATTCCCCGATCGATCCACCAGGCCTTCCACAGTTCCACCCGGGCCGCCACCAGGCTGGCGCGCGCGTACCCGCGGGTGTGGGAGAGTTCGTCCCCGGCGATCTCCCGCAGGAGGCGGGCGTCGCGGCCGTTTTCCGGATCGAGCGCGATGGCCTGCAACAGCTCGACTCCCTGGCGGCGCAGGTCGCTCCATGTGGGAGGACGGTGACCGGGCTGGGCCCCGAAATCGTGCACCTCGTAGAGCCCGTCGATCCTCTCCCGGGCCTGACGGTCGCTCAGATCGAGCAGGGTGAGGAGCCGGTGGGTGAGCCGCCGGGAGCGCCGGTCGGCCCTCTGCCGGACCCGGCGGGCCAGGCTGGAGTCGGCCGCCATGGCGTAGAGAGCGTGGGCGAGATCCTGGGGCGGATCCCCCTCTTCATCCTTCCAGAGCGCACGCAGGATCTCCTCCTCGCTGCGGGCATCGGCCCCGAACCGAAGCTGGCGGTCCTGGACGCTCGGCGAAGACGCCGCGCCGGCCGAAGAGTTCCGGGATTCCGAACGCCAGCGCTGCCCCCCGGCCCACCATCCCCCCACCAACAGCAGGAAGACCGCCACCGCGAGCAGGCCCCGCTTCCTTCCGGACGATCCCAGGCCGGCCGGAGCCGGCCCCTGGCGTCCTTCCTTCCAGTCGCGGTAGGCCTGCCGCAAGGCGCTCCATCCGGACCACGCCATTCCGCTGAGGAGGGCGGGGCGCCACAGCCGCAGCCAGAGAAGCGCCACCGCCCGTGCCGAGGGTGCGCCTTCGGGACCGTGACGGCGCACGAGGCTCAAGCGCGAGCGCAGGTTGTAGTAGAGAAAGAGCGGGGAGGAGACGCGGGTGGTGGCCGACACCTTGTGTAGGATCCGCGCCCGGTCTGCCACCGCGACGGCGTACCCCGCTTTCTCCGCGCGAAGGCACAGATCGACGTCCTCGCAGAAATGGAAGTAGGAGGTGTCCAGAAGGCCGACCTCCTCCAGCAGTTCGCGGCGAAGAAGCATCGCGCAACCGGTGACGTAGAAATGCCGGTTTCCCTGCGGGAGAAGTCTCTCGCCTTCCACCGGTTCCTGCAGATGACGCACCCAGCCGGTGGCGATGTCGAAACGCCCGCCCCCGAAGGCCCACAGTCGGTCGGGGCGCTCCTCGTAGGCGATGCTGGCGCCCACCACGCCGACCTGGGGGTCCTCCCGCGCCACCGCGACCATGGCCTCGAGGAAATCCGGGGCCACCACGGTATCGTTGTTCAGCAGGAGGACGAAGTCGGCACCGTGCTCCAGGGCCCACTCGATGCCCCGGTTGTTCCCTCCGGCGAATCCCAGGTTCGAGCCGGTCTGAAGGACGGGAATCCCGGGATGGGCGGCCCGGATCGCTTCCTCGCTCCCGTCCTCGCTCCCGTTGTCCACCACGAGGATCTCGTGCTCGGGGCCGGTGACGTTCTGCAGGCTCTTGAGACACTCGAGGGTGTCCTGCTTGCCGTTCCAGTTGAGAACGACGATGACGGTCTTGGCCGATGGCAACGGTCACCTCTCGCATTGGACGAAATCGGTCGCTTTGCTAGGCTAGGGACATGGCGCGATCCAGGCAAGACATCAGACCACGATCGAGGCCCTGGTACACTGGAGGGTTCCTGCTGCTCGCCGCACTCTGGCTGGCCGGCTGCGGGTGGGGCGGTTCCGACGAACTCTGCCGTCCGGCCCGGCTGGACGATCCCGCATCCTACCTGGACGCGATCCGCGCCGAGCGCGCCGCGCGGGAGCGGGCCTGGCGCGACCCCGGCCAATCACCGATCCCCAAGGAAGACCTGCCCCACTGGAAAGGGCTCCAGTTCTACCCGCCCGATCCCCGCTGGGTCCTGGAGGGCCCCTTGATCCCGCTGGCGCATCCGCGTCCCACCACCATTCCCGACACCGGGGGCGAGGATCGCAAGGCCGAGGAGATCGGATATTTCCTCCTGGACCTGGGAGCCGGCATGGAAAGACTTCCGGTCTACCGCATGCTCGATGACGGAGAACTCTTCCTGCCCTTCCTGGACGCCACCACCGAGGTGGAGACCTACCCCGCCGGTCGTTACCTCGATCCCGTTCCCTTGGGCCACGGCCGGTACCGTCTCGATCTCAACCGGGCCTACAATCCCTACTGCGCCTACGGCGGCGCATGGTCCTGCCCGATCACCCCCGAACGCAACCGCCTGAAGGCCGCCGTCCGGGCAGGGGAGAAGGGTTACAAGTACCTGCACCCGTGAGTGTGACATGGCGGCCGCATCGAGGATCCGGCGCACTTCCCTCGCCCTCCGCACCGGCCTCGTCTCCGCCATCCGCCGCAGAAGCTCATTCGCCCTCGAGACGGATGGGGAACTCGAGGCAGATGCGGGTGCCCGGTTCCCGCGGCGATTGCAGCCGCAAGGAAACCTCGTCCCCGAAGGCCCGGCGGAGCGCGCGCAGGACCCGGGCCAATCCTCCGTCGCCCCGCAGGGCGTCCTGGTGCAGATCGCCCAGGAAGCCCCGCCCGTTGTCTTCCACCGTGATCTCGCACCGGCCGGAGACCGCTCTTGCGCCCACGTGGATCCTGCCCGTCCGCAACTCGCGGGAGAGACCGTGCCTGAGGGCATTCTCGATCAGCGGCTGCAGCATCCTCCGGGGAACGAGCTGCCGCTCGAGGACGGGGTCGAGGGCCAGGCTGACCTCGAGCTGATTGCGCAGGCGCAGTTTCTCCAGGGCCAACAGATCGCGGGCGAAGGCCATCTCCACACGAAGGGTCACCAGGGGATTGCCCCCTTCGAGGATGTACGCGTAGGTCCACCGCAGGGTGCTCAGGATCTGCAGGGCCTCGTCCGCGTCGCGTTCGGCGACCTCCACCGCGATCTCCAGCACCGCGTCGATGAGCTGCGGATCGAGCCTCTCCTTCATCTCCGCCAGTTCGCGGCGCGCCGCCTCGCACTCGCGGCGCGTCGCATGCAGCTCCTGGCGAAGGGTCTCGATCTCGTTCTCGAGATCCTCCCGGCGGCCGCGTTGGGCCGCCCCGCTGCGGACTTCGAGCATGCCGGCCCCCATGGCGTCCAGGGCGCTTCCCAACAGTTCGCCCACCAGCCGCAGGTAGCGGCGTTCGGCGTCGAACCAGGGGTAGCAGTTGCGCCGTTCCCCCAGAAGCAACCAGCCCATCGCCCTTCCCGCCGCCAAGAGGGGAATCCTCAAGCGATAACGGACCTCCCCGTCGTCGAGGGTCTCGGCGATCCTCCGATGGCGCGGCGTGTCTCCCACCAACAACCGCAAGGTCTTCGGGTGCACCGCAGCCTGGATGTCCTGCAGGGCTCCCTTCTCCAGTTCGGTGAGCGAACGGGAGCGGCTCAACCGTTCGGCGAAACGGTGCACCGCCCGGTACAGGTTGACATCGCGGTCGAACAAGACCCGATCCAGCCACGGCCGGCTCGCCCGGTCCAACGCCGGTCCGATGGCGACCGCCAGGAAGATGAGTCCCACCCGGGCCAAGCTCGTTGCGTAGCGCCCCCAGCTTTCTCCCACGAACTCGATCCGGTTGGAGGTGAAGTAGACGACCAGTGCGAGAGCCGACCACAAGAGCAACCGGAGCCCGTCGCGGATGTACCGGTCCATGAAGGAGAACTCGTATCGGACCAGGCTGAAGAAGATGACGAAGGAAACGCTCTGCAGATGGAGGAGCGGAAGCACCGCCAGACGAACCCGGGTGGGGTGCGCATCGTGCCAGAAGGCCACGAGCACCGCGCACAAGGAGAGAATGAACAGGAGCAGACCGCGGCCCACGACCGCCACCCCCACCTCTTCCTGACCGGGCCGCGCGGGAAAGAGGATCAGGGTGAGGAAGATGAGGACCCCGGCGAAGAGATACGCGGACAGAGGTCCGAGAAGCGAACGCCACTGCCCTACCTGCGCCTGGAAGCGCTCGCCGCCGGTGGCGTAGAGCAAGAGGGCCATGAGCAATCCCCACCACGCGAATCCGATGTAGACCCGACGGTGACGCTGCACGTGGGTGACGATGGCGGCGCGGAGACTCGGCGGCGGTCGACGGTACAGCCGCTGGAAGGTCGCGAAGAGCTGCAGGAAGACGACCAGGACCAGCAGCTCGAGCATCACCTGGGCCCGTGCCAGCTGCACCGCCCACCAGGGATCGATGCCGCCCGTCCGCAGCGCCATGCCATACTCGACCAGTTGCAGGAAATGCCAGGCGGAGAGCGCGAGATTCGCCCCGGCGAAGATCTTCACTTCGCTGTGGCGGGGGCGACGTGCGAAGATCATCGCCGCGAGCCCCAGGTGGAGGGCACAGGCCAGGGAGTAGGCCAAGAGAGAGCCCAGAATCAGATCTGCCCGGTCCATCCTGGCCAGTATACCAGAGAATCCCCGGCCACCGAGCCCGAATCGCCGGGACGCGGTCGCGCGGCGTCACCACAACCGCCGGGCGGCGTCCCCGGAAATCGCGGGCGGTGGAGCGCAAGGACTCGACGCGTCGAGCCGGCAGGGAGACGACGATGCGCATCGTACTGTTGGGACCGGCCAGCCCCTGGCGGGGTGGCATCGCCCACTTCAACGATCTGTTGGCCCGTGAACTGAAGCGGCATCACCAGGTGCACGTCCTCACCTTCTCCCGGCAGTACCCGGCGCTGCTCTTCCCCGGGAAGTCCCAGACCCACCCGGGAGAGGCCGCGCTCGACGTCGGCGCCGAACCATGGATCGACTCGATCCAACCCTGGAGTTGGTGGAAGACCGCCCGGAGAATCCGCCGGCTCGATCCCGACCTGCTCGTGTTCCGCTACTGGATGCCGTTCTTCGCGCCCTGCTTCGGGAGTATCCTGCGGGGCAGCGTCCGCCGGGGACGCCCGGAGACCGTGGTGGTGGCCGACAACGTGGTCCCCCACGAACGCCGTCCGATGGACGCCTTGCTCACCCGGTGGTTCCTCTCCCGGGCCGACCGTTTCGTGGTGATGACCCAGGCGGTGAAGGAGGACCTGCTCCACTGTTGTCCCTCCGCCCGGGTCGCGGTCACGCCGCATCCGCTCTACGGCCAGTTCGGCGACGCGATGGATCGCGCCGCGGCGCGGGCTCGGCTCGAGCTGGATCCGCAGGATGAGATCCTTCTCTTCTTCGGATTCATCCGCCGTTACAAGGGACTCGATCTCCTCCTCTCCGCCCTGCCCGCCATCCGGAACGCGCGCCCGCGGGCACGCCTGCTCGTGGTCGGGGAGTTCTACGAGGACGAGACACGCTACCGCGAGCTGGTCCGGCGGGAGGGAGTGGAGGACGCGGTGCGGTTCGTGGCCGACTACATCCCCAACGACCAGGTCGCCCCCTGGTTCTCCGCCGCCGACGTGGTGGTCCTTCCCTACCGTCACGCCACCCAGAGCGGAATCATCCCCGTCGCCTACCACATGGGGCGCGCGGTGGTCTCCACGGAGGTGGGAGGCCTGGGAGAAGTGGTCGAGAACGGGGTGACCGGCCTGCTCGTGCCCCCCGGCGATTCGGCCGCCCTTGCCGCGGCGGTGATCCGGTTCTTCGCGGAGAAGCTCCAGGTACCCATGGAGGACGCGGTCGTGCGCGCGAGACCGCGGTTCTCGTGGTCCCATTTCGCGGCCGCGGTGACCGGAACCACGCCGCCCTCCGCCTGACCGCGGTGGGCGGCAAAGGTTGTCGGTGGCCTCGGGCCGCTCCCCGGATCAGGAAGCGGCCGCGGCCTTCTTGGCCCGCTTCTCTTCAGCCTCGAGATGTTCGAGCACCGTCCGGAGACACCGAAGGGTCTCCCTCAACTGCTCCTCGTCGAGGCCATCGACGTGCCGGAGAAAGAATTCATCCTCAAAGGGCGCCAGGGTCGAAACCGCGGTGGTTCCCGCTTCGGTGGTGAGTACCCGAAACGAGCGTCGATCGTGGGAGTCCGGGCGGCGTTCGATGAGACCTTTTGCTTCCAGGCGCCCGATCATCCCCGTCATGTTCTGCTTGCTGACGCAGAGCCGACGGCAGAGTTCGGTGGGAGAGAATCCCACCTCGCCCCCCTCCCGCACCAGCAGACCGAGCGTAAGCCACTGGGCAGAGGTGATGTCCGCGCGCTGGGTGACGGCGCCCCATCGTCGGTCGAAGAGATTGCTCACCCGCACCGCGTCCAGAAGGACCCGGCGGGCGAGACCCGGCCGATCCAGGGCTGTCATAGTTTTCCTCCTCTCAGAGGATCGTCCGTATCCAGCCTAAACCGGGGAAGAGTTCGCCGCAAGCGGCAACTCCGCGGCCCGGGAGGAAAGTCCAGGGAAGGTCCGCAAGGGGGGACCAGATCGCCGAAACCGGCGAATACAGGGGAAATATGCCCTCACCGACCGCGGGAATCCTCTCAGGCCTCGGGCGGGGACTTGTGGTGGCGCACCTCGACCACGGTATGGATCCCGCCCCGGACCATGAAATCGCCCTCGACGGTGAGTTCCCAGGGATCGAGGACCCGGACCAGGTCATCCAGGATGCGATTGGTCACATCCTCGTGGAACGCTCCTTCGTCCCGGTAGCTCCACAAGTAGAGCTTGAGCGACTTGAGTTCGACGCAGAGGGCGTCGGGGACGTAGCGGATGCGGATGGTGGCGAAATCAGGCTGGCCGGTCAACGGGCACAGGCAGGTGAACTCGGGCGCCTCGAAACGGATCTCGTAGCGCCGGGAGGGACGGGGATTGGGAAAGGTTTCCAGCTGTTTCGATGGTTTCGTCGGCACCGGTGGGTCTCCCGTCCAAGGCCGCATCAGGAGGGGCTCGACAAAGCCGGCGCGCAACCGACCCCTACCCCCTGGATCGAGAAGGGGGAGCCAAGGCTCCCCCTCCCGGTTCATCTTCCCCCGGGAACCCCGGTGGGAAGGAGTCGATCGCCCTGGCTACCAGTTGAACCAGGCCGAGAGATAGGCGAAGGCATCGCTGTCGATGCTGCCATTGAGGAAGTATCCGGAGTGCAGCGCCGCCTCGTTCAACGCGAAGTCCACCCCGAAGGTGTCCTTGTCGATTCCGAAGCCGGCGGTCCAGGTGTACCGGAATTCCCGCGACTTGTCGGTGGTCGCTCCGTTCTCGAACTGGTGATAGACGTAGGAGGAAACCACTCCGGTCCGCACCACGAACCAGTCGTTGAAGTAGTACTCCCCCGCCAGGTTGTAGCCGGGCAGCGTGGTCTCCTTCGTCGACACGTCGTCGGTGGGGTCCCCAGCGTCCCCGTTGTCGTCGAACTTGCCGTAGTCGAAGGTCAGGTATCCCGCGACCTCCCACTGTCCGGGATTCCCGAAGACCGGTCCAAAGCTGCCCCGGAAGGCCAGCTCCTTGAGATCGTCCATGGTGGCATCATCCGGGCTGTACTTCGCGTAGGCGAAGCCCGCCAGGTAGCGCCAGTTGACCCCCCAGAGGTCGTCGACACGCCCCCGGCCGGTGAAATCGAAGTTGACGGTGCTGAAGTCGTTGTTCGCCGGAGCGACCGCAGCATTGTCGCTGAAGCTTCCGAAGCCGATCTCGGCCGCCAGCTCGAGATTCTCGCTGGGGCTCAGACCCAACTGGAAGTTGTAGTTGTTGAAGGTGTTGTCCGGATCCTTGGGATTCGTCCCATCGTCGAAGCTGTTCGCGTCAGCCACCCAGGAGAAGGCGAAGCCGAAGGGCATGTCGCCCAGGCGGGTCGCCCAGCCCAGATCCCACCACTGGAAGTTGCGGGCCTGGGGAGCGGAGGCGAACAGGCCTCCGCTCAAGGTCCCGTAGGTCGGGAAGCGGTCGAATCCGCCCCAGGTGAACAGGGTGGTCCGGGCCGTGGCGTCCTGCCGTCCGGTGCTGAAGCGGAAGGTGTGGTTCTCTCCGCCCCAGACCAGGGTGGCGTTGCCCTGCATGTTCGTACTGAAGTTGCTCGGAGCCAAGTCCAGGATCGCCATGTTCTGGTACTGGCCATAGAGCTGCGGGAACGCGAACATGTCGTCCGCGTCGTCGATGAAGTAGTTGCCGGCCAGGGCCGATCGACGAGCGGCGTTCGCGTTCGTCGCCACCCCCATCACGACCATGGCCAGGGTAAACAGCGCAAGTGCGCGCCAGACAGGAGACTTCATATCAGCTTGACTCCTCGTTTACGTGCCGTTGACACGCTTCCACGTAGGTCGAGTCACCGGTTGTGCTACGCGGATGATGACTCGACTCCGCTTGTTAGAGGACAGCCTCCCCGCCGGCGCGTGCGGGCGCTCGGCAAGCTGTCCGACCGATCGCGCTACTCATAACGCAGCCGCAGAAGGTGTCAACGGAAAAGTGCACCTCCCCGCAAACAGACTGACCAGTTTTCGACCACCTGTTCCGGGCCGCATCGGGGCCCGTCGACCCCTGGTCTCCATCGAGGATGCGGGCTACAGTCGAGGCGCCCGGAGGCTGCTGTCGAGCAGTCCCGGGCGATCGCACCGCCGTCTCCGGGGTGCGACCAGGACCTTCCCTCCGACGACGGGGAACTCTCCAACCCCATGACCTTGCGATGATCGTTCCTTCCACCTCCCGCCGTCTGCTCCTGTTGGGTCTCCTGCTGGCCCTTGCCGCCGTGGCCGTGCGCCTGCCCCATCTCGACTGGGGTCTTCCGCAGGTCGAAGAGGAAGCCCTGCCGATGAAGAAGGCCCTGGACCTGTGGGGCTGGAACGAAGGACACCTGCAGCTCGACCCGAAGACCGCGGGCTGGCCGGCGTTGTCCTTCTACCTGCACCTGGGATGGCAACACCTGCAATACGGTGTGGGTCGACTGCAGGGGATCTACCACGACCGCTACGATTTCCTCGTGGACAACTCGGTCGATCCCCGCCCGATTCTCCTGTGGGCGAGGATGCTGGGAGTGCTGGCCTCGGCCGGGGTGGTCCTGCTGGCCACGATCTGGGGCGGGCGTCTCAGCCACACCTTGACCGGAGGCTTCCTCAGCGGGGCGATCCTGGTGGTCTCCCCGCTTCTGATCCGGCAGGCCCAGAGGGTGACTCCCGACATCCTCATGGCATGGCTGGCGGCCCTGGCGGTGGTCGCGATCCTTTCCGTCTCCCAGCGGGGGCGCCGGCGCGACGATCTGCTCGCCGGCATGGCGATCGGTCTGGGCACCGCGTGCAAGTACACCCCGATCCTCTTCTGGCCGAGCCTCTACCTGGTCCATCTGCAACGGCGGCGGCGCGAGGGGCGTTCCCTGCGTTGGGGTGGTCTGGACGACCGGCGCCTCGGGGTGGCCACCGCGGCGATGGTGGCGGCCTTCGTGGTGGCCAGCCCCTACACCCTGGTCCACCTCGGCGTGCTCCGGCGCGACCTCTCCTACCAGCTCCTGCACATGACCCGGGGACATTTCGGCCAGACCGGCCCCCCTGTCGGGCTGGGCTACTACCTGGGGGAGGTCCTGGGACCGGGCCTGGGCTGGCCCGCCCTGGTCCTCGCCGGAGCGGGCGCCGTCCTCGCTGCGTGGAGGCTGCGGGGACCGTGGATCGCCCTGGTGGCGTGCATCCTGCCCTTCCTCGTGGGCATCTCGCTGCTGAGCACCCGTTTTCCCCGCTACGCCCTTCCCCTGCTCCTGCCGCTGGCCCTGGGGCTGGCCGCCTGGCCCGCGTTGCTGCGCGAGAGGCTGACGGCGACCGGCGGGCGGCTCGGACGACCGTTGGCGTCTCTGGCCCTGGCCCTCGTGGGCCTGGTGGTCCTCCTGCCCGCGGTCGAGGGAGCGCTGCGCACCCACCGCAACGCGGGGAAGATCGACACCCTGAACCAGGCCCGGGCCTGGATGTTCGATGAACTCCTCCCGGACGACCCCGCCTTGGCCATGGAGGCCTACACCCCGCAGGTTCCCACCGACCGCCAGGAGCTGGCCCGCGAGCAGCCCTTCTTCGCCCGTCTCTCCGCCTCCCAGCGCGCGAAACTCATGGACCGTCCCCGCTTCCGGGCCGATCCCATCCCGATGAACGCGGTCCGGGTGGAACTGATCGACTACTACTACGATCTGCGCCAGTACCTGCCCTACGACTACGTGGTGACCTCGTCTTCGGTGCGCGGACGCTACGAGGCCGAACCCGACCGTTTTCCCCGCCAGATCCGCTTCTACGCCGACCTGGAGCGCTACGGGCGAAGGATCCGCACCTTCTCCCCGAGCGCCGAGCATCCCGGGCCGGAAATCCGCTTCTACGCCCTGCCGCCGGAGGGAAAGGCGCGGCTGCTGGAGGAACGGGGCGAGCTGCCCGAAGACGAGTACCGGCGGTTCCTCGACCGGCTCCACGCCCCCCAGTTCTTCTCCTTCCTGGAAAACCAGGCCTACCGGGCAGAAGAGGCGGGGCAGTGGCGTCGGACGGTGCGGGCATTGCGGATCCTGCAGCGCCGGTCCGATCTGTCCCCCGAGCAGCGGCGCCGCCTGCAGCGCCGGATCCAGCAGGACGAAGACCGGTTGACGCCCACGTCGCCGCCGGGGCCCTCGTCCTCTGGGAATGCGGGCGGTGGAAAGATCAGGGGCGAGAGCTGAACTTCGCCTTGAGGGTTCCGAGGCTGATGCTCGAGCTGGGCAGGGCCTTGACCAGGCCGTCCAGGTCGAAGCGGACCCAGTCCCAGATGCTGGCTCCCATGGAAGGACGGGACATCGACCCGATCAGCAAGCGTCCGACCTCCAGGCTGCTGTCCGCGTGCGGATGACGTTCGGCGATCAGGACTCCATCGACCCAGAGGCGGATCATCTCCCCCTCGATAGCCTCGCTCGAATCCTTCTCCAGGGTGACCTCGTGGTACGAGCCGAAGAGATCGCAGGAGACCGCGGCCAGCCAGCGCCATCGTCCATCCGCGCCGCGTTCGACCAGTTCCACCCGGGTGGGATAGAGGTGCAGGGCCACCTGCAATCCCGGCCGGGCGATCTCCATCACCGTACCCCGTCCGTCGAAGTTGCTCAGGACCTTCAGCCGCGCGCTCAGGCGGACCCGGTTCTCCGCCTCGATCTGCCCGAGCAGGGCCTGGTACCCGATGCGGTCGTCCACCCGGTTGTCATTGAGGAACAGGCTGCCCTCGTCGGGCAGCAGCATGGCCATGCCGTGCCCCAGACGGGTCCAGGGCGGGGTCTCCTCGTCGGGAAGCGCGCTCATCTGGTAGTCCCCCTGGGCCAGCTTCTGCATGTCCGCGTGGGCCGGCGCCGCCGGGACGAGCGCACCCAGCGCAAGGACGGCGAAAGCGGGCAGGAAGAAAGACCAAGGGAGCCGCACGAGAACCTCCGGCGCGTCGAGGCAAGGGGGACCAGGGCCTTGATTGTAGCACGGCGGCGCGAGGACCGGGGAGAAAATCCCGATCGGGACCATCTCCGGCCGGGCGGCCGGGGGCCCGAGGGTTCCCCTGCTGGGCCGCATCTTCCTCCCCCTTCCCGCGGAGGTCAAGCTCGGGATGGGTTCCCCCGCTCCGGGGCCGGACGCGGCGGCGATGGTATGCGAAGTGCAAGCCCGCCATGGACGGGCAAGGCCGCAACGCCCCCGGATCCGACGAGGGAGCAACGGACGATGGAGGATTCCCGGAGCATGCACCGCCGGCGACGGACCCGACCGCGGCCGAGACGACGCGGGAGAAGGAGACCACCGCGATCGGCCTTCGACCGGTCGATCCCGCTCCTCTGCGTGCTGGGACTGTGGGTGGGATGGATGGCTGGATCGGGCTGCTCGGCCCCGCCGCGTCCCTCGGTCTTCGCGGGGAAAGCGGAGAAGGAGGTTTCTTCCCCTCCCCCCACCACGCATCCCGCCCCCGAGATCCCGCCACCGGAGGCTTCTCCCGGATCCCGTCGCGCGACCGTCCTGGAGGCCACCCGCGCGTACCTGGGAACCCCCTATCGCTACGGAGGGGAGGACCGCGCCGGCATCGATTGTTCCGGTCTCGTCCTGAAGGTCTACGCCGCGGCCGGCATCCGCCTTCCCCGTTCCTGTGCCGCCCAGTACGGTGAGGGCACGGCGATCCCCCGCCGACAACTGGCCCCGGGAGACCTGGTCTTCTTCGGCCCGCCGGACGCCCCTCCCTCCCACGTGGGCATCTACGAAGGGAAGGGACGATTCATCCACGCCAGCACCCGCCACCGGAAGGTGCGGCGGGATACGCTGGATCAACCGTGGTTCCGGCAGCACTACCGGGGAGCTCGACGCCTCCTGGCGGTCCCTTGACGCCACCGGGCGATCCCGCGACCGGACCGGAAACCGACCGCAGGCCCGGTCGCCTAGAGCGAGCGCTTCTCCTGCAGCACCTTGGCCATCTCGATCAGGGTGGTGCGGCTCAGATGGTCGAAGAAATTGTCCCGCAACGAGCTCCAGGTCTCATGCAGGGGACAGGGAGCCTCATCGCTGCATTCGTCCAGGCCGAGCACGCAACGCTCGGGATTGCGCCCGGGTTCGAGGATATCCACGATCTCGCTCACCATGAGCGTCTCGGGATCCCTTGCCAGCGCGAAGCCGCCTCCGGGACCCTTGGTCGAGCGCACCAGCCCGTGTCCCGCCAGTTGCTGGAGGATCTTGGCCAGATAATGTCGCGGAATCGCCTCTTCCTCGGCGATCTCACGAACCAGGCAGGGGCCATCCTCCCGGTGCATTGCGAGGTGGGTCAGGGCTCGGATTCCGTATTCACAAGAACTGGAGAAGAGCAAGGTTCCTCCTGAAGACGCCGGAGCCGGAGGCCGTCGACGGGGCCGGACGGCGCCGGGTTCGATCCATCGGTGGGGGAATAGATGCGGACAGCTTAGTCACTTTCTCCGCTTCCGCATCCGTTCCCGCGGGGATTGGCACGATCCCCGGCCGACACGCCGGGTCCGCACGCTGCTTCGGCCCCGGGGTCGGTGGGGAGAACGGTCGCTGTCGGTACGGTCTCAGAACACCCCTTTCGTGTCGATCTGCAACGCCTTGACCAGGAAGGCCCAGCGGTCGGCCTCCTCCTCGATGAGCATCGTGGTAGGCTTTCCCGCCCCGTGGCCCGCCCGGGTCTGGATGCGGATGAGAATGGGGGCGTCCCCTCCCTGGGCCGCCTGCAGGCGAGCCGCGAACTTGAAACTGTGGGCGGGAAAGACCCGGTCATCGTGGTCGGCGGTGGTGATGAAGGTCGCCGGGTAGTGGGTTCCCGGATGGATGTTGTGGTAGGGGGAATACCCGTAGAGCACCTGGAACTGCTCGGGATCCTCCGACGAGCCGTAGTCGCTCTTCCAGGCCCAGCCGATGGTCCACCGGTGGAAGCGCAGCATGTCGAGCACCCCGACCGCGGGGAGGCAGGCCCCGAACAGCTCGGGCCGCTGCACCTCGCACGCCCCCACCAGGAGCCCACCGTTGGAACCGCCGGCGATGGCCAGCTTCGGGGTGGAGGTCCAACCCTTCTCGATCAGGTACTCGGCGGCGGCGATGAAGTCGTCGAAGGTGTGCTGCTTCTGCAGGAGGCTTCCCGCCTGGTGCCATTGCTCGCCGTATTCTCCGCCTCCCCGCAGGACGGCCTGGGCATAGATACCCCCCATCTCCAGCCACACCGCCCGGGAGGTGGAGAAACGCGGTTTCATCGGGATGTTGAAGCCCCCGTAGCCGTAGAGATAGCAGGGATTGGATCCATCCAGCTTCACCCCCTTGCGGGCGGTGATGAAGATCGGAACCCGGGTGCCGTCCTTCGACCGGCAGAACACCTGGACGGTCTCATAGGGGCTCGCATCGAAATCGATCTCGCTGCGGCGATACAAGGTGCTCCGGTTGCCGGCGACGTCGTAGTGGTAGATGGTCGATGGCTCGGTGAAGCTGGTGAAGGTGTAGTAGAAGTCCTTGTCCTGGCGGCGGCCGCCGAAGCCCCCGATGCTGCCGATGCCGGGCAACTCGACCGGCGCGAGCTCCTCCCCCTCCAGGGAGAAGCGGCGCACGATGTCCTGGGCGTCGTGCATGTACTGGCCGAAGAAGATGTCCCCGACCAGGGAGACGCCATCCAGGGTGTCGTCCTGCTCGGGAACCAGTTCCTTCCAGTTCTCCCGCTGGGGATGGCCGATGTCGATGGCGATGATCCGGCCCCTCGGGGCGTCCAGGTCGGTCTGGAAGTAGAAGACCTCCCCGTCATTGCCCACAAACCCGTAGCTGGCGTCGAAGTCCTTCAGCAGCTCGACCACCGGTCCGTTCTCCTGCAGATCCTGGTAGAACACCGCGTTCTTGCGGTCGGTGCCCTTCCAGATGTCGAGGATCAGGAAGCGGCCGTCCTCGGTCACCGAGCCGCTGATGCCCCAGTCCTTGTGATCCGGCCGCTGGTAGATGAGGCGGTCCTCGCTCTGCGGGGTGCCCAGGCGGTGGTAGTAGAGCTTCTGGTGGTAGTTGGCCTGCTCGAGTTCCTCCCCCTCGGCGGGTTCGTCGTAACGCGAGTAGTAGAAGCCCGCGTCGTCGTGGGTCCACGACGCGCCGCTGAACTTGCTCCATTGGATCAGGTCGTCGAAGTCCTTCCCCGTCGTGACGTCGCGGATCCGCCAGGTCCGCCAGTCCGAACCCCCATCGCTGGTCGACCAGGCGAGGTAGCGTCCGTCCTCGCTCAGACCCAGTCCACCCAGCGCGACGGTACCGTCCTCCGACAGGGTGTTGGGGTCGAGCAGCACGCGCGGCTCCTCGCTTCCCCCATCCTGGACGAAGAGCACCGACTGGTTCTGCAGTCCGTCGTTGTGGAAGTAGAAGATCCGATCGCCCCGGCGGAACGGCGCGGAGGTGCGGGGGTAGTTCCACAAGCGGGTGAGCCGCTCCCGGAGTGCGGCGCGCACGCCGACGTTGGCCAGCCAGTCCTGGGTCAACGCGTTCTCCGCCTCGATCCAGGGCGCCAAGCGGGGATCGTCCGGATTTTCCATCCACCGGTAGGGATCGGGCACCTCCACCCCGAAGTAGTCGTCGACCACGTCACCGGTCGGGGCCTGTGGAATGTGGAGGCTTCCGGAGGTCGCCACCGCCGAGGAAGAGGGCGAAGCCGCCGGCGAGGAGGCGGCCGAAGCCCACAGCGGCGCGGCCAGCACCATCAGGGCACACAGGCCGAGGAGCCACCGAAGAGGAAGGAGCGAAGGACGGTGGAAACGGGGGGCCGGAGATGCGGGCCCCGCATCGTGGTGACGATCGTACACGGTGACTCCTGGAATCAGGAAGGAAGGGTCGATTGGCCTGTTTGCCGTCACGTTCCGTGGGGAATCGACCGGCAGAAGATGCCCCCGACCCCGGCCGCTTGTCAATCGGTGGTAGGGCCCTCCGGACCAATTCGGCCTGTCGGACCCCGGGGTTTGCGACTACCATCGGCCCGCCCCACCGCCGGAGGCCACGGCCGGAAGGTCGATGCGGATCGGGCCGAAAACCCCGGAAGAAACCATGACCAACCCCTCTGCAGTTCGTTCTGAGACCACCCGGGGAGGGCCCGGGTTCGGGGCACTGATCGCCTTGAGCGCGGTGGTCTCGCACCTTCCCGCCCTGCGGGGCTACTTCCTCCAGGACGATTGGCCCCACCTGGCGCGGGCGACCGGTCGCCTCGCCCTGGGGAGCGACCTGGCCCGGCCGGTCTCGAGGATCCTGGGCTTCGGGTTGGGCCATCTCCTCCTCGATCTGCAGGCGGCGGCCTGGCACGCCGCGGCCCTGGTGGCCTGGGCAGCGGCCAGTATGCTGGTCTACCGCCTGGCCCGCCGCACCGGACTCGGCCCCCTGGGCGCCGGGGTGGCCGGGCTGGTCGCGGCGGCGACCCCGGCGGTGACGATCCCGGTGTTCTGGGCCAGCGCCTCGGCGGAGATCTTCGCCACCCTGTTCTCCCTGGCCGCCCTGGAGCGGTGGATGTCCCCCCGGGCCGGATCGGCCGCAGCCGCGGTGGCGCTGGCCCTGCTCTCGGTCTTCACCAAGGAGAGCGCCCTGGTGGCCCTGCCGGTGATGCTGGCGCTGTGGACCGGGGTGGATCCCCTCCGGCCGGCGGCTTCGGGCTCGCCGGAAGGGACCCCGGCGCCGGGAACCCGCGCGCCGCGGAAGGCCCGGAATCCCCGCCTGGCCGCCGGAGCCCTCGCGGTGATCGCCCTGGGCTCGATCGCCGCGGGCACCCTCGTCTGGCGGGCCATGGGGCCTAGCACCTCCTACGATCCCTACGCCCTGGGCGGCGTCCGATTGATTGCGATGAACCTCGGGGTCCTGGGCGCCTGGCTGGCTTCGGTCACCGGCTTCGCTCCGGTGAGCACCCCGGCTCTGCCCACCCTGGGCCTGGGGCTGTGGGTCGCCTGGCTGGCCTTCGCCGCCTGGAGATGGCGAAAGGGGGAGCGGGTGGCCCTGTGGTGGTGGGGTTGGTCGCTGCTCAGCCTGGCCGCGGTGCTGCCCCTGCTGCGGCACCTGCAGCCCTACTATCTCCTGGCCGCGGTGGCTGGTTGGGGCTGGACGGTGGGCAGGGCGGTGGAACTGCTGTGGCCCTCGGCGCAGGGAGGGGGGCGGCGAGGCCGATGGGCGCTGGGAACGGCGGCAGTGGTGGTGGCCCTGCTGGGCTTTTCCACCACCCAGCAGAAGCTCACCGCCCGCGACGCGGGAGGTCTTCTGCGCGATCCCCTTGCCCGGCGCAGCGCCATCGCCTACGAGGTGCACCACCTGGTGCGCAGCCTGCCCCTGCAGGAGGGGCAGACCCTGGCCGTGTTGGCCGCCACCTACACCAACTGGCCCCGCCAGATCCCCGCGGCCCAGGCCCAGCGCCTCAACTCGCAGGTCTACGCCGCCATCGACGGGCCGGTGGGCCTATCGGTCATGGCACCTTCAGGGGTCGCGGTGCGATGGGACAGCCATCTCGACGGTCTGCGGGGAGACAGCCTGGTCCTCTTCGACGACGGCGGACCGCGCCTGCGCTTCTGGGGCGACCTGGCCAACGCGCGCTTCTATTCCGCCCTGGTCGCTGTCGCGGCCGGGCAATTCCAGCGGGCCCTGCACGACCTGTGGGTGGTGGGCGGATCGGGAACCCGACGGGAATTCGTGTACGACCCCGATCTCCTGCCCATTCCCCCCGAATCGCTCGACGAGAACGCCCAGGCCTTCCTCCACTACATCCTCGAACACGAGGAACGTCCCCCGACCGCGCAACGCCTGGTCCTGCTCTTCCAGCAGCTCTACCACGCGGTGCGGGGACGTCCCCTGGCGCTGGAAGCAACCGGCGACTAGGGCCAATCCAGGCGCGGAGGCCAGGCGAGGGTGGTGCTGGGCCGGGGCCGGCGGGGCACGAGCACCCGCAGCGCCGCCGGCTCGATCCGGGCCTCGAAGGACTCCCGGTCTCCCTGGTCGTCCCCATCGAGCTGGACCGGGATCGGCTGGTCGCAGCGCACCGTGACCCGTCGTCCCTGCAACAGGCTGAGCCCACCCTCCGGGCGCGGCGGCGCGCCCAGGGAAGATGCCACCAGGCCCACCACCTGCTCGAAGGTCCTCGCCCGGATGATCGCCACATCGAGCAGCCCGTCCCGGCCCTGGGCCTCCGGGGGGAAGATCCACGCCCCCATCTGGGTGCCGAAGTTGGCCACCATCACCGAGGCCGCCTCGGTCTCCATCTCCTCGCCGTCGACGGTGATGTGGAAGTGGTGGTGGTTGATCGGCAGGTGCTTGGCGGCGCCCAGCACGTAGGCCGATTTGCCCAGGACCTTTTTGAGTTCCCGCCCGGCCTCGCGGATGAGGTGTCCGTCGAAGCCTCCCCCGATGGCGAGCAGGAAGGGCTCGCCCCCGCTACGGCCCACGTCGACCCGGCGGGGGACCCCGTCGCGCACCAGGCGCAGGGCGCGGCGCAGGCCCATGGGAATGCCCAGGCGCAGGGCCATCACGTTGCCGGTGCCCGAGGGAACGATCACCAACGGCCGCTCGCTTCCCGCCAGCACCTTGGCCGCCCGTTGCACGGTTCCGTCGCCTCCGATCACCACCACCGGGCCTTCCCCCCGGTCTTCCCGGAGCAACGTATCGGCGTCGCGGTCCGTCTCGGTCTGCAGCCAGTGCATGGGCAGACCTTCTTCACGCAGCACACGGCGCAGCCGAGCGGCCTCGATCCGTCGCACCGACGAACCCGCGGCGGGGTTGAAGATGATGGTGGGCGCTGGCGCGGGCAACGGGCTCTCCATGGGGCGTCTTCCCTCGAAATCGTGTGCCCCCAGTGTACCCAATGCCGCAGAGCAGGCAAAGCCCCACCGCAAGTGCCCGGGTGCTGAAGACGCCACCTGACCCCCGATGGAATCGGAGGTAGAATCCCCGCGTTTGATTCTCCACTCTGGATTCCCCAACCACCCATCCGGTCGAGGACACCCGCACCGATGAGCACCGAAGGCCAGAAGATCCTCCACCTCGACGACGCCCGCAGCTGGCGGGGCGGCGAGCAGCAGGTGCTCTACCTGCACGAGGGCCTGCTCGAGCAGGGAGTGGACTCGCTGGTGGTGTGCCCTCCCGACAGTGCCTTCGCCGAGCGACTGCGTGAACACTCGCTCCCCTTCTGGGCCCTGCCCCAGCGCGGAGGCTTCGATCCGGTGGCGGCCTGGAGGCTGGGCGGGCGCGCTCGCCGGGAGGGGGCCATCGTGCACGCCCACACCTCGCACGCGCATTCGCTGGCCCTGTGGGCCTCGCACCTGCGCGGCCGCTTCCCCCTGGTCGTCTCCCGCCGGGTGGACTTCGCGGTGGGCAAGGACGCGGCGGGACAACGCAAGTACCTCAGCCGGCGCGTCGACTGCTACCTGGCCATCAGCTCGCAGGTGGAGACGGTACTGCGCGAGGCCGGAGTGCCCGCCGCGCGCATCCGGCGCGTTCCCAGCGGGGTCGACCTGCGGCGCTTCGAGGGCCTGTCAGCCGACGAGGAATGGCGCGCCAGGCTGGGCCTGCCCGAGGGCCGCGCCCTGGTGGGCAGCGTGGCCGCCCTGGCCGACCACAAGGACCAGGTGGCCCTGCTGCGCTCCTTCGCCCGGCTGCGGCGTATGGGAGTGGACGCCCACCTGGTGATCCTGGGCGAAGGCAGCGAGCGGCCCCGCCTGGAGGCCTTGCGCAGCGAGCTGGGACTCGACGAGCGGGTGTCCCTGCCCGGGTTCAGCCGGCACATCCTGGAGAAGATGCTCTGCTTCGATCTCTTCGTGCTCTCTTCCAAACTGGAAGGTTTGGGCACGGCCATCCTCGACGCGATGGCCCTGGGCCTGGCGGTGGTGGCCACCCGCGCCGGGGGCATCCCCGACGCGGTGGTGCACGAGGAGACCGGCCTGCTCGTGCCGGTCGGCGACGTCGAGGGCTTGGCCCAGGCGATGGCCTCGCTGTTGCGCGATCCGGCACGACGCCGGAACTTCGGGGAAGCAGGGCGCCGCCGGGTGCGCGAGCACTTCGACGTGCGAAGAACCATCGAACGCACCCTCCAAGTGTACCGGGAGATCGACGGAGAGTCCGCCCGGCCATGAAACCTTCTCCGGCGAGAACATCGTCCTCGGGGCGCGAGGGTCTCCTCGCCGCGGCGGCCGCCCTGGCGGTCTTCGCCCTCTCCCTGGGCCTGCGCCGCCAGGGCCTCGACCTGCTCGAGGAGGGACAGTGGCTGCTCTGCGCCTGGGTGCTGGAGCAGGGCGGTCATCTCTACCGGGAGATCTTCACCCGCCAGGGTCCCCTGGACGCCCACCTGCTGTGGCTCGTCTTCGCGATGGCGGGCACCCGGGTGGCCAGCCTGGCTCTTCTGGAAGCCGCCTTCGATGGGCTCGCCGCCGGAGCGCTCCTGGTCGGCGCGCGCCGCCTGGGCGCCGGGCGCTGGGCCGGGCTCGCGCCGGTGGGCGTGCTGGCCCTGGGACCCTTCCCTCCCCGCTTCACCCTGGCACTCTGGGCCGCGGTGCTCCTCGCCGGCGCCGCGCGTCGGGGCGCGATCGTCCTGGCCGGGTTGCTGGCCGCCCTGGCCGCCCTCGGCGGCATGGACGCCCTCGGGCTGGTGCTGCTGCTGGCCATCTTCGCCCCCCCGACCCGCCGGCCCCGGCTCTTCCGCACCGCCGCCACCCTACCCCTGCTGGCGACCCTGGCCGCGGGCCTGGGAAGCGGCACCCTGCCCGCCGCGCTCGACCAGGTGGGCGGAGGCTGGGCCGCCCGCCTCGGCGACCAGATCGAGCGCGTTCCCCCCACCCGCCTGCTGCACACCTTCGTCACCGCCGAGAACGCGCCCTCGCCCTTCACCCTCCTGAAGACCGGCGAAGAGCTTCCGCCCATCCTGCCCGCCGCGGCGAGCCTGCGCACCTGGAGTTGGCGCCTGCGTCTTTTCCTGCTGGCGGGGATCGGCGGATGGGCCTGGCGCCGCCGCGCGCGCTGGGGGCCGTCCGCGCGACCCCTGCTGATCGTGGCCCTCGCCCCCTGGGTGGGAATCATCCTGCGCGGCGACGCCCGTTTCGTGGACACCGCCTGGCTGGGCGCGCTCGTCTTCCTGCCGCTGCTGCTGGGCCGGGGATCGTTCCCCACCGGGCGGAGGGAGCCGAAGAAGGAGGCACCGGGCCCGGGAGGACGCCTGGCCTGGGCGGGCCTGGCGGTGGTCCTCCTGTGGGGCCCTTCCCTCGCCGAGAACGGCTGGCTGCTCACCCATCCCCACCGCCCGGGCCTGCGGTGGTGGAAGGGACCCACGGCGGGGGTGGCGCTCTCCACGGGAACCCTCAACGCCCTGCACCGGCTGCACAAGGCCCTGCCCGAGGCGGTGACGACCCGGGGAGAACCCCTTCTGGCCTGGCCCGCGTCGCCGGGGCTCAACTTCCTCCTGCAGGCTCCGCCCGCACTGCCCCAGACCCTCTTGCTGCCCGAGCGCATCCGGCATCCCAACGCCCTCGCCCGGCAACTGGAGCAGGCCGCTCCCGAAGTGGTGCTGCTGGGCCTGTCCTGGGACTTTCCCGGACGGCGCATCGGCCAGCTCGCCCCCGGTTGCTGGGACCACCTGCGCGAACACTACCGGGTGCGGGGCAACTTGGTCCAGGCGCCGGTCAAGCTGCGGATCCTGGAGCGCCTCGGCCCGCGGGAGAAACTCGACGAGCTTCCCTTGCCTGCGCGCCTGCCCGACGTCGAGCAGACCGTGGCCAACGGGGAAAGCCCGGCCCTGCGCCACGATTTCGAGATCGGCCAGACCCTGCTCGTCGGCGACCGCGACCTGGAGGGATTCGCGGTGCGCTGGCGCACGAAGGCGAAGAATGTGACCGTGCCCCTGCGCCTGCGCATCTGGATGCAGCAGGGCGATCGCTGGAGCAACCTGGCCGCCCGCTACGACGTGGACACGAAGATTCCCGGTGACCTGCACCGCAGCTACTTCCGCTTCCCCCCGGTGAAGGACTCGGCCCACCGCCGGGTGGCCATCACCTTCGAGGCGCGGGAGGACCTCCCCTACGACCTGCGCCTGCTGTGGCACCGTCACGGCCTGAGCGACGTCCCCGTCGACTTCTACCCAGAGGGCACCGCCCTCCTCGAGATGGAGCCGGTCGACGCCGACCTGTACTTCCTGAGCTGGTAGGAACTCCCAGGTCTAGGACCTTTCCGCCCAGTCCTCCAGGGCGCGCAGCAGGGCCCGCACCGTCTGGGCGCCGACCCTTTGGGCCGCCTCGACGGTGGAGGCCCCCAGGTGCGGGGTGTGCACCACGTCGTCGCGGTGCAACAGCGGGTGATCCGGCGGGGGCGGCTCCTCTTCGAAGGCGTCCAGCGCCGCTCCGGCCAACCGCCCCTCCTCGAGGGCGCGGGCCAGGGCCGCTTCGTCGACCAGGCCCCCGCGGGCCGCGTTGACCAGCACCGCAGTCGGTCGCAGGCGGCCCAACTCTTCTTCGGCCAGGAATCGGCGGGTCTGGGGAGTGAGCGGCAGATGCAGGCTCACCACGTCGGCGTTCTCCAGGAGTGCGTCGAGTTCGCACCGCGTCACCCCGAGTTCGCGCGCGGTCGCTTCCTCGAGCAGCGGATCACTGGCGAGCACCCGCATGTCGAAGGCCAGGGCCCGCGCCGCCACCAGGCGTCCGATGCGACCGACGCCGATCAGACCGAGGGTCTTGCCCGCCAGCTCGGTTCCCACGAAGCGGGATCGCTCCCACCCTCCCTCTTCGAGATGCCGATGGGCGGGCACGATGTGCCGCAAGAGCGCCAGAAGGAGAGCGAAGGTATGCTCGGCCGCGGCCAGGGCGTTGCTGCCCGCCGCGTTCACCACCGCGATGCCCCGGCGATCGGTCTCCTCCAGGTCGACGTTGTCCAGTCCGCTGCCCGCCCGCGCCACCACCTTCAAGCGGGGGGTGCGGTCGAGGAAGGCGCGATCGACCCGGGTGCCGCTGCGGACGATCACCGCGGTGGCCTTCTCCAGGAGTTCGGCGCGCGGTGGACCGGCTGCTGCGGGCCCGTCCTTCGGCCGCGTCGCATCGGCAGCCTCGTGCCGCGCGGAGAGATCGACCACCTCCAGGCCGGCGTCTTCCATCAGGGTGCGCGCGGCGGCATCGATGGGTTCGAGGATCACCACGCGTTCTCCGGCGAAGCGACGGGAGGAATCGCTCATGCCCCTCCTCCCTCCAGCTTGCGGTGTTCCTCGTCCAGGACGGACAGGCACTGCTCCAACTGCTCCAGGGTGGTCTCGCCCATGTGTCCGATGCGGAAGAGTTCGCCCCGGGTGGGACCGTAGCCCGCGCCCACCACGAAGCCCCTCCGCTTCACCGCTTCGAGCCAGCGGGACACGTCGACCGGGCCGGCGTGGAGCGCGCTGAGGGTGGGCGAGCGGTATCCCTCGGCGGCGAAGGGAGAAAAGCGGCCCTCCGCCCACTGGAGGACCCGGTCCCGCAGGGCGCGGTGCCGCGCGTAGCGCCGGGAAAGACCCTCTTCGTCCATGCGCTCCTGCTGCCGCTGCAACTGGAAGAGCAGGGAGATGGGGGGAGTGGTCGGGGTCTGTCCCTTCTCCATCGCCGCCGCGTGGCGGGTCCAGTCGAAGTAGAATCCCCGGCTGCGGGCTCGGGCGCTGCGCTCGAGCGCGCGGGACGAGACGCTCACCAGGCTGAGACCGGGAGGGAGTGCCCAGGCCTTCTGCGAACCCGCCAGGCACAGGTCGATCCCCCACTCGTCCAGGTGCAGTTCGACCGCGGCCATCGAGGAGACGGTGTCGACCAACAGCAGAGCGTCGCTCTCTTCGCGCACCACCGCGGCGATCTCCCCCAGAGGATTGATCACCCCGGTCGAGGTCTCGTTGTGCACCAGGGTCACCGCCTCGTAGCGCTGCCGGCGCAGGGCATCGCGCACCGCGTCCGGGTCGACCGCCTGTCCCCAGGGGAACTCCAGTTCCTCGCCCTCCATTCCACTGGCGGCCCGGATCTGCGACCACCGCTTCGAGAAGGCACCGCACACCAGGTGGAGGACAGGTCCTTCCGGCAGGTTGCGGATCGCGCCTTCCATCGCCCCGGTCGCCGAACAGGGCAATGGGAACACCAAGCACCGGGTGTGCAGCATCCGGGCGGTCCATTCCATGGTGGCTCGCAGCAATTCGGTGATCTCCGGGCCGCGATGGCCGATCATCGGGGTGGCGCCGGCCCGGGCCACCTCCTCGGCGATCTCCACCGGACCGGGCAGGAAGAGACGGGGGTGATCGCTCATTTCACGCATCGCCTCCTTCGCCACCGAGGCGATCGACCACGTCCCGGATGCGGCGCTGGGCATCCGGACGGAACCAACACTTCACCCATGATTCGTCTTCGAGGTGGGCGGCGGCCATGGCGTCGAGAGTGGGAGCCTTCAGGCGCGACTTGATCTCGGCGAAGGCGGTCACCGAGGTCGTCCACCGTCGCACCGCCTCGGCGCTGTCCTGCAGCAGCCGGTCGGTTTCCACCAGCTCATCGAGGACCCCCATGTCATAGGCCTTGAACGCCGGGTAGACCTGTCCCCCGTACATGAGCTTTTCCAGCAGCGGACGACTGAGGGTATAACGGCACATCTCCACCAGGCTGGGGGGAACCGACAGGCCGAGCTGGCTCTCGTTCAAGCCGAACTTGCCCTCGCCCTGCGCCATCAGGCGTTGATCACAGGCCAGGGCGAGCAGCGCTCCACCGGCGATCGCGTGCCCGTTGATGGCCGCGATCACCGGCCGGGGGAAGGCGAAGAGGTCGCGACACATCCCGTAGAGCTGGTGGAGGACCCGACGGATCCGAGGCAGGTCGAGTTCGGCCAATGCCGGCAGGTCCAGTCCGCCGCAGAAGAACTCGCCGTGTCCGGTGAGCACCAGTCCACGGGGCGGTTTCCTGCGTTCCTCGGCGATCACCCGGCCCAGTTCCTGGAGGAAGTCGGGGGAGAGCGCGTTCGCCGCTCCCCGCTCCAGGTGAAGAACCCGGATCTCATCGTGGTCTTCGCGTCGGATCATTTCTTCCTCCCCAGCGCGTTCAAGGCTTCCCGGAGCCGGCCCTGGGTTTCCTCGAGAAACCACTGGTCGAGCCAAGCGGCCGCTCCCGCCGGATCGTACTCCTGCAGGCGGAGCCGCGCCGGCCGCCGGATTGCCTCCTTGAGGTCGGCGAAGCTTCCCCTTCCCCCAGCAAGCAAGGCGATCGCGTCCTTCTCCGCCTCGTTCTCCAGTTCTTCCGCCGGAAGCACCCGGTCGACCAGACCGGCCTCGCACGCCTGCTCCGGCGTGAACACCCGGCCAGAATAGAGAAGCTCTTCCACGACCGCCCGGGGAAACTGGGCGCGCAGGATCTCGATCGCCACCTGGGGATAGGACACCCCCAGTCGGATCCCATGGACTCCGAAGCGGCCGGAGCTGTCCTTGGCCATCAGCCGGCGGTCGCAAGCGAGGGCCAACAGCGCCCCCCCGGCCAGGGCGTGGCCCCCCAGCGCCGCCACCACCGGCGCCGGGTGAAGGAAGCATGCGGTGAGCGCCCGGTGGAAGCCTTCCATCCACCGGGCCATGGTCTCGCGATCGGCGAGGACCGCCCGGGAAAGGTCCAACCCGGTGCAGAAGGTGTGGCCCCGCCCGCAGAGCACCACCGGGCGCGGATCGCTGCGGGCGTCCTGGAAGGCGTCGGCCAGAAGCTGAAGGGTCTCCTCGTCCAAGGCGTTGCCCCGCGCCCTCACCAGGCGCCACCGTTGGAGTGATCCCGCGTCTTCCCGTCTCAATCGCTCTTCACCCAAGAGACCACTCCCGAACGGTCTGCAACCCTCGGCCCGGTTGGTACGTCCATAGGAAGAACATGTCCACCATCCTGCCGTCGGAGGTCCACGACGGACGCTCCGGCCGTCTTCTTCCGGGAGGTCCACCGTGCGCTCCTCGATCCCATCCACCCACCCCCACCCGGGGCGGAAGAATAGGCACGCCGGACCCGTTCCGCCCTGGCCGTTTCTGCTTCCCTTGCTGCTGGCGCTGCTCGCTTTCGCCTCCCCGGGACGGGGGGAGATCCTCCGCGAATTCGAACTGGAGGGCAACCGGCTCCTGGTCGGCGACCTGGCCGGAACGGTGGAACTGACCGCGGCCGAGGGCGAGGTCTTCCGCGTGGAGGCCCGCGTCCGGGGAAAGGACGCCACCGAGGACGCGATCACCTTCGACCTGAAGGAGGGTTCGTCCCACAGCCAACTGATCCTGCGGTACCCGACCGAAGAGCATCACGAGTACGTCTACCCTCTTCTGGGCCGCCGATCGCGCTCCGAGTTCGACTACGACCCCGCCCGTCACGGAGAGGGCAGCCTGCTGCGCCGCCTGCTGGGCGACCGCAAGCGGAGGGTCGTGGTCTCCGGGGGAGGCGACGGGATGGAGCTCTGGGTGGACCTGACGATCCATGTCCCCCGCGGCCGGGAGTGTACGGTCTATCTGGGCTGCGGGGAGATCTCCGCGAAGGAGGTCCGCGGAGAACTCGAACTGATCGCGGTGCAGGGAACGGTCACCGCCGAAGAGGTGGTAGGCGACGTCTCCGCCGACACCGGCAGCGGTGATGTGCGCCTGGCGCGGATCCAGGGGAAGGTGGAAGTCGACACGGGAAGTGGCGCGGTCCGGCTGGAGTCGATCGAGGGGAAGACGACCGCGGACACCGGTAGTGGAGAGGTCGAGGCGACCGGAATCCAGGGAAGTCTGAGCATCGACACCGGCAGCGGCGCGGTGGTGGTCCGTTCGAGCCGAGGGGGCAAGCTCACGATCGACACCGGCAGCAGCGCAGTGCGGTTGGAGGACACCGAGGCCCAGCGGGTCTCCGTGGACACCGGGATCGGGGCGATCCGGCTCGAGGGCCTTCGCTGCCGGGAACTGTCCGTCGATACGGGAAGCGGCGGGATCTCGGCCCGGGGGCTCCGCGCCCTGAGGGCGCAGATGGAGACCGGCAGCGGTGATCTCCGGGTGGTCTTCGAACGGCTCGAAGAAGGACAGTTCGAGCTGGAGACCGGCAGCGGGGACATCGAACTCGGATTGCCCCGGGAGGCGTCGGCGCGGATCGACGCCTCGTGGTCCAGCGGCGGCATCCATCTGGAACGGGAGGACGCCCACGTCGAATCGAAGGAGGACGACCGCTTGATCGCGCGGGTGGGGGCGGGCGAAGCGCGGGTCTCGTTGAGCACCGGAAGCGGCTCGATCACCGTGCGCTGAACGAAGCGGCGAAGGAGATCACCGGCCCGGTCGCAGGGCCGGCCTCAATCCTCCAGGTGGGAGACCCGCAGCAGGGCCAGGCGGTCCCGGTGGGTGCGCACGTTGGCGTAGGCCTGAGGCCCTTCGTCCAGCAAATAGCTCGGCCCCACCACCTCCGTGGGGTCGAAGAGCCCGGCAGCGAAGATGCTCAGGACAGGTTCGAGAGGCCCCTGGCGCAGGCCCAGCACCCGGATGTTCCGATCGAAGACCGCGGTCAGGCGGCGGGGAACCCGGTCCTGGAAGGAACTCAGCTCATAGACCGTCCCTCCCGGACTCACCAGGCGCAGGGCGGCGTCCCACCCGCTGGCCTTCCCGGTCGCCTCGAAGACGAAGGGATAGCTGGCCAGTGCCGGGCCGAAACGCCCGGGTCTCGCTCCGATCAGTTCGTCTTCTTCGGTCGCCAGGTTGAAATGGATGCCATGCCGCCGGAGGATGTCGAAGCGATCTCCGTGCTTGCCCCGCAGGGTCACGGTGTAGCCGGCCGACGCAAGGGAGAGCGCGGTGAGCATCCCCATTCCCCCGTCGCCGATCACCAGGACATTGGTCCAGTGGGGCAGGTTTCCCCGGCTGATCGCTTCGTAGATCGCGGCCACCGACGGAGCCAGGACCGCGGCTTCGTCGCTGACCGCATCGGGGACCACCACCACCGCCCGGGACGGCAGGCTGACATACTCGACGTGTCCTCCGCCCGCACCGTACAGCCCCGGCCGGATCCGGTCGCGGCAACGATCCTCGAAGCCGGTCCGGCACGCGTCGCAGATTCCGCAGCCGTAGATCGCCCGGACCACCACTCGCTTTCCCAACAGGCGCCGATCCTCCGGGTCACGGGCATCCTCGACCACTCCCACGAAGGAGGTTCCGGGAATGCCGGAATAGGGGCGGCGGCCCGCTTCGATGTCGACATCGAGACCACTGATCAGTCCCACCAGGACGCGGACCCGCAGGTACCCCTCCGCCGATCCCGGGGTGGGGATCTCCACCACCTGCAGCGTACGATCCATCATCAGGGCCTTCACGACGACCCACCCCCCGGAGACGGTCGGACGAAGACCTTGAGCGCCCCCCGGGTGGAGGCCTGGTCGAAGGCGGCCATCCCATCCAGGAGCGGATAGGTCGCGGCACCCAGCGGGAGGATGTCGATCCGCTTGCGCAGGAGATACTCGAGGCTGCGGTCGAGGCGCCCTCCCCGAACTCCCACCAGGTCGATCTCCTTCTCGGTGACAAAACGGAGGTCGAAGCCTTCCTCTTCGGAATAGCGGCTCATCAACACGATCCTTCCCCGGGGTCGCACCGCATCGACGGCCAATTCCAGTCCCGAGGGATGGCCCGAGCAATCGATGACCAGGCTGTGCGATTCCTTCACCACCTTGGCCCCGGAAAGACCCTCGCCCTCTTCGCCCGCCCGGCGGACGCCGCTGAAGGAGATTCCACTGCGCCACAGGAGTTCGCGACGTGAGGGGTGACGCCCCAACACACTCACGGTGTGCCCGGCAGCGTGGAACACCAGGGTGGTGAGCAGACCCAGTTTCCCGTCTCCGACGATCAGCACGCGCTGGGGAGGCGGACCATTGACCCAGCCGGCGGCCTCCAGGGCACTGGCGAGCGGGTGGGCGAAGACCGCTTCCTGGTCGTCCACCTGCTCGGGAACCTCCACCAACGAGCTTTCCGGAACGACGACCCACTCGGCCAGGGCGCCGTCCACCACCCCCATGCCCAGGGCGCGGGTCATTCCCGTTTCACAGAGCCAGGTCCGACCGTTCTGGCAGGAAAGGCATCGGTGACACGGCGGATTGAGGTAGGCGATCACCCGTTTTGCCACCCAGCTCGCCCCGGCTTCGGTGGTGGCCTCCACCACCTCGCCCACGAATTCATGACCCATGATGTAGGGATGATGCGCTACCGGCCGATGACCCCGCGCGAGATCGAGATCACTCCGGGCGATCGCGCACAGGCGCACCTTCACCAGCGCCTCGCCCTCGTCCGGGTGGGGACGCCGGACCGCGGCCAGTCGAGGTTGCGGGTCCAGGACCATCGCCTGCATGGTACGCAAGCGTTGACGTCCCGGAGAGGCCGGGGAGGTCACGCTGGGAATCTCCTCGTGGGGAGTCATCATGGATACTCCGGAAGTGGGGCCTGTCGCACCGGGGGTCCCTCGGGAGATCCTGACGACAGGGTCGTCAAGGGGCCGCCCCCCTCGATCCAAGGCAATCCTTGTGCCGGAATCGTCGACCGGAAGGGCTCATTTTCCCCCTGATGCGCCCGTTTCCACCCAGTCGGCGAGGATCACATCGGTATCGTGGGGGCGGCGGGGCGCGTAGTTTCCGCACCACACCAAGCGCTTTCCGTCGGGCGAGAACATGGGAAAGCCGTCGAAACCCCGGTGGAAGGTCAGCCGGCGCAGACCTCGACCATCGATACCGATGAGGTAGAGCTCGAAATTGTAACCATACTGGCCCGGAACGGTCTGGTCGAAATCGTCCCGATTGCTCGCGAAGACGATCCGTTTCCCATCCGGGTGGGGGTAGGGGGCCCAATTGGTGACCCCCTGGTCCCCGCTGCTCGTGATGCGCCGCAGGTTTCCGCCGTCCCGGTCCATGATGTACAGGTCGAGACGATTCGGACGCACCAGTCCCTTCGCCAACAGACGCCGATAGTCGGCCAGTTCCTCGCCCTGGGGATGGCGGGCCCGGAACACGATCCAGCGGCTGTCCTGGGTGTAGAAGGCCCCGCCGTCGTATCCGGGAGCGTGGGTGAGTCGCCGCACCCCGCTTCCGTCGGGGTTCATGTCGTAGAGTTCCAGATCGCCGTCGCGGGTGCTGGTGAAGAGGATCTTCTTGCCGTCGGGGCGATACACCGCCTCGGCGTCGTACCCCGGCTGGTGGGTGAGCTGCACCAGAGGGCCCCCTCCCACCGGAACCTTGAAGATCTCGTAGCTGTCGTAGATCGGCCAGGTGTATCCCTCCTTCATGGAGGGCCGGGCGGGACACTCGTCGCCGGAAAGATGCGTGCTCGCGTAGACGATCCACTTTCCATCGGGGGAATAGTAGGAACAGGTGCAGCGTCCCTCTCCGCTGGAGATCATCTCGAGGTTCTGGCCCGACAGGTCCATCCGGTAGATCGCGTCACAAGGACGCCCGTCACGGCTCGACTGGAAGATCAGGCTCTTGCCGTCCGGCGAGAAGTACGCCTCGGCGTTGTCCCAGGGAAAGATGGTATCGGGATTCTGGGTCAACAACCGCGCGTTGCGGATCGAGGGGTCGAAGCGCGGCCGCCCATCGCCGGCGCGGGTGGAGACCGGCCATGACGCGATCACCATCAGGACGACCAGGGAGAGAAGAAAGGTGGTGACCGCCGGCCGCGAACCGGCCCGGTGCAAGAGAACGGGGGAAAGAACAAACATCGGCATCGACACCTCGAAGACCTTCAGGAAAGGACGATTCCACGGACCGGTGCAGCCTACTCCGCCGTCAACCCGCGGGCAAGACGGGAAAGGCCCAACTGGGAAAGGACGGAGTCGGCATCGGAGGTGGGAAGCCGGCAACTGAAATCGCGGCAGACATAGGCGGTGAGGTGCCCGGTGGCCTCCTTGCCGGCCAGGACCGGCATCACCCGCAGGGTGTTCGGATCGCCGTCCGCGTAGGAGATGAAGAGGTCGGGAGCGAAGAAGGCGCGGACCCGGTCCCGCAGCGCCATGGCCGCCGGCGGGGGCCCGGTCAGCACCAGTTCCTCCGTTTCCCCCAGGGCGCGATCCAACCCGAGGACCATGCTCGCCAACGCGAGCGGACTGCGCTGAAGCTTTCCGGAGAAGGCCTGGAGGAGGCGGTCGGCCTGGCGCGCGTACTTCTCCTCCCCGGTCAGTTCATGGAAAGCCAGCATGTTCGAGACCGCCACGCTGTTGGCGGTGGGCGTCGCCCCGTCATGACCGCCCTTCACCCGCACCAGAAGGTCGTCCTCGCCGGGCCGGGTATTGAAGAGGGCCCCGTCCTCATCGGCGAAGGTCTCCATCATCTGGCGATGCAAGCTCCGGGCGTTCGCCAGGAATCGCAGCTGGAAACCGTCCTGGTAGAGTTCGATGAGCCCCTTCACGAAGAAGGCGTAGTCCTCGGCGTAGGCGTCGATGCCCGCCACTCCACCGCGGGAGCGGCGCAGCAAGCGCCCTTCTCTCTGCATCGAGCCCAGGATGAAATCGGCGGCGGTGGTGGCGGCCCGCAGATAGCGCTCTTCCCCCAGGACCGCCGCGCCCCGGGCCATCGCTTCGATCATCAAGCCGTTCCATGCGGTGAGCACCTTGTCATCCAGTGCCGGCCGGACCCGCTTCTCGCGAACCGGCAGCAGGATCCCCCGGGCTTCCGCCAGGCGCTGGGCCACTTCCTCCACAGAGATCGAGAGCGCGCCCGCCACCTGGGAATCGTCCATCGCCCGGTAGAGGATGTTGGCTCCCTCCCAGTTCCCTTCCTCGGTGACCCCGTAGGCGAGCTCGAAGGGGCGCAGCAGACGGTCGGTGAGCAAGGCGGACAATTCCTCATGGGACCATCGGTAGAACTTGCCCTCTTCTCCTTCGCTGTCCGCGTCTTCGGCGCTGTAGAAGCCTCCCTGGGGATCGGTCATGTCCCGGAGCACGTAGTCGAGGATCCCGCGGACGACCTGCGCGTACCGATCTCGGCCGGTCAGCTGGTAGGCCTCCAGGTAGTGGAACGCGAGTTGCGCGTTGTCGTAGAGCATCTTCTCGAAATGCGGAACGAACCAGCGCTCGTCGGTGCTGTAACGGTGGAAGCCTCCTCCGAGCTGATCGTGGATTCCGCCGTCGGCCATCCGGTCCAGGGTGGTCAGCGCCATGGCGAGCGCCCGTTCATCCTTCTCGCGACGGTAGATGCGCAGGCAGAGGCTTCCGTAATCGGCCCGGGGGAACTTCGGCGCCGAGCCCCACCCTCCCCAGCGCGAATCGAAGGCACCGGAGATCGACCGGTAGGCGCTGTCCACCGGCGCGCGGTCGATCTCACCGCCGCCACCCTCGGTGCGGCCGAGAGCGGTGAGCGCCGTGCCGAGTTGATCGGCCGCGGTCAGGACCCGGGAACGATCGGTGGTCCACAACTCGTGCATCTTCACCAGGACGCTCAAGAAGCCGGGACGCCCGAAACGATCCTCCGGGGGGAAATAAGTGCCTCCGTAGAAGGGCTTGAGCTCGGGAGTGAGGAACACGCTCATCGGCCATCCCCCGCTCCCGGTCATCGCCTGGACCGCGGCCATGTAGATCTCATCGAGATCGGGACGTTCCTCGCGGTCGACCTTGATGCAGATGAAATACTCGTTCATCAAAGCGGCGATCTCTTCGTTCTCGAAGGATTCGCGCTCCATGACGTGGCACCAGTGGCAGGTCGAGTAGCCGATCGACAGGAAGATCGGCTTGTCCTCGGCGCGGGCGCGCTGGAGGGCTTCCTCGCCCCAGGGATACCAATCGACCGGGTTGTGTGCATGTTGCAACAGATAGGGGCTCTGTTCGTGGATGAGATGATTGGTCCAGCGGTACCGGCCGTGGTTCGACTCCATGCTTCTGCCTCCCGCCGGCCACCCGGCCGATCCGTTGCTGTCCCTGCACCCCAGAAGGGCGAAAAGGAGCAGGGAAATCCCGATGATCCTGGGTGGTTTCCGGTGCATGTGGTTTCCCGGGGAGTGGATCGGGCCAAGATACTGAGACCCCCGCGATTCCGCCGCTCCCCCCCGGGGAAAGCTGGGCCGCGGCGGGAAAGCCCGGCCCCCGACCCGGCCGGTGGGAGAGCGGCCAGCCAAGCTGCCCCGCGCTGGGGTCATCGGACCCCTCGTGCGGACTCGGTCCGGAAACTGTGCACGGGGCTTGCTGCCTTCCCGGTCAGAGGAACGAAAGCGCCTGCGCCGGGGGCGGTTCCTCCGCTTCCACTCCCCCCGTTGCGACGGGTGGAGTGCGGGGCCCTCGATCCGGAGGTTTCGGCGAACGGCCTGAGCTTCGCACCCGGATTCCCGGGGTGAGACTCGGCTGGTACCTCCTCAGACCCAACGGGGGCGACGCTCCACGCGCCTTCGCCGCCGTCGAACCGGGGGCCCCGAGTCTTTCTTCCCCGGGCATTCGCGTGCTGCCGTGACACGCGAGTGCTGCCGCCGCGGCCCGACTCTCCTCCCGGAGTCGGGCCGCACCTCGTTCCCCCCCTCCCCCCACCGGGCGAAGAGGCGCGGACCGGCCGGGAAGCCCTTCTTCATTTCGCCCTCCGCTTTTTCCCGGCGGTCCGGTGTGCTATCTTGGGCACCGGCAGGCTCCCACCCGGAGGCCTTCCCCCGCTTTTCTTCTTCTCCCACCTGGTCTTCGATTCGAGGAGAACCCTTCGATGCGCGACTTTCTCAAGGAACTCGGTCTCTCCGGCGTGAACTCCGGAGCCTACGGCAACGGTTGGATCGAACACCCCGGCGGCGGGGAACTCACCAGCATCTCCCCCACCGAGGAGAAGCCGGTGGGCAAGGTGCTGCAGGCAGACGAGAACGATTACGAAACGGTCGTGCAGGCCGCCCAGCAGCGCTTCGCGAGTTGGCGCATGGTGCCGGCTCCCAAGCGCGGCGAGATCGTGCGGCAGTTGGGAGAGGAACTCCGCAAGTACAAGAGGCCCTTGGGGCAACTCATCTCCTTCGAGATGGGCAAGATCCTCAGCGAGGGAGAAGGCGAGGTCCAGGAGGCCATCGACATCGCCGATTTCGCGGTGGGGTTGTCGCGCCAGCTCTATGGCCTGAGCATGCACAGCGAGCGCCCCTTGCACCGCATGTACGAGCAGTGGCACCCCCTGGGTCCGGTGGGAATCGTCACCGCCTTCAACTTCCCCGTCGCGGTATGGGCCTGGAACGCCATGATCGCGGCCGTCTGCGGCGACACGATGATCTGGAAGCCCTCCTCGAAGACTCCCCTGTGCGCCATCACGGTCCAGCACATCTGCGACCGGGTGATGAAGGCCAACGACGTGCAGGGGGTGTTCAACCTGGTGGTCGGCCGGGGTTCAGAGGTCGGTGAGCGGCTCATCAACGACCGGAGGGTTCCCTTGATCAGCGCGACCGGGAGCTGCCGCATGGGACGCCGCATCGGTTCGGTGGTGGCCCAGCGTCTCGGCCGCAGCCTGCTCGAACTGGGGGGCAACAACGCGATCATCGTCACCGAGGACGCCGACCTGGACATGGCCCTGCGCGCCATCGCCTTCGGCGCGGTGGGCACCGCGGGGCAGCGCTGCACCTCGACCCGGCGGATCTTCCTCCACAAGAGCATCTCGGAAGAATTCACCCGCCGGCTCGTCAAGGCCTACGAGTCGATCAGCATCGGCGATCCCCTCGATCCCGACACCCTCATGGGCCCTTTGATCGACGAAGGTGCGGTCGAGGACATGATGGCCGCGCTCGAGGAAGCCAAGGCCGAGGGAGCGGAGATCCTCACCGGGGGAAAACGGATCGATCGAAAGGGTTTCTTCGTGGAACCCACCATCGTCAAGGCCCGTCACGGGATGAAGATCACCCGGGAGGAGACCTTCGCCCCGATCCTCTACGTCTTCGAGTTCGAGACCCTCGAAGAAGCCATCCACATGCAGAACGATGTGGACCAGGGCCTGTCGTCGGCCATGTTCACCACGAACCTCCACTCCGCCGAGACCTTCCTCAGTCCCGCCGGCTCTGACTGCGGCATCGCCAACATCAACATCGGCACCAGCGGAGCCGAGATCGGCGGCGCCTTCGGCGGCGAGAAGGACACCGGGGGCGGACGCGAGGCGGGAAGCGACGCGTGGAAGAACTACATGCGGCGCCAGACCTGTACGATCAACTACAGTCACGATCTGCCGCTGGCCCAGGGAGTGAAGTTCGAGATCGACTGATCGCGCCCCTCGGCGGAAAGGAAGCTGCATTGAGCGCTGACGCGACCCGCCGGGTGAGCGTCTCCCTCCCCTGCCTCCGGTGTCCCGACGACGATCGGCCACAGCCGGACTGCCCGCAGTGCGGTGGGGATGGAATCGTCCTCCTGGAGGTGGAACCGGAACACGCCGCGCTGCCGGCGGCGGAATTGCGGCGTCTCTACCGGGAAGACCCCCCGCCAAGGCGAGACTAGGCCACCACCTCCCCCGCCTCGACCCTTCGGCGCAGTTCGCGCTTGGCCCGTTCCAGGCGGGCATAGTAGGCGGCGGAGAAGACCGAGTGCATCGCCTTCAGTTTCATGCGATGGCCGAAATGGGCCTTCGGACGCTGGCTCAGTCCTTCGCACTCTTCGGGCAACATCACCAGGCTCACGTGGATGTTGGGCGCCACCCCGATGGGCAGTCCCTTCTCCATGCAGCGGTCGTAGAGGCGGGCGAAGACCGGGACCATCTCCTCGGTGTCGGGCACGTCCACCCCGGCGTAGTCGGTACCGGCCAGCGGACGGAAGACGCAGACGGTGGGAATGGCCCCCTGTTCGGTGATCCAGTCGATGGCGGCGATGCTGTCCTTCGGATCCTCCAGGCCGGCGATGATCTCCCCGTTGGTCACCCAGGGATCGAGCAAGGAGCTCTCCTCGCGTCCCAACCCGGCGCAATACCGGATGGCCTCGAGGTAGCGGTCGAGGCCGTACTGGGAATGCTTTCCCGGGCACACCTCGATGAAGCGCTCGCGATTGAAGAGTTCGAAACAGAAGCTGACCCGGTTGACCCCCAGCTTCTTCAACCGGTCATACCGGCTCAGGTCGGAATGGGGCGGGGTCTGGATGCCGATCAAGAGCCCCGTCTCCTTCTTGATGGCTTCGATGTAGGGCTCGAGCAGATCGAGGTAGGTTTCGCCTTCGTAGTGGCCGGTGTTGAAGTCGACGTAGGTGACGCCACTCTCCAGGACCGCGGCGCGGACCACCTGCATCACCTCTCCGACGTTCTTCTCGTCGGCATCATCGTGCCCGAGGTTCAGTCCCACGCTGCAGAAATGGCAGTTCACCTTGGTGTCGCGGGTCCAGTACTCGCAGACCTTCCCGGGATAGATACCGAGATAGGTTCCCTGGAGACTGCCCACCTGGCGCATCTTCCGGCCGGTGGTGGTCTCGCGTTCGTACCACTGCGGTTTGGGCGAGAGCTTGGGACGGCAGATGAACTCCCCGTCACGTTCCAGGATCAAGGAGCCCTTCTCCATCCGGATGAGATAGGGCGAGCGGCGGGTGAAGTCCTCGGTGACCGGAACATTGGTCCACATCCCGGCGGGGAGGATCAGCTCGAGGCCACTGCCCAGCCCGGCGCGCGTGCGGAGGATCGGCCGCCCGCCGGACTCTTCCACGAAACAACTCTCGTCGATCCGCGCCCCTTTGCAGTAGAGGTCCAGCTTGAGGTACGAGGGGTTCGTCTTCGGATCCAGACGCACGGGAGCCTCCAGGGAGAGGGGCGGGCGAGAGGGGGCAGGGAAACAGCCGCATCGGCACTGGCCCATCGCGGGCGGCGGGTCTTTGGTCCATTATGGAGACTCGAGGGCCCATGGGTCAAGGAAGGCGGCGCGTTCCCGCGGCTTCAGGGAGGATCATGCGGTTCGAATGGACAGTGGGCGCGGCAGACGCGGGACGGCGGCTCGATCGCTTTCTCCAGTCCCGGCTGGGTGAAGAGCTGGGAGGCCTGCCCTCCTCCCGGATCCAACGGATGCTTCGCAAAGGCGACGTGAAGGTGAACGGCCTCCGGGGTCGAGGATCGATACGCTTGGAACCGGGCGACCTGGTGGTGGCCCACCACCGGAAGAACCCGGTGCGGAAGGACCCGTCGGTTCCTCCGGGGAAAGGGCCCGCGCGACCCGGCGCGCCGGCCCCGCCCGGGAAGGGACCCGCGGGAGACGACCGCCCGCTCCCATCCTATCGCGGACCCAGCCCGCGGATCCTGCACGAGGGAACCGAACTCGTGGTGGTCGACAAGCCAGCCCACGTTGCCTGCGATCACGGAGAAGGTGGATGGCCCGGTCTCCTCCACTGGGCCCAGCTCCGCTATGCCGAAGCGGTCGCCCGCGGCGACGCCCGGCCGGCCGCTCCCCACCGCCTGGACGAGGGCACCACCGGGGCGGTCACGGTGACCCTGACCGCGTCCGCCCAGGACGCCTTCCGGCAGGCCCAGCAGGAAGGGCGCGTCCACAAGTCCTACCTGGTGGTGGTCTGGGGGCATCCCCCCCGGGCCGAGCTGGAGACGAGGATCCCCCTCGGACGGCTCGCCCACGCTCCCCGTGACCGTCCGAAGATGGTGCCGGTGGCCGATGGGCCCGAAGGGGTGGGCGCCCACACCCGCTTCCGACTCCTCGCGCGCGGAACGGAGGCCAGCCTGCTCGAGGCCGAGCCGATCACCGGGCGAACCCACCAGATCCGCGCCCACCTTCGGGCGCTGGACCTGCCGGTCGTGGGGGATCCCCGCTACGGCGATCCCCGGCGGGATGCCTCAGCCGGCCTTTTCGCCGTGCTCGACCATCAACTCCTCCACGCGGCGAAACTCTCTCTCAGCGACCCCGCGCGGGGCTTCGCGGTGGAAGCGCCCCTTCCGGCGGAGTTCCAGACGGCCCTGGGTCGTTTGGGGATCGAGCTGGCGCCGGGTTGACCCGGATCCGCCGCAACGCCGGGGCCGGTCGGCGTTGACGCCGGAAGGGAAATGGATCTAGGCTGTCTCCTTCCCGCATGACCCTTGCCCGGCCCGGTCTTTCTCCGCCGCCCGGCCGCAGAGTCCAGCCCCATCCAAGCTCGAGGAGCAGATCATGGATCGTCGTCAGTTCATCCAAGCCGGTCTCATCGGCGCCAGTGGGATCCTCGTGGTGCCGCGCCCCAGCTTTGCGAAGGTCCCGGCAAGCCCCATGGCCGGAGGCGTCTACTACACCCGGGAGGCTCCGGGACGATGGGCCAAGAAGGTGGATGGACACCTACCCCAGATCGAGGTGGAAACCGGCCCCGACGGAGTGAGGGTGCACGTGATCACCAACCACAAGATGAGCGGGTACAAGCACTACATCGTCAAGCACGTGCTTCTCGACCACGAGTTCAAGTTCCTCGACGAGCACCTCTTCGATCCGGTCGTCGACGAGAAGCCCGAGTCGACCTTCACCATGGAGAGCTACGAAGGCACCCTGTACGCCCTGAGCATGTGCAATCTGCACGACGTGTGGCTGAACGACATCACGGTCTGAGATGAGAGGGAAGAAGGGCCCCATTCTCCTGGCCGCGATCCTCGTGGTCTCCTTGACCCTGTCGGCCGCCGCCGCGGCGGAGATCCCCCCAAGGATCCAGGAGCACGTGCTGGACAACGGCATGCGCGTCCTGCTGTGGCCGGTCGAGGGAATCCCCAACGTCTCCGTCTACACCTTCTGGCACGTGGGCAGCCGCAACGAGGCCCCGGGAACCACCGGACTGGCGCATTTCTTCGAGCACATGATGTTCAACGGGTCGAAGCACTATCCGCCGGGCGCCTTCGACCGCACGATGGAAGCCGCTGGAGGGTCGAACAACGCCTACACCAATCGCAACGTGACGGTGTACGAAGACTGGATTCCCGCCAGCGCCCTTGAAACCACCCTCGATCTCGAGCGCGATCGCATTGGCTGGCTCTCGGTCGACCCCGAGATCGTCAGCAGCGAGAGAGGCGTGGTGATGAGCGAGCGGCGGCGCAGCGTGGAGGATTCCAACACCCGCCTCATGCTCATCCAGCTCTGGGCCGGCGCGTTCATCGCGCATCCGTACCAGTGGCCGGTGATCGGCTGGCGCAGCGACATCGAGAATTGGCGGCAGGTCGACGTCGAAGCCTTCCACGAGCACTTCTACACTCCCAACAACGCCACCATGGTCATCGTGGGCGCTTTCGACCCCGAGCGCCTCCTTCCACACCTGCAGGAGAAGCTCGGAACCATTCCCCCGCGGGAGGTCGGGCGGGACGTGGTCACCGTCGAACCCCCGCAACAGGGGGAACATCGCATCGAACTGCGGAAGGAGGCCAACCTGCCCGCCGTCGCCGTGGGATGGCATGTACCCCCCACCAGCCATGCGGACATCCCGGCCCTCCAGCTGCTCGATCTCATCCTCACCGAGGGGGAGAGTTCGCGTCTCTACCGCCGGCTGGTCGATCACGACCAATCGGTCCTGAGCCTGTGGGGAAGTCTCGACCTGGCCTTCGACCCTTCCCTGTACATCCTCTTCCTGCAACTGCGCGAGGGAGTGGACAGCCATCGAGCCGAGGCCGCTCTCTACGAGGAATTGGCGAACATCGTCGAGGAGGGGGTCACCAAGCGCGAATTGCGCAAGGCGAAGAACATCCTCCTCGCCGACTTCTACCGCAATCTTTCGAGCCTGAACGGAAAGGCGGAGTCGCTGGGAGAGTACGAACTCTTCCACGGCGGATGGCGCCGGCTCTTCTCCACCGAGAGCGAAACCTCCAAGGTCACCACCCAGGACATCCAGCGGGTGGCCGCGACCTACCTGGTCCGCGACCGGCGCACGGTGGTGACCCTGATCCCGAGTCCTGGAGGCGATGATGAATCCCGGTAGGATCTTCGGACGGCCGAGGCCGCGCCATCCGGTATGGGTTGGTCTGCTGATGGCGCTGGTGTTGGCCCCTCGGGCAGAATCCTCCCTGGCCGCCGAGGACCCCGCGCCCCGCCTCGAGCTGCCTCCCTATTCGACCCGGATCCTGGACAACGGCCTCACCCTGCTGCTGATGCCGCATGGAACGGTTCCCATGGTGAACCTGGAGATGTGGATCCTCGACGGATCCTCGGCGGATCCGCAGGGCATGGAAGGCTTGGCGCTCCTGACCGCGCGCAGCCTGCGCAAGGGTGCGGGAGGCCGCAGTGCGGCCGAGTTCTCCGAAGCGGTCGATTTCCTCGGCGCCGGGTTCTCCGCCTCGGCCGATCACGATCGCATCCGCATCGCGATGCAATGCCTCAGCAAGGACCTCGACGAGGCTCTCTCCCTGTTCGGTGACGCGGTGCTCTCTCCCGCTTTCGACGACGGGGAGATCGAGAAGCTCGCCCGGCAGATGGCCGAGAACGTACGCCAGGCCAAGGAGAATCCCCGCTTCGTCCTGGGCCGGTATCATGACGCCCATGTCTTCGGCGATCATCCCTACGGACGGCCGGTCGCCGGCACCGAGGAAAGTCTGCTGTCCATCACCCCCGAACAGGTGCGCCGCTTCTACCGGGAACACGTCGGAGCCGACCGCGCCTACCTGGCGGTGGTCGGAGACATCGACCCGGAAGTGCTCGCCGGAAAACTGGAGCGGATCTTCGCGAAGATGCCGCGGGCTGAAGCCCCCGCGGTGCATCTTCTGCCCCCGACGCCCTTCTCCGGCCGCGAGGTCCTCCTGGTGGACAAGGTGGACACTCCCCAGACCTGGTTCATGATCGGCAACCTGGGCCCGCGATGGGGAGAGGGGAACGACGCAGCGATCGAGGTGGTCCGTACCATCTTCGGAGGACGGTTCACCTCGTGGCTGAACACGAAGTTGCGGATCGAGAGCGGCCTGAGCTACGGCGCGCGCTTCACCGTCCAGCGCCGCCGGTGGTCAGGATCGACCTTCATCAGTTCCTTCACCGCCAAGGCCACGACCACCGAGGCGATCGACCTCGCCCTGTCCACCCTGGAACGGCTGCATCGCGAGGGGATCAGCGAAGAGGAACTCGTGTCGGCCAAGGCCTACCTGAAAGGGCAACTGCCCTACCGTTACGAAACCGGCGACGCGCTCGCGACCGCGCTCTGCCGCATCACCGCCTATGGTCTCGGCCGTGGATCGATCGACGGATTGTTCGACCGCATCGACGCGGTCACCCTCGCCGACTGCCGCGATGCCGTCGCGAAGTGGTTCCCCGCCGACGACCTCGCCTTCACCTGCATCGGGGTGGCGAGCGAGGTGCGCGAGGCGCTCAGTGCCTACGGCAAGGTGAGGGTGCGCGAGAACTCCGACCCGGGCTTCGACTGAAGCGGGAGTTCGATGGTGAGGACGGCGCCTCGTCCATCCCGCCGGGGCCGCATTGCAGCCGGCAAGGAGGTCGGCTTCAACCGTCGATCGGCACCGGCCGGCCGGTATCGTCGATGTTGACGTAGGTCACCTGGGCCTCGGTGACCAGCACCTCTTCCATCGTCTTGCGTCCCTGCGACAGCACGCGCACCAGCACGGTGATCGAGCTCGTGCCCACCTTGAGGATCTCCGCGTAGAAGCTGACCAGGTCGCCCACGTTGACCGGCGCGTGGAACTCGACCTTGTCCATCGCCACCGTCACCACCTGGCGGCACCCCGCGTGGTAGGTGGCAATGGCCCCGGCCTGGTCGATGTAGGAGAGGATGATTCCGCCGAAGATGGTGCCATGGGCGTTGGTATCCCGCGGCATCATCAGGACGCGGATGGCCGGTTCGTTCGAATGGGGATCGGCTGGGGTTTCCATGGGAGGACAGCCTAGGGGTCCACGAGGGTTTCGGCAAGGGGGAGCTCGAGGGCCGCGTTGCCACAACCGGGGCTTGGATCTATGATCCCCGGCGGAATCCCCCGCGCTGGCACAAGCCGGTTGCCCCGGCAGAACGGAGGAACACGATCGTGGCCGACCTGGAAGTTGGGAAGAGAGCCCCCGCGTTCACCCTGCAGGACACCGACGGGAACAAGATCTCCCTCAACCGCGACATCGTGGGCCGCAAGGCGGTGATCTATTTCTATCCCCGCGACAACACCTCGGGCTGCACCAAGGAAGCCTGCTCCTTCCGCGACCACTGGGCCACCCTGCGGCGGCGGAAGGTCATGGTCTACGGGATCTCCCCCGACGGTCCGGAGAGTCACGCCCGCTTCCGCGACAAGTACCAGCTTCCCTTCCCCCTCCTGTGCGATCCCGACCACAAGGTCGCCGAGAAATACGGAGCCTGGGGAGAGAAGAACATGTACGGCAAGAAGACCTTCGGGATCAAACGCAGCACCTTCCTCCTGGATGAGAAGGGGCGCATCCTCCATATCTGGAAACGCCCCGACGTGAAGCGGCACGCCGAGCAGATCCTCGAGAAGCTCGATGAGCTCAAGTCCGGCCGGTAGCCGAAGACTCCTCCTGGTCGAGGGCGCGCTCGCCGGAGCGTTCGCCGGCGCGGTGGAAGCGCGCTGCGCCCTGCCGGCGGTTCATCCCCCGCTGCTTTCCATTTCGGAGTGGTGGGGAACCTGGATCCTCGCGGTGGGCTTGACCACCGGATGGGGGCTTCTCGCGTCCTCCTTCGTTGCCCGCACCGCCCGCGGGACGCGTCCCTCCGTCCACGGCCTGGCGGTGGGCCTGAGCCTGGCGTTGCCGGTGCTGCTGAGGGCCTTCCTCAGCCTCCGTCCCGGTTTCGGCCCCCAGGGCCGCCTGCCCGCCCTGGCCGCGGCCAGCGGCCTTGCCCTCCTTGCCCTGGCGGTGCCGGTCTTCGCCTTCGGACTCCTTCGAAGGCGCGTCCTCCTGGGACTGGGCGGCGCGGTGGCCCTGGCCGCAACGGTGAGCGGGGCCCTGCTCGCCCCGGTCGCCCCCCGGGGATCCACCGAGCGGCCGGACCGCCCGCCGTCTCTGCTCTTGATCACCCTGGACACCATGCGACGCGATCATCTGCCGCCCCGGGGATCGTTCCTTCCCCCGGACGGATTCCTGGAGACCCTGCAGCGGGAAGCCATCGCGTGGAAACATCTCACTGCACCCATCCCCCTGACCGGCCCCTCCCACGCCAGCCTGCTCACCGGCCTGCCCCCCCGGCTCCATGGCGCCCAGGACAACGGCTGGCCCATCGGCACGGAGGTGGGAACCCTCGCCCAGGACCTGTCCGGGCGCGGCTATGTCACCGGGGCGGTGGTATCCAGCGCGGTGCTGCACCGGCAACTCTGCGGCCTCGAGAAGGGCTTCGACGAGTACGACGACTCCTTCCGCCCGGGCACCCCCCGTCGCCGCCTGGCCTTCCTCGCCGCGGGCCGGCGCCTGCTCGATCTCCTGCGCGGAGAGGCCACCGGTCTGAGCCATCAGCGCCGGGCCGAGGAGACAGTGGACCTCGGGCTGCGCTTCCTGCGACGCCACCCCGACCGACCCTTCTTCCTCTGGCTGCACTTCTACGACGCCCACCGTCCCTACCAACCGCTGGGCCCCCTGCCGGGATGGGAGACCCTGCCCCCGGTCGCGGGAGAGCCCGCGCGAGGTGGCGCTGGGAGCGGCTCGACGAACGGGACCCCGACGCGCGACGGCGACGATTACTGGACCGAGCGCGCCCGCTACGCTGGCGAGATCAAGGATGTCGATCGTGCCCTCACCCGCCTGATGCGCCGCTTCCAGAGCGACCCGCGCCGGAGCACCACCATACTGGTCGCGGTCACCGATCACGGCGAGAGTTTCGGGACCCACGGCCGCGGTTACCGTTTCGATCACGGCGCCTATCTCTTCGAGGATGAGTTGCATCTGGCTGCCTGGTGGAGAGAACCCGCCTCCAGTTCGGAGAACACCGCCTGGCTGGATTCGCTCGCGGCGAGGCCCCAGGGTATGGACGCAGTGGGCCGGGCGCTGCGCCGGCGTCTGGGCCTGGCCCCGGTGGACACGACGCTTCCCGGACCTTCGGGCTTCTCGCTCTCCCATTCCACCGTGGCCGGCGACACCCTGTGGTTCTGCCTGCGCCGTCCCACCCGCAAGCTGCTCCTGGCCCGCTGCCCTTCCGGGAGGTCGATCTACGAGGCCTACGACCTTGCCCGCGACCCGCAGGAACAGGAGAACCTCCTGCCCGGCCGAAGAGCGCCCCACGGTAGCCCCGCCTCGGCCCGGGGCTTCGCCGATGGTCCGCTCTGGAAGGAAGACGAGGCGATCCTGGAGAACTGGGCTGCTTCGATCCTGGAAGGACTGCGCCAGCCGCGCCCCCGACTCTCCGAGAGCGCGAAGGCGCGACTGCGCAGCCTGGGCTATCTGCGCTGAGCCCGGCGCGGGCGCAACACCTGGTAGCTGGCGCTGACCAGGAGCTCGTTCAACCCGGGAATCCGGCCCAGCCAACCCGCGTCCACCACCGGCAGTCCGTAGCGGAGGCGGAAACTGGGACGCAGGAGATAGTTCTTCCTGCAGACCGGCTCCAGGTCGAGATCCCGGGCCAGCCGGGCGATCTCCGCCATGGTCAGGCGGGTGGCGGCGATGGTCCGGATCTCCGCCCACTGCGGATCCTCGCGTCCGTCGGGACAGCTGGCGAGGAAGCGGAAGAGCGGAACGGGAAGACAGTGGGTCCAGGGAAGGCGCGCCAGGGGAAGACCGGCGAAACGCCGGGGATGCAGGATCTGCTGGTGTCCTCCGTAGGCGGAGAGATACGGGGGGAAGACCACCACGATGCTCCCGCCCTCGGCCAGCCGCGCGCGGGCTTGCCGCAAGGCCGTTTCCTTGTCGGGAATGTGTTCGAGGACGTCACGGAAGAGGATGAGATCGTAGGGCCCGGCGAAGGAGTCCAGGGTCGCAGGATCGGTGATGTCCCCGAACGCGAGACGCACCGCCACCCCCCGGCGCCGCACTTCCTCCTGCGCTTCGGCCAGACGCCGGGTCTCGATCTCGAGGCCATCCACCCGTCCCCCGGCGGCGTCGAGGGCCAGGGCCGCACCCCCGTCTCCGCACCCGACGTCGAGGACCCGCGGGTTTCCGCTCCACAACCCCCATCGGCGAAGGAGGGGAAGCAAGTGGTCGCGGGTCAGCCGGATCTGGTATTCACGATAGTAGGAAGACCAGTCCGGGAAGTCCTCCACGCGCAGTCGTCGTGCCATGGGAAGATCATCCCCCAGGAGTCCGCCCATCGCAAGCGCGGCCCCGCGGGCGGGGAGTGCTTGCCCCGCTTCGCCGCCGCGCCTACCATCGGATCTCCTCCAACCTTGAGGTCCGATCGTGAACGAGCGCCCTCTCGAGCTCGAGTTCGTCCGCCGTCGCATCCAGTCGAGCATCGAGGTGAAACAGGCTCTCCTGGAGCAGGCGCCGGTGATCGCGGCGATGGCCCGGGCGGTGGCCGAGGCGCTGCGCGGCGGAGGAGCTCTCCTGGCCTTCGGCAACGGGGGCAGCGCGGCCGACGCGCAGCACATCGCGGCGGAATTGAGCGGACGTTTCCAGCGGGAACGCCCCGCTCTGGCCGCCGAAGCCCTCACCGTCAACTCGAGCGCCCTGACCGCGATCGGCAACGACTATGGTTTCGAGGAGATCTTCGCCCGCCAGCTCGAGGGAAGAGCCCATCCCCACGACATCGCGCTCGGAATCTCCACCAGCGGGGACAGCGAGAACGTGGTCCGGGCCTTGCGCACCGCCCGCCGTCTCGGCCTGGTCACCCTGGGCATGACCGGCGGGGGCGGAGGACGGATGGAACGCGAAGAACTCTGCGACCACCTTCTGAAGGTTCCCAGCGGTCATACCGCCCGGATCCAGGAATGCCACATCCTCGCCGGCCACATCCTCTGCGCCTGGCTCGAGCACGAACTGGCCGATCCCGCCTAGGTAGGGGACATGTCCCGCCTGAAGACCGCTCTGCTGGTGGCTCCCTTCTACCTCTTCGCCCTGGGCGCGACCTGGTCGGAGGCGGCGGGCGCGATCGCGTCGGGAATGATCCTCCTCATCGCGGTGGGAGCGGCGGTCCTCGACCCCGGCCGGCTGCGTCGCATCCCCCGGAGCATCTGGCTCGCCCTGGGAGCCTACCTGGCGGCCTACCTCCTGGCCACCCTCCTGGCCGCTCCCTACCCCTCCAACTGGCGCAAGTTCCTCGGGGAGAACTGGCTGAAACTGTTGCTGGTGGCGGTACCCCTGGCGGTCTACGGACGGTCCCGGCACCTGGACCGCGTCCTGAAGATCCTGGTGGGCACCGGAGCCCTGGTCGCGCTCTACGCGGTGTGGCAACACTTCAGCGGGCTCGATCCCGTCCGCCACCGCCCCGCCCCCCTGGCCGATGGGCATCCGATGTCCATCGGCTTCTTCGGTCATCACCTCACCTACGGCGGCCAGGTGATGTTGCTCGTGTTGGTCGCCCTCGGTTGGGCCCTGGTGGGGGAGCTGCGCCGCGAGCCCCGGTGGCAACGAGCGATTCCCTGGGCCGCGGTCCTCCCCCTGGGGGCGGCTCTCTTGTGGTCCTACGCCCGCAGCGCGCAGATCGGTGCGGCGGTCGGGATCGTTCTCCTTTCCCTCTCGCTGCCGGGCCGGCGGCGTTGGGCGGCCCTGGCCACCTTGGCCGCCGGCCTTTCGGTGGCCCTGGCCTCTCCCTCCATGCTGCACCGTTTCACCACCGCGCTGGGCGCCGGGGGCGAGGAGACGCGGAGACGACTCTGGCTCTCGTCGGTGCATGCCATCGCGGCGCGGCCCTGGCTGGGCTTCGGCCCGGGGAATTTCCAGCGGATGATGGAGCGCTACCGGGTTCCCGGCACCTACGACACCCTGGCCCATTCCCACAACGATCTGCTCATGCACGGGGTCAACGCGGGCCTGTTGGGAATGGCTGCCGCCCTGGCCCTGCTCGGGGTGACCTTGTTCCTCTTCTGGCGCGCCCGGCGCGGCATGGGACGCCTCGCGTGGATCCCGGTCACCGCGGTCGCGGCGCAGCTCGGCATCACCGTGGCGGGTCTCTTCCAGGTGTACCAGACCGACGACGAGGTGGAATTCGTCCTCTATTTCCTCCTGGGATCGGCCCTGGCGGTCGTGCTCGACCACGCGGCCGCCGGACGGAAGCGCGACGACGACGGAATGGACCGTTTGCCGCCGAGGACACCGCAGCGGACCCCCTGGATGAACTCCTCCTGAAGGCCGGCTCCGCCGGGTCCGGGGCTGGACCCATCCCGGCCATGCGGTGGCCGGGGCGTGACCACCGCGCGCGCAGGATCGGGCGGGCCCGCTCGATCGCGGCGTGCGATCCTCCACCCGGGCCCGGGCGGCACCGCCCCCTTCTTTCCGGGATCCTCCCCGGGATGTCTCCACCGGCGCCTCTCCGGAAACAACGGCACCACCCTTGCTGATCGTCCCTTTGCCCGGGACCCGCACGCCGGTCTCCCGCCTCGCGGAGAGTCGGCGCTCCCGGGCGCATCTCGCCCCGTCGGGAGGAAGGGACATGACTCGTCGACCCGCCGCCGTCACCGATGGCCCCTGTCTCATGGCGCCGGTGAGGCCCGCGCGGCCCCTCCGATGCGACCGCCCCCGGATCCTCGCCACCATCGAAGCGCAGACTCCCTCGCTCCACGGCATCGATCTGGTCCGCCTGGACGCCTCACGGGGGAGCCTGCAGGAGATCTGCCGCCTCCGCGCGCGCTGTACGCAACCCGCGCTGCTCGACCTTCCCGGCCCGGGCGACCCCACCCGGACCAGCCTGTTGACCACCAGCGAATTCCTCATCTTCGCCGCCGCGGAGGGATTTCCCTGGGTGGGATTGCGGGGCGTCACCGGCGAAGAGGAACTGCTGCGCGCCCGTGAACTCCTCGCACCCACGACGCGCATCGCCTGCACCCCCGGCGCCCTGGAAGAGATGGATGACCCGACGCTGTCCCAGCTCGCCGCGGCCGCCGATGCGGTGGTCGTCCCCTACGGGGAGATGGTCCGTCGGATCGGCCCGGAGATGACCCGCCGCCACGTCGAGCGCGCCATGGTCCTGGCCGCCGGCCGGAAACGCCCCCTGCTTCTGCAGGGTGGACTGCTGGACACCATGATCGATTCGGTGATGCCCGAACTCTCGCAACTGGAAGAGCTGAGTGAATTCGCCGCCGACGGGTGCGCCGGCTTCGTCCTCACCGAGGAAACCACCCGATCGCCCCACCCCCAGCTCTGCGTGGACACCCTGGAGATGGTCCTGGCTCCCTGGAAGGATTTCCCGCGGCAGGAACGCGGGACCGCCCGCCTGGGCGGCCCTCCCCTGGTCCCTTCCGGCCCGGTGCTCATTCCCGGAGAGTAGTTCCGGCCGGGTCGGCCTCCGCTCCCTGGGGGGGTCCGAGAAGCCGCAGGCACTCGACCATGCGCTGCACCGACCGTCCGTCGGCCGGCCCCAGGAGGGTCTCGGCGACGGGCCGGATGGCCTCGCTCCATTCCCGCCACTGGTGGGGATGGGCGGCGATCACCTTCCGCAGTTGTTCCCCGTCGTCGATCCACTGCCAGCCACCCAGGATACGATCGAGGGGATCCTCGACCGCTCCGCTCCGGCGGGACGGCCGATTCCAGCTCCCCAACCCGTATGCCGGACATCCCAGGGCGGCCGCCTCCACCAGGAGCGGCCCCGGCTCGGCCAGCACGAGATCGGCCGCGGCAAGAAGGTCCGCGTGGGGAATGCTGTCCCCTGGCCTGTAGACTCCCGGCCCACTCAGGCATCGGGGCAGGGGCGTGGGCGAACCCAGGCGGACCCGGGTCGAGGCGGTGACCACCAGGTCGACCTCCCCGCGCCACCGGGCCAGGTCTTCCACCAGGCCTCCGAGTCCGGCGGGATCTCGTTCGAAGTGGAGGAGCAGCATTCGCCGCTCCGAGCGCGAGGGAAGGCCCAGGGCCGCGCGGGCGCGAAAGCGGGCGCCCGGCTCCCGGGCCGCGTCGAGCAGTGGATCGCCCACCACCGCCCACGGCCGGTTGCCTTCGGCGGGCCGCAAGGCGGGGCCGGAACAGAGCACCAGCGAAGGTCGGCTGGGCAGGGGAACCACCGAGGGATCCCGCCACCCGATGATCGTGCCGTGCGGTCGCAACCAGCTTCGTGTGGACGCCTCGGGGATCTCCCCGGCCGTGATCACCAGGTCGAAATCGGCGCTCGGCCGGATCACCGGGAAAAGCCCGTGTCGCACGAGCCACTGCAACACTTCCTGGCGGGGGTCGTGATGGAAAGAGGGCCAGCGGCCGGCGGGCACGAGGAACCGCGCCCCGGGCGTGCGCCGGAGGACCGCTTCGAAGCGTTCGGCCTGTTCACGATGGGTGACGATGAATCCGACGCGCATTCTCCCGGGAAGGCGCCCGCCCCGGTGGCGGGACCGCTTCCATCGGCAGCGCTTTCAAGAATGGTGCCGAAGGACCCGGGCCGGCACCCCGGCCACCACCTCACCGGCCGCCACGTCCCGCGTGACCACCGCCCCCGCCCCGATGAGGGCCCCCTCTCCCAGGTGGATTCCCCCCATGATGATCGCTCCCGAACCGATGGAGACCCGATCGTCGACCCGGGTGGCGACAAAGCGGCCGGCCCAGTCCTCTTCGCTCTCGAGTTCGCCCTCGGGAGTCACCGCGCGCGGGGTCATGTCGTTGATGAAGATGACACCGTGGCCGATGAAGCAACCGTCCCCGATCCGGACCCCGTCGCAGATGAAGGTGTGGCTGCTGATCTTGCATCGCTTGCCGATCACCGCCCCCTTCTGGATCTCCACGAAGGTTCCGATGCGGGTCTCATCCCCGATCGTGCAACCATACAGATTCACGAAACGATGGATCTTCACGTCCTTGCCCAGGACGACGTCATCGGCGATGCTCACGAATTCCACGATCGGCTCCCGAGATGAAGTGGGGTGGTCTGCAAGGAACGAGGAGACGAAACCCTTCGTTCCTCCGGCAGCATAGCCCGCCCCCGCCGCCGGAGCGAGAAAGAACTCTTCCGCTGCGGACCGAGGCGTCTCCCTCCGCGAAGGAGAATCGGGTGCGGCCGTGATCGCGGGTTTGTCGGCGGCTTGCTTCGGCCCTAGTATGTGCTTCTCCCCGACCCGACCCACTCTCCTTCGCTGGTGCGTCCGGATGATCCAGGAAGCTCGAACCGAACTCTTCGCGGGCAAGGTGATCCTCGCCCCGTTGACCCGGGGAGGCAATCTCCCCTTCCGGCAACTCTGCGTCGAGCTGGGTGCCGAGGTGACCATGGGAGAGATGGCCCTCGCCCACAAGCTCATCAAGGGAAGCCGGAGCGAACACGCCCTGTTGCGGCGGGCCCCGCAGGAGGAGATCTTCGGCGCGCAGATTGCCGGGCGCAAGGGAGAGGTCCTGGCCGACGCAGCGAGGATGGCCGAGGACGCCGGCGCCGATTTCGTCGACCTGAATCTCGGATGTCCCATCGACCTGCTCTGCCGCCGCGGCCTCGGCGCCGCTCTCCTCAAGAAACCGGGACGGGTCGGCGCCCTGGTCGAGGCGATGGTCCGTGCGGTCTCCATTCCGGTGACGGTGAAGATGCGCATGGGCTACGACGACCAGCGTCCACGCTACCGCGAGGTGGCGCTGGCGGCCCAGGAGGCCGGGGCCGCCGCCGTCACCCTGCACGGCCGCAGCCGGAAACAGAGATACCGGCGCGCGGCCGACTGGGAGGTGGTGGCCGATCTGGCGAGTCGCCTGGAGATCCCGGTGATCGGCAATGGAGATCTCCTCACCCACGAGGAGATCTCCGGGAGATGGAGACAAAGCGGTTGCGCAAGCGTCATGGTGGGACGCGGCGCTCTGGTCAAACCGTGGATCTTCCTCGAAGCCAAGCTGGGTCGAGACATCCTGCTGGATGAAGAAGCGCGGCTGCAGTTGCTGCGGCGATACGTTCGGCTCGCGCGGGAACATTTCGGCGAGGATGAACGGGGCGAACGGCGGGTCCGTGACTTCCTGCTCTTCCACCTGGAATTCTTCTCCCGCTACCGGGCGCAGGAGGCCGAACCCTTCGCAAGCAGCGCCACTCCCCGTCTCCAGCAGAGACAGGACCGCCCGGAAGGGGTGTCGGGAATCCATGCCCTGCTCTACGAAAACGACGAGGCGAGCCAAGCCCGCCTCGTCGATCTCCTTCTCGGAAAAGATGCCCCTCCACCCGACCATGCTGCTGCTGTGCTACCGGAGGGAGCCGTATCCGGATGAACCGAGCAGAGAGGCAAGGAGGTGCGGGCCGAACCCGAGCTTTGAGACCTTTGACCATGGGGATTGGTCCCAGTACCCCATGAGGCGCTCACAGCCGTCGCAGCGCGAAACAGAATCCTCGCCACGCCCTGCGAGGGATCCTTCGGGATGTTCCGACGGCGCCCGTGTGTCGGCGTACATCCCCAGACGCTGTGACCGGTCCGACCCGCACGTGGTCGTGGTCACTGGTTCCGCGGTTCCCGCGATGCGGCCGGGGGCGGAGTCCCCGGGGAGTTCTCTGGCGTCTCCGTTACCAAGAGAATCGATTCCCACGCCGGATGCAACGCCTTCCGGAGAATGGAATAATTCTACCTAAGGCCTCCGATCGCCCCTCAATGCAGGAGGCTGGGACTCCACATCACCGCGTTCAGCAGCATCCGGGTGGTCTCGGGCCAGGAGCCCCGGAAGGCGGGTTCCTCGGCAAACAGGATGACCTTGCCCTTGCCGTGGATCTCGCTGAGGGCCCACACCCGACCGGCCAGGGCTTCTTCCATCTCCGGCCAGACGAATCCGGCCCGCCGAGGCGAAACTTCGTCGTAAGTCGCAGCCACCCGGTCCCCTTCGCCCGCTTCCAGGAGGCGGTCGCTGAGCACCAGGGCCTGGGACGGCTCCTTCGATCCGAAACAGAGAACATGATGCCGGGCCAGGGAGAGCCGCAGGATGGCTCCCGGGGTCTTCTCCGGCTTGGAACCCGCGGCGCGGCCGGGACGGGCCGCCGATCCGGGGGAATCCGGCGCGGAGGAAGCGGCCACGCTGTCCTCGGCCGCTCCTTCGGTCGGCGTCTGGAGATCTTCCACCAGCCTGGCCTTCAGCCAGTTCTCCCGTTGCAGCAGGAACTCGACCGCCCCGGCTTCGGCCACCAGGGTGCCGCCCAACTCGACCCAGTCCTCCAGGGCCGCCGGCACCTCGACCGCGTCCGCCTCGAGATCGGGCAGCACGATCACGTCCCATCGCCGCAAGGGCATCTGCCCCAGGCGATCGAAGCGCACCGCGGTGCAGCTCAGGCCGATCTCCTCCTGGAAGACCCAGAGCAGAGCACCCGCGCTGGTGGCTCGGGTGGGCGGACCCACCACCACCGCCACCCGCGGAGGACGGAGCAACCCCACCCGATGGCTGCCCAGCGACGGACCCTGTTGGGTCCACGCCGTCCCGGTGGGAATCACCGGTGCCCCGGTGCGGGCTGCGACCGCGGTCATCACCGCGTCCAGATCGATTCCTTCCGGCTGCGCCGAGCGTTTCACCACCAGGCTCCCAGCGGGAAAGTCCACCTCCCCTTGCCGGAAGGCATCGCGGGTGGCGTGGACCCGCACCTTGCGGTTCCACAGGTCGGCGAGTGCGGCGGCGGCGGTGTGGTCCCGGTAGGGAACCAGGTAGCCGTAGTCCGCCGAAGCCTCGGCCGAGGATCCCGGGCTCGTGGACCCGGGCGAACGCGGCGGGCCCGCGCGCGGGTCCGTCGCCGGCACCGCTTCCATCGACCCGGACGCCGCAAACTCTCCGGGGGTCACCCGTTCACTCTCCACCTCCAGGGAACGCGGACTGCGGAAGACCGCGACCCCGTACGAGAGAGCGAGGCTCCAGGAGGTCACGTCGTAGAAGCGCGCGCGCAATCCCTCCTGGTGACGTTGGCGTTCTTCTTCCAGGAAGCCGGGGTCCAGCGGCAACTCGGGTTCCAAGAGGCTCATCAACAGGGGATACGAGGGCTGACGCAGGGGAATGCGGAAGCTGCCCTCTGGAAGCGGGCGGCCTTCGGCGGGGCCTCCCTCGAGGGGACGGAGTTTCGCGTCGGCCGCCTCCAGGGTCCTCCACACCTCGATGCCCTGTGCCGCCAGCACGCGGGCGAGCCGACCCGCCTCGGCGGGGTGGACCGACCCGTCGATCACCAGCTCCCGGTCCTTCTCGCGGCCGGCCTGTTGCAGCGCGGACTCGAAGAAGGCGGCGTGATAGAGCAGGAGATCGCGACGATGGGCCGCCGCGGTCCGGCAGGTGGCCCAGGCCGCGGTCAGGTGACCGTGCACCGCGTCCGGGTAGCCGCGGATGGCGCCGGTGGGAGTGCGGATGCGCAGTCCGCGGCTGGTCGCCTGCTCGTAGGTCATTCCAACCGCACCGGTCAGGCTCGGCCAGGAATCGCCGTAGCCGGGGTAGAACAGATCGAAGTCCTCCCCCACGTAGTAGTCCAGTCCCGCCCGATCGAAGGCGGCCGCGTTGGCCCGTCCGAAGAGCTTCAGCCAGCGCTGAAGAGCCGACGGAAGCTGTGGATTCACCGGCTGGGCCGGGGGCGGAAAGTAGTAGCTCGAGCGGGATCCCATCTCGTGCAGGTCGATCACCACCTGGGGTCTCCACCTCAGGTAGGCCGCCACCTGGGCCCGCGATTCCGGTTGGGTCAACAGCGCCCAGTCCCGGTTGAGATCGAAGAACCAGTGATTGGTCCTTCCTCCCGGCCAGAACTGCCGGTGTTCGACGGCCTCCTCGTCGGGATCCCCGCCCCCGGGCCGGGTGGCGGTCCGGAGGTGCTGCAGGAAACGACGTCGGCCATCGGGATTCGCGCATGGATTGATCAACACCACGGTGTTGTCCAGGATCGAACGGGTCTCTTCGCTTTCTCCGGTGGCCAGCCGCCGGGCCAACTCGAGGGCCGCGTCAGCTCCACTGGCTTCGTCCCCATGGACGCTTCCGATGACCCAGACCCCGGCCAGGCATTCCTCGGCGATCCTCTCCTTCGTCTTGCGGTCGAGGGAAGGATCCTCCAGCCGCGCCATCCTGGACGAGCGGTCCGCCAGGCGCGAGCGATTGCCCTCGGCGGTGATCACCAACAGCAGCAGCGGATCCCCCTCGGCGCTGCGGCCCATCTCCTCCACCGTGACCCGGGGGCTCGAGGCCGCCAGGGCGCGCGCCTCGCGCACGATGGTCTCGACGCTGGACGGGGCTTCCACCTCGGATCCCCGGAGTGCAGCCGACGCGTCGCCGGCCGCCGGCTCCAGGGTCGCCGTCGCGGCGGCCGCCGACTCCGCCGAGGCCGCCCCGGGCCCGACCGTCGCCAGGATGGTCCACAGAAGCAGCACGAAGGTCATGGGTCCTCCTCTGGTTCCCGCCGGTCCCCGCTGCGATTCATCCGTTCTCCGCTTCGAACCAGTCCAGCGCGGCCGCGATCACCCGATCCTGATCGCCCCGGCGGATGTCCGCGGAGATCGGCAAGGACACCACCTGCGCGCACAGTTGTTCGGTCGCGGGGGTGGGTTCGGTGCGGACGCGGTGGCGTTTCAGTCCCGGCTGGGTGTGCAGGGGCTGGGGATAATGCACCACGGTGGGAATCCCCCGCCGGCGCAGGAAGTCCTGGAAGGCGTCCCGTCGCGCGCGGTCGGGCAACCGGAGGGTGTACTGGGCCCAACTGGACACCACGCCCTCCAGGAGCCCCGGGGTCTGGAAGCGGTCGCCGAGTTCGTCTTCGTAGCGTTCCGCCGCCCGCTGGCGCCACTGCATCTCCTCCGGAAAGGACCGCAGTCGAACCAGCAACGCGGCGCATTGCAGGGCATCGAGCCGGGCGTTGGTTCCCATCTCCCCGTGCAGATGATGCCCGATCTCTCCATGATGTCGCAGGCGCCGCACCCGCTCCGCCAGTTCCCCGTCACCGGTGAAGATCATCCCTCCGTCTCCCAACCCACCCAGGGGCTTGGCCGGATAGAAGGAGGTGAAGGCGGCGGTCCCGAAACTTCCGCTGCGTCGCTCGCCCTCGCGCGCCCCCAGGCTCTGGCAGGCGTCCTCCAGCATCACGATTCCCTCCTCGGCGCACCAGCGCTCGAAGATCCCCAACCGTGCGGGCTGACCGAAGAGGCTCACCGGGATCACTGCTTTCACCTGGGGGCCCATCGCGCGGCGGGCGGCGTCGGGATCCATGGTGAAGGTCAACGGATCGACATCGACGAAGACGGGGGTCGCGCCCACCAACAGGACCGCCTCGACGGTGGCCGCGAAGGTGAAATCGGGGACGAGCACCTCGTCCCCCGGACCGATCTCCAGAGCCATCAACAGGAGTTGCTCGGCGACCGTTCCCGAGGAACACGCGACCGCGAAGGGAACGTCGACCAGCGCGGCGAGCGACTCCTCGAGTTCCTCCACCTTCGGCCCGCCGATGAAACGTCCGGAATCGAGGACCTCCTCGAGCGCCGCGCGGAGTTCCTCCTTCTGCCGTCGTAGAAGCGATTGCAGGTCGACGAAGGGAACCGTTGGTTCCATGGAACGCACCTCAGCGCCGGCCATGGCCGGGTTGCCAGAGCAGGTCGCCCCGGCCATCGTCGTTGGCCTGCCGGGCGCAGACGAACAGGAGATCGCTCAAGCGGTTCAGATACCGGATCGCCACCGGATTCACCGCTTCGGTCTGGGAGAGGGCCACGCACTCCCGTTCGGCCCGGCGGCAGACCGCCCTCGCCAGATGCAGCCAGCGTCCGGCCGGAGATCCTCCGGGCAACACGAAACTCGTCAGGGGCGGCTGGCGCCGGGTGCGTTCGTCGATGGCGGTCTCGAGCCATTCCACCTGGGAGGACACGACCCTCAGCGGACCCCGGTTCTCCGCGGGGCCCTTCGCGCTCTTGGGGTCCGCCCCGCCTTCCTTCCCGAAAGAGTCCTCGGTCGTGCGATCCGCTCCAGCTCCTCCCTGGGAAGAACCCGGGGCCGTTCGACCGGCTGCTCCTTCCTCCTCGGAAGTGATCGGGGTCGCCAGGTCCGCGCCCAGGTCGAAGAGGTCGTGCTGGACCGCCACCAGCAATCCTTCCAGTTCCCGATCGATTCCCTCCGCGCCCGCGCACAGGCCCACCAGCGCGTTCAGTTCGTCGACCGCCCCGTAGGCGGCGACCCGAGGGTGACTCTTCAGAAGCCGGCTTCCGTCGGCCAGACCGGTGGTGCCGTCGTCTCCGGTCCGGGTGGTGATGCGATGGAGTTTGACCATGGAAGGAGTCTAACGTGGCGAAGCGGGATGCGAAAGGACGCAGAGCAACCGGCTCACCTTCGCCGTCTCAGCAGGAGGGCCAGGAAGAGGGGCGCGCCCGCCAGCGCCGTGAAGACCCCCACCGGCAATTCGGCTCCTCCCACCCAGGCTCCGATGAGCCGGGTCAAGGCGTCGGCCAGGACCAGGAAGCCTCCGCCGAGGAAGAACGAGGCGGGAAGAAGCACCCCGTGCGCCGGCCCCAGCATCTTCCGGGCGGCATGGGGCGCGAGCAATCCGACGAAACCGATGGGTCCGGTGACCGAGACCACCACCGCGACCACCGCCGAGGCGCCCACCAGGATCGATTTCCGGGTGGCGTCCACATCCACTCCGCGGCTTCCCGCCAGCTCTTCGCCGAAGGAGAGCTGATCGAGGGAACGCGCGTGGAGGAAGAGCACCGCGAGACCGGGCAGCAGGATGACCGGCAATGGGGCCAGGTCGTTCCACCCTCCCACCGCCAACCCGCCCATCATCCAATGATCCATCGACCGCAGGCGGAACGGATCGCTGAGGAATCTGAGGAGCAGGATCGCCGCCCCGCAGAAGTAGTTCAGGGTCACTCCCGCGAGCAACAGCTCCCCGGTGCGGATGCCGCGGCCCCGGCGCGCCAGCAGGTAGAGGGCGGCGACGTCGAGCGCGGCCAGCAGGAAGGCAAAGAGGGTGATCGAGGAAACCGGGCCCACCGCGAAGGAGAGCGCGGGAACGCTCATCGCGAGGAAGGCTCCCAACGCCCCGGCGAAGGAGACGCCCAGGGTGTAGGGAGTGGCCAAGGCGTTGCGCAGGAGGGTCTGGAACGCCGCGCCGGCCACCGCGAGGCTTCCTCCCGCCAGAAGACCCAGGGCCACCCGGGGCAGGCGCAGGGCGAGGATCCGCGCCCGGGGCGTGGCTGCGCCGTGGAGAAGATCCACGAGGGCGCCCCGCAAGGAGATCGTTTCGGCGCCCAACAGCGGCGCGCCGATCACCGCGGCGGCGCACAACAGCGCCAGCACCCCCACCCCGATCCACGGACGGCGTCTCATGATCCCTCGACTCCTCGGCCATCGGTGCCGGCGGGCCACGGCAGGACCGCGATTCCGCGTCCTCCCGGATGCGGCCCCACCCAGATTCCCTCGCCGTAGACTTCCCGCAGCAGCGATCCACCCAGGACCTCCTCCGCGCTCCCGTCGGCCACGCAGCGTCCCCGATGCATCAGGGCGAGCCGGGTCGCGAAGGCCGCGGCGAGATTGAGATCGTGGGTGGCGCAGAGGATGGCCCGTCCCTCCCGGGCCAAGCGGGCCAGGAAGGACATCAGCTGCACCTGGTGGTGCAGATCCATCGCCGCGGTGGGTTCGTCCAACAGAAGCAGATCGCCCCCCTGGGCCAGGGCGGCGGCCAGGAAGACCCGGCGCCGCTCGCCTCCGCTCAACTGCCGCAGGTTCCGGTGGCTGAGCTCGGCGACCTCGGTCTTCGCCATCGCCTCCTCGACCGCTCGGTGGTCCTCCTTCTTCAGGCCCGAGAAGGGCCCCCGGTGCGGGTGCCTTCCCAGTTCCACGGTTTCCCGCACGGTGTGGGCATGGACGCTCTCCACTTCCTGGGGGAGGAAGGCGATGCGACGCGCGCGCTCTTGGAGCGTCATCTCCGACAGGTCCTTCTCCTCCCATCCGACGCGCCCACTCAGGGGAGAGAGCAGTCCGGCGGCCAGGCGCAGGAGCGTGCTCTTGCCGCTCCCGTTGGGCCCGATCAGGGCCACCAGCTCCCCCGCAGCGAGGCGGAGATGAAGTCCCTCCAGCACCTTCGGGCCCTGGGGATAGGCGAAATGGATGTCGCTCAGGACCAGACCCAAGTTCTCATTCCCCTCCGTGGAGCGCCCGCTCCATCGCGCGTTGGAGCGCCCGCTCCATCGCGCGTTGGAGCGCCCGCGCGCTCTGTCCGACCCTGG
>CAZRMV010000001.1:77210-340059 GCA_964601275.1 uncultured bacterium | reverse complement strand
TGGAGCGCCCGCTCCATCGCGCGTTGGAGCGCCCGCGCGCTCTGTCCGACCCTGGGTCCCGGAACCAGGAGACCGTCGAAGGTGACCACCGCGACCGGAACCTCCACCCCCGCCTTTCGCCAGGAATCCACCAGGGCCTCCTTCGCGGGGGCGTCCAGAGTCTGGCCCGGACGCAGTTCCAGCACAAGCCGGGGAGGATCGGCCAGGAGCTTTTCCCGGCTCAGGGACCGGTACCCCCAACCTCCCTCGCCCAGGTAGGGCACTCCACCGGCGATCACCAGCAATTCGTTGAGGAAACTGGAGGGGCCTACCGTCCACAGGCCCTCCAGTCCGCCGGGAGCATGGCCCATCGACAAGAGGACCCGCCCCGCGTTCAGCCCGACGCCCCGCGCCCGGACGTCCTCCAGTTCCGCGCGGATCCGGCGGGCGAGCTCTTCGGCCCCGACCGAAGCCCCGCCCCCGAGCAGGGAATCGAGCCGGGCGAAGCCCCTGAAGATCGAGGCGAGATCCCGGTCCATGTCCACCCGGGCCCAGCGGATCCCCGAAGCTCTGGCCAGGCGCGCGAGGAGCCAGCTGTCCCCCTCCACCACCACGAGGTCGGGACGCAACGCGACGATCCGCTCCAGGTTGGGATCGGCGGCCCCCCCGACCGACGGAAGATCGAGGAGCTGGGGCGGCCACACGCAATACTCGGTGATGGCGATGATCTTCGGCCCGTATCCCAGGGCCCAGGCGGACTCGACGAGGTTCGGCGCGAAGAGGATGACCCGCTCCACCGCGGCCCGGCCCGCAGGGCCCGTCGGCGCAGTCCGCCGCCCGCGGCGGGAGAGCGCGACCGAAAGCACCAGCCCGGCGGAAAGCGCCAGGACCAGGACCCATCTCCCGCTTCTGGAAGCAAGGGGTCCCTCAGCCACGGCCACCCCCTTGGATCCTGTGTTTGCCACTTTCCCCAGGACGAAGACTCAAGGTATCCTCCCGCGAAGTCGGACCCCACCGGTCCAGCGGTCTGAAGGAACGGCAAGCATGACGCAAAGACGCGTGGTGGTAAACCTGGGACACTGTCTCATCGCGGCCGCATGGGCGGACGGGGAACTGGAACAACGCGAACTGGAGAGCCTGAAGGACCTTCTCTTCGGACTTCCCGGCCTGCGGCCGGAGGATTGGGAGGAACTCGAACGCCGGGCCGACATCCCCGCTGGCCCCGACGAACGAGAGCGCCTCATCGAGTCGCTGCTGCGGAGCATCGAAGGCGACGAAGACCGCCGCCTGGTCATCGAAGCGCTCGATCGCCTCCTGGAGACCGATGGCACCTTCGGGGAGGCCGAGCGCACCGCGCTGCGACGAATCCGTGACGCACTGGACACCCGCGGACCCTCCGCGGGCATCTGGGAGAACCTCCGCGGGCTCTTCCATCACCCCCTGAAGAGACGCTCAGCCCGCCTGGACCGTGCCGCCGATTCCCGGCGGTTGAAGGATCTGCACCAGGCGATCTACCGCGATGTGCTGGAGCGGCTGGAGGAAGGAGCGTCCCCTCCTCCGATGGACGAAACCGAGTTGAGGCGGCTGTGCCTGGCCGGGGGGCTGATGGCCCACATCGCCTCGCTCGACCGCAAGGTCGACGAGGGCGAACGTGAAACCATGATCTCTGCGTTGCGCGACGGATGGAAGCTCGACGAAGCAACCGCCCGGGCGGTGACCGATGTCATGATCATCCGCTCCACCGGCCTCCTGGACCTGCATCATACCTTGCGCGAATTCTTCCAGCTGACCACCGAGAGCGAGCGCGCTTCGTTCCTCGACGTGCTGTTCGCGGTGGCGGCGGGCGACGGCATGGTGAGCCTGGAGGAGATGGAGGAGATCCGCCTGGTCGCCATGGGACTGAAACTCTCCAACGTCCACTTCATCGCGGCCAAGACGCGGGTGCCCCGGCAGAGAAGGGTCCGCTAGGCGGGACGGCGTTTCGTTCCTTCGGTGTCCTCGTCCGTGTGCAGCCCGTCCGCCGGTCGGCCGTAGATCTCCACCGGGAAGACGTAGGGAAACACTCCCTCGATGAACTGCCGTCTCCGGTAGCTGCGGTGACTGGCCGCGTCCGGCCGGTGGACCGAACGAAGATAACTCTCCACGGTGAAGATCTGCAGCTCCACGGGGAAGATGTACGGACGGATCGCCTCGCCATGACTGGGGGCGTAGAGAATGTCCACGTCCTCCTTGAACACCTTGAAGTCGCGGCTGCTGAAACGATTCATCCGGTCGTGCTGCTCGGGGAAATGGAACAGATCGACCTGGTTGCGGAAGGCCAAGGGTCCCCCCAGCACATGGTGCAACAGGTCGGCCAGTTTCATCACCTCCCGCTCGGTCTCGACGATGAATCGCAGGCCCAGGATATCGGTGATCGCCACCGGATCGTTGATGCGCTTGCGCAGCATCTTGGACAGCACCGAAGCGGATCGGACCCGTTCCAGGCGGGGCAGATCGGTGGACCGGCGGTCCGCCTGGCGCATTCCCGCCGCCGGCGCCCCGTCCAGCTTGAAGCGCGCGGAGACGTGATAGATGGGCAGATCGTACGGACCCCCGGGAAGATCGCGGACGACGCGGCGGGTCTTGAAGCGGAACCAGTGGTATCCCTCGCCCCGACCGTGGGCCTCTTCCAGGCGAACCCCGTTCTCGTCGATGAGATAGCTCACCTCGACATCCTTCGTCTCCCGCACGTAGGCCCACAGACCGCGGTCCAGCAGGGAAAGCAGGAATCTCTTGTGCCGTGGCCCTTCTTGGATCCTCCGCGTGTGGTCGATCTGGATGAGCAACTTGGTCAGGTAGAGTTTCCTCCGCGCCTCGAAGGTCCGGCGTCGGTCGCGCTCCCTGAAGAGGATCTCCGCCAGGTGCCGGATGTCATTGGTCTTGGCGATTTCCTCGTCGCAGCGGTAGGTTTCCCTCTGCTCGGGGGGCAAGAGCAGGACGAGCTGCGCGACATACGCGCTGGCATCCTTCAGGTAGGAGGCCAGGATCCGCTCATTCACCTCCACGGGATGCTTCTCGTACATCGGGTGCAGAAGACGATTGAGAAGGTCCTGGTAGCGCCAGGGGTTGCGCAGGTTCTCCCGCAAGAGGCGGGCGTAATGACGCAACGCGTCGCGTTCGTGCTCGAAGAATGTGGGGTCGAGAAGAGGATGCGCGGAGTAGTCGGGGCGGTCGTCGGTGGCGGCCGCGCCCGCCTTGGGAACGATCGAGATGGTTCGAGCCATCCGTTCGCGCTCCTGCAGGAGACGGGATTCAGCGATCAGGGGCGCTTGCTTCTACGGCCGGACGGGTGGGAAGTTCCCAGGCCCGAGTGCCGGCCCCGGAGCGCGGCACCCTTCACAATCTAGCACCAGAGCCGTACGAACGGCAGCAAAGATCATCCACGCGCCGGGATCCGCCCCTGTGGCGCCGAATCGAGGAGTTCCGCGGCCCCTGCGGCCGCCCCTTCACCACCGCAGGAGAGAATCCATGGACGAAAACAGACTGCGTACCGCCACCACCGAGCTCTACACCCACGCCGCCCACGAGCCCGACCGCACCCTCTGCTGCGTGGGCAGCGCCCCCTACCGGGCCCGGGATCTCGTCATTCCTCCGATCATGGAGGAAATGAACTACGGCTGCGGCAGTTGCGTTGCGCCGGCGGACGTCCCCCCCGACGGGACGGTCCTGTATCTCGGGGTCGGCGGCGGACTCGAGCTGCTCGGCTTTGCGCACCTGACGCGCCGGCCCCATGCAGTGATCGGCATCGATACCGTCGACGCCATGCTGGAACGGTGCCGGCAGAATATCGAGGAGGCGGCGCGGCTCAACCCCTGGTTCTCCCCCGATTTCATCGATCTCCGCCGGGGGGATGCCCTGGACCTTCCGGTCGACGACGCGAGCGTGCAGGTGGTGGCCCAGAACTGCCTCTACAACATCTTCGAAGACGAGGAACTGGACCGCGCGCTGCAGGAAGCCCACCGGGTGCTGGCCCCGGGAGGCCGCCTGGTCCTCAGCGACCCCATCTGCGAGACCCCGTTGCCTCCTTCGGTCCGCGAGGATCCCCAACTGCGGGCCGCCTGTCTCTCCGGGGCCCTTCCCCTGCGCGACTACACCGCCCGGCTGACCAAGGCGGGGTTCGGGGTCATCGAGATCCGATCCCGGCGCCCCTACCGGGCCCTGGTCCCCGGGCGCCACGCGGTGGAACAGCCCATCCTCTTGGAGACCATCGAGGCCGCTGCGGTCAAGAGTCCGCTCGAGGACGATGGCCCCTGCGTGTTCACCGGGCGGTGTGCCATCTACATGGGCGAAGAGGAGTTCTTCGACGATGGAAGGGGACACCGTCTGCGCCGTGATCTGCCCCTGGAGGTCTGCGACAAGACCGCCGCCGCCCTGGCATCGATCGGCGGCGACGATCTGATCGTCACCCCTCCGACCTGGCATTACCAGGGGGGCGGTTGCTGCTAGAGCCCGAGGGAGAAGGTGCCGGCCGAGCCCGCCGCAACGCCATCCGGGCCACCGCCTCGACCCACGCCGGGTGTTCGTTCAGGGCGGGCACCCGCCGCAAGCGCCCTCCTCCGGCGCGCTCGAAGGCGCGGGCCCCGAGCTCCCCGATCTCGTCGATGGTCTCCAGGCAATCCGCGGCGAAGCCGGGGGTCATCACGCAGAGATCCCCGACCCCCCTCTTGCCCAGCTCCACCAGGCGGCCGGCGGTGGCGGGGGTGAGCCAGGGCTCCGGGCCGAAGCGGCTCTGGTAGGCGAGTTCCCAGTGATCCGACGGCCAGCCCATCCGGTGGGCCAGGGCCTGCCCGGTCTGCTCGCACTGGTCGGGGTAGGGATCGCCCGAGCGCACGAAGCGGCGGGGCAGACCGTGGAAACTGAGCAGCCAGTGGTCCGGCTCGCCCGCGCGCTCCACTTCCTCCTGGGCCAGCGCCTGCAAGGCATCGAGGTATCCCTCGTCCTGGTGGAACTGGTCGATCCATCGCAGCGGAAGCTTCGTCCGGCGACAGAAGGGCTCCACTACGTCACGCACGCTCTCGGTGGTGGTCCAAGAGTACTGGGGGAACAGGGGCAGGACCACCAGGGACTGCACCCCCTCCCGGATCAATCGGTCCAGGGCGGATGTCATGGAGGGTTCGCCGTAGCGCATTCCCAGGACCACCGTCCAGTCCGCGCCGAGGGCCTCCTGCACCCCCTCGCAAAGGCGGCGGCCATGGACCAGAAGGGGTGAGCCCTCCTCGGTCCAGATCTTCCGGTACAGTCGCGCGCTGCGGGCCGGCCGCACCCTCAGGATCACCCCGTGCAGAAGCGGCCGCCAGAACCACCGCGGATAGTCGACCACCCGCCGATCGCCCAGGAATTCGCGCAGGTACTCGCGCACCGCCTCGGCGGTGGGAGCCTCGGGGGTGCCCAACTGGGCCAGGAGCAACCCGGTCTTCATCGGGCGGCGCCCTCGAAGGAATCGACCCGGCGCCGCTGCTGTTTCTTGCGGGAGTGCTTCTTCTTCTCTTCCCGCCGCCGGCGGCGGGACGCCTCGGTCGGAACGGTAGCCTTGCGTGGCCGCGTTTTCCGCAAGGCCTCCTGGAGCAACCGTTGGAAGCGACGGATCACGTCCTCCCGATTGGCCGATTGGCTCCGGAAGCGGGAACTGAAAAGGTGCAACCGGCCCTTCTGGTCGAGTCGACGGGCCAGGGTCTCGAGCAATCTCTTGCGCTGGTTGGGACCGAGACTCCCGCTGCGGGCCACATCGAAGATCAGCTCCACTCGCGTGTCGGTGGTGTTGACGTGCTGGCCGCCCGGGCCGCCGCTGCGGGAAGTGCGAAAGCGCAGTTCCCGCCGGGGAATGCTCAGTGAAGAGTGGATTCTCAGCGGTCCCTGGACCACGATCCTCTCCCGGGTGGGTGCTGCGAGGGGACGTACTGCGCGCCCTACTCTCCCCTGTTTCCTTCGGCGGGGCAAGAACCGGATGGCCCGCCGACCCCGCGGGGTGGATCCGGCCGGATCCAGCCGGGCGCAGGCGTCGGCCCCGCTTGCGGGAAACCATTCCATCGCGTAGCCTCCAGCACGGACCCCGCCAACCGCAAGGAGACGATCATGGCCAACAGCATCTTGAACGTGCCCTTTCCCGCCAACGAGCCGGTGCGGATGTACGAGCCCGGCAGCTCCGAGAGGGAGAGCATCAAGAGGCGATTGGCGCAGCTCATGGGAGAGGAGATCGAGATTCCCGTGGTGATCGGCGGGGAGAGGATCGAGACCGGCAAGATGGGCGAATGCCGCGCTCCCCACGACCACTCGCACCGGCTCGGCCGCTACCACAAGGCCGGACCGGAGGAGATCGAGCGGGCCATCGCCGCGGCGCGCACGGCGCACGCGCAATGGAGCTCGATGAGCTGGGAATCGCGGGCGGCGATCTTCCTCAAGGCGGCCGAGCTGTTGGCCGGCCCCTGGCGGGACACCCTCAACGCGGCCACCATGCTGGCCCAGAGCAAGAACGTCTTCCAGGCGGAGATCGACTCCGCGTGTGAACTCATCGACTTCTTCCGCTTCAATGCCTTCTACATGGAGCAGGTCTACAGCGAACAGCCCGACAGCCAGCCGGGAATGTGGAATTACGTGGAGCACCGGCCCCTGGAGGGTTTCGTGTTCGCAGTGACGCCCTTCAACTTCACCAGCATCGCGGGCAATCTTCCCTCCAGTCCCGCCCTCATGGGCAACACCGTGCTGTGGAAGCCCGCTTCGAGCGCGGTCTACAGCGCCTGGTTCATCCTGCGGCTCCTGGAGGAAGCGGGACTGCCCAAGGGCGTCATCAACTTCGTCCCGGGAAGCGGCGCCGAGGTCGGGGATCCGGTCATCAACAGCCCGCACCTGGCGGGAATCCACTTCACCGGAAGCACCGCGACCTTCCAGCGGATGTGGAAACTGGTGGGCGCCAACATCCAGAAGTACCGCAGCTACCCGCGGATCGTGGGAGAGACCGGGGGCAAGGATTTCATCTTCGCCCACCAGAGCGCCGATCTCGACGCCTTGGTGACCGCCTGCGTGCGGGGTGCCTTCGAATACCAGGGCCAGAAGTGCAGCGCCGCCAGTCGCGCCTTCATCCCGGCCTCGTTGTGGGACGACTTCACCGAAAAGCTGGTTTCGCAGGTGGGAGAGATCCGCATGGGCACGCCCCTGGACTTCGGCAACTTCATGTGCGCGGTCATCGACCAGGCGGCCTACCAGACCATCACCGGATACATCGACGAGGCCAAGGCCAGCGGGGACGCCGAGATCCTCTGTGGAGGCGGGTACGACGACGCCAAGGGCTGGTTCATCGAACCGACGGTGATCGTGGCGAAGGACCCGGCCTTCCGGACCATGCGCGAGGAGATCTTCGGCCCGGTCCTGACCCTCTACCGTTACGAGGACGAGAAGCTCGACGAGACCCTCACCCTCTGCGACGAGGGGTCGCCCTACGCCCTCACCGGGGCCATCTTCGCCCGGGATCGCGAAGTCATCGTCAAGATGAGCGAGCGGCTTCGCTTTGCCGCGGGCAACTTCTACATCAACGACAAGCCGACCGGAGCGGTGGTGGGACAGCAGCCTTTCGGCGGAGGACGGGCCAGCGGGACCAACGACAAGGCGGGAAGCGTGCTGAACCTGATCCGGTGGGTCTCTCCGCGGACGGTGAAGGAGACCTTCGTCCCCCCCACCGATTTCCGCTATCCGCACATGGAGGAAGAGTAGCGAGTCAGCAGTCGCCGCTGGCGCACTTCTCCTTGATGTGCCGCAGCACCTTGCGCACCGACACGAAACCGATCAGGCGGTTGTCCTCGTCGGCGATAGGGAGATGACGGTTGCCCCAAGTGGTCATCCCGTTGAGGGCGTAGGCGATGCTGTCCTTGGGCGAGTAGGTGAAGGGCTGGGGGGTCATCACGTCCTTGATCCGCACCTCGGAGAGATCCTTCTCGTGCGGCACCCGGCGGATGAGATCGCGCTCGGTGAAGATGCCTACGATCTTGTCCTCGTCGGTGACCATGACACTGCCCCGGCGGTCTTGCCGCATCAAGGGCAGGGCATCGGCCACGGAATCATCGGCGCTCACGACTCCGGGCTTCAGGGTTTCCAACGATTGCAGGGTGTCCCCGAGGACTCCCTGCCTCAGGCGTGCGCGGAACTGTTCCACGTCGGCCGACGCGAGATCGCTGCCGCACACTTCACAGGTGTCGGCACCGGCAAGGTTGTCATGGCCACACAAAGGACATTCCATATCGACTCCTCGATCGTCGGCGTGATGTCAATCGACCGTCCAGGTGTTGGGGCCGGTCAACAGCGCTTGGATGTCACCCGCTCCTGGTTGTTTCTTGGCCTCTTCGATCTGCTGGACGAGGCTCTGCTCGTAGATGTCCCGATCGACATCGAGGAAGACCCCCACCGGTACGGGGAATTCCGGGTACTCCAGGTTGGCGAGGAGATAAGCCATCGAGGGGTTCTGGGCGTCGTAGACCAGGAGATCGTCCTCGGTCACTCCGTTCTCCCCCACCCGCACCTTCTGGGGGGTCAACCCGTCCAGGCGGATCCCCCACTCGCCGTCCTTCCCGAAGCGGAGCGGCTTCTCGTCCTCAAGATAGAGCATACGCTCGTCGCGCACCTTCTTCGCCGCGAAATCCTCGAAGGCCTTGTCATTGAAGATGATGCAGTTCTGGTACACCTCGAGGAAGGAAACCCCGTCATGCTGGGCCATCAGCTTCAGCATGTGGGCCAGGTGCTTGGCGTCGGCGTCCACCGAGCGCCCCACCCAGGTGGCTTCGGCCCCGATCGCGGTCCGGACCGGACGGATGGGATGCTCGATCGTCCCCTGCGGACTGCTCTTGGTCTTCTTCCCGAACTCGGAGGTCGGCGAGTACTGACCCTTGGTCAACCCGTAGATCCGGTTGTTGAAGAGGATGATGTTGATGTCGAGGTTCCGGCGCAGTCCGTGGATGAAGTGGTTCCCTCCGATGGACAGGCCGTCCCCGTCGCCGGTGATCACCCAGACGCTCAGCTCCGGATTGGCGATCTTCAGGCCGGTGGCCAAGGTGATGGCTCGACCGTGGATGCCATGGAAACCGTAGGTCGCCATGTAGTAGGGGAAGCGGCTGGAGCAGCCGATTCCGCTGATGAAGACGATGTTCTCCTTGGGGTACCCGAGCTCGGGCATCACCTTCTGGACCTGGCTCAGGATCGAGTAATCCCCGCACCCGGGGCACCAGCGCACTTCCTGATCGCTGGCGAAATCCTTCCGGGTGAGCTTGACGGGGGTGGCGGCGGCGGTATTCATGGCTGCTTTCCTTTCAGAGTCAACCGGCGACGGCGCGCTGTTTGAGAACGGCCCGAGCGTGGTCCATGATCTCCTCGACCTTGAAGGGCTGTCCCTTCACCTTGTTCAGTCCGAGGATCGGCTTCAGGTATTCCGCCTGCAGCAAGCGGCGCAACTGCCCCAGGTTCATCTCGGGCACCAGCACCTTCTCGTAGCGCTGCAACACCTCACCCAGGTTGGCGGGGAAGGGATTGAGATACCGCAGATGCGTGTTGGCGACGGGAACCTTCTGGTCCCGCAGTCGCTCGCACGCGCTGACGATGGCGCCGTAGGTCGAGCCCCATCCGAGCACCAGGAGTTCGCCTTCCTGGGGTCCCTGGACCTCGAGGTCGGGGATGTCCCGGACCACGCCGGCCACCTTTCGCGCCCTCAGCTTGATCATGTACTCGTGGTTGTCCGGATCGTAGCTCACGTTTCCGCTGAGCTTGTCCTTCTCCAGCCCGCCGATGTGGTGTTCCAGTCCCGGTGTTCCCGGGATGGCCCAGGGACGCGACAAGGTCTCCTCGTCCCTCCGGTAGGGCATGAAGGGTTCGGCGCCGTCGTCCGGCTCGGCGTACTTCACCTCGATCTCCGGCAGCTCGTTGAAATCGGGAATCCGCCAGGGCTCGGCGCCGTTGGCGAGATACCCGTCGGAGAGCACCATCACCGGGGTCATGTACTTCACCGCGATGCGGATGCCTTCCATCGCGATGTGGAAGCAATCGCCGGGAGTGCAGGGAGCCAGCACCGGCATCGGGCACTCGCCGTTGCGGCCCACCACCGCCTGGAAGAGGTCGGCCTGCTCGGTCTTGGTGGGCAATCCGGTCGAGGGCCCTCCGCGCTGCACGTTGATGACCAGCAAGGGAAGTTCGGTCATTACCGCGAGACCGAGCGCCTCGGTCTTCAGGGCAAGACCCGGCCCGCTGGTTCCGGTCACCGCGAGCGCCCCCCCGTAGGCGGCCCCGATCGACGCCCCGATCGCGGCGATCTCGTCTTCCGCCTGGAAGGTCTTCACCCCGAAATCCTTGTGGCGGGCCAGCTCGTGCAGGATGTCGCTGGCCGGAGTGATGGGATAGGATCCGTAGAATACCTCGCGCCCGGCCCGCGCCCCCGCCGCGATCACTCCCATCGCCATCGCCTGGTTCCCGTTGAGACTGCGGTAGGTCCCCGCAGGCAGCTTCGCCTTCTTCACCTCGTAGACGGTCTGGAAGACCTCGATGGTGTCGGCGAAATTGTAGCCGGCCTTCAGGGCGAGCTTGTTGGCCTGGGCGATGTCCGGTTTCGCCCCGAACTTCTCGTCGATCCACCGGATTGTCGTGTCCAGGGGACGCTCGAACAGGAAGAACACCACTCCGAGGGCGAAGAAGTTCTTGCAACGTTCGGCCAGCCGCCGCTGCAACCCCGTTTCCTCGACCGCCTTGACCGTCAGCTCGGTCATGGGAACGGTGATGAGGCGATAATCGGACAGCGATCCGTCATCGAGGGGATTGCTCTCGTAGTGGGCGAGCCGGAGATTGGCCTTGGTGAACGCGTTCTCGTTCACCATGAGGATCCCGCCCTTGGGCAGGTCCTTCAGATTCACCTTCAACGCCGCCGGGTTCATCGCGACCAGCACATCCGGCCGGTCCCCGGGCGTATGGATGTCATGGGAACTGAACTGGATCTGGAATCCGGAGACCCCGGCCAAGGACCCCGCTGGGGCGCGGATTTCCGCCGGGTAGTCGGGGAAGGTTGCGATGTCGTTGCCGACCAGCGCAGCCGTGTCGGTGAAGCGCGATCCGGTAAGCTGCATGCCGTCGCCGGAATCACCGGCGAAGCGAATGGTTACGCTGTCCAGCTGTGCAACCTTGTGCTCTGACATGACTCTTGGGTCCTTGATGTTCAGGTTGGTGTCAGGGTGTGGCTGAAGGATCAACCACCCTCGGCCCGGTTCATGACCTGGTCGAGACGCGGAGGAAGGTTGTAGACTTCGGTGGGGTAGAGTTCAGCGATGTACTTGACGATGTCCAGGGCGGAGATCACGCCGACCACCTCACCGTCATCCACCACGGGAACATGCCGGTAGCCGCCATCCACGATGAGCTTGAGGGCATCGGCCACGCTGGCATCCGATGGAAGACTCTCGGGTTCTTTCGACATGAATTCATCGACGGGACGGTCCAACGAGACATCCATCCCGGCAATCTTGTCGAGATAGTCGCGCTCGGTGAAGATGCCCGCGAGCGTCTTGCCGGAGAGCACCAGGGCATAGTTGTTCGATCGGGTGCGGATGCCTTCGATGGCGACCCGCACGGGACTGCCCGCCTTCACGGTGTAGGGGGAACTCTGCATCACGTAACGCAGCTTCTCCGATCGGAGAATCGAGCTGAGCTGCGAGGCCGACGATTGGGATCCTTCTGCATCCATGGCATTACCTCCCACGTGAGTGCGGGATCAAAGCGCCAGTCTAGGCAAGGAAGCGGTCCGCAGCAAACGGGAGTCCCTTCATGGCGCCGTTTTCTCGGCCAGGCCGCTCAGCCAGAATGCGCCGAGACGGGCCTCGGCCTCCAGCCGGGACCGTCCCCCACCCGCCCCCTCCTCGGCGGGAACGAGAAACCAGCCCAGACCGGGTATCTCCGCCTGGAGCGGCCGGAGGGTCTTCTCCAGGCCGGCGGCCCCAGGGCCCAGGAGGAACAGGAGCGGCTCTGAAATCGATGCCATCGCCTCCGGAGAGGGCATTTCCCCCGGATCGCCCAGCAGCACCGCCGCCGCCTGCAACCGTCCTTCGGACCGGGCGAGGGTCGCCAGAGCCAGGTCGGCCTCGGCCCCCTCCCCGAAGACCCCGATCCGGGAGGCGTCGAGTTCCGGCCGTTCCTCGATCCAATCGAGAAGGGCGAGCAGGTCGCGGACGACGTCGGCCCGGCCCTCGCCCGCTCCCAGCGCGGTGAAATCCCGGCCATAGCCGGTCGAACCCCGGGGATTGGGGGCGAGCACCGCCAGACCCAGCCGGGTGACCCAGAACTGGACCCGGGGATCGAAGGCGGGACGGTTCTGGCCGCGGCGGCCGCGACCCAGGTCGATCACCACCGCGTGCGGTCCGGCTCCCAGGGGCCGGTAGTAGAGGGCGGAGACTTCCCGGGTTCCTCCGCTGGACCCCTGGTCGAAGGTCCGATAGTGGATGGGACTGGGCCGGCTCAGGCGCTCCGGATCGATGCCGGCCATCTCGCTCTCGGTCCACCGGACCAGGCGGGGGCGCTCGTCCACTCCCTCGATCACGTAGACATCCCAGGGGGAGATGGGAGTGGTCAGTTCCAGGGCGAGACGGTAGGTCTTCGGCTGGGGCAAGAAGCGCATCCTTCCCACCACCCCGGTCGGCAGATCGACCCCGCGGGAGCGCTCCACCCCTTCCAGCTTGGACAGGTAGATCCGGCTGGCCCCGTTCTCATCCACCGAGAAGGCGACGATCCTCCCGTCGGGCGAGACCTCCAGGCCTTCGGCGTCCCAGCGGAGTTGTCCGGCCAGGCGGCGGAGGGTTCCATCGTCCAGATCCAGTCGCGCCGGTTCGCGAATCCCCCGCCATGGATCGCCGAGGAAGACGATCGACCCGCCCTCCCCGGCGAAGCGGGCCGGGCCGAGGCGGGCCGGGGGGAGATCCTCGAGGATGCGGGTCGATTCCAGGGTCGGGATCTCCACCAGCCAGAGCTCGCTCTCCTGCGGCGAGATCTCCCGCTGAACCACGACCCGGTCGTCGTCGGGCGCCCAGTCCAGGGTGCGCCATCGTCCCCGTCCCTGCAGCACGGTGACCGGAGCGGAACCGGCGAACGGTTCCAGCAGCAGCAGCCGGCTGGTGGAATCGGCAGGCGACTCCAGGGTGACCAGGAGGTGCCGGCCTTCGTGGCTGAAGGAGGGGGCGGTGAACCGTCCGTCCTCGCGGTCGAGGACCCGGCTGCCGGTGGTTCGCAGATCGAAGAGAAGCAGTTGTCCGGGATCGTGCTCGAGCACCAGGGCCACCGCCGCCCGCCCCCGGGACGGGGCGACTTCGGCTTCCTCCACCGAGTCCGGCAGGAAACTGAGTTGCCGGCGCATTCCGCCCGCCGTTTCCACCCGGTGGAGTTGGCGATGTTCTCCCAGGCGGGTGGTGATGAGCAACCCCTCGTCCCCCGGCAGCCAGCCGATCAGCCGCGCGTCGCGAACCTGGAAGTAGGAACGACAGCTCTCCACCAGGTCCGCAGAGAGCTCGGAAACCGCGGCGGCCGCCGACAGAACGCCCCCGAGCGGCCGGGCCGGTCCAGGGACCGATCGCGCGAGGGTCCAGGAGACCATCAGGAATGCGGTCAGCGGCAGGATCCGCAGCAGACCAGGACGCGGGATGCGCAGCACGTCCCCGGATCGCAAGAAGGACCGGCGCGCGGCGAAGACCGCCTCCCGTTCCCCCCTCCCGGGGGGTTGAAGCTCCTGGAGCGCTTTCCGGCGCCAGATCACGATCGCTGCCTCTTCCCCCTGAAGGGGGCTTTCCGTGAAGACCGGCTCGGGCCGCGTCCGACCCCACCGCGCCGGGGCGTGATCCCCTCCACGGCATGGCGGGACGGCCGGGCATGGATGATCGGGGGCAAGCTAGCAGATGCGGGACCGAAGGGCCACGTCCAACCCGCCGAGATCCGCCCGATCCACCGCGGCTCGATGCGAACGGACTAGCGCACGAGGGTCATCGAACGCGTCTGATCGACCCCGTCTGCCTCCAGCCGGTAGAGATAGACCCCGCTGGCCACCGGCCGACCGCTCAGGTCCGTTCCATCCCACACCTCCGACCACGACCCGGCGGCGCGGAATCCGTCCACCAGGCTCGCCACCCGCCGACCGCGGACATCGTACACCGCAAGCCGCACCCGCCCGGCCTTGGCCAGGTCGAACGCGATGGTGGTGCGCGGGTTGAAGGGGTTGGGATGGTTGCCCACCAGCCGGGTCAACGAAGGAATCGCTTCGGTTCCGGTCCCGGTGTTCGCGACCGTGGCGCTCAGGTCGAAGCTGAGATCGCTGCGTGCCGCCGCTCCGGTCACTCCCGCTTCGTCCCGCGTCTTCAGGACGAGGGTGGCCAGGTAGGTGACTCCGCCGGCCGCGCTGGTGTCGTCGAAATGGACCTGGAAGGAGGCTCCGGTCGCGCCGACCTCCACCGGCGAAAAGCCCACCACGCTGAAGCGCGCCGCGTCGGTTCCGCTCACCGACCAATCGTAGACCTCCAGGAGGGCCTGCAGGCTGTCGAACCCGAAGTTGTACGCCCCGACCGCGATGTCGGAGAACTGCCCGGGCAGATGACTGCCGAAATCGGCGGCCTCGCTCAAGATGATGGCATCGGAGCGGACCGAGGGAGCCGCCGGACGCAGGACGGTGGCGCTGGCCGACAACTGCAAGCTGGGGTCGTCCACCGCGTTCGTGGTGAAGGTCACCGATCCCGAGAGCACCGCGGCCGACGAGGTGTCCACGCCGATGACCGTCGAGGCCGAGCCGCCCGCGGCAACCGGGGAGGTCGAGGTGGGACCGCTGAAGCCTGTGCTCGCGGTCACGCTGTAGAGAAGGTCTTCGGCGGGAGTGAGCGCCGGGTTCTGCACCACCAGGGAGATCTGCGGGGTCGAGCCCACCAGAACCCGCCCGAAATCGAGCGTTCCACTCACCAGGATCCGGGCGGGAACCTGCAGGTCCAGGAAGACGGGCAGGTGATCCGAGGCGCGGAAGAGGGCGTCGGCCACCGTCGCTCCCTCGGGGATGGTCGGGCTGTCGATGATGTTCTTGTTGAAATGGTTTCCATCCTGCCCAAAGGCGCGGTAACTGCCCGGGATGTAAGCGATCCCGCTGCCGTCGAGCATGTCGTCGTTGGCCAGGAGGAAGTCGAAGCGATCGTCCAGCCCGCCGGTGCTCCCCCCATCGCCCAGGTTGTCCAGGCGGGGAGACTGGGTATGGACATCGGCGAAGCTCGAGCTGTTGTGCCAGCTTCCCACCCGGTTGATCGGATCGAAGCTGCGGCCGTCGTTGTCCGTCTCGCTCCCGGTGAGCTTGGTCCAGGCCGGTTCACTGGAACTGTAGAGGTTGTAGTCGCCGCCGATCAGGAAATGGGTGCCCGCGGGCAGCGCGTTGAGATGGTTGCGCAGGATCGTGACCTCGGCCAGCCGCTTGTCCTCGTTGGTCGTCCCCTGGCTGGCCTTCAGGTGCACCGAGTAGACCCGGAATTCGGCCGCGGAGGAAGTGTAGCCGTCCGGACGGAAGGCCCACCCGTTGATGTCGCGCAGAGCGGTGTGCAGCGTCACCATGCTCAGATAGTCGAGCAGGCTCGTTCGGTAGAAGCAGGCGTTGTCGGTGTCCGGACCGTCGACGAAGGGAGCCATGGCCCACTGTCCCGGTTCGATGACCTCCAGGACGTTGTTGAAGAAATACTGGGCGCCGGACAGTCCGATCATCTCCTGGGTCACCAGCACATCGGGTTGGATCTGCTGCAGGACCACGCGCATGTCATCGACGCGGGTGGCCGCGTTGGAGGCGGAGACGTTCAGGACGTTCCAGCTGTTCACCCGGAGGGCCTGGGCGGAGGAGGCGGCCAAGAGGATTGCCGAGGCCAGGACGACGAACACGATCGAAGCGGATGAAGTCGTCCGCCGGGGGAACCGGAATCGGGGAGGCATGCGAGGATTTCCTTTCCCGGAAACGAGAGCCAGATGGATCTTCCGATAGAACCATAATAGCAGATCGAGGGCGGCGACAGGGATGGATCGGCGGAAAAACCGGGAATCGGGGGCGCGCCCGCCTTGCGCGGAAAGCGGTCTGCCTGCATTCTCGGGTCACGCAACGCCGGCCGGTCCGTAGGCAAGGCGACCGATGGACCGCCCGCCGAGGGGAAGAGACGAAGCGGCGGCCCGTTCCAGCAAGAGCTGTGGCCCCGGGCCGGTGATGCGCCGTGGGATATGAACCCGACCGGGAGCGGAGAGATGTCATCGACCTACTACGATCCGAAGGACCTGCCCCGCTTCGCCGAGATCGGCGAGGAAGCCCCTGGACTCTGGAAGAAGTTCAGTGCCTGGTACGAGGCGGTCTTCGCCGAGGGAGCCCTCTCCGAGCGGGAGAAGGCGCTGATCGCCCTGGCGGTGGCCCACGCGGTGCAGTGCCCCTACTGTATCGACGCCTACACCCAGGCCTGCCTGGAAAAGGGCTCGAACCTGGCCCAGATGACCGAAGCGGTCCATGTCGCCAGCGCCCTGCGGGGCGGAGCTTCCTTGGTCCACGGCCTGCAGATGCGCAATTGCGCCGACCACCTTTCCATGTAGACCGGCAAGCCGGCCGGCAAAGTGGAAGCCCGCTTCCGGCTTGCCTTCCTCCACGGGGATCCCGATGACACTCACCCTGCGCAAACGCAACCATCCTCTTTCCTCTCCCCGGGCCCAGAAGGAACACCTGGCGAGCCTGGAGCACGACTTCGAGGCGAGTCTGCAAGAGAGTGGACTGTCCCCCCTGTCGGCGCGCAGCGTGGCGACGCTCCAGATCAATCTCGGGCGCCGCTGCAACCAGACCTGTCAACACTGCCATGTCGACGCCGGACCGGACCGGCCCGAGTCGATGTCCGACGAAGTGCTCGAGGCCTGCCTCGAGTGGCTGGAGACCGGCCTGGTCTCCACCCTGGACATCACCGGGGGAGCCCCGGAGATGCACCCCCGCTTCCGCGAGTTGGTGACCCGGGCCTGCACGACCGGCGTCCACGTGATCCATCGCTGCAACCTGACCGCCATCATGCTCGAGCCCTACGCGGACATCCCCGAACTGCTCGCCGAGCACCAGGTGGAGATCGTGGCATCCTTGCCCTACTACCTGCCCCGTCAGACCGACGCGCAACGGGGGGAGGGAGTCTTCGACATCTCCCTGAAGGGACTGCGCCGGTTGAACGAACTGGGCTACGGGGACAAAACGAGCGGCCGGGTGCTGAACCTGGTGACCAACCCGGTGGGGGCCTTCCTGCCCGCGCCCCAGAAGAGCCTGGAAGCCGACTGGAAGCGGGAACTGGATACCCGCTACGGAATCCGCTTCGACTCGCTGTACACCATGACCAACATGCCCATCTCGCGTTTCCTGGAATGGCTGGAGGACAGCGGGAATCTTTCCGGCTACATGGACCGACTCCGGACGGCCTTCAATCCCGGCGCGGCGGAAGAGGTCATGTGCCGCGACCTGATCAGCGTGGGCTACGACGGGTTCCTCTACGACTGCGACTTCAACCAGATGCTGCAGATTCCCGTCGGCCTCGAGAAGAATGACCCAGGAACGCCGCTTTCCATCTTCGATTCTCCACCCCGCCAGCTCCTGGAGAGATTGTCCCGGCGCGTCATCCGCACCGGACCCCACTGCTTCGGATGCACCGCCGGATGCGGATCGTCCTGCGGTGGGGCCACCGCCTAGCCCTCCGTCCCGCCCGCCGGCGGATCGTAGGCGTGGAAATGGTGCAAGGGAGGCTCGCCCGAACCCACCTCCAGGGCGCGCTCCAGGGCGCCGGTCAGGTACTCCTTCGCGTGCACCGCCGCCGCGGGGAGGGGACGACCGAGGGCGAGGAACGCCGTCAGGGCCGCCGAGAGGGTGCAGCCGGTCCCGTGTCCCCCGTGCGCGGTGATCCGTTCGCTGGAGAAGACCCACTCCCGGTCGGCGGTGACCAGCACGTCCTCGGCCCAGGGACCCTCCACGTGTCCTCCCTTGAGCAGCACCGCCCGCGGCCCCATGCCGACGAGGGCGTGGGCCGCGTTGATCCGGGACGAGGTGTCCGGACCGATCGCTTCTTGGAGCAAGGTCTCCGCTTCGGGCAGGTTGGGGGTGAGCACCGGCGAGAGGGGAAGGATGGACTCGACCATCGCGCGGCGGGCGTCTCCTTCGAACAGGCTCTCGCCTCCGCTGGAAAGCGCCACCGGATCCACGACGAGCCACGGGGGGGAGAGTTCCTCCATCTGCCGGGCGACCACTTCGGCGATCGCCTCGGTGGTGAGCATCCCGGTCTTGACCGCGGCGATCGCGAAATCCTCCCGGAGAGCCTCGATCTGGGCGGCCACCAGGTCCGGCGCCACCGCTTCGACCCGGAGGACCCCGCGGGTGTTCTGTGCGGTCAAGCCGGTGAGGGCGAAGGTTCCGAAGACTCCCAGCGCCGCGAAGGTCTTCAGATCGGCCGCGATGCCGGCCCCACCGCTCGGATCGCTGCCGGCGATGGTCATCACGACGGGAAGATGGGGCATGCCCCCTCCTGGCGAAGTCCGCTCAGATCTTTCCCACGAAGTGGGTACCGGCCCGTCCTTCGAGCGCGGCGGAGAGCCGGTCGGGATCGGTGATCAGACCGCGGACGCCTCCGCCCTTCAGGAAATCGATGATGGCGTCGATCTTCGGACCCATGCTGCCCGCGGGGAAATGGCCTTCTTCCCGCAGGCGTTCGATCTCCTGCAGGGTGACCGCGCCCAGGGCCCTTTGCTGATCGGTGCCGAAACCCACGTAGACCTGGGGAACGGCGGTCAGGATGATGAAGAGATCGGCATGGATCTGGGTGGCCAGGACACTCGAGGTGAGATCCTTGTCGATCACCGCTTCGAGCCCCCGGTAGGCCCGGGTCTTTCCGTCCTCGGTGATGGGGATCCCCCCTCCTCCGCAGGCGAGGACGATGTGACCCTGGCGGGCCGCGTCGCGGATCATGTGCCGCTGGATCACCTTGACCGGATGCGGGGAGGGAACCACCCGGCGCCAACCGCGCCCGGCGTCGCTGACCACGGTCCATCCCAGCTCCTTGGCCCGGCGCTTGGCTTCCTCCTCGCTGAGAAACGGCCCGATGGGCTTGGTGGGCTTGGAGAAGGCCTCATCGTTCTCGTTGACCAGGACCTGGGTCACCACCGTGACCACGTAACGTCGGATGTCCCGTTGCCTCAGGTGATTGAGCAGGGCCTGCTGGAGGATGTAGCCCAGGCTCCCCTCGGTCTGCGCCACCAGGACATCGAGAGGCATGGGGGGCACCTCGTCCTGGGCCGCCTCCTGCTGGAGGAGGAGACTGCCCACCTGGGGACCGTTGCCGTGGGTGATCACCAGCTCGTACCCGCGCTCGATCAAGGTCATGAGCTTGTCGCAGAGATTGCTGGCGCAACGCTCCTGCTCCTCGATGGTTCCCCGACCTCCCGCCTCCATGAAGGCGTGACCGCCCACGGCCACCAGCGCGATGGGGCGCGCCCTCTCCGGGGTGGACTCCCGGTTCAGGTACGGGCCGGAGAAATCACTGTGGGGTTCTCCCTGGGGCATCTTCGTCCTCCGCTGCGGAGTGAGGGCTCGTTGGGTCCACCGGCCCCCCGGCCGGATCGATCGGGAACGCGGGAAGAGCAGGTAGTGTACTCTCGATCGCGGCCGGGATCAAAGACCCGCTTCGGCCCCCTCGCGGCGGGGCCGCGCCGAAGATGGGCCATTCCGGTTCCCCGCGGGCGGCGGGATGGAGGGGCCGCAAGCGCCGCACTTGCGCCGGGACCGGCTTGTGGGTTCAATGCAACATGGGGTGAGATCGATGGCCGAGACCGCCGTTTCCCTGGCAACCATCCTCTCCGAACACACCCGGCCGGCGGCCCCGGCCCTGGTCGAGGAGTTGGAAGACGGACGGCTTCGCTGTCTCGCCTGCGCCCACCGTTGCCGGCTGCGCGAGAGGAAACGCGGCATCTGCCGGGTGCGCTTCGCCGAGGGAGGAGAACTGCGGGCGCCTTGGGGTTACGTGAACGGCATCGCCCTCGACCCGATCGAGAAGAAACCCTTCTACCACGTCCTCCCCGGCGAGAACGCCCTCAGTTTCGGCATGCTGGGCTGCGATCTGCACTGTTCCTACTGCCAGAACTGGATCAGTTCGCAGGCCCTGCGCGATCCCGCCGCGGTGGCGACCATCCAGCCGTGTTCTCCGGAAGATCTCGTTGCGGCGGCGATGGCCCACGGTAGCCGGGTGGTGGTCAGCACCTACAACGAGCCGCTGATCACCGCCGAGTGGGCCGCCGCGGTCTTCGACGCCGCCCGTCGCAAGGGTCTCGCCACCGGCTTCGTGAGCAACGGCAACGCGACGCCCGAGGTGCTCGACTACCTGCGCCCCCGCCTCGATTTCTTCAAGGTCGATCTCAAGAGCTTCCGGGACCGACATTACCGCGAACTCGGAGGCACCCTCGCTGCGGTGCTCAAGACCCTGAAGGCCCTGAAGGAACGCGGATACTGGGTGGAGGTGGTGACCCTGGTGGTTCCCGGGTTCAACGACGGCGAGAAGGAGCTGGAGGAGATGGCCGCCTTCCTCTCCGGCCTCGATCCGGACCTGCCCTGGCATCTGACCGCCTTCCACCCGGACTACCGGATGAGCGACCGCGGCGCCACGCCCTACTCGACCCTGCGCCGGGCCTGGGAGATCGGACGGGAGGCCGGGCTCCGTTTCGTCTACCTGGGCAACCTCGGAGGACGGAGCGAGGAGAGGGAATGGACCCATTGCCCCGATTGCCGAGCCCTGCTGGTGGAGCGACGCGGGTTCCAGGTGCGCCGCATGCGGATCGAAGGCAGCCGCTGTCCCGACTGCGGGCGCGCGATCCCCGGGGTCTGGGAGTGGCCTCCGGCGCCGGAGGAGACGGCCGACGGGTAGATCCGGCCGCTTGGAGGAGGCAGGATCGCCGACTTCAGAGTAGAATGGAGACAATCCCCCGCGGATCGGGGAAGAAACCAACCACCGCAAAGGATCCTGATGAGCACCGAGGCCCAGATCCCCATCCACGTGCAGGGGACCCCCAATCCCCGCAGCATGAAATTCCTGACCGAGCGCACGCTCCTGGCCAGCGGAAGTGCGGACTATCGCGATCCCCAGGACGCCCTGGCCTCTCCCCTGGCCCGCCGGATCTTCGACCTCGATCACGTCGACGGGGTCTTCATCAGCCAGAACCTGGTGACCGTCACCGCCGACACCGAAGATCACTGGGATGAGCTCATTCCCCGGATCTCCGAGGCCCTCCGAGGCTTCCTCCGTTCGGGCGAACCCGCGGTTCCCGCCGGGGAGCAGGCGCACGCCGCCGGGGAAGGCGAGATCGTGGGCCGGATCAAGGAGATCCTCGACGACCAGATCCGTCCCGCGGTCGCCATGGATGGAGGAGATGTGGTCTTCGTCGAATACCGCGATGGAGTGGTCTATCTGCGGATGCAGGGCGCGTGCGGAGGCTGCCCCAGCGCCACCATGACCCTGAAACAGGGGATCGAAGCGCGCTTGAGGCATTTCATCCCGGAGATCCTCGCCGTCGAAGCGGTGCTCTGAGACCCTCCGATGCGCCAGACCCAGGGCTCGATCCTCTGTCCCTCCTGCCACAAGCTCATCGACGTCGATGAGGAGCGCTGCCCCTACTGCGGACGGTGGCAGCCGGGGATGTTCGGCTACGCTCCGGCCTTCCAGCGCCTGAACGCCCTCTTCGATCCCGTCTGGGCGATCACCTGGTATTCGATCCTCCTCTATCTCCTCGCCCTCGCCCTCGATCCCCGCGGGGCCCTCACCGGCGGTGGGGGGCTGCTGGGAATCCTCTCCCCGTCGACCCGTGCCCTGTTCATGCTGGGAATGACCTACGGGGGCAGCCTGGGCAACGGCCACTGGTACACGATGTTCTCGGCCATCTTCCTCCACGGAGGGCTGCTGCACATCGGCTTCAACCTGCTGTGGATCCGCAGCCTGGGACCGCCGGTGGAAGACGGCTTCGGACCGGCGCGGACCTTCATCATCTTCATGGCGTCGGCGGTCGGGGGCTTTCTGGTCTCGAACCTGGTGGGGGGCGCTCCCACGGTGGGCGCTTCCGGCGGAATCTTCGGCCTGCTCGCGGCCAGCGTGGTCTATGGACGGGCCCACGGCAGCCGGTACGGCGATGCCCTCTCCCGCCAGGCCCTGATGTGGGCCGGCCTGCTCCTGCTGCTGGGGTTCATGGGTCCGCACACCAACAACCTCGCGCACATCGGGGGCTTCGCGGCGGGATACCTCGCCGCCCGGTCGTTCCTGCCCCAGGCGGAAACGCGCGAGGGCCCCCTGGTGACCGTGGGAGCCCTCGCCCTCGCGCTGTTGTCGGTGGCCGCGGTCATCGCCTCGCTGGTCAGCACGGTCCCCTATTTCCTCAAGGGCTGAGCCGACCCGGGCCACGGCGCACCCGCCGCCGGGGCGGGGCCGACGGCCCGACTAGGGCTTTCTCACCGCCTCGATCTCGATGTCGATCTGCACCTCGTCGCCGAGCATCCAACCCTGATCCATCGACTTGTTCCAGTTGATTCCGTACTCCTGGCGGTCGAGGGTCAAGGAGCCGCTGAACCCGGCCCGGGTGTTTCCCCAGGGGTCCTGTCCGATGCCGTCCAGGGTGAAGGGGATGGCGATCTCGTGGGTCACACCGTGCATGGTCAGCTTGCCGTGGAGGAGATAGTCATCCCCTTTCCGGGTGACCGAGGTGCTCTGGAACTCGATGGTGGGATATGTCTCCACGTCGAAGAAATCGCCGGACTTGAGGTGACGGTCCCGCTTGGGATTGTCGGTGGTGATGCTGGCCGTCTGGATCACGACCTTCACGCTGCCCTTCTCCGGGTTCTTCCCGTCGAAATCGACCGTGGCCGACCAGTCCTCGAAGCGGCCGGCGGTCTTGGAGAAGAGGTGCCGCACCTTGAATCCGAGGATGGAATGGGCGGTATCGACCTCCCAGGTGGCGGCATCGGCCACCGCAGAACCCAGAGCCAGAACCATCAACGCAAGCACGGTCAACAGAATCGTCTTCGATCTCAAGGTAGGTACTCCTTCGGTTGGCGATCGAGCCCGGCACGGGGGGAACGACGAGGCCGGGACGCCGGGCCGCGGGCGTCTCCGGGATTCGACTCCGCCTCTTCGGCACCGGCCCGGGAATCCATACGGATCTCCAAAGTAAACCGGGACATCCCCACGGCGCAACGCGGCGCCCCGCCGGGTGCGACGCCTCCGGAAGCCGGAAGGGTGCGGCGCCCGCCGGCGTGGACCCCCCGGGCCGGGGACGCAGAACGGAGCTTGCATAAGTGTCACTGAAACACTATTTAGGGAACACCATGGACGGCCACACTTCCGCATCCGTTTCCCCGGCCGCGTCGGCGCATCGCCTGCCTCCGCTTCCGGTGACCGTGGACACGGTGATCCTCACCGTCCTGGAGGGGAAACTGCAGGTGGTCCTGGTCAAGCGCCTGGACGAGCCCTTCGCCGGACTCTGGGCTCTCCCGGGTGGTTTCGTCCCTCCCCAAGAAAGCCTCGAGTCGGCGGCCCGCCGGGAACTGGAAGAGGCCACCGGCGCTGGAGAGGTCTACCTCGAGCAGCTCTACACCTTCGGAGCGCCCGAGCGTGACACCCGGGGACGGGTGGTCAGCGTGGCCTACTTCGCCCTGGTGGCGGCCGATCGCTGCCCCCTCGTCCCGCATCGCCTGGAAGCCGAGGCCCGGTGGTTCTGGGTGAAGAAGCTGCCGGAAATGGCCTTCGACCATCACGAGATGCTGCAGGTGGCCCTGCAGAGAGTGCGCACCAAGTTGGAGTACACCACCCTGGGTTTCCAGCTCATGCCCTCGACCTTCACCCTGCAGGAACTGCAGACCACCTACGAGATCATCCTCGATCGCGCGCTGGACAAGCGGAACTTCCGGCGCCGCCTCCGCCTCCTCGATCTGGTGGAGCCCGTGGGCGCCAAGCGGACCGAGGGTCCCGGACGCCCCGCCGAGCTCTACCGCTTCAAGGACGTCGATTTCTTCCACCTCAGGGAAAAGGGATTCTTTCTCCCCTTCTGATCTTCCACCGCGTCCAGGAGCGCCGTGCCATGAACCAGATCTTCACTCCCCTGCCAGAGAGCATCACCTCCCTCAGCGACGAGGAGATCCAGGACCGTCTCGCCCGGGCGAGAGCCGCCCTGGGAAAGCACGTCGTGCTCCTGGGCCACCACTACCAGGCCGACGATGTGATCCGTCACGCCGACTTCACCGGGGACTCGTTCAAGCTGGCCCAACTGGCCGCCCAGCAGAAGGACGCCCGGTACGTGGTGTTCTGCGGAGTGCATTTCATGGCCGAGAGCGCCGACATCCTCACCCGGGACGATCAGACCGTCCTCTTGCCGGACATGGGCGCGGGGTGTTCGATGGCGGACATGGCGGACATCGACGACGTCGAGGAGGCCTGGGACCGCTTGCACGAGATGGGCGCCGACGAGATGGTGCCCATCACCTACATGAACTCCACCGCCGCGATCAAGGACTTCTGCGGACGTCACGGCGGCGTGGTCTGCACCTCGTCCAATGCGCGCGAGGTGTTGCAATGGGCCTTCCAGAGGGGCAAACGGGCGTTCTTCTTCCCCGATCAGCATCTGGGACGCAACACCGGGTACGCGATGGGCATTCCCCTGGAGAAGATGCCGGTGTGGAATCCGCGCGCAGACGACGGCGGAGCCCGCGAGGGGGACTACCGGAATGCCCGGCTCATCCTGTGGCAGGGCTATTGCAGCGTGCACCAGATCTTCAATGTCCAGAATGTCGAGCGTCTGCGGAAGGAAGACCCGGGGCGCAAGATCCTGGTGCACCCCGAGTGCAACTTCGAGGTGGTCCAGGCCGCCGACCTGGTGGGCAGCACGGAGTTCATCATCCGCCAGGTGAGAGAGGCACCGGCCGGAACGAAATGGGCCGTCGGCACCGAATACCACCTGGTCCACCGACTGGCGAACGAGCACCCCGAACAGGACATCCGCAGCCTTTCCGGCATCCAGTGCGCCTGCGCGACGATGTACCGGATCGATCCCCCGCACCTGCTCTTCACCCTGGAGAACCTGGTCGAAGGCCGTCTGACCAACCCCATCCGCGTTTCCCCGCAGGTCGCCGAGGGTGCGCAGACGGCGTTGGACCGGATGCTCGCCCTCAAGGGCGATGGAAGCGTGGGTTCGGTGGGACAGCAAGCACCCGCGCAGGTGAACATGGCCTGAGCCCTAGGCCGTGGCCCGGCGGCCCGCCCGGGGATCTCAGCGGTCGGCGTCCTCGGGTTCGCCGGTCCCGGGACGGAACCCGATCCGGTCGAAAGGATTGACCACGCTGCTGGCCAGGTTGGACAGGTGGGCGGAGATACGCTTGGTGTAGCGTGAGCCCAGCGCGGCCATCACCGCGTCCTTGGCACTGACCCGGGGATCCTCCACCAGGCCATCGATCACGCTGTCGAGACGCCGGCTGAACGAAGTATGCTGTTGCATCACCGCTTCGGCGGCCTCGACATCCCCCTCCCGGAAGGCGCCGCTCGCCCGGGGGAACATCTCCAGGACCTCCAGGGCGATCTCCCGGACAGTGTCGAAGTACTCGTTTCCCAGGAACGGATGGGGATACCGCTCGGCGAGTTCGTAGACATTCTTCGCGTAGTCACCGATGCGTTCGATGTCGATGATGGTGCTGGTGATGATCAGTCCCGGAGTGATGTCCGCATTGCTGTTGAGCAACTGGTATTCGAAGACCAGGCGCCGCACCTGCATCTCGCCGCGGTTGATTTCCCGGTCGAGCGCGTAGATGTCGATCTCGGGTTTCCGGCCGTCCAGCAGATCGCTCATTGCGGCCCGGGTGAGGGTTTCCGCCCTCTCCAGGCACTCGTAGGTCAGGTCGAGGGCCTGCGCCAGGTGATTCTTGGCCTTCAGGGCGTTCAGAAGGGCTTTGAACATCATCGACTCCTAGCGGGTCAGGAAGATGAGGGCCAGGGGAATGAGAAAGAAGACCAGCAGCACGTAGACGATCGCGTAGGCCCTCGATCGCAGGGCCAGGCGGCCGAGGAAACGGGCTGCCCCGATGGGGATCCTCCGCAATGGGTAGAGAACCACGATCCCGTACACATTGAAGAACAAATGGGACAAGGCCACCACCAGCGCCGCGCTGACCCCGGTCACCAGGCTGGCCAGGATGGCGGTCACCGTGGTCCCCACGTTGGCGCCGAGAACCACCGGGAAGATCTCCTCCACGGTGGCGAATCCCGCCGCGAGCAGCGGCACGAGAAGACTCGTGGTGACGCTGCTGCTCTGGACCAGGACGGTGATCATCAATCCCGCCAGGAGCCCCGCCACCGCGTGGCGGAAGACGTAGCGGTGCATCAGCACCTCCACCCGTCCCAGGATGATCCGGCGCATCAGCTTCACGAGGAAATGCAGACTCGCGAACAGCAGGGCGAGGGAGAGGACGATCAGGATCGCGGCGGCCACAAGATCGCCGCCGGCAAGCTGGACCACGAGATCCCGGGTAGCCTCCACCACCGGCTTCACCACCATCTTGAGCGGGGAGTGGAAGCTCACTCCACCTTGCCCCACCAGGAACCCCTGGGCGAAGTGGGCCGAGCGCTCGATGAGATGGAAGGTGACCTCCAGGGGCAGGAAGATCGCCACCGCGAGCAGGTTGAAGAAGTCGTGCACGGTGGCCCCGGCGAAGGCGCGCTGGAACTCCTGGGAACGGGCCATGTGTCCCAGCGAGACGATGGTGTTGGTCACGCTGGTGCCGATGTTGGCGCCCATGACCATGGGAATGGCCCCGGGCACCGTCAGTCCCCCGCCGGCGACCAGGCCCACGATGATCGAGGTCACCGTGCTGCTGCTCTGCACCAGGCTGGTCGCCAACAGGCCGATGAGCAGACCGGTGAAGGGATTCTCGGTGGTCTGGATGAGCTTGATCGCGAAATCCTTGCCCAGCAGCTTGAAGGTGCCGCCCAGCAATTCGATGGAGAAGAGAAAGGCATAGAGCACCGCGGCCAAGGCCACCAGCCGCGCGGCGCCGGCCCACTTCCCACCACCTGGAGTGCCACCCAGGGCGGCCTCCCCCGGAGCGATCGCGGCGGCATTCATCGCCCGGTCCAGACCCGGCCGTCCCATGCCGTGGCCGCTGCTTGCATCGTCACTGAGGAGCCTCCCCTCCTGCGGTCATCACAGGGTCTTCATCTTCCCGCGCAGAACCTCCAGAAGTTCGAGGAAGCTCTTCTCGAACTTCTCGACGCCCTCGCCCAGGAGCTGATGTGTCGCCTCCATGATGGAAACCCCGAGCGCCTCGATCCCGTGAAGTTTTCGTGAAGATTCCTCGATCTCCTCCAATACGGTATCCGGCCTCGGGTTTCCGTGATCCCGGTAGGCCTCCACGGTGACCGTGGGAAGGGTGTTGACGGTGTGCCGGCCGATCAAGGGATCGACGTAGAGGGTGTCCGGATAGTCGGGATTCTTGGTGCTGGTCGAAGCCCACAGCGGCCGCTGCACCTTCGCGCCGGCCGCCGCCAACCGTTCCCACCGGGGGCCCCGGAAGATCGCCAGGAAATCCTGGTAGGCCAGCTTGGCGTTGGCCACCGCCGCCGCCCCCCGGAGGGAGAGGGCTTCTTCGCCCCCGACCTCCTCCAGACGCGAGTCCACCAGGGTGTCCAGCCGGCTGACGAAGAACGATGCCACCGAAGCCACTGTCCCCAGCGGAAGTCCGTTCTCCAGTCGCGCTTCCAACGCCTCCAGGTAGGCCTCCATCACCCGCCGGTAGATCCCGCGGTCGAACAGGAGGGTTACGTTGATGTTGCGGCCATCGAGCAGAGCGTCCCGGATGGCGGGGATTCCTTCCTCGGTCGCCGGGACCTTCACCATGAGGTTGGGCCGGTCCACCCACTCCCAGAGGCGGTCGACTTCCCGGGTGGTGGACTCGGCGTCGAAGGCCAGCCGCGGATCGACTTCCAGGCTGACGAAACCGTCCTCCCCCCCGCTCGCGTCGTAGACCCCCCGGAGCAGATCACAGGCATCCTGGATGTCCCGGACCGCCAGGTCCCAGAAGATCCCTTCGGCGTCCTTGCCTTCCCGGGCCAGGCGGGCGATGTCCTCGTCGTAGTCGTTTCCACTGCTCAAGGCCGCGTGGAAGATGCTGGGGTTGCTGGTGATCCCGCGCATCCCGTCCTCATCGCGCAAGCGTTCGATGGTCCCGTCGCGCAGGAACCGGCGGCCCAGGGAGTCCCACCAGAAGGACTGCCCGAACTCGTGGAGACGGCGCAGGGGATTGGCTTCCATTTTCGATGACTCCTTGGGTAGACGCTGAGCCTCGCGCCCTTCCGGCGGCGCGGAGGAAGGTGGCGAGGAAGCGGTGGTCTTCAGAGCGGTCGGCGGGTTCTCTCCATCTCGAGAACCTTCGCCTTACGGCGCTCGTGCCGCTCTTCACCGGTGAATTCCGCCTGCAGGAAGGCGCGGACCAGTTCGATCGCCAGACTGGAGCCCACCACGCGGGCGCCGAGGCAGAGCACGTTGATGTCGTCGTGCTCGACCGCCTGGCGGGCCGAATAGCAATCGTGGCAGAGGCCGGCCCGGATTCCATCCACTTTGTTCGCGGCGACGCTGGCCCCCACCCCGCTGCCGCAGATGACGATGCCCCGCTCAGCCTCTCCATCGAGGATGCGGCGCGTCACCTCGGAGGCGAAATCGGGGTAGTCGACCGGCCGCTCGCTGTCGGTCCCGCAGTCGAGGGCCCGCAGACCCAGGGCCTCCACGGCTTGAAGGACGATCTGCTTGAGTGGAAAGCCGCCATGGTCACACCCGACGGCCACGGTTTGCGGGGACATCCGTCTCGACCTCCCTCGGTGGACGCAGCCGGTTCCCGCCGGAACGCGGTGCAAGGACCCGTCTCCCCCGAGCGGTCGCGGTCGGGAGCGGCGGAACCGAAGTGTAGGAGACCCCCCGCCCCGGGGCAACCGCCGAGGCCATAGGAGCCACCCCGGAGGAAGCCGGCGGCGGGCCGCTCCGCTTCCTCCCGGCGCCCGGTATTCCCCGCCTTCTCACCGCCGCATCCACCTGCTACCCTCGCGGTCACCCCCACTCCTTGGGACATCCCTCGACCGGAGGCCTCTCGGCGATGCGCACCCATCACATCTTCCTGCTTCTCCTCGTCCCGGCTCTGCTGCTCGCGGACCGTTCCGCGGCTGCGGATGGAAGCTCCGGCCCGGCGCAGCTCCCTCCGGTCCAGTTGGTCGAGAGCTGGCCGGTGGAGACGGCCCTGGACCATCCCGACATCCCCGACGCGGCCCAGGTGTGGCTCGAGATGATCGAGGGCGCCGACTCCACCCTCGACTTCGCCGAGTTCTACGCCTCCAACGCGCCGGACAGCCTGCGGGCCGCCGATCCCGAGGTGGCGGGACGTCTGGAGGGGGTGATCCGCGCCATCGAGGCCGCAGCCGACCGCGGAGTGAGGGTTCGGTTCCTGGCCGAGAAGAAGTTCTACAAGACCTATCCGGGAACCCTCGACCGTCTCGGTGCGCGGAAGGGTATCGAGGTGGCCCTCTTCGACGTCGCGTCGGTGATGGGGGGCGTGCTGCACGCCAAGTACTTCGTGGTCGACGGACGAGAGGCCTACCTCGGCAGCCAGAACTTCGACTGGCGTTCGCTGGCCCACATCCAGGAGCTGGGCCTGCGGATCCGCGACCCCGCGCTCAGCGGCGAGCTGGCGAAGGTGTTCGAGATGGACTGGTCTTTGGCCCACGGGGCGACGCGACCCGAGCTCCCCCACGAAGAGGGGGCGGGATCCGCCGTGCCGAATCCCGGGTTTCCCGAGGGATACCGTCCGGCCTTCAGCCCCACCGGGTACCTGCCGGACGAAACGGAGTGGGACCTGCCCCGGATCACCGCCCTTCTCGATGGCGCGCAACGGAGCATCCGGGTCCAGTTGCTTTCCTACAAGGCCATCGGCCGCGATCATCGCTACTGGAACGTCCTGGAAGACGCGCTGCGAAGGGCCGCCGCGCGCGGCGTCGAGGTCGAGATGCTCGTGGCGGACTGGTCCAAGGGAGGCGAAACCATCGCCGGGCTGCAGAGCCTGCAATGCCTGCGGCACGTGACCGTGAAACTGGCCACGATCCCCCAGTGGTCGAAAGGTTTCATCCCCTTCGCCCGGGTGATCCACGCCAAGTACCTGGTGGTCGACCAGAAGCGCGCCTGGGTGGGGACCTCGAACTGGGAGAAGAGCTATTTCCACACCTCCCGCAATGTCGGGTTGATCGCGGAGAACCCGGAGATCGCGACCCGTCTGGGCGCCTTCTTCCTGGATCTGTGGAACAGCGATTACGCGGAAACCGTCGATCCGACAAAGCACTACGAACGTCCGCGGGTGGCCCGCTAGCTCAGGCTTGGCGAAACCGCGGGGTCGTGCCACTCTCACCGTGAGGGTCCCCGAGACCGGAGGTGGTTCCCATGCGCAAGCTGATGATCGGTTGTGGAGCCTTTATCGGCCTGGTCCTGCTCATCGGGCTGGTTTCGTCCTGGCTCTTGATCCGCACGATCAAGCACAGCGTCCCCATGGACCGGCTGGAGAAGACCCGCAAGGAACTGGTGACCCGCTTCGGCCGCCTGGACGACTACGTCCCCCCCCTGGACGGCAGGATTCCCGCCGATCGGCTGGGGACCTATCTCCGGGTGCGGGAGGGTCTTCCCCGCAATGCCGCGGGCTTCGTCGTCTCCCTGGACCAGTTGGCGAGCCAACAGAAGCGCATGGACGAAGCAAAGGGCCTCCAGAAGCTGAAGATCGGGCTGAAGATGGCCAAGGGGGGCATGGGGGTCGCGAAGGCGGCCGCCTCCTATCTCACCACCCGGGATTCCGTGCTGTTGGCCCAGGAAATGGGGCCCGGCGAGTACCTCTTCATCACCACCTGCGCGGTCGTCGAGGATCTGCAGTGGGATCCTCCCCGCTGCAGCCACAAGGCCGATGCCGACTCCAGCAAGACCCTGCAACTCGCCGAGGCCCGGGCCGAGCTGGCCACGGTCTTCCGCAAGCAGCTCGAGAACGCCCGGCGCAAGCTCCAGGAACTGGAAGAACGGGATCCGGCCCAGGAGGATTGGCTGGCCGCCCTCACCGACGCACTCGACCACGGTCCGATCGGCAAGAGCCACATTCCCTTCGAGGAGGGTCTGCCCGAAGCGACCGCCGAGAGCCTGGCTCCCTATCGCTCCCGCATCGAGGCGACCCTGCCCCCGTGCCGGGAGGGGTGGTACCTGGAGCTGTTGATGCTCGCCGACGAGAACGACCAGGGCTTCCAACTGAGACTGGGAAACGAGAAAAGCACCAAGCGCGGCATGGTCCAGGTGGACTAGGGTGGAAAGCCGCCGGGGCGAAGGCGCGGACGAAGGGATGCCCTCTTCCCTCGCCCGGAGGTTCTGGCGCCTGGCCACCTTCAACATCCTGGCGAACCTCATGGTGCCGCTCGCCGGGCTGGTGGACACCGCGCTCTTGGGACATCTCTCCCAGATCCGCTACCTCGCCGGGGTCGCCCTCGGGGCGGTCCTCTTCGACTACCTGTACTGGAGCTTCGGATTCCTGAGGATGGGAACCACCGGCCTGACCGCCCAGGCGGTCGGCGCGGGCAAACGCAACGAAGCGGTGGTGGTGATGCTGCACGGCGCCTTCATCGCCCTCGCCGCCGGAACCGCGCTCATCCTGCTGCGGGGACCCCTGGCTCGACTGGGGTTCTGGGCCCTGCAGGGAACCCGTCCGGTGGAAGCCGCCGGACAGGCCTACTTCCAGGCCCGCATCTGGGGCGCGCCGGCTACCCTGTTGAATTTCGTCCTGCTCGGTTGGTTCCTGGGCCGCGAACAGGGAAGGAGGGTCCTGGCCATGTCCCTGGTGGGCAACGGGGCCAACGCGATCCTCGACTACCTCTTCATCGTGCACTGGGACCTCGCCGCGACGGGGGCGGGCCTGGCCACCACCGCCAGTCAATACCTCATGCTGCTGGTCGCTCTCGGGTTCGCGGCGCCCGAACTGCGGGGAGTGCCGCTCCAGAAGCTGGCCGCCCGCGCGGCCCAGGGCGGTCATCTGCGGGCGGCCATGACCTTCCATCGCGAGATCCTGGTGCGGACCCTGGCCCTGATCTCGGTCTTCGCGGTGTTCATGAACCTGGCCTCCCTGCTGGGTACGGTCCTGTTGGCCGCCACCGCGGTGGTCAAGCAGGTGGTGACCCTGGCCGCGTTCTTCATCGACGGCATCGCCTTTGCCACCGAGAGCCTGGCCGGCATCTTCGACGGGGCGGCGCAACGCAACCCCTTGCGCCGCGTATTGAAGATGTCCCTGACGTCCAGCCTGCTGCTGGGAATCGTGGTCGCTGCGATCTTCAATCTCTTCGGAGGAAGCCTCTTCCGGCTGCTGACGAACCACCCGGAGGTCGTGGCCTGGTCGCGCGAGCTGGCACCTTGGCTCTTCCCTGTCCTCGCCGCGGGCTCGGCGGCCTACGCGCTCGACGGCTATTTCATCGGGCTGGTCCGGGGAAAGCTCTTGAGCCGGGCCATGATCGCCGCCGCCGTCCTGGGTTTCGCCCCCTTCGCCTGGATCGCCGGCCGGAAGGGCAGCGTCCATCTGCTGTGGCTGGCCCTGAGCCTGTTCATGGTTGCCCGGGTGCTCAGCCTGGCGCCCAGCGTGCCGGCCACGCTCCGGGCTCCTCGGTCCTCCCCACCTCGGTCCCCCGAGCCCTCCTCTCCACCCCACCGCAGGCCGCGAGGTCGAGGCGACGGATGACCCCGGGACCGCTCGACTGGTCGAAGCCGCCGCAGCATCTATATTGGCGGCCTGAGCCGGCCTCGTCCGCCGAACCGGGCGATCCGCGTCCAGCGGCACAAACCCACCGGAGGCCCCCCCACTTCTCAGAAAGGGATCACTGTCATGGACACAAACTGGTTGCAGGCCATCGAGGCCGCCTACGAGGGATTCCGCGCCCGCCACGAGGAGGGCCGCAGGGTCCTGGGACACCCCCTGACCCTGGCCGAGAAGATCCTCTTCAGCCACCTGAAGGATCGCAGTGAGGCCCCCATCCGGGGCAACAGCGTGGTCGACCTCGTACCCGACCGCGTCGCCATGCAGGATGCCACCGCCCAGATGGCCCTGCTTCAGTTCATCGCCGCCGGCAAGAAGAAGGTGGCCACCCCCAGCACGGTCCACTGCGACCATCTGATCCGGGCCCACGGCGGGGCCCAGGAAGACCTGAAGACCGCCGAGATGGAGAACGGCGAGGTCTACGAGTTCCTGCGCACCGCCTCCGCCCGATACGGCATCGGGTTCTGGCGGCCCGGGGCCGGGATCATCCACCAGGTGATCCTGGAGAACTACGCCGCTCCGGGCATGCTGATGATCGGGACCGACAGCCACACCCCCAACGCGGGCGGCCTGGGCATGATCGCCGTGGGCGTGGGGGGCGCCGACGCGGTCGACGCCATGGTGGGCATGCCCTGGCAGGTGCAGTGGCCCCACCTGATCGGGGTGAAGCTCACCGGCGAGCTCAACGGTTGGACCGCACCGAAGGACGTCATCCTCAAGCTGGCCGGCCTGCTCACGGTCAAGGGAGGAACCGGCAAGATCGTCGAGTACTTCGGCGAAGGCACTCACAGCATCTCCTGCACCGGCAAGGCCACCATCTGCAATATGGGCGCCGAGCTGGGCGCCACCACCAGCCTCTTCCCCTTCGATGAGCGGATGGCGACGTACCTGAACGCCACCGGCCGGAGCGAGGTGGCAGAGCTCGCCCGAAAGCACGCCGCCGAGCTCACCGCCGATCCACAGGTGCTGGAGCATCCCGAGCAGTACTACGACGAGATCGTCGAGATCGACCTCTCAACCCTCGAGCCCCACCTGGTGGGTCCACACACTCCCGATCTCACCCATCCCATCTCGCGGATGGCCCAGGACGCGCGGGAGAACGGGTATCCCATGGAACTCTCGGCGGCTCTCATCGGTTCGTGCACCAACTCGAGCTACGAGGACATCGACCGCTCGACGAACGTGGCCCGGCAGGCCGCCGCCCATGGCTTGAAGGCGGCGACGCAGTTCCTGATCACCCCGGGAAGCGAGCAGGTGCGGGCCACCATCGAGCGCGACGGTCAGTTGAAGACCCTCACCGAGATGGGGGGCGTGGTGCTCGCCAACGCCTGTGGACCCTGCATCGGACAATGGAAGCGCGACGACATCACATCGGGTGAGCCCAACAGCATCGTCACCTCCTACAACCGGAACTTCCGCAAGCGGAATGACGGAAATCCACAGACCCATGCCTTCATCGGCAGTCCGGAGATCGTCACCGCGCTGGCGCTGGCCGGCCGTCTCGACTTCAATCCCCTGACCGACACCCTCACCGCCCCCGACGGCACGAAGTTCAGGCTCGAACCCCCCACCGGGGACGAATTGCCCCGCCGGGGCTTCGACGCCGGGGATACCTCCTACTACATCCCCCCCGCCGAGGACGCGGGCTCGGTCGAGGTGAAGGTGAGCCAGGACAGCGAACGTCTGCAGATGTTGACCCCGTTCGAGCCGTGGAACGGCGAGGACTTCGAAGATCTCTTCGTGCTGGTGAAGGCCAAGGGCAAGTGCACGACGGATCACATCTCGCCGGCCGGACCCTGGCTGCGATTCCGGGGACATCTCGACCACATCAGCGACAACATGTTCATCGGAGCGGTGAACGCCTTCCGCGACGAGGTGGGACGAGGCAAGAACCAGCTCGACGGTTCGATCGACAGCTTCTCGAAAGTGGCCCGGGCGTACAAGGCGGCGGGCAAGGGATGGATCGCGGTCGGCGACGAGAACTACGGCGAGGGCAGCTCGCGCGAGCACGCGGCCATGGAGCCCCGGCACCTGGGCGCCAAGGCGGTGTTGGCCCGTTCCTTCGCCCGCATCCACGAGACCAACCTGAAGAAGCAGGGAGTTGTGCCGTTGACCTTCGCCGATCCGGCGGACTACGAAAAAGTGCAGGAAGACGACCGGGTGAGCCTCCTCGGACTCAAGGATCTGGCCCCGGGCAGTACGGTCACCGTCGTGCTCAAGCACCACGACGGCACCGAGGACCGTTTCCCGGCGAAACACTCGCTGACCGAGGAACAGATCGAATGGTTCAAGGCGGGATCGGCCCTGAATCTCATCCGGAGGAAGGAAGGCGGAAGCTGACGGTGGAGCCGCGTGCCCTTCGGCTGGGCGTGAGCCGTTGCCTGCTGGGAGAGAAGGTCCGCTACGACGGAAAGGACCAGGCCGACCCGTGGATCATGAGCCAGCCATCCGCCGGGACGGAGGGCGAGGTCATCCAGTGGATCGGGGTCTGCCCCGAGGTCGAGATGGGGATGGACGTTCCCCGCGAACCGGTCCGGCTCGAGGGCGACTCCACCGCCCCCCGCATGCGCGGAATCGAAAGCCGGATCGACCACACCTGCGACATGCATCACTGGGCGGGTGGGAAACTGGCCGAGCTGGGCATCGACGATCTCGACGGTTTCGTGCTGAAGAGCCGTTCGCCCAGTTGCGGGGTCGGCGACGCCGATCTCTTCGAGGAGGACGGCCGCGATCCGGTGGGCACGGTCGACGGCTTGTTCACCGCCGCGCTGCGACGCGCCTTTCCCTTTCTTCCGGTCGCCACCGAAACCCAGCTGCAGAACGAGGACGGGCGGGAACTCTTCCTGCTCCGCTGCCGTCTCCATCGACTCTACAAGGAAGCGGTGGCTCTCGGCGGAGATCCTTCCCGCCTGGAGGAACTGCATGGGAACGCCCGGGAGGCCCTGCGGCGCTCCTCCTTCTTCGCCCCCCGGGACGAAGGGGCAAGACGCGAGCGGCTGCTCGAGGCAGCGTTCTCCCGTCTGCGCCGAGCCTTCGACGAACCCGGCCAGAAGACAAGGGAGCTGACCGCGTACGGCCAGCTCCTCCACGACCTGCTGGATTCGGCGCCAGGCATCCGCTGACCCGGTGATCGGCGACTGGTTCCCGCCCACCTTCTCCAGCTTGTACCACTTCTGCTTGGCCGCGGCCGCGTCGACCTTCTCGATGAGTTCGTCCACGTTGGAGAGGGCGTGGGCCACGTAGGGAACGTACCAGCGCGGATCATCGTCGCCGCAGCGCAGGGCGAAATCGGTGAAGTTCTGGTAACCGGGTACCTCGGTACTGAGCGGGCCATATTCCATCCGGTGCACTCCGGAGATCCTCCCGTCCGATTTCACCGTCTGGAGCAGGCTCTCCATCAGCAACACCTTCTCGGCGCCGCTCGCCGACATGGTCTCCAGCACCTCGGCCGCCGGGCGGGTGGAGAAGCGGTCGTACTCGGGACCCTTGGCCAATTCCACCTCGTTCTTCACGAACTCGAAGATCGCCTCTTCCTTCTCCACCTCGTTCGCGGCACCGGTGGTGATTGCCCGGGCCTTGTCGATCACCGCGACCGAGTTGACCCCGGCCTCCTCTTCGAGGACGGCGAAGTGTCGGGCCACCCTGCGCCAGCCGGTGGTGGGAATCCACCCTCCGCCCCACTCCGGGCAAGGTGGTGTAGCGTCCCACGTGGACCACCACGAAGGCCGGGACTTCGGCGCCGTAGGGCGGAGACAGCGGGAGCTGGGGATGGGCGGGAAGATGGTTCATGCCCGCGACATGGTCCGAGGGCATCTCGTTCGCCCAGCCTTCCACCTTCAACTTGAAACCGTACCAGTCACCATGGCGCCCGATGATGTCCCCGGCCTGGATCGGCGGCCAGGCGAAACGGGCGTGCAGGGATGCAAGGCGCGCTCGGGGAGCACCGACGGGTCCTTCACCGAAAGGATCAGATTCCGGCACACCTTGGTCTGCTTCACTCCCACGTCGGCGAAGGTCTGCATGTAGAGAACGACCACCGGGGCCTCGGCCGCGCCGGGGGCGTCCTTCTCCGCCTCCATCACCCGTTGGACGGAGGAGACGATCCCGGCTCGCCGGCGACGGCCCGCCTTCGGACGGGGTGGAGATTCACGGAGTGGAAAGCGTCTCGATACGGTACCAGCCCTTCTCCTTCGCGTGCGCCTCGGCCTCGGACAAGAGCCGAGCGGGGTCGATCTTTCCCGCCTTCGCGAATTCCTCGGTCCCCACCTTCTTCTGGTAGGCCCGGACCTTTTCCAGCAATCCCGGGGTCGGGGAGAGGATCTCCGCCTTCCCCCAGTCGGCCGGAAGCGCTCCCGCCGGCAGACCCTCGACATAGGGAGCGTAGAAGCGGGGCTCTTCGCCCCCACAACGGACGACCCACGAGTTGAAGTCGATCAGGGTCTTGCTCGCGGTGTCGAGGCTCCCCCACGAAGCTGGATGGACCGCTCCGATCTCCGCCGGCACCCCTGCCGCGTCGAGCAGGGCGAGCATGAGAGCGGACTTCTCGAAGGGGGTGGCCGCCTTGGCCGACATCACTTCCTTGATCGTACGGAATTCGGAACGGTCGTATTCGTCGCCGTCGAGCAGTTGGATCTTGTCCCGGACGTATTCGTAGACCGCCTTCTCCTTGGCCGCGTCGTCCGCCAGACCGGTGGTGATCGCCGAAGCCTGGATGTCCAGGGAACCGGTGTCATCCAGGATGGCCTCCCGGACCCCGCTGAGCATGGCCGCCACGTTGATCCAACTCGCCATCGGCACCCATCCTCGGTAGCCCTTGGGATTGTCCGAATGTCTCTCGGTCAAGGCGATGGCGAAGACGGGTGTCTCGGCGTCGAACGGAGCCGTCGCGGGAAGATTCTCGATGGCGGCGAGATCGCCGGCGTGCGCTTTCCACTGCTCGGGACGGTCGTTCACCAGGCCCTCGGTCTTGGTCGATGCCTTCGCGTCGGGGAATCCGTGGCTCGCCATGACGAAACTGGACGAGCCGTCGTTGAGGATCCTCACACTGCAATAGACCACCGGATAACGGTCGGCCGCCGGAGCCATCCACGGCTGGACCAATCCTTCGTGGGATTCCACGATGGACCAGCCGACGAGGTCACCTTTCTGCAGGGGAGGCAGATCGAAGATGATCCGGTTGCGGTGGATGTCGTCGACCCCGAGCACCACCTCCGACTTCTCCTCGTCGTAACGGAGGATCTTGTCCCCCCGGCGGATGAAGGCGTTGCGCTCGGGGTACTTCCCCTGGCCGTCCAGATAGGGCATGGTGAGGTCTTCCCCCACCCGGGAGGGGTCCTTCACCAAGAAGACCATGTTGGTGCAGATCTCGTAGTTCTTCTCCTGGCTCTTGAGGAAGTGCTGCTTGTACAGGATGATCGCCCCCGCCTCGGCGGCGCCGGGCACCTTGGCCGCGTGGGGCATGAGCTTGTCCAGGAACTTGTTCAGACTCGCGTCCGGCCTCTGGGCGACGGCCCAACTGGTCTGGGCCACCGCGGCACCGGCAGGGACGAAGAGCATCAGGACCGCAAACAGGATGGTGCGGCGCACGGAACGGGGGACTTGCATGGAATCTCCTCCGGATCGATGAGAGGCCAGATGACCGGGACAAGATGGTGGATCAGCCCGTCCGGTGGCAAGACCCTCTTTTGCGACCCCGCCCTCCTTTCCCCGTGGGGAGCAGACGGCGGGGAAAGGAGGGCGGGGGGCTTGCGGCGGCCCGGGCGGCAACCATCTTGGAGATCGGCGGAGTTCCCCCCGATTCGAGCCCGGCCCCTCCCTTGAGGCCGCGGGAAGGCGTTGACCGATGACCGAGAACGAAATGGAACTCTTCCACTCCAGCCTGGAGCGGTGCCTGGGCGAGGGAGGCTTCGTCGAGCGATTCTACGAGATCCTGCGGGAGATCTCCCCGGAAATCGCCCGGAAGTTCGAGGAGACCGACTTCACCGTCCAGAAACGCAAGCTGACCGCTTCGCTCTACATGACCATGCTCCTGGACGACCACAGCCCCGAGAGCGTGGTCCACTTCGAGCGCATCGCCCAGCTCCACAGCCGCTCGGCCCTGGATATCCGCCCCGAGCTGTACGAAGGATGGGTGGAGAGCCTGATCGCGGCGGCCCGGGAGTTCGACCGCTTCTTCGACGAGGAAACCGAGCAGGCGTGGCGTCATCTGCTCGAGCCCGCGGTGGAGTTCATGAAGGCGCGTTACGAGCGGCCCGCCGGGCCCACCGAGGACGACCTGTAGACCGAAGGACCCACCGGGGTCCAAGGGTCGCGCCACGAAGCGATGGACCGGCGCCCCCGGGACCGAGCGGGCGCGCCACGGGCCGACCCTCACTTCCCGAAGCTCCGGGGTGAACCCTGGTTCTTCTTCTTGGCCTGATCGGCCACCGCCTGGGCGGCCCGCGCGATCTCCTCGGGATCTCCCAGGTACTCGTGCCGCAGGGGCTTCAGGTTCTCGTCGAGTTCGTAGACCAGGGGAACCCCGGTGGGGATGTTCAGGCCCACGATGTCCTCGTCGGAGATCCCGTCGAGGAATTTCACCAGCGCCCGCAGGCTGTTGCCGTGGGCCACGATGAGGATCCGTTTTCCCTGCTGGACCAGGGGCGCGATCTCCTGTTGCCACAGGGGCAGGAAGCGCTTCACCGTCATCTCCAGGCTCTCGGTCCGGGGAATGTCCTCGGGCGCCAGGTCGGCATAGCGGCGGTCGTGACCCGGCCAACGCTCGTCGGAGGGATCGAGCGGGGGCGGGGGCGTCGCGTAGCTGCGGCGCCAGATCATCACCTGCTCCTCCCCCATCTTCTCCGCGGTTTCCGCTTTGTTCAGGCCTTGCAGCGCCCCGTAATGGCGCTCGTTGAGCCGCCAGTGACGGACCACCGGCAACCACATGCGGTCCATCTCGTCCATCACCAGCCACATGGTCCGGATCGCCCGCTTGAGCACCGAGGTGTAGACCAGGTCGAAGTCGTATCCCTCTTGCTGCATCAAGCGGCCGGACTGGATCGCCTCTTCCACGCCCTGCTCGGTCAGATCCACGTCGGTCCAGCCGGTGAACCGGTTCTCGAGGTTCCAGGTGCTCTGGCCATGCCGGAGCAGCACGAGCTTGTGCATGGGGAATTCCTTTCCGGGTCGGGGGGACGGTTTCCTGGACACCGCTTCGATCATAGCATGGCCCCGCGGGCTGCGCACTTGTCCGAAACCGGCCGTCCGACTAGGCTTGCCGGACGCCCCCGGCGGCGTCGGCCGCGGGTCGGCTGTCGCCTCATTCCATCGACCGGAGTCGCCATGACCGTCATCCTCACCGGCAACGATCTGAGCATCGAGAACGTGGTCGCGGTCGCGCGCCACGGTGAGAAGGCCGAGCTGGAACCCGCCGCACTGGAAAGGATCCGCAACTGCCGGGCGCTGCTGGAGAAGAAGATCGCCGAGGGCGAGGTCATGTACGGGGTGAACACCGGCATCGGCGAGCTGGCCAACGTGGCGCTCAGCCCCGAGCAGGTGGAGAGCTTCCAGCGCTACCTGGTCTACAACCATGCGGCGGGAATCGGTGGACCCGCTCCCATCGAACACGTCCGGGCCGCGATGCTGGGGCGGGTCAATGTCCACGCCCACGGCAATTCCGGATGCCGGGCCGCCATCCCCCTCACCTACCTCGAGATGCTGAACCGGGGCGTCACCCCGGTGGTGAGCGAGAAGGGAAGCGTGGGCGCCTGCGGAGACCTGGCGCCGATGAGCCAGGTGGCCCTCTCGTTGATGGGCGAAGGCGAGTGCTTCTACCAGGGGGAACGGATGCCGACCCGTGAGGCCTTCCGCCGCGCCGGGATCGAGGCGCCCGGCCTGCAGGCGAGGGACGGCCTGGCGTCGATCAACGGCTCCAACCTGCTGACCGCGATCTCGGCCCTGGTGGTGCACGACACCGAGGCGTGGTTGAAGCAGGCGGAGATCGCGGCCGCGATGAGCCTGGAGGCCCTGGGCGCCAACCTGAAACCCTATGACCGGCGCCTGCACGAGCTGCGGGGGTTCCCCGGGGCGATCGCCTCGGCCAAGAATCTGATGAAGATCCTTCAGGGAAGCGACCTGACCGTCGAAGGCAGGATCCCGGTGAAGGTGCAGGACGCCTACAGCCTGCGCAGCACCCCGCAGGTGATCGGCGCCGCCCGGGACGCCCTGCGCTGGACCCGCCAGCAGATCGAGATCGAACTGAACGGGGTGGGCGACAATCCCATCTTCCTGCCCGACGAGGACACCGTGCTCACCGGCGCGAACTTCCAGGGAACCCCGGTCTCGCTCCCCACCGACATGCTCGGCGCCGCGCTCACCATGGTATGCGTGCTCAGCGAGCGCCGGTTGAACCGGCTGCTCAATCCCAATCTGTCGGTGGGCCTGCCCGCCTTCCTGACCCGGGGCGCCGGGATGTTCAGCGGCCTGATGCTGAGCCAATACACCGTGGACGCGCTCCTCGTCGAGCAGCGCATCCTGTCGACGCCCGCCAGCATCCAGAGCATTCCCGCCGCCGCCGACCAGGAGGACTTCGTCAGCATGGGCATGAACACCGCGCTGAAGACCCACCAGATCCTCGACAACGCCTACGGGGTCCTGGGCATCGAGTTCTTCGCCGCGGCCCAGGCCCTCGATTTCCGCGATTGGAAGTTCGGGCGGGGAACCCGGGCGGCCCACCGGGCGATCCGCCAGAAGGTGGCGTTCCTGGACGAAGACCGGCCGCTGTTCCACGACCACAACACCATGGCCGCGCTGGTGAAGGAGGGGGCCGTCCTGGAGACGGTCGAGGCGGTCGTGGGAAGCCTCGACCCGGTCTGAAGGATTCTGCTGGGATCGACCGGAATCGCGGGTTAATCTGTTCTTTCGTTCCCCCGCTCCATCATCCTTGCCGGCCCACGTAGCTTCTTCCTGCGTTGGTCCTTCCGGGAAAGCCGAACCATGAAAACCGTGCTGAGCTTGCTCCTTGTCCTGCTGCTCCATTCCTCCAGTGCCCGGGCGAGCGCTCCCGTCATGCAACTGCAGGCCGACGCCCGGCGGGCCCCGGACAAGGTGATCCACGCCACCATGAACCTGCCGGTCACGCCCGGCGATCTCACCCTGATCTTTCCCAAGTACATTCCCGGCGAGCACGGTCCCACCGGTCCCATCCGCGACCTGACCGGCCTGCAATTCCAGGTCGGAGGGCTTCCCTTGTCCTGGGAGCGCGATCCGGTGGACATGTACCGCATCCACCTGGTGATCCCCGAGGGCGCATCCCGGCTGCAGATCGAGCTCGACTTCCTCATTCCGATCGGATCGGGATCGTTCACCTCGGGGGTGTCTTCCACCCCCAATCTCTTCGTGCTGAACTGGAACCAGATCCTGCTCTATCCGGCGGGGACCAAGGCCGATGAGCTGGAGGTCGCCCCCCAGCTCATCCTGCCCGAGGGATGGGAGTATGGAACCGCCCTGAGCGAAGACCGGCGCGAGGGCCCGGTGGTACAGTTCGAGACGGTGAGTCTGGAGACCCTGATCGACTCTCCGGTGATCGCGGGCAAGCACTTCCGGCGGGTCGACATCTCCGGAGACTCGAAGATCGAGCACACCATCGACATCGTCAGCGACAGCGAGCATGCGCTGGACATCAGCCAAGAAGACATCCAGGCGCACCAGGACCTGGTGACCCAGGCACTGCGCCTGTTCGGCGCGCGTCATTACCGCCGCTACCGCTTCCTGCTCACCTTGAGCGACAACACCGCCCACTTCGGTCTCGAACACCACGAGTCCAGCGACGACCGCACCACCGAAGACTTCTTCACCGACCAGGACTCCCACATCCTGCACGCCGGATTGCTTCCCCACGAGTTCGTCCACTCGTGGAACGGCAAGTACCGCCGGCCGGCGGGAATCGCCACCGGCGACTACGACACCCCCATGAAGACCCAGATGCTGTGGGTCTACGAGGGTTTGACCACCTACTTCGGAGGCGTCCTGGCCGTGCGCAGCGGTCTGTGGACGGAGAAGGACTACCGGGAGATCCTGGCGGTGCAGGCGGCCGCCCTGGCGCACCGCACCGGTCGTCGCTGGCGGAACCTGCAGGACACCGCGACCGCGGCCCAGATCCTCTACGGAGGGCCTGCGGACCGGCGGAGCTGGCGGCGGGGAGTCGATTTCTACCGGGAAGGCTCCCTCATCTGGCTCGAGGCCGACGGCTTGATCCGCAAGATGAGTCAAGGCCGGCGCTCCCTCGACGATTTCGCCCGCCGCTTCTTCGGCCAAGAGGACGGCGTCGTGCGGGTGAACCCCTACAACTTCGACGATCTCACCGCCGCCCTCGACGCGGTCCAACCCTACGACTGGTCCCGCTTCTTCCGCTCCCGTCTCGACCGCACCGGCGAGGATGTCCACCTGGACGGGTTGACCCTGAACGGGTGGAAGCTCGACTATCGACCCGAACGCAACGAGTACCAGCGGGTCTTTGAACGGAAGAACAAGCAGGTCGACGAGATGTACTCGGTGGGACTGCTGCTGAACGAGAAGGGAAGGATCCTGGATGTCCTCCGGGGTTCGCCCGCGGACGAAGCGGGACTCGCGGCGGGGATGACCGTCATCGCGGTCGATGGAAGGGCCTATGACGCCCGGAGATTCCGGCGCGCCGTGGCGGCGACGCCCACCACCGGCGGGCTGACCCTCCTGGTGGAGAACCAGGAGTTCTTCACCTCCCATCACCTGGTCTGGACCGGAGGGGCCCGTTACCCGCGCCTGACCCGCATCGAGGGCACGGCGGACGGATTGGCCAGGATCCTGCGGCCCAGATAGTCGCAGGGAAGCGCGAACTCCTTCCACCGACGGGCGCGGAAGTCTTCCGCACACCTTCATCGGAGTACCAGATCCGATGTGCGGAAGCCCTCCCCCGGGGCGGTCGAAGCTCCGGGCGAAGCGGGCCGGACCGGTCGGTCTCTTGCGCGGAAATGGCTTCCTTCTTACCCTGCCGCAACCAATCGCCGCACTCGACCGAAACGCACAGGAGGAAGCGCCTATGTCCATGGTTGGCAAGCAGGCCCCGGACTTCACCCTCGAGGGCTACTACAACGGAAACTTCGAGACCTTCAAACTCAGCGACTACAAGGGCAAGTGGGTCTACCTGCTCTTCTACCCTCTCGACTTCACCTTCGTCTGCCCGACGGAGGTCCTGGCCTTCAGCAAGATGGCCGAGGACTTCCGCAAGGAAGGCTGCGAGCTCTTCGGGGTGTCCGTCGACAGCAAGTTCGTGCACAAGGCCTGGGTCGACGCCAAGGCCGAGGACGGCGGTCTGGGCGGCAGCCTGAACTACCCCCTGCTCGGCGACGTCACCAAGCAGACCTGCGCCGACTACGGCGTGCTGCTGAAAGACGCCGGGGTCGCACTGCGCGGTCTGTTCCTCATCAGTCCCGACGGCACGATCATGCAGGAGACCACCAACAACCTCTCGGTCGGCCGCAGCGCCAAGGAGGCCATGCGCCTCTTGAAGGCCTTCAAGTACGTGACCGAGCACGAGGGCGAGGTCTGTCCCGCCGAGTGGGAAGAGGGCCAGGAGACCATGGAGGCCACTCCCGAGGGCATGCACAGCTACCTCAAGGAGCACGTGTAGCCTTCCGTCGGCCCCGGGCTCCTCGATGCCGAGGATCCCGACCGGCGGGAAAGCTCCACTTCCGGCGTTCGCGCTGGTAGCCCATCGAGAAGGCCGGGCCCTCCAGGTCCGGCCTTTTCCGTCGCGAACCGCCGTCGCCCGGACCCAGCTCGTGCGATGGCGGGAACTTTGTCGGCACATGGGCGGGTACAATCACGCGATCGGTGCCACGAAGAGTCATGGACACGAAACAGGAGCACGTCATGAACGGTTTTCCGACGAATCAAGTCAGGGCTCGACAGGAAGGGCTGGCCCACGTCAGCGTGGAGGCCCGCACCTCCTTCCTGACCCAGGTCTACGGCTGGATGTGCGCCGGGCTGGCGGTCACCGCCCTGGTAGCGTGGGGCCTGGTGAACAACCCCTCCCTGATGCAGACCCTGGTCGGGGGACAGGGAAGGTTCCTGCTGCTGATCGGTCTGCAGCTCGGGGCGGTGCTGGTCCTGGCCGCGGCCTTCGAGCGCCTCTCCTTCTCCGCGGCCGCCGGAGTCTTCCTGCTGTATTCCGCCTTGACCGGGGTGACCTTCTCCACTCTCTTCCTGATCTACACCGGGGCGAGCATCGCGTCGGTCTTCCTCATCACCGCCGGCACCTTCGGCGGCGTGAGTTTCTACGGCATGACCACCCGCAAGGATCTGTCCTCGTGGGGCTCCTACCTCTTCATGGGACTCGTCGGAATCATCCTGGCCTCGGTGGTGAATCTCTTCATGAAGAGCGACGGGCTGACCCTGGCCGTTTCCTACATCGCGGTCCTGCTGTTCACCGGCCTGACCGCCTATGACACCCAGCGCCTCATGAGGATCCACGAGTCCGGCCGGGCCCACGGCCGAGCCGGCAGCAAGCTGGCGGTCTACGGCGCGCTGCAGCTCTATCTCGATTTCATCAACCTCTTCCTGGCCCTGCTGCGGATCCTCGGCCGACGGCGCTGAGCCACGGCGACGGAACCCAACGTGTCGCTCGCCGTCGCGGAGGGCGGCGGCCGTCCTTCGAGGCGCCGGAAAACCGCTTGCTTCAGTCCGTCGGCGATCCGTCGTGGATCTCCACCGGCGGGGTGCGCAGCACCGGCCGGCCCGGGCGGCCGAAGACCGACCGGAGGTAGTCGAACTCCTCCTCGGACAATCCCATCCAGCCCCGCATCGAGGACCGGACCTCGCCCGAGAGGGGATCGAGAACCCGGGCCGAGCCCAGGCCGGGGCGCAGGGCGGTCTCGAAGAGAGCGGGATTGATCCAGCCGAGGGGCGGTCCTTCGACCAGACGAACTCCCTCGTCCGCGGGAATCTCCGCCAGCTCCTTGGCCAACCCAAGGGCCTTCCACAGTCCTCCCAGTTCGTCGACCAGGCCGATCCGTTTCCCCCGGGTTCCGCTCCAGATCCTTCCCTGGGCGATCGAATCGACCGCCGCTTCGCTCATTCTCCTTCCCTTGGCCACCTGGGCCACGAAATCGGCGTAGGTCCCGCGGATGATTCTCTCCATCCGTTCGTGTTCGGCCGCGTCGAGGGGACGCTCGGGCAAGGTCACCCCGAGGAAGGGAAGCTGGATCCCCCCTCCCATGTCGGCGTGACGCCCGCGCTGCACCTGGCTGTAGTCGAATCCGATCTTGTCTCCGAATCCGTCATCCCAGATCCACCCGCCGATGACCCCGATGCTTCCGGTGAGGGTCAACGGTGACGCCAGCAGCTTGTTGGAGTACATGCTGAGCCAGTATCCGCCCGACGCCGCCACGTTGCCCTGGGACACGACCACCGGTTTGACCTGCATGGTCTTCAACAACTCGCGGGCCACCAGGTCGCTGGGCAGGGGATCTCCGCCGGGAGAGTCGACCCGCAGCACCACCGCCTTCACCTTCGGGTTCTTCCGGGCCTTCTCGATCTCCCGGCTCAACCGGCGACCCTTGATCCCGTGATCCATCGCGCACTCACCGATGGCGTAGAACACCGCGATGGCATCCGGTTCGCCCCAACGCAGGCTCTCCCAGGCGGGGTCTCCCAGGACCGCGGTGAGGCGAGAATCCCGCGCCGGTTTCGAACGAGGACGTTCCGCCTTCTTCGCCGACTCGAGGGCGTCACGGAAACCGCCCAGCCGGTCGACCAGCTTCAGTTCGAGCGCCTCCTCGGGAAGGATGTAGCCGCGGGTGTCGACGATCCGATCGAACTGCTCGGGGCTGATGTTCCGGGACGCGGTGATCTTTGCCCGCATCTCCTCGTAGTAGTCGTCGATCAACATCTGGCGCTGCGCGCGGTCGGCTTCGCTCTGGCCGCTCCGGGAGAGCACCTCGAAGGCGGACTTGTACTTGAAGAAGCGCCACTCCTCCACTCCCAGACCCAGCTTGTCCAGGGCACGGCGGTAATAGGTCCTCCCCCACGAAATGCCGCGCAGGTCGAGATCGCCCTGGGGATCGAGCCACAGTTCGTCGGCGACGCTGGCCAGCATGAACGCTCCCAGGCCCAGCCGGTCGGCATAGATGACCACCCGGCCTCCAGTTCCCTGGAAGGCCTCGAGCTGTTCCCGCAACTCCCACATCTGCTCGCGGCTGACCCGGATTCCCGAGAGGTTGATGAGAAGGGTCTTCACCACGGGGGATTGCGCCGCCCGGGCGATCGATCGCAGGACGGAAACGAAGGTGGGACGGTCGTCGAGAAGCCGGTAGCGCCGGTAGGGCATGGAGCCCTTCCACTCCATCCGGCGGACCCCACCCGAACCCGGGTCGGCAAGGGCGAACAGCGAAGGTTCGCCTTGTCCCCCCAGTTGCACCGAGTAGGTCTCCTGGGTTCTGTGATCGCCGTCGCCGTGGCCGGCCGCCGAGAACCGCGCGCCGCTTCCGAAGGAGAGGGCAAATCCGATCGAGTAGTTCCCACCATCCCGGTATCGCGCCGAAGCCCGCACTCCGCGGAAGAGATAGGCCCGCAGTCCATATCCGCCCCGCAGCGGGTTGCCGGTGCTGCTCTCGAGTTCCCCGAAGAGGGTCCACCGGTCGCCCAGGGGCTTCACTCCCAGATCGGCCTGGCCCTGGAAGTCCCCGTTCTCCACGTCCCAGTTGCCGCTCAATCCCACGGAAAGATGTCTGCCCCGTTCGATCAGCCCTGCGCTGAGACGCTTGTGCCGGGGCAACAGTTCGCGGTTTCCGCCCACCCACGAGTACGCGAGGGCGAATGCGCTGCTCCGGTCGCCGCCGCCCAGGCTGAGCGAGTACTCCTGCATCGCTCCCGAGACGGCCGGGTCCCCGGGCGGCAGGCTCGACCGGAAGTCTTCCTTCGGGTCGAAACGCTGGTAGGAGAAAGCGAGGTTCCGCAGTGAGAGGATTCCCGCCAGATCGTCCGACGCGCCGAAAAGGGTCTCCTTGTTGCGACGCAAGCGCAGCGCGCGGTTGTTCCTCCACCCGAAGTAGAGCCCATTGTGGGAGGACATCGCGTAGACCGCGGGATTGAAGAGACCCGCGGCCAGATCACTCGACACGCCCGGGGGACTGCCCAGCCAGGTCGACTCACCCCAGTAGTCGGGAAGACCATCGCCCCCGCGAGCATGACCGGCGGAGGATGAGAGCAGAACGACGGCAACGAGGATGGATACGAGACGGGAGGGAGCCGATTGCGGACCCATGGGCGAATCTCCTTGGGGGAAACGGCGGCGGCTTCGATGCCGCGCGAAGCCTAGAGCCCCGGGGCGAACCGGGCAAGCGGCGAATCCGGTGGGCAGAATCCGGGGGATCCCCGGAACACGCAACGCCCGACCGGAATCACGACGAGAAGAGGCCGCCCTCGAAAGGACGGCCTCGGATCCGGCCGCTGCGGGAACGGGCTCCGTTGCCCGTGACCGGCCGCGGGTGATGTCTCTACATCGCCACGAAATCGTGGGCACGCACGGTCTTGCGATTGTTCGCCACGGCGCGCTTGGCCGCCTGCTCGATGTACCAGTACAGCACACCGTTCAGTCCCTCCAGGGCGTCGCCGGCCACGTTCAGTCCGTAGCTCTTGAGGGCCGCCTTGGTCTTGCTTCCCACCAAGAGCATCTCCATGGCGGGCTTCTTGGCGCGAGCCTTCTTGCGGGTGGTTGCCTTGCGCTTGGGAGCGGCCTTCCGCTTGGGAGCGGCCTTCTTCCTGGCCGCGGTCTTCTTCTTGGCCACGATGGGCCTCCTTGGGTTGGATTGCCAAACGATGTGCCGGCCCAGACCGGCGCTTCACGATCGACAACGAGTCCGGGGGAGGTCCCACTCGCGACGCAACGCGCCGCGTCGATGAGGGGTCCCGATGCGACCCGTGCGAACCAGAGCGGCAAATAAACCCAAACCAGCGCTCAGGGCAAGGCTTTTCACGTTCCCCCGTGATCGCTCGAGCCCGTCTACACCCCGGGACGCCGACCGCTGCGCAGTGGGAGCGCCGACTACGAGTCCTTCGATCCCGGTGACCGCGGGATGTCCACCAGCTCAAGTCGCAGGATCACCGGCGAGTCGGGAGGCACGACGCCGGGAATCCCCCGGTGTCCGAATGCCATCTCCGGGGACAGGAACACCCACCGTTCCTCCCCGGGTTTCATCTGCAGGAACTGCATTTCCCAGTCGAGACCACGGCGGGGCTTGCCGGCGACCAGCTGCATCGGTCGTCCACTCCGTCGCGTCGATTCCACGATCCGGCCATCGGGGAGATAACAGACATAGTGCACCCGGATCGCCTCGCCGGGCCGCGGCTTGTCTCCCTTGCCCTTGTGGGTGATGGTGTAACGGATCCCGTCGGCGACTCGATGCGATTTCTTCTGAAGCCGTTCCATCCGGGCCTCGAACCGCTCCGCCTCCATCCGGGCGATCTCCGATGGACCCAGGTCCTTCAAACGCGCGAAGGTGGCCTCGGCATCGAAATGGCGGGCGTCCTTGCCCCGGCGAATGATGCGAACCCTCCTCAGGTGGATCTCCTGGACGGGACGTTCCTTCTCGGTCGAAACGGAGGCGATCGCCTCCACGACGTCCATACCGGAAAGCACCCGACCGAAGACACTGTTCTTTCCGTCCAGCCAGGGAGCGGCTTTCTCGGTGATGAAGAACTGACTGCCGTTGGTGGCCGGCCCGGTATTGGCCATCGAAAGGATGCCCGGGCGGTCATGCTTCAGATCGGGGCTGAACTCGTCGCGGAATCGATACCCGGGCCCCCCGTCACCCCGCCCGGTGGGATCTCCGGTCTGGATCATGAAACCCTGGACCACCCGGTGGAAGAGGAGACCGTCGTAGAACGGGCGCTTCACCAGCTCCCCCGTCTTCGGGTCGAGGAAGGAGCGTGTGCCTTCGGCGAGGCCCACGAAATTCGCGACGGTCAAGGGAGCTTCCCGCCAGGCGAGCCAGCAGACGATGTCTCCCAGGTCGGTCTGGAGAATGGCGTAGATCCCATCGGCGCGCGTCTGTTCCTCGATCGGGTCGGACGCGTGGACGGATCCCGCCGCGGTGAGCGTCGCCGCGACGGCCAAGAGCGCACAGAGATGGACGCATCGCTTCATCGAGGGTTTCCTCCCGGGCCATGGTTTCCGGCCCCGGCCGGCCAAATTCTGGGAACCAGACCCCAGAAAGGTAGTACCGCGCGATGGATCCGCACCTGGAGATCGAGCCGAAGGCGTCGGAACAGGCCGTCGAGCCCGGCATTGGGCTGGTCCGGCGTCTCTGCTTGGTCTATCTTCGGGGGCACCCCCTACCCGGAGAAGGACTTGATCATGGACCGCCACATCCACCCCTGGCTGGCCCTGTTGTGCGCGGTGCTGGCGTTCGGACCCGCTTCGGCCACCCAGGCCGAGGACACTGCGCAGGCCCCCGGATCCACTCGTGGTTTCGACCGGGTCCTGTCCGAGGCCGAAGCACAGGGCAAACTCGTCCTCATCGATTTCTTCACCGATTGGTGACCCAACTGCAAGGAATTCGACCGTGCGTCGAAGACGGAATCGGCCATCCAGGAAGCACTCGGCACCGTCGTCTTCCACCGGGTGGACGCCGAGAAGGGCAAGGGCATCGAGTTGGCCCGGCGCTACAAGGTCGCTGCCTATCCGACTTTCCTTCTGACGACCTCCCAGGGCGTGATCCTCGACCGGTGGGCGGGCTACGAAGGGGTCGACGCCTTCACCACGACCCTGCGGGAGGCGGTCCAGGACCCGACCACCGTGGAGGAGAAGATCGCCCGCTATCGAGAACAGCCCACCCTCGGCGACGCCCGGCGCCTCGGCCGGATCCTCAGCGAGGGAGGAGACTACGCGCGGGGCATCCAGTACTACCGGGAAGCGGCCCGCCTCGATCCCGACCGCGACTACGCGTTCAAGATCTTCGAGACGACCGCCATCGGATGCCGTCACGACGCCTTCCCCCTGGACTCGGTGACCCGCACGGCCGAGGCGGCCCTGGCCAGCGACACGGTGGACCCGGTGGACAAGGCCGAGGTCTACTATTACGCGCGTTGGCTGGCGAAGAAGAAGCAGGCCGGAGATTACGCGCTGCAATTCCTCGAACGGGCCTGGCGCGCGGTCGAGGAGGCCGGCGAGGCGGTCGACGCGGATGTGGTCACCGATCTCTCCATCGAGCACGCGCTCTATCTGGAGAAGGATCCGGCCCGCGCGGCCCAGCTCAAGTACGACTCGATGCCGGAAGGATGGCGGAAGGATCCCGATCAGATCAATCGTTACGCCTGGTGGTGCGTTCAGCACGAGGTGGACACCCGCCGCGCCGCCGAGCTGGCGCACCACGGGATCGAGATCGCTCCGCCGGGACCCGGCCGCGCCGCCTTGCTGGACACCGCGGCCGAACTCTGCCGGCGGCTCGGCCGCAGGCAGGAGGCCCTCGAGCATCTCCGGCAGGCGGTGAAGGAGGATCCCTCCAAGGTGGAGTACTCCACCAAGCTGAAGGAATGGGAGGAAACCGGGACGTGAGCCTCCCCGGATGAGCGCACAGACGGCACTCGTGCTGGCGGCCTTCGCCCTGGCGGTGGGCCCCTTGATGGCGGGTCTTCTGCAGAGGCGCGCGGACCTGCATGCCTTCCTGGACGGCTTCATCCTGATCATGGTGAGCGGCCTGGCCCTCCTGCACCTGTTGCCCTCGGCGAGGGAAAGCATCGGGGCCTGGTGCCTTCTCTTCGCGCTGGTCGGGGCTTTCCTGCCCCTGTACACCGAACGGAAGCTGCACCGGCGGGAACACGGGGAGTCGAGTTCGGTCCTGTGGCTTGCGATGGCCGGGCTCATCCTGCATGCGTCGCTCGATGGTGCGGCCCTGACCGCCAACGAGCACGTGATCCACGGCCTCATGGAGGAAAAGTGGAGCCTCCCCCTGGCGATTCTCCTCCACCGGGTGCCGGTGGGATTGTTGATCTGGTGGTCGGTGAAACCGCGCCTGGGGGCCCGGGTGGCGGTGGCGATCCTGGCCGCCATCGTCGGCGCGACCTTCGCGGGCAGCGCGCTCAGTTCCTTCCTCCTGCCCCTGAGCACGGGAGTCGTCTCCGGGGTGATCTTCTCGCTCCTGGCCGGTGGTCTCCTCCACGTGGTGATGGACCACCGGCATCAGGCCGAGCACGCGGACGGGCGGGTGCACCCCGCCTGGGGCGCGACCGGCACCCTGCTGGCGCTGGCCATCTTCTTCCTTCTGCCCGACGCGGTCCCCCCCGTGCTGCAACGAGGTTTCCGCAACATGGGATACCTCTTCATCGAGAGTTCCTTCGCGGTGGTCCTGGGGTTCCTCGGGGCGGGCCTGTTGACCATGATTCCCGCCCGTTCGCTCTCGCGGCTGCTGCGCGGCCGCACCGAACTGAGCAGCGCGCTCAAGGGAATCCTCTTCGGACTTCCCCTTCCCATCTGCTCCTGCGGCGTGGTGCCGCTCTACCGCAGCCTCCACGACCGAGGGGTGCCCGCCGCCGCGGCCACCGCCTTCCTCGTGGCCACTCCCGAGCTGGGTTTCGATTCCCTGTTGATCTCCCTCCCCTTGCTGGGATTGCGGATCACCCTGGTCCGCCTGGTCGCGGCCTTCCTGGTGGCCCTGCTCGCGGGCCTGGTCGCGGGCCGGGTGGCGCCCGCGTCCCGGATCGACGATGCGGCCGAGCCACCGCCGCCGCCTCCCCGCAACGATCTGCGCGGCGCGCTGGTCTTCGGCATGAAGGAACTCTTCGACGACCTGGGCCCCTGGGTCCTGGTCGGAATCCTCGTCGCCGGCCTCATGGAACCGCTGCTGGTCGATGGCTTGCTCGCGGTCATCCCGGCGGTGGCGCAAGTACCGCTCTTCGGGGTCCTGGCGACGCCGTTCTACGTCTGCGCTTCCGGAGCCACTCCCATCGCCACCGTCTTCCTCGCGAAGGGCGCGGCGGTGGGCGCGGTCCTGGCCTTCCTGCTGACCGGTCCGGCTACCAACGTGACCACCTACGGCGCGATCCGGGGCGTCCATCGGGGACGGGCCGCCTGGATCGTGCTGCTGACGGTTCCGGTGGGGGCGATCCTGCTGGGATGGCTGGTGAATCTCCTGCCCGGACTGGCCGGCACCGCCCCCCCCCTGGATCGGGCCGGACGGGCCATCCACTGGTGGCAGAAGGCGGGAATCGTCCTCTTCGTCCTTATGTTCATCGGTTCCCTGGTCCGGCGCGGGCCACGGGCCCTGCTGCGGCAGGTAGGCATCGGCCGGGACGCCTAGGGGCGATCCCGGCGCCGTCGCGGCCGGCGGTCACCGGCCGGGGGCGGGCCTACAGCATCCCGCGCACTCCCAGGGTGAGGATCGCCTGCAACAGCCCGATCGCGAATCCCAGCACCCCGCCGAAGAAGGTGATGTGACGGAACTGCCGGCGGGAGAAACCCAGGATCAATTGTTCGAGCTCGGCGATCTCCATTCCGTTGATGCGGTCTTCGATCCGCCCCGCCACGTTGAACCCACCACCGTCCCGCACCGCCTCCTCGGCCATCTCCTCCAGGCCGGACAGGAGCCGGTCGGTGATCATGGGCTCGAAACCGCGGGCCAAGGCGGCCAGGGGGCCCAGTCCCTCAAGCATCTCGGCGACCTTCGCGCGCACCTTCGCGCGCACCAGCTCCCCGCTGAGGAACTCGTGGACTTCCCGCGAGGAAAGCAGCTTCGTCTCGAAGGTCTGGGCGATGTTGCGGGCGATGACCGCCCTCTGGGCGGGAATGAGACCGGGAGTGAACGGCACCCGCCAGGGCCCCAGGCGCCACTCCCGGGTGGGCCGGAACAACATGCGGATGGCGACGTCGTTGGTCAGCGCCCCGATCGCCGCTCCGATCACCGGAAAGAAGACGAGCTCCCAGTGGCCCGCGTACCAGGTGGACATGTCTCGATCTCCTCGGACCGGGGTCTGGCCTTCCCGAGCGCTCCTTCCGCCGTCCCAGGATAGGAGGATCCATGGCCAGGGGAAAGGAAGGGAGGCCGGACCCATGGGTGCCCTGGAGAGCCCGCAAAAGCTTCCACAGCTTTCGAATCAGTGATTCAGTAAATCCGTTATTTTTACCTATATTAGTTTGAATCTACTATTTTATGAATATCTATTGACAGGATTTGATATGGTGATTAAGACTTGTTTTGCCATGATTGCAATGATTCAGCCATTCCATCTGGTGCTGGAAGGAAGCCTGAAGAGTTCTCCGGGGATGGACCCCGGCGCGGCCTTCCCGCGCCTGGAGCGCGCCCTGGACGAGGTCTCCCGGCGGCACCGTCGCCCCCTGCGCACCTCCCTCCAGTTGACCACGGGAACCACCTTCCAGGCCCTGCTCCGGGAGCCCCCCTCCTTTCCCGCGCTGGCGACCGCCCTGGAGATCGAACTGCCCGGGTTCCAGCTTCGCTTCGGCCTCGGATGGGGGCCGGTGCTCACCCCGCTGCGCGGGAGTGTCCACCGCATGGACGGCCCCGCGTTCCAGAGGGCCCACGTCGCCCACGAGACCGCGCGGCGAGCGGGGCTCTGGGCCGCGGTCGAGGGCTTTCCACCGCCGGAGAAGGCCGTGCTCGAGGGCCTGCTGCAATTGCTCGGGGCGGTCCGCTGGCGATGGAAGCCCCGCCAGCGCGAGACCATCGCGCTGGCCCGGAATCATCCGACGCTGAAGGAAGTGGCCCGCCTGCGGGGAGTGACCCCTCCCACGGTGAGCCGTTCGCTCGAGGGAGCCATGTACCGCCCGACGATCGCGGCCGAACGAGGACTCGCCGCCGCACTGGAGCTCTTCACCGCAGCCCTTCCGGCTTGACAGGGGCTTGTCATCGACGGGATAAGTGGTTCGAGATGAATCCACGAGATGCGAGAACAACGGCCTGGCTCCTGGTGTTCGCCGCCCTTGCGGTCCCGTCTCCCGCGACGGCCCAATCGACCCACTACTGGAGAGACCAGTACGGCAGCCGGGCGAACCTGCTGGGGGGCTTGGTCATCGGCAGCGTCCGGGACGCCAGCGCGACCTACTACAACCCGGGTGCGATGGCGCTCAGCCGGCAGAAGTCGCTGGTCCTGGCCACCAAGGTCTATCAGTTCACCAATCTTTCGATTCCAGACGGCGCCGGAGAAGGACGGGATCTCAGCTCCAACCAGCTACAGGCCGCTCCGGACCTGATCGCGGGTGAATTCACCGTGAACTGGCTGGGGGGCACCAAGTTGGCCTATTCCCTCCTCAACCGGGCCAAGGAAGATCTGGAACTCAAGGCCCGGCGCGCCGACCCCGGTTCCGGGACGGGTCCACCGCCGACCGACCTGACTGCGGGCGAAGCCCTCGCCCGGCACAAGGTCAGCGAGTACTGGGGTGGCCTGAGCTGGTCGAAACGGTTCGGCGATCGGTTCGCGGTGGGGGTGACCGCCTACGGAGCCTACCGGAGCGAACGGTTGCGGCAGGAGATCGCCGTTTCCATCGCGCATCCGGACAGCACCCTCGACCAGGGGCTTTCCATCTCGGACGTCTCCTACGTTGACGGGCGTCTTCTCGCCAAGTTCGGCGTCGCCTACGAGGGCGATTCCTTCACCCTGGGCGCGAACCTCACCACCGCCGGTCTGCATGTGCTGGGTTGGGGAGAGAGCTATCAGCAGGACGCTTCCACCGGATTGGACGGATTCGGTCCCCCCTTCGACCAAGCTTATCTGAGCAGTGATCACCAGCAGGATCTGGACGTCCGTTACAAGAATCCATGGTCGGTGGGGGTGGGAGGTTCCTACGTCCTGGGGAACTGGCAACTCTATTTCAGTGCCGAGTGGTTCAGCCACGTCGACCGCTACCTGATCCTCGCCGCTCCGGGCCACTACCCGCAGACCGGGGGTGGATTCCAGGAGAAGAAGGTCTACGACGAAGCCGCTTCCGTGGTGAACTGGGGCCTGGGACTCCAGACCCCCCTGAGCCGGAACCTGAAGGGCTACGCCAGCTTCGCGGTGGATCGCTCCGCGGCGGTCCACCAGGACAAGGACGATCTGTCGCTCTCGCAGTGGGACATCTACCGGGGAACCCTCGGGGTCGAGGTGACCTTCAGCTCAGCGGCCATGACCGTGGGGTTGGGCTACGGAACCGGCAGCAAGGACATCGCCCTGCTCTCCGACCTCGGAGACACTCCCCGCGACGGAGTCTTCCCCGACCAGACCCGGGTGATCTACCGGAGGATCCGGCTGCTGTTGGGGGCGGACTTCCGGTTCTGAGAGCCCTTTCGGAGATCAGGTTTCCCGATCCGCTTCCACGAGCCGTTGCTCGGCTCCGCTTCGGCGATCAGTTCCCCGCCCGGGCGGCATCGGCCTGCAGTTGCTTCACCGCCACCTTCACCTCGGGAAGACAACAACGGCCCGAGGGGTTCTTCACCTCGCACGCGCAGCGGCCGGCGCGGATCTCCTCGCTGATGCTCTCGATCACCGTGGTCCGGCCGGTCGCGACGATCTCCTCCTCCACCGACGCCCGGGTGTGGCCGAAACAATAACAGAGGGGGATGGGATCCTCGGTCTCCTTCACTCCGACCCGCACGCTGAGATCGCTCCGCAGGAACCGACCGTCGCCATCGAGCTGGAAATAGACGACATCGCAGGTCCTGGACCGGCAGAAATACCAGGAGGCCTTGGAGTCGACCCGGGGACGTGCCTCGGGCCGGACCAGGTGCTCGAGGGTGATCGGGTGGACCCGATCCGCCGGTGATCCGCACTCCGGGCAGCTCGCATGAGCAGGCGGACGCGACGCTGGTTCGGAGCTCTCGCACGAGGCGCCGGTGCGACAACAGGAATGGTTCGTCTCAGCCATGGCCGGCCTCCGATCCAGAATCCAGTGGGTGGTTCGATGGACCGCCCCCTTGCGGAGAGGACCTCGAAGTGACGGACGCATCGTAGCCCGCTTCCTGGACCGCCTCGATCAATCGATCCGGAGAGACCGCACCACTCAGCCGGACGGTTGCATCCCCTTCGGGATACCGTACCGCGGCTTCCTCCACCCCGGGCACCGCTTCCAGGCTTTCCTGGATGTGCGTCGCGCAGGCGCTGCAGGTCATGCCCCGGACGATCAGTTCCACCTCGTGGGTCTTCGCCGCGGTTTCGCCCATCGGTTGTGCGCTCAACTGCCGTTGGGCCCGGGCTCCGGCCAGGTGGGGATAGGCCGCGGCGCCCAGGGCCAGGATCGCGGCGAGCCATACCACGATCCGCATCCGTCGGCGCGAGGCGGGGGTACAGGAAGCGTCCGCCGCGCATGCGGGCTGGGGACGGTAGGCCAGATAGAATGCGCCGCCCAGGAAGAGGGCGGTGAGGGCCAAGAACCAGGGACGGAAGGGCTCTAGGGCCGACGCGAAGCCGAGTCCTCCGATCCCCAGGGCCAGCAGGATCGCCGGCCCCAGGCAACAGGCGGAGGCCAGGACCGCGGCGCCCACCGCCGCCGCCGAGGCCCACACGCCCTTCCTTTCGGGAGCCCGGGTCGTTTCTGTCATTGCGTTTCTCCTTCGCGTTTTCCCGCTCCCCGAGGACCGGTGCCGGGGTGACTCCAATATAGGCCTGGAGTGGACTCCAGGCTCAAGTCTTGACCCGTCCCCTTGCTCCAGGGTATGGAGAGACAACGAAACCGGCCGGAGGCGGTGACCCGCGTGCGGCCCCGCTCCGGCCCGGCAGCCGGGACCCGGCCCGGCCCACCGCCCCCGCCGGGGGAGCCGGCAGAAGGAGATCGAGCATGAGGATCGGGGAACTTGCCCGGCGGGCGGGAGTACGGGTCGACACGGTGCGGTACTACGAGAAGGAAGGCCTGCTGGGCCCGGTCGCCCGGCGGCCTTCGGGCTACCGGGAGTTCTCCGAGGACTCGGTGCGGCGGATCCGTTTCGTCAAGCGGGCGCAGGAACTGGGATTCACCCTGCGGGAGATCCACGACCTGCTCCAGTTGAAGATCGAAGCGGGGGCCTCCTGCGGGGATGTGCGCGACCGTGCCGAGGAGAAACTGGTGGAGGTGCGCCGGAAACTGGCCCACCTCCGGGCGATCGAGACCACCCTGGAGGGTCTCGTCGCCGCCTGCGGCGACGCCCGACCGATCGGTGAATGCCCGATCCTGGAGAGCCTGGATCAGGAGTCCGGGGAATAACGGTCGTCACGCCACGGATGGGCGGTGTTCGAATACCCCCTCTGTTCCCAGAATCCCGGACGATCCTCGGTCAAGAGCTCGATGCGCCGGATCCACTTGGCGCCTTTCCAGGCGTAGAGCTGCGGAGTGATCATCCGCACCGGCCCACCGTGCTCACGCGGAAGCGGCCGGCCGTCCACCTCGAAGACCAGGAGGACGTCGCTCTTGATCGCCTCCTCCAGGGGAAGATTCGTGCTGTAGCCGTCGTAGGCGTGACAGAGAAGGTGGGTGGCGGCCTCGTCCACTTCCGCCAACGCCAGGACGTCGGCGACCCGCACCCCCTTCCAGGCCAGGTCCATCTTGGACCATCGGGTGACGCAGTGGAAATCACTGTGGTCCTCCACCACTCCCACCCGCAGGAGATCCTCCCAACCCAGCCGGAGCGGATGGGCGCACGCGCCGTCCACGACGAGTTCCCAGGACTCCAGGGGCACTTCGGGCTGGATCCCCAGATCCAGGATCGGCCACTTCACCGTCTCGGTCTGCCCGACCGGAAGCCTCGGCATGCCGTGACGGTTGGGCGGTCCGCTTCCCTGGGGATGGTCATCGGACACCGCCGGCGTCTTGCGCATCTTGTCGAGGAATCGTTCCCTCAATCGCATGCGGCGTTGTACCAGACCCTCGTCGAAGGTGGGTCCGATCTCCTTGCCGGGTCCGGTCGGTGGGAAATGGCGATCGTCGGTCATCGCGTGTCCTGCCTTGGGGGGAAAGTCCCATCGAGTCGCTATGGGCCGATCTACAGTATGACCACAGACCCTCCGATCCGCACCCCACGGCCGCCGGGACGGACGGCGAAGGAACAAGGGGAAAGCGCCGATGGATGACCGAGGATCCGCCGGAAGACGAAGGCGGGCCACCTTCTGGTGGCCCGCCCCGTTTCGCCGGTGAAAACCTTCGCCGGGTGGGAATCTAGTACTGCGACTTGAGCAAACCCCAGCTATAGCCGTTGGTGGAAACCGGGGCGCAGAACCCCTGCCCATCGTCCCAGGTGAAGGTCAGGGTCTGGGTAGGCAAGAGCGAGTTGTCGATGGTGACGCTGCGATTGGCGATGGTCTCCCAGTTGTTGCAGTCTTGATTCTGGAACTTGAACTCCTGGACGAAGGGAATGGGAGTGCCGGCCGGGTAGATCACGCAGGCCTGGAAGAGGCCGCCACCGAGTGGATCCATGGAGATACCCGGCTGGGACCAGTTCCCGAGCACGGAACCGTTCCCGGTGACACACGCGCCACCCGGACTGATCGCCAGGTCCACGCACACCTGGAAGCAGATCTCCGTGTCCTGATTGAGGGTCTGCCCCTGGCCACAGCCGATGGGCAGGTTGTTCCAACTGTCCATCGGCAGGCTCACCGCGGTGGTGCCGTCGGTCGGCAGGGTCACGGTGCGATTGGCGACGCTTTCCCAGTCGACGCAGCCGTTGTTCTTGTACTTGTACTCGAAGAAGGGATTGTCTCCAGCCAGGAACACGACGGTGACCTCGTAGAGATCGCCGCTGATCTGGGTCATGGACACGCCGTTGGCCCAGCTTCCGAGTTCGGCCGCGGACCCGATGACACAGGGATTGCCCGACACGACCGGCTCCCCGCTCATGCACAACTGGAAGGTGACTGCGACGTCGTTGGGCAGCACGTCGATCACGTTGTAGCGCAAGGGCGGGACGTTGCCCGCCTGATCGGCGAGGATCTCCATGCTGGTGCCGTCAGTGAGATCGTCGAAGATCACGGTGACGTCGACATAGGTCGCGCCGGCCAGAGCGGCTTGCGGAATGTCGCCCTTGTATTCGTCATTGTTTCCCACATCGGCGTTGTAGACCATCGCCACCGACGCCTGGGAACCCATGAGATCGGTCTGGTAGAAGAGAGTGGCGGCGATATCCAGCCCCTGTCCGGGTTGATCGGTCACTCCTCCCTTCCACACCTGGGAATAGACGGTGACATTGGCCACGGGAGTGACATTGGCGCCGTGATTGGGCCAGGCGTTCCCCGCCCAACCGATGACGGCCTGGGCGTCGGCGGCCAGGCCCACAAGGACCAGCACCATCAGAATCGGTAGCAGCTTTTTCACGATGTCCTCCTCAAGGACTGATGGTTCGCAGGGAATTCCGTCGCAATCATTCTATCCTGATCGCGAGATCCCGGTCAAATCGAGGCGGCCCCACACCCATCACGAACGGAAGCCGGGCCGCCCAGGTGGATTCTCCTCCTACTTCAGGAGAACCAGTTTGCGTCCGTCCGCCGAACCGTCGGCCAACAGGCGTGCGTAGTAGACTCCGCTCGAGACGGGGCTTCCCGCCTGGTTGCGGCCTTCCCAACGGACCGAATAGCGGCCCGGTGTCTTGATTTCATCCACAAGCGCCCGCACCCGTCGGCCGCGGGCGTCGTAGATGGAAAGACTGACCCGACCCGACGACCCCACTTCGTAATCGATGGTGGTCCGGGGATTGAAGGGGTTGGGCCACGAGCCCAGCAGGTGGGTCCGGCGGCCCGTCGGGATCTCCCCGACGCCGGTGGCAACGATGTGATGCAACTGGTGCAGGGGAAGAACCTGGGGGTTGCCCACCGCGTCGAACGCGTCGTCGATGGTGACGAAACGGTTGGGTTGACCCTGACCCTCGAAGGTACCATTCACCGCGTACTTGAACTCGAGGAAGGAGGTGCTGGAGTCCGGGAACACGACCGAGACCGAGTAGATGTCGTCGCCGGCGGCCGCGTCCGGCGCAACACCATCGTCGTGCATGGCGACGGTCAGCGCCGGATCCCAATCCAACGGGGCCACGCTGCCGGCCAGGCGCATGTCCAGGCCTCCACCGGTTCCCGCCCAGGAAGACTGGCTCGCGTCGACCTTGAACACGACCTCGACATCATGGCCGATGACGAAGCACCGGTTGTAGTAGGCCAAGGGAAGTACCAGGGGCCCGTTCACCCCCCCGATGGTGTCGTACAGGGTGTCGTCCAGGAAAACCTGCCGGTTCCCGGTCTGTGGGCATTCGAAACTTCCGTTGAGAGTGAACTTGTACTCGACATTCTTGAGGGTTCCCGTGGGGAAGGTCACCGTGGTGGTGTAGATTCCGTCCCCGGCAACTGTGTCCTGTCCGGTTCCATCGTCCACCATCACGAGGAACGGGGCGCTGAAGCCCAGCGGGAGCTGGCTTCCCGCCAGCGCGACCTCGTCCACTCCCGGCACGGGGCTGAAGCGGTTCATGTCGACGGTGTAGATGACGTCGATATCCTTGTCGGTGAACTGTGTCGGGTCCAGGTCGTCCCAGTAGTGCGAGAGGATCTGGCCGTCCGGGCTCTTCGCGTCCAGGGTGATGCTGCGGTTGCCGATCGTCTCCCAGGTACCGCAGTTGTGGTTGAACTTCCACTCGATGGTCAGGGTGCCCGAGCTGTCGGCGCAGGAGACCGGGAAAGAGAAGTCGGCGCCGAACTGCCAGATCTGGTTCACCGCGTCCACCTGGGTCATGAACGCTCCGTCACACACGCCGAAACTCAACGGGAACTTGCTTCCTTCGACGGTGAAGGTGTCCGGTGGGGCGGAGTTGCCCTGGAGGTACGGTCCGAAGAGCCCCTCGAAGAGCAGGTACTTCAACGCGAAACATCCGGCGTTCTGCACCCCGTCGTTGACGATGGTGTTGCCCGCGAGGTCCTGGACGTTCACCACGTCCAGCCGATAGGGATCGACCGCCGCGACGATGTCATTGGAGAGCGTCAGGTGGACGATGCTGGGAACGCTTCCATCGACCGCAGCGGCAATGACCGAAGCGGCCGTGCCACTGCCCGAAAGGGTATAGTTGGCCGGATCGCCGGCGGTCACCGGGTCGACCGGCTCGTTGAAGGTGACGTCGATCTGCGAATCGACGTTGTGCGCCACCAGGGACACCAGCGGTGGATTGTTGTCCACCGCGTTCTGGACCACGTATGGAAGCAGGGTGCTCATCTCGACCGGGGTGGCCACATCGAAGACCGTGCCCGAAGGGGTCGAGGTCTGCACGTCGTCGCTGCCCATGGCGTCCAGCGGGGGCTTGCTGGTTCCATCCTGGGTCATCCACACTTCCAGGTAGATCGTGTCGCCGGGACTGACGGCGAAGACGCTCAAGGGGAGCGCCAATTCCTCGAATCCACTGTCGTTGGCCATGCCCAGACCGTCGGAACCCGAGCCGTACCCGGGATTGACGGTGGCGGAGATATTGTCCCATCCCGCTCCATTCCAGTCGTACAGCGCCTCGTAGTTGAAGGCATCGATCACCGCGTAGAACACGTTGTCCGGCTTGTTGATCACCGCGTTCCACGCGATCTTGCGGGCGAAGGGGTCGGTCGTGCCGCCGTCGGCCGGATTACCGTAGCTGAACGCGATGCCCAGGTTCACCTGGGGCGACGAGAAGCAGTCACGTTGGTACTCGAAACCGATGTAGATGTTGTTGACGTCGTTGGTGACATAGATCTTGCCCAGATCCATCGGCGCGTCGACCTGCGGATCGTTGGTGCACCAGTCCTTGATCTCGGTGTCCCCGGTGTCGTCGTCCAACAAGTTGGAGGCGTTGAAATCGTTGACCCCGTCGATGATGATGGTCTGTGGAATGAACGCAGCGGCCGGCCGGGGCAGAGTCATGACCGCTGCCGCCAGGGCAAGCAACGCCACTGGCCCGATACGCTCGCACACATGCTTCATGTTGGATCCTCCCGGGTGCAATTCGTGCAGCCACGCCGCGACACATCGGTGACGTTTCCGGGGTGGAAACGCCCGTTCCAGCCGCCCGAGTATAGCAGATGAGCGAAGTGGAAAGGGGTCTGAATCAGCCCTTGGTGCCCCCCAGGGTGAGTCCGCCCACCAGGAAACGACTCAGACCCAGGAACAGCAGCACCACCGGGACGGCCACCAGCAGCGAGCCCGCGGCGTAGTTGGCCCATTCGGTCTGGTAGGTCGAGGCCAGGCTCTCCAGGCCCAGGGGCAAGGTGTACAGACCCTGGCTCACGATCAACGCCCGGGCCACGATGAATTCCGACCACCCGGCCATAAAGGAGAACAGGGCCGTGATGACCAGAGCGGGCGCGGACAACGGCAGGGTGATCCTCCAGAAAGCCTCCAGTTCGTTCATGCCGTCCAGGAGCGCGGCCTCCTCCAGCGAACGCGGAATGGTGTCGTAGTAGCCCTTCATGGTCCAGATGCAGAACGGCAGGGCGGTGGCGGTGTAGGCGAGAACCACCCCGGTGAGGGTATTCACCAGGTGGACCTGGCGCATCAGGAGATACAGAGGCAAGAGCAACATGGTGGCGGGAAACATCTGGGTCATCAGGATCGAGAAGAGCCATACCTTCTTTCCCCTCACCCGGAAGCGCGAGAGCGCGTAGGCCGCGGTCGAGGCCAAACCCACCCCCAGCAGTGACGTGATGAGCGCCACCACCAGGGAGTTGCGCAGCCAGGTCCAGAAGGGTCGCTCGAAGAGCATCACCCGGTAGGCGTGCAGGGTCGCCCTGCCGGGGAGCAGCCCCAGGTCGGTGCTGTACAGGGCGTTCCCCGGTCGCAGCGAGATGTTCACGATCTGCAGGACGGGATAGAGCACCACGACGACGATGAGGATCATCAGCAGATGCCAGGCAATCGTCTTCAGACGCATTCTTTCCCCTCCTAGACCTGGTAGCTCGGCTGGGTCCGTCGCCAGTTCAGCCAGACCAGGCCAGCGAGAAGCAGGAAGATCACCACGCTGAACGCGGCGGCGTAGCCGTAGCGGTAGTAGTTGAAGGCGGCCTTGTAGACGTAGGTCACCAGGATGTGGCTCTTGTCCGCGGGCTCCCCCATGTTCGTCACCAGCCAGATCACGTTCAGGTTGTTGAAGGTCCAGATGGTTCCGAGAATCACCGCCGGCGCCATGACCGGCTTGAGCAAGGGCAGGGTGATGTATCGCAACCGCCACAGGCGGCCCGCGCCGTCGATCTCGGCCGCCTCGAACATCTCGGCCGGGATGCTCTGCAGCCCGCCCAGGGCGATCACCATCATGAAGGGGAATCCCAGCCACACGTTGGTGATGATGGCCGCGGTGAAGGCCCAGTTGGGGTCACTGAGCCAGGGAATCTGCAAAGGGTGCAACCCCATTGCCGAGGTGATCCTCATCAACCATAGGTTCACCGCTCCGTATTCGAAGTTGAACAGGCCCCGCCAGCTCAACGCGGCGATATACTGGGGTAGGGCCCACGGGAGGATGAGCAAGGCCCGGTAGATCGCCCTCCCGCGGTGGGGGCGGTTCAACAACAGGGCCAGTCCGATTCCCAGGACGACATGGAAGAAGACATTCACCGCGGTCCAGATCAGCGTCTTGACCAGGTAGTACCAGAGTTCACTCTCGTGGAGAATGAGTTTGTACTGTCTCAGGCCGACGAAGTGCGCCCCGTCCTTGATCGTGAACAGGCCCAGATCGGTCATGGAGATCCAGAAATTGTAGAGGAAGGGCCAGGCCACGATGAACATCAGAACCGTCGCCGACGGCAAGACGAACCACAGGAAGGTGCGCTGCTGATTCACGAACGCCTCTCCTCGACCCTTTGCGTCACGGGCACGTCTCCTCGATCCGCCGCGTCACGAGTTCGTCTCCTCGAACCGCTGCGTCATTGATGCATCTGCGCAATCTTGCGCAAGGCCGATTCCTGCATCCACGACCCGGCCTCATCCGGTGCCATCTTCCCCGCCAGAACCTGCTGGTACGCCGGCCGCATCACATCCCAGATCACCCGCATCTCGGGCACCACCGGCATGGGTCGACCCGTTTCCAACTGCGACCACGAGGCCTTCAGCGCCGGATCGCTGACGATCCAGGACCACTGGGCCACGTCCTTGCGACTGGGCAGGGCGCCGAGTTCGTGGGCCACCTCCCCCACCTGCGAGGCCGCGGTCAGAAAGCCCAGGAGCTCGAGGACGACTCCCCGCCGGTCCTGGGATACGTTGACGTTCAATGAGTACCCCAGCGGCGAGGTCATCGGAGTTGGCCAGAGTCCGGTCTCACTCACTTTCGGAATGCGGGCGAGGCCGATGGAGAGACCCGCGTCCCGGTAGCTCTGCCACGACCACGGACCGTTGATGATATAGGCCGCCTTTCCCTGCTTGAACAGCGTATCGGCGAGGGGGTAATCGCAACTGGCCGGCACCACCCCCCTTTCTACCAGTTTCCGCAGGAAGGCGAGCGCACGGCCCATCGCCGGGCTGTCGAGGGTGGGGTTGCCTTTGTCATCCATCACCCACCCTCCGAACCCACCCAGCCAGGGCACCAGCCAGAAGGGCTCGGAGAGATTCATCACCACTCCGTAACGATCCGGCTTTCCGTCCCCGTTCTCATCGACAGTGAGCGAATCGAGCTGCACGAGCCACGCGTCGGTATCCCGGGCCGGCCGCTTCACGTACTCTTCGTTGTACACCAGGGTCAGGTGGTTGCCCACCTGGTCGGCCAGGGCATAAACGTGCCCGCCCAAGGTGGCCAGGGAGGCCTCCACGAACAGCGCGAGGGTGTCGGCGGGAATATAGCGCTCCAACGGCTCGATCAGACCCATGATGCTGAACGGTCCGACCTGGTCGCTCGGGCCATACACGAGATCCGGTCCCGATCCGGCGAGTGCGGCGGTCTGGAACTGGGTGCGGAGCTTCTCGGTTTCGAAGTGGTTCGTCTCCACCCTCAGACCCGGGTGCTCCTGCATGAACCGGCCGAGCTGGGCCTGAAGCACCTTCTGCTGCGCCGGATCCATCTGCTCCCACAGGGTGATGAGCGATGGATCCTGCTCGACTCCGCAGCCGGACCACCCTCCCGCCGTGACGAGAAGAAGTGCAACCAGAAGCAGGCGGCGCGGAACCATCAGCGGCTACTTCGGCCGGACGTTGGCCACGGAATTCTTTCCCCCGTACCCGTCGTCACGGGTCTCCTTGTTGGCGGGGTCGGGCATCCACTCGCCGTCGACCACGAACTTGTAGAGGTGTTCACCCTCGGGCATCTCGGTGGTGACCCTCCACACTCCATCGCCTCCCAGTTGCAAGGGCACCGCTTGCGGATCCCAATCGGTCCAGTCGCCGGTCACGTAGACCTGCTTGGCGTCGGCGAAACCTTCCAACTTGAAGTCGTACTGGAGCTTGCGCTTGATCCGCGAACTGGTACCCAGGCTATAGCTGATGTAGCCCTCGTCATACTTGTAGGGCAGGTTCGAGGGAACCACGAGGATCGAGTTCTTTCCCCCGAAGCCATCGTCGGTGGTCTCGGGATTGCTCGGATCCGACTGCCAGTCGACCTGGTCGATCACGAACTTGTACTGGTAGCGGCCTGGAGGCAGCGGAAGGGTGATCTCCCAGATGCCGTCTCCATCCAGATCCTTCATCGCGTCGATGTTGGGGTCGAGTCGGTTCCCGCTGGCCGTTCCCAGCCAGTTGTTGAACTCGCCGGCAAGGTTCACCTGGCGGGCGGCCGGTGCGGCGTAACGGAAGGTGATGCCGTTCGGCCCGGGCTTGGGCGGGTCGAGTCGATCCTCGATGAATCCGAAGAGCGAACAGCCCATCAAGGACAGGATCGCCGCCGCCGGAAGAAGAACCCCCAGGAATCGCCGAAGCCGCGGCCGTGCCGCAGCCGAAGGGACATCCTTCCGGTTCGAGTTCCTGCGGATCATGGCTGCAGCCTCCTAGAACTTCACGAACGCGTTGATGACGAACTGGGTGCGGTCCTCCAACTGCTGCTCCGCCTGCAGTTCGTTGTAGGGGTGGTAGCGGTCGAAGGCATTTTCCTGCAGATACCGTTCGCGGAACTGCTGCCTTCCGTTCGGCCACCCCTGCGGATCGATGACGAAGTAGAAATCCGGATCGACCCCGAATCCCAACTGGATGCTCACCGGATCCGACGGTTCCCACACCAGCCCGACGTAGGGAGTGAAATAGTTTCCGCTGAGGTCGGCCACCACTTCCCTCACCCCTCCTTCGGAGTCGGGGTCGAGCAGACGCAGGGTGACCCCCTTGGGACCATCATAGTTGATGTAGCGCAGGTCGAAACGGATCCCGAAACCCTGGCGCCCCGCCTTGAACAAGGGGATCTTTCCCCGCAGAACATATTCCTGCTGATCCATCCGCGCGAAATAGCCCTGCGCTTCCAGCGGGCGCCCCAGGTCCTGGGAACTGTCGAAGTTGAGATAACTCGCCGCCCCGGTCTCCTGCATGGTGCGCGGGTCGTCGTGGTTCAGGAAGCGGGTGTCCAGCGCCAGGAACCACCGGCCTTCGTCGAAGGGCCTCCAGGTGATCCGCGGACTGCCCACCCAACGGGTGCGGTCGAAATCGGCCGGCCCGCCGGAAAAGAAATCGACGTATCCCAGATTCTCCCGCTGCCGACCCAGATCGAGGTCGAAGGTCCACTTGCCCTCCTGCCAGTTCAGTCGGAAGCGGAGATCATGGGCCGAGCGCTCCGGCGTCGGGCCGGTCTGGAGGATATCGACGCCCTTGATCCCGTTGATCTCGACGTAACGTCCCAGGACCTGGTTGGGAGCGAATCGATCCATGTCGGCCATCATCGTTCCCGGTTGGGTCCGATAGGTGATGTACTGTTCTGAGGCGTCCATTCCCTGGGTGTACTGGTACTCGTATCCGAGGCCCAGCTTCAAGCCGGAATGCTCGTACTTCAGGGCCAGATTGCCACGCAGCCCTCGCTCGTTCCCGATGTTGAAATGGATCTTGCCGTCATCGTACCCGGTCCCCTGGACTTCCTCCCGGTTTCCCACGTCCCACTTGGCCTCGTACCAACTGTAGCCGAACGCCGCCACACCCTTGAGGCCGCCCACCAGCGGCGCATCGAGATCGCCGGCAATGACATGCAGATCGTTCGCCAGTTCGAAATTGTCCGAAACCTGCTTCTCCGGCCGGTTCTGGTCGATCTGGTGTTGTCTCAGGTCATCGGGCAGGATGTTCTTCGCATTGGTGAAATTCACCCACCAGTCACTGAGGACCCCGCGGTAGGTCAACCCCAGTTTCGTGGCGCCAAGCGGCTTCACATAGCGCAGACCCAGCACGTCGGTCCCGGTGCGCCGGTCGTAGTTCTTGCTGCCCACGGTATTCGCGTTGGGCAGGATCCTCGAGAAGATGTCCTCATCGTAGGTGTCGCTGTAGGTGATTCCGAGGTCTCCACCCCACGCGGTCATCCGAAACACCAGCCCCTGGGTTCCCTGCCCGAACTTCCGATCGGGCTGGCGGATGACCCCTCGCAGCTGTTCGTCGCCCAGCAGGTGGAAGGGATCGTCGGTGGAGAAACTTTCCTCGTTGTAGTAGGCCTGGATCGACCAGGCATCCTCCAGGAAATTCGCCTGGGCCTTGTACAGCTCGGCTGCCAGCTCGTTCGCGTTTCCGCCCTCATCGCCGGTCCGAACCTGCAGGCGTGCGCTGGCCCAGATCTTCTTGTTCAGATTCACCGTGACATCGAAGTTGAATTGGTTGTCGGGCCGCTGCAGCCGCAGCCGCTTGTCCCCCGGAATGTCCGAGGTGGAAGGCAGCAACATGCGGAAGAACCCTCCCAGATACACCCGGCTGTTCATGGAATTGTTGCTGACCACCTTGGTCCCCGAAGGGATGGCGGCGGTCGCTCCCGGCGCGGTCACGATCTTTCCATCGGCGTCGATATCGATGACCGAGTTGCCGTAATCGCCAGCGGTGCGCGGATTCTCCGGATCGGCCATCCAGGTTCCTCCGTTCACCACGAACTTGTATTGATAGCTTCCCGGCTTCAACTTCACGACCACCGACCAGATGCCGTCCTTTTCGGGATCGGACATGGGCGTGTCGGTGGTGCTCCAGTCGTTGAAATCGCCGGCCAGAGCGACGGACGACGCTCCGGGATCGGTGTACTCGAAGAGGATGCCGCCTTCGACCTGCCGCACCGCCGCGTGCGTGTTTGCCGGCGCCAAAAGAAGCAGGAGAAGAAGGATCAGCGGCGGTCGTGTGCTGCTCATAAGGCGGTCCCTCCGGTTCTCTAGAACCAAAGTCTCAAGATCAACTGGACCCGGCGGTCGAAGTCCTGGTCCTGGGCACTGGGTCCTTCGCTCACGAACCCGTCGTTCTCGGCCAGACGGTCGCTGCGTCCTCCGTCACCGTATTCCAAGTAGAGTTCGGCGTTGTTGAACCCGCTGTATCGGGCCTGCAGGAAAACCGTCTGACGCGATTCCGTGTTCTCGTTGGCATTGAGAAAACGGCCGAAGAACTTCCACTTCGAACTCACGTTCAGATTGATCTCCATCCCATAGCCCTGCACCGAAAAGCGCGTGCCGAAATCACGCAGCCGTACCTCCGGCCGGACCGAGATGAGGCGATTCTGTCCCTGCAACTCCAGGATCAGGTTCTGGAAGGTGGATTCACCGGTCGCGACATCTTCATTCCCATGGAAATTGCGGTACTTGATCCATGAGCTGAAGCCGTCCTTCAACACCATGTACAACTCCACCTCATACTGGCGCTGATCGAATTTCTTCCCGTCGGCCTCGATGCGTTCGAAGGCGCGGTTGCGCCAATGGGCCAGGCGGACATCGACCTGCTTGTGGGGCACCCGCCACCAGGTCTCCAGGAAGTATCCCTTGCGGTCATTCTCGCCTTGCCGATTGCTGACGCTGGTGTAGAAGTTCGGCTCGCGGTACCAGCCGTTCAGCTTGAAGGTGAACTTGCCGGCCCGGAAGTCGCGCAGCTCCATCTGGTAGCCGTTGAGACCGGTGGCGTCGGAAGGAAGACTGGTTTCCCCGGAGAAGTTGCGACCGGCCTCCCCCACCAGGGTGACCCGGCCCAGGGGAGAGAGGAAATGGAACAGCTCGCCGAGCGCCAGTTCGAAGTCGAGCGCGCCGCTGAGATCGTAGTCTTGCGAGGTGGTTCCATAGTCGCGGCGTCCGAAGGTCCCTCCGAAGAGAATCCGCTTCCTGCTGAAGGTCTTGAAGAAGCGGCCGGCGGCGAAACTCTCGGGATTCGTGGACTTGGCTCCGTAGTAGAAGAGGCCCCCGAAACCCTTGATGTTGCGCAGATCCAAGCGCAGGGCCTGCGACCTCGGTCCGTCGAAGAAGTCGGCGAGGGAATTGCCGTCGACGATGTTCAGCAGGGGCTGGCTGAACCAGAAACGGTTCTGATGGCTGAACGCCACGACATCCATGTACGGCCGCCGGAACAGGATATGGCCTTCGTTGAAGAGCAGTTCGGGACGATGGGTGTCGACGTTGCCCGCGTCCAGGGCCAAGGGCGGCTTGGTCAGGCGGTAACGCCCGGAATTCGCGCTGATCTTGGCGAAGGCCTCGAAGTCCTTCCAGGGTGTGGCCAGGGTACGCAGCTCGAAGTAGTGGTTGGGTTGGTCGAACTGCCAGGTCTGATCGAAGGCCTGGGCGCGGGCGAACGCCTCGTAGAAGCCCTGCAATTGCACCGCACCCGCCGACGGCGACGGAGCAAGGAGAACGCTGCAGAGAACGGCCGCGGTCCAGCCCAGGATCGCCTCGAGAAGGATGGCCGAGTGTCTTTGTTTCACTCTCACCGCGCTCCCTAGAAGCTCAGGTTGACCGTGGCCCGGTAGGTGTTCCCCAGGCGTTCGTGGACGAGCAGACTCAGATCGAGCCGAACGAAGGAGACCACCAGGCCGGCCCCTGCGGTGACCCGGCCGTTGTCCACCCCGGCCCGCAAAGCGAGTACCTTCTGGAACCACGCTTCTCCGCCGAAGTGGGCGGTCCAGTTTCCGTCGACATACTCGGGAATATCATGATGGCGGACTTCCACGGTGAGCCAGATCACGTCTTCCAGCCGGTAGGCCATCCCGAAGCGGCGGCGTCCGCCGATCTCCTTCACGTCGGTGCTGGTGGACACCAGTTGGATGGTCGGCCGCAGCAGGTTCTCGAAGCTGGCGCCGAAGCTCAGCTTCCCGCTCGGCCGGTAGAGCAGCCCCAGGCTGAAGGACCCCGCCCACTGATCGCCGGCGTAGTTGGGGTCGTTGAGGTCGACGTAACCGGGAGCGGAGGCCCCGAAGAAGAGCGCTGAGGCGCCGATCGAGAATCGACCTTCCCCCGTGGACATGGCCACTCCACCGCTGAGAACGTCCTCGTGGTACAGCTGTTCCAATCCGGTGCGGGTCCATCCCAGGCCCACCGCGAACCGTCCGGCGAACTGCATGGAAGCCCCGATGAAGTCCTCGCTCAAGCCTTCCACCCCGTCGTACAGGGAAGTACGCATCCCTTCCACCAGCACCGAATGCTCGCGATTGACGATGGCGGCCGGATTCCAGAACAGGCTCGAAGGATCACCGCTCATGGCCACGTAGGCGCCGCCCATCGACTGGCCGCGCGCGCCCACCTCCTGGTCGATGAATTCGGCCCATGCGCTTGTCGCCGGCAACAGCGAGAGTGCGGTGAGAACGCAGAGGATCGAAGCTCGTTTCCTCATCGTACCACCACCACCGCCGCGGTCGCCCGTTCCCAGCGCTTTAGGAACTTCCCCTCCACCTCGACCCGGCAGACGTAGATACCCATGGGAACATAGTTGCCCCGCTCATCGCGTCCGTCCCACACCAGGCCGGTGGTACGGTTCGTCACATCTCCGATTCCCTCGAAGAGCTGGAGGGTGCGAACCTTCTCACCCCGCAGGTCGTAGATCTCGACCACGACCTGGTTGATCTGGTCGGGAATCACATAGCTGATGTTCAGGAAATCGTGCACTCCATCCCCGTTGGGCGAGAACGGATTCGGCGACAACTGCAGACCGGTGACCAGGGTCTCGTCCTTGAGCTTCGATCCCTTGGTGAAGACCCCATACAGACCGGTCTCCACCACCTCGGCGGTCAAGGTGCTGCCCTCGACCTCGCTATGGCCTCCCACCAGGACCCAGCGTTTCGACGCTTCGCTGTAGTGGAAGTACTGGAGATTGGGCGGGCTTTCCCCTTCGATCAGGAAATGGGGGAAGTGGATGGAGAACTCGGCCGATTCGGGAAGCTGTTGGATCTCCTCGACCGTGCTGTCTCCATGGACCCAGAAGAGCTGGAACGACCGGGCCGCCTGCAGATAGCGGTTCTCCGGAAGCAGGACGCTCGGGTTGCTTCCGCCGTGCGGAGCCAGGTCGAGATCCTCCAGGGCGAACGCGCGGTACCGCAATTCCACCCGTGAGCTGTCATCGCGCGCGAAGAGATCATCGACGAACCCACGCGGCAGGCGAAGGCGGCTTCCCTCGGGCAGGTCGAATTGCACCGGATCGGTGCCGCCTTCCTCCAGGGAATCGGGAAGCACCGACTGGATCACTTCCTCGACCGGCTGTTCGGGAACCTCGAGCAGGTATTCGGTGCTGCTTTGGGGGGTGGCGTTCCCAACCCGGTCGACCGCCTCGAACGAGAGGATCATGTACCGCACCTTCTCGATGGTGCCATCCGGCTTCAACCGGGATACCAGGTTCGTCACCGAAGGGTCGCTGAACTGCTCGAAAGGCACGTCGCCGATGAAGGTGACCCCATCGCTGTCCAGATCGCTGCGCAAGAGGCCGAGCGGCGCTTCGCGGGCCGCGCTCCGGGGTTCTCCTACTCCGCGCCAGCGCATCTTCGCCGAGACCACGTCGTTGTCGTCCTCGATCCGCACGATGGGAGAGACCGGCGCTCCCTTGAGGATGGCCCACTGCCGCAGGGCGCGATCGGGATCGTTCAGGAAGGTGATCTGGGGGGGGACGTTGTCGATGAGCTCCTCGGCCTCCAACTCGACCGATACCAGGATCTTGGGGTCGGAGAAGCGGCGCTCGGCTTCCGGGGTGGTGAAGTCGAGTTGCTCCTCCTGGGGCCGGCCGGGCGGCTTCGGCTTCCCGGTGGGGTCGAGCCCCGCGTGGGTCATGATGTCGATGATGTTGGCGTCACGCTCCCGGCCCGACTCTCCGTTCTTGCCCCCGCCGAACTGCCACTGCGGCCGGCCCTCGTTGACCCAACGGATCCCTCCCCAGTTGTTGTCGTTGGAATCGCCATCGTGCCCGCTCATCAGGACGATGAAGTCCCATTGGTCGATCACCTCTTGCAGTTCCGCTCCGCTCAGCCCTCCCACTTCGAGGACCTTCTTGTCCACGAACATGTCGATGGTGTTGTCGATGGCGTTGACACAGAAGAAATAGTCCTCGTCGTTGCGGAAGATGTCCCAACTTCCCGAAGACGACGATCCGTTGCTGCGCACCATCCCCTTCCACCAGCCGTCGGCGATCACCGCGTAATCCCAGGCGTCCTGCCGGGCGACATCGGCCCAACGGTTGTCGGGCAGCTTGATCGAACCCTTCCCGGGAATGTTGTCGATGAGAACCACCACGTTCTGCAGGTTCAGGTCGATGCGGGAACCCTCGGGACACAACTGGTCGGTCGGGAACGGCGCATTCCAGTTGGCCGCGTCGGGTTGGGCGGGGTCGGTGACTTCGCCCACATCGACCCGGAACACCAGCTTCTCGCCCGCATCGAAGACCTGCATGCCCAACAGGTCGAACACACCGGGGAAGAAGACGCCGTTGGTGGGATAGGTGTAGTAGAGGAATTTCTCCCCTGGATGATTGGGGCCGTGATCGTCCCCCGCGGGGTCGTCGAAGCTCAAGATGGGTTGCAGTTGGGGCTGCCCGGTGATCGCCAGGTCGGCGGTGGCCGAGGCCCTTTCCCCCGAATTGAGTTCGGTGGCCTGGACGAGAATGGCGGCGTCCCCTTCGAGTTCGGAAGGATCGATGGTCAATTCGACGCTGTAGATGCCGTCTCCCGCCACGAGATCGCCGTTTCGGCCCTCGTCGTCCATGGGAGTGAGCGCGTCGCCTCCGAAGCGGGAGAAATCGGCAAAGACCTGGAAGATGGGATCGGGGACCGCCTGGACATCGATCACCGGACGCGCGGTCAAGAGAGTGGTCTCCCCCTGGGTGACCTCGGGAGGATCGAACGCGACATCTTCCAGGCTCAACAGCCCGGGCAAGACCTCGGGCACGAAGACGGCCCAGTTCTTCAGGTCGACGCGCGGCGGAAGATTTTCCCACCATTCTCCCGCCCCGGGAGGGGGCACCATGTCCACGGTGGCGTCGTGGGGCACCGAATCGAGGGCCGGCCTCTTCTCGCCCCCGTCTTCCTGCATCACGTACACCTGCGCCCGGAGGGTATCGCGACCCGCGGTGAAACCCCCACCGAGCACCGTCAAGGGAATGCGGAAGGTGACCGCGCTCTCGTCCTTGGACACCCAACCCTGCGCCTTGGCGTTCACATTGTCATTGAATTCGCTGACCCAGGCGGCAGCCTGCATATCGTACCACTGCCATTGGCTGGGATCGCCCCCCGGAGGCGGCCGCCGCAGGTCGGCGTAATCGTCGGCGGCGTACTTGTAGGTGAAGACGAAATCGGGCAACAGGTCGTGCAGGTAGAAGATGGGAAAGCCGAAATAGTCGCCGACCGCTCCCTCGGGGGTTCCCGTCGATTCCAACAGGAGCGCCATGTGGGCGCCGTTGAAGTTGCTGCGAAATGGAAGCTTCACCACGAGGGTGTCGTTCTGGCTGAACGCGTACAACGCGGTCAGATCGATGTCCGGATTCGCGTTGTGGTTCGTGTCGCTCTCGGGCGCCACCTCGTCGGTGGCCACCAGGCCGAAAAGCACCGGGGTGCGCAGGGTGGTGCTTTGCCGGGCGAGACCCGGCACGGTCACGGTGCACTCGACCACCCCGGTTCTTCCCGGAACGAGTTGCACATCGAAGGTCCCGGTCGCGTCCGCGTCGTCCAGGACGACGCTGGCCGGAGCCGAGGCCACGATCTCCGGCGGACCGGCCTGGATCTGCACCGTGACCCCGGTGGCCGGCGAGGAATTCTCGAACCGGTCGGTCTGCCGGACGCGATAGCTCAGCCCCACCGGGCTGCCGTCCACCTTCTTCAACTCGGCGACCAGTTCCAGCTGGTAGGGGAGATCCGGGGCCACATGGAAGGCGAGCTGGGGCGAGACGATATCCTTCCCCGAGTCGGTGGTGCCTTTGGCTTGCACGGTGTAGTCGCCGCTCACCGTGGTGGTGAAGGCCACGTCGCCATCGGTGCCGAACGAACCGTCGCTCGCGGTGACGGCGAGACTGGGACCCACCCCCGGAACATTCGGGGTGATATCGAAGAAGACCAGGAACTCGTTGAGGAACACCGGGTTGCCGGCCACGTCCAGCAGCCGCCCCTGCAGCGGGATCTGTGCCCCGGCCACCATCGCATCGCCCTGGGCGGACAGGGCGATCTCGGCCGGCTCGATGGGCTGGACCCCCACCTCGAGGACGCCGTCCATCCCGCTGCCCGCGGCGAAGAGACGAACGACCTCCTGGGCGTCGTCGGTCAACAGGAAACGGGCCCTCCCCACCGGTGGCTCGCCCGAAGGGGGTAGCCACACCGAGGGATCGGCCAGCGGCTGGGCGCTGCGGGTGGTGTCCGCCGCCGACCACAGTTCGACCACTCCCTGGGTCGCAAACGCCGGATCCATGGTGGTGGTGGTGATCTGCAGCCCCGGCAGGCCGTAGATCGCTTCGTTTCCCTCGTCGTCGACGAACCCGGCCTCCACCACCAGGTAGGCGTAGAAGTTCTCCGAGGGGAGACTCACCGTAGTGAAATCCGCGGTGATCCGCTCTCCGTCGCCCGTCTCGTCGGGAGCGAAGAACGCCACCTGGGTGGGCCGCACCACCTTCAGGTCCAAGGTGCCCAGATCGACGATGCCATCGTTGTCGGGGACCCGCAGATCCCGTTCGATGCGGGTATATCCGGAGCGTTGCGGATCGGGTACCGGTTGCGACGTGGGCCACTGGGGCACCACGCTCAGGTGATAGTCGCCGGCGGGGACCGGGCGCAGACCCACCACCAGGGAATCCTGCGGTCCAATGATGAAATCGACCGAGAAATCCGATCCCAGATCGGTGCGCCCGCTCAGCCGGAACGCCAGATCGAGGCTGCGTGAGCTGCTCTCCGGACCGTCCAGGTAGCGCAGCCGCAGATCGATCCCGCTGCGCACCCGCAAGGCGTCGAAGTCGATTCCGGTGACATCCTGGTTCTCTCCCACTTGCACGGTCTGCGGATTGGCCACGTAGAAGATGCTCTCGATACCGACGGTATAATCCCCGGCGCCCAGGCGGGTCAGCTGGTAGGCGCCCCCTCCCGGGGGCGTCTGGTCGCGCGCGGCTTCGGTTCCGTCGGGCAGCCAGGCCACTACGTCGACCACGGTGGTGGTGTCCGCCGGATCGCTCAAGTTCACGGTTCCCGAGATACTGCCCGAGGGAGGCCAGTCCCGGTCGGGCACCCCGTCGGCATCGGCGTCGACCACCAGGGTGACCGGCCGGTCGATCACCCGGAAGGTCGATTGCGAGGGAATCGACTCCTCCGACATCGAATCACCGCCGCCGACGATGTTCACCACCAGGGCGATCGCCGCCCCGGGAGGGACGGTCGTGGTCAGGTTCGGATAGAGCCGGGCGTAGAGATCGTGCCAGGGGATGAAGAATTCAAAGGAGAAGTTTCCCTGCTTGTCGAAACCCTGGCAGGGGCCGGTCGGGTCGAGACAGGGCTGATTCACCCCGACCTGCCGGCTCTCGTCGGTGATGAGATTCACCGGCAGAAGCGGATCGAAGAGATCGAGGATCCCCCGATCGTAGGTGCCCGCCCACGAGGTGAACCCGAAATCGGCGCCGAAGCCGCCGCCGACCTGGAGCGGCCTCCAGAGATTGCGGGTGACCGCGCCCAAGGCGTTCGGGTCGATCGCGTCCATGTTGGAGATCCCGGTGCCCCGCCCGAAATCGACATCGAGGTAGACGTTGACCGAGTTGCCCCCGGTGCCCGGACCGGCGGTGTCCCAGAGCTGCCCGCTCACCCCGACATACAGACCGTTCTCGTCCCAGGTGACCCACAGTCCCTGCAAGTCGTTGAAGGGTCCCCAGTTGCTGTCTCCCGCCGGGTCCTCGAAGAAGAGCTCGTCCGGCTGCCAGTCATTGGAATCGGGGAGGTCGTGGATGGGGCCATCGACGATGGGCGTGTTCCAGGTGGTGGCCATGGCGGCCGGAGTGGGAGCCATGCCCAGGGCGAGAAGCCACCCCAGGGTGCCAACGAGAGCGATACGTAGCGCGCCGGAGGGAGGCGGTGGAGAAAGAAGCACGTCCAGGGTGCGACGGGAGGGAACGACGCGCATCGGAGCCCCTTCGACAGCCGCGCTTCGGTCGCGGCCGGGCACGCTCCCGGGGGAGCCCTGGTGGCCGGAACGCGCGGGGGAAGAGAACACGCGCCGGAAGATGAATGCTGAGCTGGGCCGCCCGCCATCCCCAGCGGGCGGCCACTACCCTACGGGAGATGCCGGGCAAGGGTCAAGTCTCCCGGGGATTCCGGGCCCGGGATCGTGGAGGACGGTCACCGCAAGGTGACGATCACCGCAAGGCGACAATCACCGCAAGGCGACGATCACCGCGTCCACCCCGGGCACCTGCAGCTTCACCGCCCCTCGGGTCACCGTGGTCGCCTCGCCCTCTCCAAGGAGGAATTCGATCGAGGTTCCGTCGGGAATCCGGGCGTTGCCCACCGGAACCACCACCGAGGCCGGAGCCTCCCCGTTGTTCAACACCACCAGCACCTTGTCATCGCCCTCGACCCGCAGATAGGCGTACACCTGCCCCTGGGTGAGCACGGGAATGAAATCACCCAGGCTGAGCGCGTCGTGCTCGCGGCGCAGGCGGGTCAACTCCTGGTAATGCCGCAAGGTCTCCTGGCGGGCCGGCGCGTCCATCGTCGACCAGGGCATCGTTCGGCGGCAATCCGGGTCCTTGCCTCCGGTCAGGGCCAGTTCATCGCCGTAGTAGATATGGGGGGCTCCCACGTAGGTCATGGCAAAGGTCGCGGCCAGCCGCAGCCGGCGGGCGTCTTCCCCGGCGACCCTCAAGAAGCGGCGGGTGTCGTGGCTGTCGATGAGATTCATCTGGGCCCGCACTGCCTGCAGGGGGTACCGGGTGCGTCCTCCGGCGAGTTCCTGGTCGAAGGTGGCGCTGTTGCCCTTCTTCTGACCGATCCACTTCACCACCGGATCCTTGAAATAACGGTAGTTCATCACCGCATCGAAGACCTCCGGTCCGATCCACTGGCGGGCATCGCCCCAGATCTCGCCGATGAGCACGTGGTCGGGCTTCACCTCGCGGCATTTCTCCCGGAAGAGTCTCCAGAACCAGAACGGCACTTCATTGGGAACATCCAGGCGGAAACCGGAAACCCCCAACTCTCCCATCCAGTACGCCGGAACCTTCAGGACGTAGTTGACCACGTCCCAGTTCGGATCGGCATCCTTGGTGTCCTTGATCCCGTTCTCCTGGGCATTGGGCCGGCTGAGGTCGTAGTTGAGATTCGGGTGCAACCCGAAGCCCCACCAGCAGTCGTAGTAGTCGATGGCTTTCTCGCCCGGCGGCAGGGGATAGCTGGGTGGACGCTTCTTCCACTCGTACCAGTTGAAGTACTTGCTCTCCTTCCACTTCTTCAGCGCGTCCTGGAACGCGAAATGACAGTCGCCGGTATGGTTGAAGGCCATATCGATGATCACCCGGATGCCGTTCTCCGCGCACTCTTCGGTGAAGGCCTTGAACTGGTCCTCGGTGCCCAGGTGCGGGTCGAGCTTGAGATAGTCACAGGGGTCGTAGCGATGGTTGCTTCGAGCATCGGTGACCGGGTTGAAGTAGATGATGGTGATCCCCAGATCCCTCAGGTAGGGGATCTTCTGGCGCACGCCCTCGATATCCCCACCGTAGAAACTGAAGTAGTCGGGCTTGCCGTCGGTGCGATAGGGGCTCTTCACCAGACCGGAAACATCGTCCCAGTCCTCGACAAAATGGAAATACTCGCCATTGGTCTTGCCCGACGCGGGCAGTTCGTTGCGGCCCTGGTAGTAGGGCTCCTGGAAGTCCTGGTCGTTGCTCTGGTCACCGTTGAGGAAACGATCGGGGAAGATCTGGTAGTAGATGCCCTGCTGGGCCCACATCGGAATGCGGAACGGAGGAAGGATCTTCTCGTTGTAGAGGACCCACTGGTCGGTCGGAGGAAGGGTCTCCGTGAAGTCTCCCGACGCGGTGGCAAAGCGATGCGTGTTTGCGTCGCGGTACTCGAAGGTGAAGCGCAGATCACCGTCGCCGGTGAACTCGAGCGGCCGGCGGTAGGTCACGAAGACCGGATCCTTCTCCGCCGCCAGCATCGGCACCGTCTGGGGCTCTCCATCGCCCACCCGGTAGTGCAGCCGCAGTTCCTGGATATCGTCGCGGTAGGCCTTCGCCCGTAGCAGGAGCTGCCCTTCGTCGACCGCGTTGACGGTGGGATAGTCGAGAACGACCTCCAGTCCCTTCAGGTAGATTCTGCCGTCGCCGACCTCCAGGTCCATCTTCTCGTAGCTGGCATCGACGGTGATGACACTGTTCTTGCCCCCGAAGCCATCATCGGCGAAGGCGGTGGCCTTCTCGTCGGTGATCCAGTTGCCGTCGACCACGAACTTGTACTGGTATTCGCCCGCCGGCAACAGCAGGGTGGCGGTGTAGGTCCCATCCCCATCGGGGTCGGTCATGGGAGTGGCGCCCACGTTCCAGTCGTTGAAGGTCCCCGCGAGCATCACCGAGCCCACCCCGGAGATCACCGGCTGGTAGCTGAAGGTGACACTGAAGGTGCCGTGCACCGCCTCCCCTCCAGTGGTTCCCGAAGCTCCAGACGCCCCCTCGGTGCCGGCCGCTCCCTGTGCTCCGCCCCCAGGCCCCGCCCCGCCGCTACCGGCGGCGGCCTCCTGCACGCCGTCGCCCGCCACGACGGCGACCACGCTGTTCTTGCCTCCGAAACCGTCATCGGCGTACTCGGCGCTGGCCGGATCCTCCTTCCAGGTGCCGTCGATCACGTACTTGTACTGGTAGCGCCCCGGCTTCAACGGAAGGGTCACTTCGAACACCCCGTCCCCGTCGGGGTCCTCCATTTTCTCGCCGCTGGCGTTCCAGCCGTTGAATTCACCGGCCAGGTAGACGCTGCCTGCACCGGGGGCGGAGATCCCAAAATGCACCAGGCGCTGGCCGGCCTTGGCCTGGACCCCGGCGTTCCCCTGGGCATTCTTTCCGCCACCCACGGCTTCCGCCCCCTCGGCGGCGGCTTTCGCGCCGGCCGTTCCCGCCGCAGCGCCCACCCCGACGGTCATGGCGTCCTTGCCCACGTGGACGATGCTGTTCTTCCCGCCGAACCCGTCGTCGGTGGTGTCGACGCTGTGGGGGTCGGTGATCCAGGTACCGTCGGCCACGTACTTGTACTGGTAGTCTCCCGGCGCGAGGTCGAGGGTGACACTCCAGATGCCGTCCTCTCCCTGGGTCATCGGTTGTGCACTGTCCGACCAGTTGTTGAACTCACCCGCCAGGAACACCCGCTGGGCGGAACTCTCGAAACGGAAGGTCACCGGAGTAGCCCAGCAGGTCGACGCGCAGAGCAGTGCGAGGCCCAGCAGGAGGATGGCGGCCAGGGCCGGTCGATTCATACGGGGGGGCATCATGGATGATCTCCTGGTTGGAAAGGTCGTCCCGGCAGGGCTCCTGGGGAAGGAAAGCCGCAGCCGGACTCTTCGGGAAGTGGGAACAGCCTACCATCGACTCCGCCCGGGGGAAAGCGGAGGCCGTACGGGAAGCCCCTCGCGACCGCGGGGCCTCCGCCGGCGAGATGGGCCCGGCAGTTCCCGGCGTGGCGACCAAGCTGCGCGTCGGCGTGATGCCCGCGTACGGGCGGGGCAATGGTCAGCGCACCGGCCAGCCCAGGGCCGGGGCGAGATCCTCGTGGACGGCCCGGAGGAACTCGGCCATCGACCACGCCTGGAAGGTCGCACCCCCGAACTCCTCGGTCGTGCCGGTGTCCCCGCCGTCGCGGATCTCCCGGATCGCGCCGACCGCCCCGTGGTAGAGCATCTCGTCCACCAGGGGCTGCACGAGGGTCAAGGCATCATCGACCCGCCCGACCTTGCACAGGGCGTGGATCATCGGTCCGCTCAGCCAGTACCACACGTCCCCGTTGTGGTAGGCGGCGTCGAAGGGGTAGTGGTCGAGATCGAGGTGCCGCGGTTTGAACTGCGGGTCGTGGGGGTCGAGACTGGTCACCCCGTAGGGCAACACCAGCCTCTCCCAGGCGCGGTTCACCACGCTTTCCAGCTGACCGCGGGTGAGCAGCGGAGGCCATTCGTCCTCCACGGCGAAGACCGCCAGGATGGTGTTGGGGCGGATCTGGAAATCGCCGCTGCCATCGGGGTTGAGATGGTCGGCGAGCTGCTGCCGTCGGGAACTCCAGAACAGGGCACGGAAGTTGCCGGCGGTGCGGCTGGCCAGGGTCGCGTACCCGGTGGCCTCCTCGCTGCGGCCCTGCTCGCCGGCCAGCCACTGGGCCACCCGCAGGGCGTTGTAGTAAAGCGCCTGGACTTCCACCGCCCGGTTTCCCCGGGGGGAAAAAGGATGCGCCGAGCCTCCCGCGTCCATCCAGGTCTCCCCATCCCCGTGGCACAGCAGGCCGTACTCGTCGACCGCCTTGCGCTCGGCTCCGTCGATCATCAAGGAGAGCGCGGCGGCGAACTCGCGTTCGTACTCTTCATCGGCGTCGCCCCGGGCCCGCCGAGCCCGGATGTAGCGGTAGCTGGCGCGCACCTGCCACCAGGTGCCGTCCACCCCCTGGTACTGCAACGCACCGGGGTTGACGATGTTCGGAAGACGGCCCAGGAAGGGATCGTTGCGGTCGGTGCGTTGGAAGCGCAGGAAGGAGCGCAGGATGCTCCGCGCGGCGTCGAGCCGGCCGAGGTCGAGCGCCGCGCCGGGCAGGCAGATGAAGGTGTCACGTCCCCAGTAGTTGGGAAACCAGTGGAAGCCGGCGTAGATGCCCTCGCCCCGCGCGTCCATGATCAGCTCGTCCATGCTCGCGCGGGCCCAGCGATAGGCGCGGTTCCACTCCTCCCGTCCCAGGTCCACCGAGGCGGCCCGCAGAAGCCCTTCCACGTGGGCGCGCCGCTGCTTCAGCCAGGCTCTTCGTTCCTGGAGCGCTCGACGGGCCAGCTCCGCCGCGTCCTCGGCCGAGGCCCCCTGGGCGACCGCCACGTCGACCGCGTTTCGGTCCTTGGGCCACTTTCCCGCGATCTCCCCCGGGTCGAAGGGGTGGGTCCGCCCCATTGCGCGGCGCGCGGCATCCCGGGGGTGGGTGAAGGTCCACTGCTTCGGGTTCCCGAAGAAACTGCCGGGAGGATTCGTCGCGACCGCGAGCCAGGCGTAGGCGCCGGCGCCCGGTTGCCATCCCTTCCTCCGGATACACAGTACACCGTCGAGCTCCCGAGTCTCGTAGGCGGGAGTCGGCGTCTCCCAGATGAAGCGCAGATCGACCCGCGGGGTGAACATCCACCGCTTGCCGCCGGGACCTTCCAGCCGCACCAACAGCACCGGCTCGTCCAGGGGCAGGAAGACCTCCTCGGCCCATTCCCCCTCGTATTCCCGCCGCAGGAGCCAGGGCCACACCCGAACCCGCAGTGCTTCGGCCGGCTCCAGGACCCGGCCGTCGATCGCCCACACGAAATCATCCAGGCTCTCGTGCATGCTGGTGTACAGGCCGGCGTAGGCGCGCATCTCCCGGGCGGAGGTGTCGCAGGCGTAGTGGGTGGCCTTCTTGTTGGTGAAGATGACCTCGCGCGAGAGACCGGGGGTGATGTCGATCTCCCAGGGGTCTTGTGGGGGGGGATTTCCCCTCGTGTGTCCTGGGGCCGCGGATCCGTCCGACGAAGGTGACCGGGGAACCGGGGAGTGCGGGGTGTCGAGCCGGGCACGGGATCCGGTGGCAAGAAGGAGAATCCCCCCCAGGAACGCGAAGAAGAGGAGGATCTCCGCCCGGCGGCGATGCAGGACACGGTTCATGGCTTCATCATCGGCGAGCCGGAGTGCCCTGTCAATCCGGGCTGGAATCAGTCTTCCCGGACCAGGACCACCTTGCCCAGGTTCTCCCGGTTGTGCAGGCGACGGTGGGCCGCCGCCGCCCCGGCCGCGGTCAAGGGATAGGTGGAATCGACGACCGCGCGCAGCGTTCCCTTGGCGAAGCGCGCGAGGATCTGGCGGAAGGCCTCCCGCAGACGGTCCTCCCGGGAGGCCAGGTGCAACAGATGCACCCCGGAGATCCCGATGCACGGTTCCATGAGCGACATGGGATGGAAGCGCGGCATCCGCAGCCAGGTCCAGGCCGCCTTGGGCCAGTGCCACCAGCGCCGGGTGATCGCGTTGCTCATGCCGTAGAAGGACAAGTGCCCCAGAGGAGCCAGCAGGGAGACGCACTTGCGGGTGTCCGGTCCCCCCATCGAGTCGAGCGCGATGTCCAGTCCGCGTTCGCCGACGGTCTTCTTCAACGGGGTGTACCAGTCCCCTCGCGAATCGAAACAGTCCGCCGCCCCCAGCTCCTTCACCACGAACGCACGCTTGACCTCGGTACCGGCCGTTCCGTACACGCGCAGCCCCTCACCCACCGCCAGTTGCACCGCAGCGGTGCCGACACCTCCGCCCGCGTTGGTCACCAGCGCGGTCTGGCCCTTCCGGGCGTTGGCGCCCTCGAAGAGCGCGGCCCAGGCGGTGAGGAACACCACGGGAACCGCTGCGGCGGTGGTCGCATCCCACCCGGAAGGCCGGGCGAAGGTGTTGGCGGCCTCGACGATCACATCGCGCGAATAGCCGCCGTAGCGCATGAGGGCCACCACCTTCGTCCCCGGCTTCCATCGCTCCTCGGTGCCCGGTCCGCAGCGCTCGACGATGCCGGCCACCTCGAAGCCCGGGGCGAAGGGCCGGGGAGGAACCGTACGGTACATGCCCAGGCGCATGATCAGGTCGGCGAAGTTCACCCCGGCCGCTTCGACCCGCAGGTGCAACTGGCCCGGCCCGGGATCGGGCAAGGGGACCTCGCGTTCGACCAGGACCTCGGGAGGTCCCAGTTTCTCGATGCGGATGGCTCGAGTGGTTCGGTTCATGAAAGCCACCTTCGCAAGGCTCGGATCGGGTTGGACGCACGCCGACCCGCCGGATCGAGGAACTCACCCCGAAGCGGCCCACAGCGTCCGAGACTCCCACCGGCCACCGACCAAAGAGGATTCAGAGCTTGACCACCACGGTGCCTGCCAACTTGTCCCCGAGGCGCTGGTGCTTCTCTCCGAAGATGAAGATCCAGTCGATCCAGTTCAGCACGATGAGGGAGATGTTGCGGATGAACGACTGCCCGTAGGTGCACGGCCGGCCCGTCTTGGCGTCGAGAACCCTGGTATCGACCCCCTTCTTGCCCAGGCTCTGGCCCTCGGGCATGCCGTCCTGGAACAGGAGATACCAGAGGGCGGGAAGGATGCCCAGGACCACCGCGTACTCTTCGGGCAGGATGATGTCGAGGATCATCATAGGAATGATCGCGATGACCCCGTAGATCAGGCTGTCGAGGAACTGACCCAGCCATCGCTGCCAACGCGTAGCGTATTCGTACTGCGTACCTGCAATCTGGATGGTGTCCATGCGTCGCCTCCGCGGGCATGAAGGGGATCTCCAGTAGTGCGTAGCATAGGACAGGACGCTTTACCAGGGACAAGAGGAGAAGGGGAGAAGGGGACGGGCTGGCACTCTTGAAAGAGATCCCCTACTCTCCGTATTGCGCTTTCATCGCGCCCCAACTCATGAGATCGGTGGGATCGGCGACGATGGGCGTCAGGATCCCCGTTCCTCCCGACGATGGACATTCCGTGCCATCCGCATACTCCGCGTAGCTTGCATCGATGGTCACTGGTGTCCTCATCGACGTCTTCCAGCTACGGAGATCGAGGTAGATGAGAGGGTCATTCCAATGGGGAATGAAATCCGTTGCCGCCTCGATCGTCACCGTCACCCCCGTGGAATCCACTTGCCAGTTCAGGTCCCAATCGAGACCGGCCGGTCCCTGGCGGACACCTCGAAAGGGATACTGCGATCGATCCCATGCGAGGTGCATGGTGACCATGCTGATGTCATGGTTGGCCTTGCTGGAAAGTGGGTCGGTCGAGACCAGAACGGAACTGCCCGATCCAATCTCCATCGAAAAGTCAGAACTGAGGACCGGGAAGGCATCTTTCGGGTTCAGGCGGAGAGGAAAGACTTGGGGAGAAGGAGGTAGAAAGCTGGGATTGAGAACCACGCAAGCTTCGGGGAGGGTTCCGCCGGAATTGTTGGTGGCGGGAAGCAGATCGACGCTCGTGTCGCTGCAATCCATCCAGCGCGGGGCGGAATCTCCCTCCAACGGAACCAGGCAGAAGTACATGTCCTGGGAGGCGGAGGAAAAGAAAACCTTCACATGACCCAACAGCACTTTCCGACCGACCGTAGCGCACGCAGGGAGGATGACATCGAAATGGAGATCGCGAGTCATCGCTCGGGAAAGGTAGGGAGAATCCTGACCCAGGATCAGAATGAGGTCGGATGCGATGGAAGTCGAGATTGAAAAGCCATAGTGCAAAAGGGTGGATGGAGGATCGAAGGCAACCACGTAGAAATCGAGCTGCGAACCTGTCGCTACCGTCCCCCAGTTGACGGTTGCCCCCTCATCGAGATAGACCCCGATGGTCGGTTGCTGAGCGGCGACGAAGACGGGTCGAACCAAGCTCAGAAGGAAGAAGACAAGTGAGAAAACGGTGGCCCGTCGAGGAGACTCGACCCTTCTGGCGAGGCAGCGCGCAGGAATCATCCGGGTACCTCCCGGCCAAGGCTTGATGGCCCAACCGTTTCCAGACTACCACTTTCCGGCCCCTGATTCCAAGGGCTCTCAATCCTTCCGCAGATGCACATCCCGCTGCGGGAACGGGATGGAGATCCCCTCCTCGTCGAAGCGCATCTTCACCTTCCGGGTGACGTCCCAGTACACCTCCCAGTAGTCCTCGGTCTTCGCCCACGGACGCACGACGAAGTTCACCGAGGAGTCGGCCAACTCGTGCAGCCGGACCACCGGGGCCGGGTTGTCCAGGATCTTCTCACTGTCCTGGAGGATCTCCATCAGCACCCTCTCCGCCTTCTCGACATCGTCGCTGTAGGAGATGCCGAAGACCAGGTCGACCCTCCGGATCCTCTGATCGGTGACGTTCTTGATGACGTCGCCCCAGATCTTGTTGTTGGGAACCACCATGGTCTGGTGGTCGAGAGTGAGGATGTTGGTCGAAACGAGGCTCATCTTGTCGACCTTTCCGAACACTCCGCCGATCTCCACCACGTCCCCCACGTCATAGGGCCGGTAGAACAGGATCATCATCCCCGAAGCGAAATTCGCCAGCGTGTCCTGCAGGGCGAAACCGATGATGAACCCGGCGACTCCCAGGCCGGCCATGAGTGGCCCGATACTGATCCCGAACTGGGCGAGGCCGATCAGGAGCCCCATGAACATGATCAGGTTGTAGGTCGTGTTGACGATCATCCGCCGCAGCAGTTGGGTGGTCTTGACCTTCGCCGAACCGAGCGCGTGATCGAGAGCCCTCCGGACGAGTTTCGCCAGGGTCCTGAACGCGAAGAGGATGAGCGCGAAGAGCAGGACCTTGATGAGCAGGCGGGGGCCGTTCCTTCGGAACCAGGCGCCCAGGGAATCCATGGCCTGGCCGAGGAGACTGCTCACGACGTTGACATCGAAGATCCCCGAACTGATGTCCCGGGTCGCCGCGACGAGTTGCGCGCGGTAGGTGCTGGTGGGCAGGTCGAGCTTGTCCATCAGGTCGACGCTGGCCTGCAGGCTCGACACATTCGTCTCCACGGTGATCTTCACCGCGCTGATCAGGATGGGAAGGTCTTGGTTCGACGAATCGGTCTTGTACTGATTCTTCAGTTCATTCGCGCGCTCGAGAGCATAGTCCAACCTCCCGGAGAGTTCGTCCGCCCGATCCATCAGGGAACGCTTGAGCCGGGCCACTTCAGTGGAATCGCCCAAGCCGAGCAATTCTTCCTTCGCGAGGTGATCGAGATAGATCCGGTAGACCTCGTCCAGGAACCCGGTTTGCTTGGCAATGTGGTTCTCCAGGTCGAGGCGACGCCCTACCGGGGTTTCCCACCGTCGCGCGCGCAGTTCGTCGATCTCCTCGCGAAGGGCATCGACATAGGGTTGCAACAGCGGGGTCACCGTGGCGAATCTCGTCTCCACATCCCTGCGCAACTTCGGCTGTTCGCCTTCCTTCTCCATCTCCATCAGCATGCCAGCGAGGCGATGGAGCGCGCGAAGGGCCGAGACCTGCCGATGCGCGATCTGGCGCCGCAGGACGAGGCTGTCCTCCCGGCTGGCGTGGGCAAGACGCTTCTCGTAGCGGTCCAGCGCCTCGAGATCCCGATCGATGCGGTTTCGGAGCGCGTCGACGCCTTCCGAGCCGTTGGTGTCTTCCCGGATGAGCGTGCGGCCCGGTTCCCCCACCACCGGTTGGGAGAGCCGGACCCGGCTGGACCCGTCCTCGCCCGCGCCACGGGCGGTCCCGATGGAACCGAAGACAGCCCAGCCCAGGGCGATCATCGACAGGGCCAGGCCGATGGGTCTCGAGGATCTCATCCACGGACCTCCCGACCGTCTTCGCGCAGACACGACATGCCGCCAAGGCTAGCCTGATCCCATGCGAACGACAATCAGAAACGCCGGATCCACGCGGTTGTGCTAGACTCTCGTGGTCTCGACCACTCCTCGACCGCAACGCACGATCCTTCGAGTCGGAAGATCCGGCGGGAGTCGAGGTCTTTCCCCTCGAGGTTTCGACCGATGACCCTCCGGCACACCGCACTCGCGCTGGGCGCGATCCTCACCTGGACATCGCCCGCCCTCGCCGGAACTCCCTCACCCGCCTCCTGGCGCGACATCACCATCTACCAGATCGTGACCGACCGTTTCCGCAACGGGGATCCATCGAATGACAATCTGGGAGGCAGCTACGATCCGGCCGATGGAAGCCGTACGCACGGGGGCGACTTCCAGGGCCTGCAGGAGAAGCTGGATTACATCGAAGGCCTGGGGGTGGATGCGGTCTGGATCTCCCCGGTGGTTCTCAACACGCACGGTGAATACCACGGCTACGCGGCGCGCGACCTGTTCACGATCTCGCCCCAGATGGGAGGACTCTCCGCGTTGCAGACCTTCGTCCAGGCGGCCCATGCCCGGGGGCTCTACGTCATCCTGGACGTGGTCGCCAACCACATGGGCGATCTCATCGGATCAACGGATCCCGCCTATCCGGCCTACGATCCCTCGGGGAGTTACCAGCTCGGCTGGTGGAACAACGGCGACCGATATCCTCCCCCATTCGACGATCTCTCCTGGTATCACTCCTTCGGCGAGATCCAGGACTTCACCGACCCCGAGCAGATCCGCGGTGAACTCTTCGGTCTCGACGACCTGAAAACCGAGCTTCCCGCGGTGCGCGACATCCTGGTCGACGCCTATTCGCAGTTGATCCGGCAAACCGATTGTGACGGTTTCCGCATCGATACGGTCAAGCACGTCGAACTCGACTTCTGGCAGGACTTCGCACCCCGGATCCGCGCGGCGGCCGCGGCCGAAGGAAAGGACAACTTCCTGCTGATGGGCGAAGTCTTCGACGGAGACCCGGCCAAGGTGGGAATCTACACCGGAACCCAGGGCGGCGGCGCCTACGCGTTGAACTCGGTGACCTGGTTTCCCATGGCCTTCGCCGCCCGGTGGGTGTTTTCGGGCCAGGGAGCGCCCGCCATTCTGTCCTGGGTCATGGGCGATTCGAATTCCTACGATCCGAGCGTCCGGTGGCAACTCGGCAACTTCTTCGACAACCACGACATGGGCCGCCTGGCCGCGCAGGGCTTGGCGAGACAGGACGACACCCTCTTGCGTCAGGCCTTGACCTGGCTATTGACCTGGCCGGGGATGCCCATTGTCTACTACGGCACCGAACAGGAATATGACGGGGGCGGCGATCCCTGGAACCGCGAGGATCTCTGGGACGGCCAGTGGGATTTCGGCCCCAGCCAGGGGGACGGCTTCAACATGGCCACCCCGCTCTACGCGCTCATCCGACGCTTGCAGGATCTCCGGCACGAGCTCGCGGCCCTGCGCCGGGGAGGTCTCCAGGTGCTCTCCGCCGACGCGGACGACGCGGGAACCCTGGTGTACCTGCGCACCCATCCGCAGCACTTCACCTGGGACGTCCTGGTGGCCATGAACACCTCGTGGCAGGACACCACCGTCACTGTCACAGCCCGCTGGCCCGTTGGAGCCGTGGTGTATGACCGACTGCAAACCCGGCAAAGTGTGACCGTGCAGGCGGGGGGACAGATCACCCTTCGGTTGCCCAGCCGCTCCGCGTACCTCTTCACCCTCGACCCGGCGGCGACGACGCCCCGGGTCGTCAACGTGGACCCCCACCACGACGGGTGGATCCAGGATCCCAACCAGCCCATCGAGGTCCACTTCGACCGGCCGATGCTGGCCTCCTCTTCGGCGTGGTTCTCCTTCACCCCTCCCGTTCCCTTCCACCTGAGCTGGCGCAACGGCGACACCGCGGTGCTCACCCTCACCACCCCCTGGCCTGACGGCGGCACCTGGCAACTGACCGTCGACGCCGGACTCCCCGCGCAGGATGGAAGCGCCACCCCGGTGCCCTTCAAGAGCGTGTTCCACTCCGCCCTGGGAAACGCCGGGCTCACCCTTCCGCCGGGTTTCGCGGTCCGGGTCCGCGCCCCCTTCAACCTGCATCATCCCCTGGGAGTCGAGATCCTTCCCGCCGACCCCTGGGGACCCTCCCCCCGCATGGACCGCCTCCTCGTGGGGGACGTGACCCGCCGGAGGATCCTCGAGGTCGACGCGAACCAGCGGGTGTCCAGTGGTGCGGTCCGACCCGAGTTCCTCGACGTGGTGCTTTCGATCGACCAGGACACCACTGGAAAGCTCGGAGGAGACCTCTTCGTCTCGACGCCCTTGAACCTGCTGCGGCGGGACGGCGATGGGGTGTGGTCGGTTCTCTTCCCCTCCCCCACCCATTGCGAGGCCGTGGTCACGGGAACCGGCGCGCTGGCCGGCTGGGCCTACCTCTCGTCTCCGGAGGGCGGGGGAATCTATCGCATCGCAGGCGACGGCAGCGGCAGTCTGTGGGCAACCGGCATGACCAACCCGCGGGGAATGGCGCCGGCCCCGGCCGGTCATCCGTGGGCCGGGCAGCTCATCGTCTGCGATCCCGATCTCCAGGGAGGCTCCACGGGGCGCGTCTTCCGGGTGGACGCGGCGGGCAAGGTCTCGATCTGGGTGGATGATCCGCTGGTCTCCGGGGCCATCGACGTGGCCTTCGCCCCACGGGGGGCATTCGGTGAAGGGGTGGCCTACCTGGCCGACGCCGTGAACGAACGCATCCTCGTGGTGCAGCCGGACGGAAGCGTCTCGGTCTTCGCCGAGGGATTCGAGAACCTCTACGGCAGCGATGTCCTCGCCTTCGGCAGCGACGGCTCGCTCTACATCCTCGATCCCGGCGGCGCGGAGAGCATCACCAACCCCGGCAGCAACGCCCCTCCCCGGATCGTGCGCATCGTTGGAACCACCGCCACGGCAAGCCCGGCGATCCGCCGGGGGCCGCTTCTCTTGCGGGCCCATCCCAACCCCTTCAACCCCCGGGTCGTCCTGGACTATCGCGTGCCCGACGCCGGCACGGTGTCCCTGAGCATCCTCGACCCCGCGGGGCGGGTGGTGGTGCACCTGCTGGACGCGAACCAAGCGGCCGGGGAACACCAGGTGGTCTGGAATGGCCGCGACGGCAGAGGCCGCCCCCTGGCCAGCGGGGTGTACTTCGCGCGCTTGCGAGCGGGCGATCGGGTGGAGACCAGGAAGCTCACCATGGTCCGGTGACCCGCCGCCGTCTTCTCCCGTCGACCGATTCGACCTCTCCCGTTGACGGTCCGCCGCCGGGCCGTGATAGACTGCGGCGGCGCGCCGTCCCCACTTCCAGCCAGGGAGCCCTCGATGGCCCAGGTCACCCTCGATCACGTCAGCAAGGTCTACGAAGGAGGTGTCACCGCGGTGCGTGACGCCACCTTCGCCGTCGCCGACCGCGAGTTCATGGTGCTGGTCGGCCCCTCCGGCTGCGGCAAATCCACCCTGTTGAGGATGGTTGCCGGACTGGAAGAGGTCAGCGAGGGAGAGATCCGCATCGACGGCGAGGTGGTCAACGATGTCCCGCCGCGCCAGCGCGACATCGCCATGGTGTTCCAGAACTACGCCCTCTACCCGCACATGAGTGTGTACGAGAACATGTCGCTCAGCCTGCGCATCCGGAAGACTCCGCGGAAGGAGATCGACGAACGCGTGCGCGCCGCAGCTGGGATCCTGGGCATCACGGAAATGCTTGATCGCAAGCCGGGTCAACTGAGCGGTGGGCAGCGGCAGCGGGTGGCGGTGGGACGGGCCATTGTCCGCCAGCCCCGGGTGTTCCTCTTCGATGAGCCGCTGAGCAATCTCGACCCGGATATGCGGACGGACATGCGGACTGAGATCTCCCGCCTGCATCACCGCCTGGGCGCGACCATGATCTACGTGACCCACGACCAGGTGGAGGCCATGACCATGGGCACGCGCATCGCGGTCATCGAGAAGGGAGAGATCCAGCAGATCGCCACCCCGATGGAACTCTACGAGCGGCCGGCGAATCGTTTCGTGGCCGGCTTCGTGGGCACTCCGCGCATGAACTTCTGGACCGTCTCGCTCCACGGCGAGGAAGGCGGCTTCCTCGAGCTGGCCGGACGGCGCCTGCCCCTGGAGGGAACCATCCCCCCGGCATGGGACGAGTGGATGGGAAAGAAGCTGGTCCTCGGGTTGCGGCCGGAGGACATCCCTCTCGCCACCGCGGACCGCGAGGGAACCTTCGGCGCCCGCCTACGCTCGACCATCGACGTGATCGAACCCTTGGGCAGCGAGACCCTGCTCTACTGGCGCCTGGGCGAGGAGACCTTCATCAGCCGCATCACGCCCGATGTCCCGGTTGCCGTCGACCAGGAGGTCGACCTGCGTCTGCGCCTGTCCCGGGCCCATTTCTTCGATCCCCGCGACGGCAAGCGCCTTCTCTTCCAGGCCTCCTGAGGCGGGACCGGTCTTTCTCCGATCCACCCGATCCGGTCCATACCGGAATCCCGCATTTCCAGTATACTTTGTGGAGCGCGGTCTGCCCTCGATCGGAAGAGACGACGGCCGACCCGGCGCGAATCCACTGCGGCTCCCCTCCTGCGTTCTTCGGCCGGCGAGCCGACGCAGCGCATCCTTTGGCTCCCGGAGTAGTGATGAACCTCCTTCCCTGGCTCCTGCTGACCGTTCTGGCCACCGCCGACGGCAACGTCGAATGGAATGGCCTGTCCCACGAGGCCGAGCTCGACCGGCAACCCCGTTGTCCCGTGGCCGGCGAAAGCTTCACCGTTCGCTTCCAGTCCTACCAGAACGATCTGACCGTGGCCCGCGTCCAGGTCGATGACGGAACGGTGCAGTGGGTGGACGCCGCCGTGGTGGGAACCCGCGGTCCCTACGACCAGTGGGAAGCCACCGTACCGGCGACCACCGCCGATACCCTCTACTACCTCATCGAGGTGACCGACGGAGCGGATACCGACTACATCGGTCCCGACGGGGTCAGTGACCTCCCTCCGACCAATCGCTGGCTGATGGACTACGTGCATCTCTCCCATGCGCCCTTGGGAGCGACGCTCACCAGCGGAGGAGGCGCGGTGTTCAAGGTGTGGTCGCCGACGCGCAGCACCTGCTATGTGCGCGGAGACTTCAATTCCTGGGGCCTGGCCAATCTCATGCAGAGGGTCGACCCCTATTTCATCGCCCTGGTTCCCTCGGTCTCTTCGCGCCAGCAGTACAAGTACTACTTCAACAATTCGGTGTGGAACGCCGACGCGAGGGCGCGGGGACTCGACCCCAGCAACAATCTCAATTCCTTCGTCGAGGATCCCCAGGGTTACTCCTGGGTGGTCCAGGATTTCGCCACTCCCCCCCTGGAGGAGATGGTCATCTACCAACTGCATGTGGGAACCTGGGCCGGCCGCAATGATCCGGTGGGAACCACGCCGTTTCCCGCCCGCTACGTCGATATCGCGGCCCGCGCGTCCCTTCTGGCCGAACTGGGCGTGAACACGGTGATGCTCAATCCCATCACCGAGTTCGCCGGAGATATCTCGGCCGGGTACAATCCGATCAGCCAGTACGCTCCCGAGTGGAAGTACGGCACCCCGGACCAGTTCAAGCAGATGGTGGACGCCTTCCACCAGAACGGAATCGCCGTCCTGGTGGACCTCGTATGGAACCACTTCTCCGCCACCGACAACTACCTTTGGAACTACGACGGTTCGCAGATCTACTTCGACACTCCGGCGGTCGATACCCCCTGGGGCAGCCAGGCCGATTTCGACAATCCCCAGGTGCGCGACTATTTCCTCGACTCGGCCCTCATGTGGTTGGAGGAATACCACGTGGACGGTTTCCGGATGGATGGGGCCGACTTCATGAAGAATGGAGTCCAGGGCGCTTCGGGATGGCTGCTCATGAAAGAGCTCAACGACATGGTCGATCGACGTTTCGTCGACAAGGTGGTGATCGCCGAGCAGCTTCCCGACGATGCCGCCGTCACCACCCCGACATCGTCGGGGGGGGCGGGTTTCGACGCCCAGTACTATGACTACTTCACCGACAACCTGCGCCAGCAGCTCATCACCGCGGCCCTGGGTGATCCGCAGATGTATGTCATCCGCAACATCATCAACGGCGGCGGCAGCTATCTCAGCGGCCGCTGGGTGCTCAACTATCTCGAGCTGCACGACGAAGCCTGGGTCGAGAGCGGCGGTCAGCGGTTCGTGACGATCGTCGACACCACCTTCCCCCACGATGACCAGTACGCCAAGGGAAGGACCAAGCTGGGTGAGGGGCTCGTCTTCCTGGCCCCGGGGATTCCCGCCATCCTGCAGGGAACCGAGTGGCTGGAGAGCATCGGCTGGGGCCCGAACTTCGCCGACCGCATCGACTGGAGCAAGAAGACCACCTATGCCGGCATCTACCGCTACTACCAGGATCTCATCGCCCTGCGGAAGACCAATCCCGCGCTGCGGGCCGGGGCGCCCCACCAGGTCTTCCACATGAACGAGAGCGGCAACGTCATCGCCTTCCAGCGCTACGACCTCAATGGAAACGTGGTGGTGTGCGTCGCCAACTTCTCCAACACCGACTACGGCAGCTACCGGATAGGGCTTCCCCTGGCCGGGACCTGGCGCGTGGCCATCCATTCCCAGGACGCCCGCTACGAAGGCTCGGGGCAGGGAATGCCTCCCTACTTCAACGCCGAGGCCATCGCCTACGATATCTTCTCCCAGAGCGTCGCGCTGGATCTGCCGGCGATGTCGCTGGTGGCCCTGGAGAAGGTTCCCGACGGAACGCCCACTCCTCAAGTGCAGCCGAAATCGGGTTCCAGCCGGGCCTGGTTCGAGAGCTCCTACCCCAATCCCACCGTGGGGCGCACCAGCCTGGTCTACCACCTGTCCCGGCGGGGCGAGGTGAGCGTCGCGATCTACGATGTCGCGGGACGGTTGGTGCGCCGCCTGGTGAGCGGCCCGATGGAGGCGGGAAGCCATACCGTGCACTGGGACGGCCGGGATGGGTCCGGGCGTAGCGTCGCCTCCGGCGTGTACCTGGCCAAGCTGGTGGCCGCGGGCGACCGCGACACCCGGCGCCTGGTGGTGGTCCGCTGATACGGCTTCCTTGGATCCACTGACCGGCGCGGGAAGCGTCTCGGTGATGGCAAGGAGATTCCCCGCGGGTCGGCGATCAGCCCGCCTTCTTGAAGCTCTTCACCAGGTCGCGCAACCCCGCTTCCATGGCGGTCGCGGTCTCCTTGGGACCGACGAGCTTGAAGAAGATGCTGCCCTGGGGACCTTCCACGATGGCCCCCACCATCCGGTAGCCCTTCTTCGGTCCGCCGGTGGAGCCGCCCATGCTCCCGGCATTGAAGGTGCCGTCGACGCTGACGATGTGCACCGGCATTCCGTCCACCTCGAGGTCCTCCCGATGGGCGTGCTCGGCCGAGCTGCTGCCGTCCGGCTGGCTCATCTGGCCGATCCACCGATCGATGTTGGCCTCGACGCCGCCGCCATTGCTCGGACCGAAGTAGAACACCGTCACCTCGGCGGCGGCGGGATCGCTGCCCTGCGGCGGCAACTGGAACTGGGCCGCCCGCATTCCCGCGGGTCCGGCGTCGATCCACTCGGCGGGAACGGTGTAGGCAACCCCGCCGATGACCGTGGGCGATGTGGTTCCCTCGGCGGAAGGAGTCATACCCTCGATCGGGGGGTGCCCTTCAGGCAACTGTTCGGTGCCGGTCACCGGAGCCAGTTTCTTTGCCGTCTGGGTGGTCTTGCCGGCGTTGGGATCCTTGGTGTTCTGATCGCAACCGGCCAACGCGACGAGGCCGGCGATCAGGGTGGTCAGCGCGATGAAAACGACGACGCGACGCATGGACTGCCTCCTGGAGATCACGGGGGTTCCTCTCGGGCGGGAATCCCGCGATGGTGACCGAAGCCCCGGCGGGTTGGCTCTCCCCGCCGGCCGACGATGAAGCCTTCGACTCCCCGTGAATCCTAGTGGAACTCCGGGAAAACCCAAGAGGATCTTCCTCCGCCCTTGCATGGGCGCTTCTCTCCCCCCAAGCTGCGGCCTCATGGCCACCTACGCGATCGGCGACATCCACGGCTGCTGGTACACCCTCCAGGGGCTTCTCGGGCGCATCCGGTTCCGTCCCGGACGGGACCGCCTGTGGCTGACCGGCGACCTCATCCACCGGGGCCCCCATTCCCGGCACGTCCTCAATTGGGCCTTCGACCACCAGGATTGCGTCCACTTCGTGCTGGGCAACCACGAGATGCACCTGCTGGCGATGGCTCTCGGGGTGGAGGGCTTCGGCCGGCCGGACGCCCTCGGTCGGCTGCTCGACGCTCCCGAAGCGGCCGAACGGGTCGCGTGGCTCCGCCGGCAGCCCTTGTTGCTGGTAAAGGACGGATCCGCCCTGGTCCACGCGGGTCTCTTGCCCCGGTGGACCCTGGAGGAGGCGCGGATCCTGGCCGGCCGGTGCAGCGAACGCCTGCAGGGCGCGGCGGCCGGGCCGCTCCTGGAGGCCTCGTGGCGCCGGGGCCACCCCGCGGCGCCGGAGGGAGCCCGCCCCGGGCGCTCGAGCCGGGCGGAGGGACGGCAGGGAACGGACGGTGTCCCGGCCGAGGAAACGCTCTTCCTCCATGCCGCGACCTTGCTGCGGCTGGTCGATCGGCGCGGAGAGATGGTGGAGGGTTTCGTCAAGGGGGAGGACGAGATTCCCGCGGGCGCGGTGCCCTGGTTCGACGCTCCCGGCCGGAGATGGCGGGGGACGAAGGTGATCTTCGGGCACTGGGCCATGCTGGGATTGATGCTGCGCGAAGACGCCTGGTGCCTGGACAGCGGCTGCGTATGGGGGGGCGAGCTGACCGCGGTGCGGTGGGAAGACCGGAAGGTGTTCCAGGAAGCGCGCGCGCCGGAAGACGCCCCCGGTTGAGGACACACCGGAAAGCGGCGGTGGGAACGCGCACCCCCGAGGCCACGTCTGGTGGACGGCCGGGCCGCTTGACGCGCGGGTCGCTTGGGGTGATGGTGACACCAGCCGTTTCCGTTTGTCCTCGGTCCAGGAGATCGACCATGATGACCACGGGTCTCCACTTCTGGAAGAGCATGGCTCGTTCGCAGTGCGGGGCCTCTCCCGCGGGAGGGGCGGCCGCCCTCGTCCTGGCCTTGTTCCTCGGCGCCTGCGCCTCCTCGCTGCCCCCGCTGGAGAACATGCCCGAGGGCCCCCATCGCCAGGCCCGCATGTCGTACCTGAAGACGCACGGCTCGCTGCCCCAGGCGCAGTTCGACGCCATCTACCGGGGCCGCCTGCAGCCGGGCTTGACCACCGAACAGGTACTGCTGCTGAAAGGCGAACCCGACCACCGGGAGAAGATCGGCGGATACTTCGACGAGGAGTGGAGCTGGACCAGCCGTGCCGACACGACCTGGGTCTTCTTCAAGGGCGGAGTTGCCAGCGCGGTCGACGGAACCGCTCCTCTCTACCGCTTCCCCGAGATCCAGAAGAAGCGGATCGTGTTCCGCTTCGTCCTGCCCCGTACCCAATCGGTGATCGTGAGCATCTACGACGATCAGAAGAAGTTCCGCGGCGAACTCCTGCACGCCACGATGGATCCCGGCGTGCATGAATTCGTCTTGAAGCTGCTCGAGCCCAAGGACGACGACCTGCCCCTGCGGCCGGGCAAGGTCTTGCATGCCGGCCGGCACGAAGTGCGATGGAACGCGCGCGACAAAGAAGGCGAGGAGCTGCCCAACGGGCTGTACTACCTGCGCCTGGAAAGTGTCGACCGCAACGAGATGAGACGCTTCTCGCTCCGGCAGTCCTGATGGAGAAAGGAAGCGCCGGCGGGCGGGACACCCTGACCACCCTGATTCGTGTCGGACCCGGAAGGACCAATCCACGTCCCGCCTCCCACCAAGCCGGTTCAGCGGGCATGGATCGTGCTCTTGGGAACCTTGAAATACCGATGGTGTACTTCGATATTTCACGGTATATTGAAGGCGATCATGATCCAGAGAAGTCGGCATCTGCAACAGCTCAAGCGTCTGATCTCCCAATTCCCCGTGACGGGAATCGTGGGAGCAAGGCAGGTGGGCAAGACGACGCTGGCCCGGCAATTCGCCGCTGGCCGTCGCAGAACCACCTTCTTCGACCTCGAGAATCCAGAGGATCTGGCCAGGCTGCACGATCCCATGCTCGCTCTGAAGGATCTACGGGGACTGGTGGTCATCGATGAGATCCAAAGGCTCCCTGAATTGTTCCCGATTCTTCGGGTTCTGGTCGACCGGCGGCCTCTACCGGCCCGTTTCCTCATCCTGGGGAGTGCATCTCCCCAGCTCCTGAGGCAGGGTTCGGAATCTCTGGCTGGACGCATCCACTATCACCAACTTCCCGGCCTCGCGCTGGATGAAGTCGGCTCCACGAGCTGGGAAGCCCTGTGGCTGAGAGGTGGATTTCCCCGGGCCTATCTCGCTCGGACGCTCGACCAGAGCGAGAAATGGCGTCTCAGTTTCGTGCGAACCTTCTTGGAGCAGGATCTTCCCCAACTCGGCATCCATATCGAGGCCCGGGCTTTACGGCGCTTCTGGACGATGCTGGCGCATTACCACGCACAAATCTGGAACGCGTCGGAATTCTCCCGTTCTTTCGGAGTCTCCGACCATACCGTCCGTCGATATCTCGATCTCCTCACCCACGCACTCGTGGTGCGGCAATTGCAGCCGTGGCACGCGAACCTCAAGAAGCGTCAGATCAAGTCCCCAAAAGTCTACGTAGCCGATTCCGGACTTCTCCACACTCTCCTCGGCCTGCGAACCCGCCACGATCTGGAGGGACACCCCAAGGTCGGAGCATCCTGGGAGGGTTTTGCCCTCGATCAGATCGTTCAACGGCTCGGCGCACGCCCGGACGAATGCTTCTTCTGGGGAACGCACGGAGGCGCGGAGATCGATCTCATCGTCTTTCGAGGGCGAGAGCGACTGGGCTTCGAGTTCAAGAGATCGTCGGAGCCAAGGGTCACTCGCTCGATGAGGACAGCCATCGAAGATCTGAAGCTCTCATCGGTCACGGTGATCCACGCCGGTTCGCAATCCTACCCGATGGCGCCGCGAATCCGCGCCGTGGCCCTTCAAGATCTCGTGGACCAAGTCAAACCACTGCGGTGATTCCGACACCCGATCGAACGAGAACCAAGCGCAGCTGGGGAGAGAGGAGGACCCACTCCCTAGTACCGGTAATGGTCGGGCTTGTAGGGGCCCTCCACCGGCACGCCGATGTACTCGGCCTGCTCGGGAGTGAGCTTGGTCAGCTTCACCCCGAGATGGTCCAGATGCAAGCGGGCCACTTCCTCGTCGAGCTTCTTCGGCAGGACCCGGACCTCGTTCTCCAGTTTGCCCGCGTTCTTCCACAGCTCGATCTGGGCGAGCACCTGGTTGGTGAAGGAGGCGGACATCACGAAACTGGGATGGCCGGTGGCACAGCCGAGGTTCAAGAGGCGGCCTTCGGCCAGGATGAGGATGCTGTGGCCGTCGGGGAAGACCCACTCGTCATACTGCGGCTTGATGTTGACCCGGCGGATTCCCTCCACTTTCTCCAGGCCGGCGATATCGATCTCGTTGTCGAAGTGGCCGATGTTGCCGACGATGGCCTTGTCCTTCATGCGCTTCATGTGCTCGGCGGTGATGATGTCGCGGTTGCCGGTGGTGGTGATGAAGATGTCGGCGAACTCGACCACGTCGTCGACCGTTTTCACCTCGTAGCCCTCCATCGCCGCCTGCAGGGCGCAGATGGGATCGATCTCGGCGATGATCACCCGGCACCCCTGGCCGCGCAGGGCCTGGGCGCTTCCCTTGCCCACCTCTCCGTAGCCGGCGACAAGGGCGACCTTGCCCCCGAGCATCACGTCCGTCGCCCGCATGAGCCCGTCGGGCAGGCTGTGCCGGCAACCGTAGACGTTGTCGAACTTGCTCTTGGTGACCGAGTCGTTGACGTTGATGGCCGGGAAAGGAAGCGTTCCCTCCCTGGCCATCTGGTAGAGGCGGTTCACCCCGGTGGTGGTCTCCTCGCTCACACCCTTGATGTTTTCCTCGACCTCCACCCAGCGCGAAGGGTGGGCCTTGGCGCTGTCGCGGAGGATCTTGAGGAAGGCGCCCCACTCCTTGCTGTCGTGGGCGGGATCCCACTCGGGGATGGCCCCTTCCCGCTCGAAGCGGGCCCCCTGGGTCACCATCAAGGTGGCATCGCCGCCGTCGTCGACGATGAGATCGGGGCCGGTGCCGTCGGGCCACATCAGGGCCTCGCTGGTGCACCACCAGTATTCTTCGAGGCTCTCGCCCTTCCAGGCGAAGACCGGCACTCCCTTCGGATCGTCGACGGTGCCCTCGGGGCCCACCACCGCGGCGGCGGCGGCCTGATCCTGGGTGGAGAAGATGTTGCAGCTCACCCACCGCACATCGGCGCCCAGATCCTTCAGGGTCTCGATGAGCACGGCGGTCTGCACGGTCATGTGCAGGCTGCCCATGACCTTGGCGCCCTGAAGGGGTTTCTCCTTCGCATAGCGCCGGCGGATGGCCATCAGGCCGGGCATCTCATGCTGGGCGAGTTCGATCTCCTTGCGGCCGGCCGCGGCCAGGCGGATGTCCTTCACTTTGTAGGCGGGACGGGTCGAGGTGCTGGTGGTCATGGGATCTCCGATGCGACGCCCGCAGGGCGGGCTCCTGGGGGAAGGCCAGTGGCGGGGGAAGGGACTTGGGGCCCACTCGAAGGGACACGGGGTCCGCTCACGCCCGGAACAGGACAAAAAGTACCCGATTCCAGGCCTCGCGCAATGATCGATCTGGCCCGCACCCTCGCCGAGGGCTCCCTTGACAGGAAGCGGGCCGGTGGAGGAAGATCCGGTCCGGAGCCCGCGCCTTCAGCGCGGCGGTCCCCAGCGGGCAGACGGCGGCCCCGGGACCGGGCGGGAAGGGGCCCGCCGATCGAGAACCGTCGCGAAGGAGGTGATCCAGTGGGCTGTAACGACTTTTGTGGCTTGATGGAGGTGGCGACCCCTTAGGGGACCTTCCACCGCACGATGTGCCCACGGGGAACCCCCGGGAAAGGGGACCCCATCGCCACCACATCGAACCCGGAAGGCCCCGGTCACCGATGCCGGGGCCTTCTTCGTCCAACCGGGGCCCTTCCGAGCCCCTTCTTCCCCTTCGGGCTCCCACGCGCGACGACGGACCGAGAACCATGGCCTGGCTGCCGCTGCTTGCAAGCTGGATCGCCATCCTGGGGGCGGCAGGTCTGCGCTACCGTCGGGTCGGACTGCACCACGCCGCGCCCCTGCCGCTCTCCCCCCCACTGTGGATCGCTCTCCTGGTGATCTCGCTGGTCACCGCGGGGTTCCTCCTCCGGCGCCGGGGCCGTCGATTTCCCTCCGACCCCACCGCCCGACAGGCGGCTTGGGAGTTGTCGATCTTCCCGCTGCTCTTCCTCCTGGTCTGGACCTGGTTCCCCTCGGGCCCGAGGCAGCCGAACCACCTGGCGGTCGCCGGGGGCGTGATCGCGACGGTGGCCTTCCTCTTGCGGCGCGACCCCGGCTGGCGGGCTCTGTGGGGTTCGATGCACGCGTTCTGCGAGGCGGCGAGGTCGTTGTCGATTCCCACCCTGCTCCTGATGGTCCCGGTGCTGATTCTCTTCCGCCTTGATCCCGTTCCCGTCTCCGGTGCCCGCTTCGCGAAGTCGCTGCTGCGATATCCCCTCTATGCTTTCGTCCAGCTGGCCCTGGTGCTGGTCTTCTCGCAGAGCCGTCTGCGACGCCTGGGCGCATCGTCTGCCGCCCTGGTGCTGGTTCCCGCCGGGCTCTTCGCCCTGGTCCACTGGCCGAATCTCCCGTTGATGATCACGACCTTCGTGGCAATGCTGGTGTGGGCTCTCGTGTACCAGCGCCATCCCAGTCTGCCCGCGGTGGCCTTGAGCATGGGAATCCTCGCCACCGTCGCCACCCAGCTCCTGCCCGAAGACCTCACCGCGCACCTGCGGGCCGGCCCCGGCTACGTGCTCCACGAGTACCTCGACGAGGTCTACGCCGAGCAGGCGCGGCTGGAGGCTGGATGCGTCACCGACGATTTCTACCGGGAGGCGGGAGGAAGCGTCCCCGACTACGCGCGGGCGCTCTTCGCGGCGATCCTCGAAGGTCGGGCACCGCCAGCCGAGCTGGACCGCTTCGCCCGCACATGGCAGTTGAAGTGGTACGCCCGGGTGGCGGCGCAGTTCGAATTCGCCCGCAGAGCACGGGACGGCCTGGCTCCCGACGAGGCCGCGTGCACGCGTCGAGGGCAGGACCTGGCGGCCACGTGGTTCGAGGGCCGGAAGCGGTCCGCCGAAGACTCCGGTGGCTGGACCGATTACGTTCCCATGCTCTACCGCGCGGTGCTCGATCGGGAGGGCTCCGCCGAGGAAATCGCCTCCTGGAATGCCTTGCCCCCGGTCGGGTTCCGGCGGGCGATGATCCATGCCGCCTTCGAGGAGCCGGCCTTCTTCGAGCGCCCGGGGACCGCCGCCTGGTGCTTGCAAAGGCTCGAGCCGTTGATCCCTCCTCACAAGGTTCCACTTCCCGCCGAAAGATGAGCAGGTTCCTTGGCGTGTCCTCCGGCGGGGCTACCGCACCAGCACGAATCTCCCCACGAAGGTACGGAAGGCGGGATCGGAGGACTCCACCGAGTAGAGATAGATGCCGCTGACCACCTGCTGACCGTTGCGGCTGACGAGGTTCCAGATCACCGAGCCATCGCCGCCGGTGCCGTCGTGCGGGATGGAGATCACCAGGTCGCCCGCGAGCGTGTAGATGTTCACCACGATCCGTGCCCGGGGAAGATTCTTGAACTCGACGTGGAGACCGGTGGGATCCTCGGCGTTCGGATGCAGGCTGGAGAACTCCTCCAGCCGGGCGCGGGTCGCCGGGTTGGGGACCACGTAGATCTGGGGCCTCTTGTCCCGCCGCTCCTCGAGCGTCTGCGCGGTCGACACCGGCATCGTCGGCTCGAAGTTGTTCTGCGGAACCCCCTCCTGCCCCATTCCCACCACCACGACCTTGCCGCCCCTTCTGGCCAACATTCGCGAGGTCGTGCTCACCGCGTGGAAATAATGGAAACCGTCCTTCACCCCCCGATCGATGAACTCGTACCACTTCGTCCCGAAGTGGTGGGCCTGCAGGGTGTCGATCTGGGCGTAACTGGCTTCCCACCACCGCAATTGGGGGTAGATGCGACCGAGTTCGGTGACTCCCCCGGCGTCGGAATAGCGGATCGGGGTCTGGGGTCCCACCCAGGGTTGCTCGAGGAAGATCTGGTCGAGGAGAACGCGCAGATCCCGGTGGTAGGCGGCTTCCCAGGAATCGGGTCGGAGCACGATCGGGGTGTAGGCGATGGAGGAAAGGCCGGTGTTGCGTCCCAGGGGCCGCCATTCGATATGGACCTGGCCTCCAGGAAGCTCTCTCTTGACCTGGAAGGAATCCACCATGTCGAACTCCCCAATGGCCGCCCACAGCTGTGAGTTCGGTCCGGTCTGGACCGAACTTCCCGCCGGACGCTCCCACCCCGAGGCGCGCCACACGCGATAGCCTTCGAATTGCGGTCGTTGGAACTCCGTGTCCAACGAATGCTCGCTCGAATTGTCCCAGAAGATGTGGACGCGATCGTGAGCCGGCCAGACCCGGAGCTTCGGCGGAGGGGGAGGCCGCGAACCGACGTACCACAGGACATCGTACTCCCGGCCGAAGACGCCGGTGCACCCGATGTACCGATCCGAATCGAGGCGGGTGCTCCAACAGTCCAGGCCCGGACCCCGCATCTCCTCGAATTCGCAGTCGCCGTTGATCCAGATGCATCCCTCGTAGTTCAGCATCGATTGCTTGATGTTGGGCTGGAACCAGAAGTCCGGGTTGGGGCAGTCCACCGAACGCCGGAACAGGGGGTTCGCCGCGGGAGGAGGAGGCGGATCCCCCGCGTCGGTCTCGCAGGCGTAGCGCTCGCGGCCGCGGATCCCCGTGGAGGGATCCTTGTCCCGATCGAACCATTGCCCGAAGTAGGCGACCATCACCTCCGCGGCGTTGCGCTGCAGGTCCTCCAGGCTCGAACCCATCACGATGGCCATCTGCGCCCTCAGTTCCCCCCCGGGGGGAAGCCAGCCCACCGGAGCACTCACCAGGAAGCGGTAGTCGTTCGCCATCTTGCAGTCTTCCGATTGCGGCACCGCCTGGATGGTTCCGCGGCTCAGGGCGGTATATCGCTCGGTGTCGTTGGTCGGTTCTCCTCCCTCATCGAAGGAACGGATGCCGGCGAACCATTGGAAGTTCGAGATCCAGGTCGTGGTCGGAGATCCCTTTCCCTGGAGCCGGGTGTCCCGGTCGAAGCTGATGAAGAGAATCCCGATGTAGCCGTCGGACAAGTGGTCGTCACCATCGCAGTCATACATGTAGGCCATGTTGAACCACGCATTGCCGTTGTGTTCGGTGGGCACGATTCTCAGGCTCCCGTCCTCCTCGTAGCGGGGCAGGAAGCCGATCATGTCGTCGAAGCTGGTCGCGTCACGTCCTTCACGGGGCCCGATGTCGGCGTCGACATAGAGGCCCACCCACACGTCCTCGAGAGTCCTCGGACCCGCGTTCTGGATGGTGTAGTCGAGGATCACGGCGTCTTCCAGTTCATTGCGGGTCCACTGATGGGTCTCCTGGATGATCTTCAGCCCCATCGGGTCGTGGTCGGGATACTTCGCCACGGACAAGGGAGTATCGTCCCGCATCACGCAGCGGAAGTGCTGGTCGCCGATGGCGGCATAGTCCTCGTCGACCTGACCGTCGCGGTCGTTGTCCTCGCCGTCCTTGGGGTCCTCGTCGATCTCTCCGTCGCCGTCATCATCGCCATCCCCGTTGGGATACCGGAGACCGTGCGGCTCGCCCTCCACCATCCGATAGATGGTGTCGCGTGCGCGATTCGAAGGCAAAAGCTCGGTCTGGGGGTAGCCCGTGCTGACGAGAGGAGTTCCGTTGACCACCGCTCCCACCCACAGACCGGCGCCGTAGAGGTAGTCCACTCCGCTCCCGGCCGGCCACATGGCCGAGGGCGCTTCACTGTAGGTGGTGCGGGTTCCGGGCAGGCTTCCGATGAGTCCCCAGTTGGTGATATTCAGTTGCAACTCGCCGATGTTGTGCACGACCGACCCGTCCAGGACGAAGATCCCCTGCGCGTCCTTGTCCCACTGGGGCGCGAGCTGCGGGTCTCCGCCGGGCGGCAACGCGGCCGCCGGGGCGGCACCCAGCATCGCCGGGAGGAACAGGGCCGCCAACCCGAGCAGGGGTCGCGACGCCCCACCGTGGAAGTCAGAGAGCATCCTTCGAAACATTCGCCCCATCCAATCGTCCGAAAGACGCCGGAATCTCCACTGAATGTCTGGATCTGTGGTCATGAAGATGCGTATTCTTGCCCGCGGGATCCATGACCTCTTCAGCACGGCAGAAAAGACCATTGTTTGCCCGCCACGACCCGTTTCCTCCTACGGTAACCCCTGGCCCGGGTTTCCCGGAGACCCTTCCTTGCAGCAGCCACCTGGGCCGGATGATCGCCCTGTCCGCCTTCCTGGTGCTGGGGGGCTGTGGGCTGGACGGTGGAATCGAGGGAGAAACCCGCCCGAACCTGCCCCCGGACACCTCCATCTCGATCGCGCCCCCCAACTTGGACGCCACCTCGTTCCAGGTGACCTTCTTCTGGGAGGGCGTCGATCCCGACGGAACGGTGGTGGCCTTCGAGTGGCGCATCAGCGACAACGGGCCGGACGGCATCGTCGACCGCGAGGACACGCTGGGGTTGCCGTGGAACCCGATCGCAGTCAATGACTCGACCTTCATCGTGAGTGCCGATCTCGATTCCTTCCCCGATGACGTCCGGGATCCGAACCAGTCCGACTTCACCTATCGCTGGTGGCAGACCCATACCTTCTTCATCCGGTCGGTCGATGACCAGGGCGCGGTCGATCCGACCCCGGCCCACGAGAGCTTCACCGCCACGACGATCGCTCCCAAGGTTCTCATCGACTATCCCACCCGCTCCAGCACGACCAGTTGCCTGTCCTCCACCCGGGCCCTCACCTTCGGCTGGAGCGTCACCGATCCCGACGATCCCCTGGGGCAACCCGCGGCGGTGCGCTACGTCCTCCTGAACCTGGCCGAGCTTCCCCCTCCCCTCGACGAACTGATCGAGCTCGGAGAGGGCGAGTGTCTCACCCAATCCTCCTACACGAGCCTGAATCCCGTCGCGCAGCTTCCCGAGGAGGCATGGGGTCCCTGGATCGCCTACGACGCGCCCGAGGACAGCGGCAGAACGGTCACCTTGCCCCTGGTCGACCTGGACCAGCGCCTTCTCTTCGTCGTGCAGGCGATGGACCGAGCCGGGGCGGTGACCCCCACCTTCGACTGGAACGTCAATGTCCGGCACCTGCGAACGACCGGCAACAAGTTCCCCTCCCTCACCGTCAAGGAGCGGTATCTCGGTCAGCGGAATTTCGTCAGCCGGAACGCGCTGATCTCGGAGACGATCATCGCGGAGCAACCCGTCGATTTCCAATGGTCGGGTGACGCCTCGGCCTACGGAGGCGTCATCGACGCCTACCGCTACGGTTGGGACGTGCAGGACGTCAATGACGAGGAGGATCCAGGTTGGTCCGTAGGTTGGGGGCTCCAGTGGCGCAGCGCGGGGGAGCACACCTTCCACAGTGGCGACCATGTCTTCGTCGTTCAGGTCAGGGACAATTCCGGGGCGATCACCCGGGGAACCTACAACCTCCAGGTCATCCCGATTCCCCGCCCCCAGCAACAGAGAGATCTGCTCTTGATCGACGATTGGGGTTGGCAGAACACATCGAACGAGCTCGGCCAGCAACGACAATGGTTGTCGACCTGGTCCGCGCTCCTGGAAGGGCGCGTGTTGGACTGGAACCCCAAGGTCGACATCCTGAAGGTCAACACGGAACCTGGGCGCTGCACTTTCGAGACGATCGCCCTCTACAAGAACGTCATATGGTTCACCAAGGGAGGGGGCGATTCGGCGCTACGGGAGAAGATCTTCCCCCTGGATGGGCCCACGTTCAATTGGATGCAGTACTACATGAAGAAGGTGGGCAACGTGTTGATGACCGGCCCCTTCGCCATGAATGGGGCCATCGGCCAGCGAGGAACCCAGTACCCGGTGGTCTATTCCCAGAACGACGTGTCCTATCTCGACTGGCCGTTGAACACCTGGTGCCTGGAAGTGATGGATATCATCCGTCCTCCACGCGGTTCGCTTGCGTGCGAAGAGAACCTGCCGACGAGAACCTCGCGCTGCGATCGCCTCATGACCGCCGTGGTTCCCGAGGGTTTCTACCGCGCGTATCCCAGCGCCTCGGGGGTGCTCGAGGACCTTCCGCCATCCAACCTCCGACTCGACAACAACCCCCTGTACAAGTTCGACTTCGAGGAGTTCTACAACCGGAACCTGAGCTGCCGCCCGGTGACCATCTCCCTGAGACCGTGCCAGAGGACGATGTTCGAACTGCGGGCCGCCCGGGATGAGATCGATCCCCGGACGGGGATGCCCATCATCGAGGATCCGGTCCAGGAATGCCCGCCGGTGGGCTACCAGCGCAGCGTTCTCGACCGGGTTCCCGTCGGGCTGGCCATCACGACCTGGTCTTCCACCAAGCCCCGCCGGGGAAGCGAGGATTTCCTCTGGGGCTTCCACCCCCTGGCCTTCGGGTTCAAGGAAACCCAGGCGGCCCTGGTGTGGATCCTTCGGGATCGCTGGGGATTGACGATCCAGAATTGAACCATCTGGCGGTCCGACATCGACAGCGGAGATCCTCGGGGGAATGCGTCCGTCGTCCGGGACAGGCGCTCCATCGAGGGCTTGAGGGCTGTGCGCGTGCAGCGTATCCTTGCCCGCGTCCCTTCAGGCCCCGACCCGGGAGAGAACCATGGATTCGCGTCGCATGTCGTACTTCCTCCTCGCCACACTCCTCTTGACGGCGTGGGTGCCGGCTGCCTCCGCCCAGACCCGGCTGTCTTTGGAAGGCGGCGGTCTCTTCCCCCTGGGCACCATGGGCGATATGATCGATACCTCCGCCTACCTCGGCGCCACCTTCGATATCCAGGAAGTCAACGCCCTGGGTCAGACCTCGCTGGTGGGCTTCTACATCCGGGCCGCCTACGCCCCCCTGGTGGTGAAGGATGAAGTGAAGAGGCTCATGAATGATGACAGCAGTTCGTACTTCGAGGCTACCCTCGGGGTGAAGGCCTACGCCCGATTCGCCCCCTTGTTCATCACCGTCCAGGCGGGCTACGCGAACTACAGCCCTCCCGCCCGATCGGCGAAGAACGGCATCGCCACCGGACTGGGTCTCGGCTTCGACTTCGGGGGTCCCGCACTGCACTTCACCATCGAAGGCCGCGCGAACTACGACTTCATGCAGGACATCTCCGACATCAGCTTCCTGACCGCCACCGCCTCCATCGGCTTCCCCTTCTAGGAGACCCCCTCTTCACCGCTGGAGCTGTCCATGCCCTCGCTCTCCGAACACTTCCAGAAGCGCCAACCCTCGGCCATCCGGGTGGCCAGCATCCGCTTCGCGCAACGCCAGGACGATTGCCAGGCGGTGAACGTCGCCATCGGCAACGTGTCGTTGCCGATGCACGACTCCCTGCGGGATCGCATGATGGGTCTCGGCGAAGAGCGCAGTCCCTTCAAGGACGGGGTGGTGCGCTACACCCCGACGATGGGACTGGAAGAGACCAATGCCGCGTTCCTGAACATCCTCTCCGCCAGCGGCTGCCCCACCTCCGGACTGCATTCGCAGATCACCGACGGGGGAAGCCAGGCCATGGAACTGGTGATCCTGGGCGTGTGCGGCCCGGCGGGAAGCGGAGAACGCCCCCTGTTGCTCATCGACGCCGCCTACACCAACTACACTGCCTTCGCCCAGCGGCTGGGGCGGCGCACGGTCTCCGTCAGCCGCCATCTGGACGACGACGGAAGCTTCCAGCTTCCTCCACTGGATGAGATCGAGGAAATCATCGTGCGGGAGAAACCCGGCGGCCTGGTGGTCATCCCCTACGACAACCCGACCGGCCAGCTCTACCGCCGGGATCAACTGGTCGAGCTGGCCCGGTTGTGCGTGCAGCACGACATGTGGCTCATCAGCGACGAAGCCTACCGCGAACTCTTCTACCGGGGCGATGAAAGCGTCAGCATCTGGAAACTCGATGACGAGGACGTTCCCGGATTGTCCGGCCGGCGGATCAGCATCGAGAGTGCGAGCAAGGTCTGGAACGCCTGTGGCCTGCGCATCGGAGCGCTCATCACCGACAACGAGGAGTTCCACCGGAGGGCGGTGGCGGAGAACACCGCCAACCTCTGTCCGAACCACATCGGCCAGTGGATCTTCGCTTCGCTCGCCCACCAGAGCCAGCGAGAGCTCCACGAGTGGTTCGAGCACCAGCGCGGCTATTACCGCGGGATGCTGAGCGCCTTCACCGGGCAGCTGAAGGAACTCTTGCCCGGGGTCATCGTCTCGCGTCCCGACGCCGCGCTCTACTCGGTGGTCGACTTGCGGCGGATCGCCGCGGCGGGATTCGACGCCATGGATTTCGTGCTGTGGTGCGCGAGTGAAGGCGCGGTCGAGATCGAGGGAAGGAGAATGACCCTCTTGACCGCACCGATGGCCGGCTTCTACAACGTTGTGCCCGGCCAGGGCAATCCCGGCCGCACCCAGTTGCGCATCGCGTACGTGGAGCCCCCCGAACGGATGAAACTGGTCCCGCGTCTCCTGGCCGAACTCTTCACCCGCTACGAGGACCACCGGGCCCTCCGTGGGGACTCCCCCCTCCGCGACCGGGGCCATCCCCACACCACCACCGGACCGGTGGAGACCGCATGAACCCGAACCCCTCCCCAGCACGCCTTGTGCTGGTTCCCGGCCGGATGAGCCTGAACCAGTGGCGCCGGATCGTCGAGACCCCCCTCGAGGTGGAGCTGGATGCCGGGGCCTGGGAACGGATCGACCGGGGACGGGCGGTGGTCGACGACATCATCGAGGGAAACCGCACCGCCTACGGGGTGAACACCGGTTTCGGCCTGCTGGCCCAGACCCGGATCTCCTCCGATCAGCTCTCTCTCCTCCAGCGCAACCTCCTGCTCTCGCACAGTTGTGGAGTGGGGGAGGCCCTCGACGAGGCGACGGTGCGCCTCATCCTGGCCCTGAAGATCGCGAGCCTGGCCCGTGGGCACAGCGGGGTGCGGCGCGAGGTCGTCCAGGCCCTGATCCGTCTGCTGGATTCCGGTTGGCTTCCGGTGGTGCCGTCCCAGGGCTCGGTCGGAGCGTCCGGCGACCTGGCGCCTCTGGCCCACCTCGCTGCGACGCTGTTGGGCGAAGGCCGGTTGCGCCGGGGCGATCGCGTGCTCCCGGCGGCCGAGGGTCTGGCCGAGGCCGGCCTGACGGTGATGGAGCTGGCCCCCAAGGAAGGCCTGGCCCTGATCAACGGCACCCAGGTCTCCACCGCCCTCGCCCTGCGCGGTCTCTTCGCGGCGGAGAACGTCCTGGCGGCCGCCGTCGTCGCCGGCGCGCTGAGCATCGACGCGGCCCAGGCCAGCCTCGTCCCCTTCGACCCGCGCATCCACGATCTGAGAGGCCAGGACGGGCAACGGACGATCGCCGCCTGGATCCTGGAACTGCTGGAGGGCTCGGAGATCGTGGCCAGCCACCGCGACTGCGACCGGGTTCAGGATCCCTACAGCCTGCGCTGCCAACCCCAGGTGATGGGCGCGTGCCTCGACGCCATCCGCTTCGCGGCGTCGCGCCTGGCGATCGAGGCCAACGCGGTCACCGACAACCCCCTGGTCTTCCCCGAGACCGGCGACGTCCTCAGCGGCGGGAACTTCCACGCCGAACCGGTCGCCTTCGCCGCCGACCTTTTGGCCTTGCCCCTGGTGGAGATGGCCTCGATCAGCGAGCGGCGCATCGCCCTTCTGACCGATCCCAAGATGAGCGGCCTCCCCGCCTTCCTGGTGGAAGACAGCGGGGTGAACTCGGGCTTCATGATCGCGCACGTCACCGCCGCCGCCCTGGTCAGCGAGAACCGCCAGCTCGCCCACCCGGCTTCGGTGGACAGCCTGCCCACCTCGGCCAACCAGGAAGATCACGTGAGCATGGCGACCCACGGAGCGCGCCGCCTCCTGCGCATGGCGTCCAATGCCGCGTCGGTGGTGGCGATCGAACTGTTGGCGGCCAGCCAGGGCATCGATTTCCACCGCCCCCATCGGACCTCCCCCCGACTGCGCGAGGTGCATTCGGTCATCCGCGATCACGTGGACTTCTACGAGAAGGACCGGTACTTCGCCCCGGACATCGAGGCCATTGCACGAAAGGTGGAAGAAGGCGCCTTCCTCCGGTGGGCGAAGGACAGGTTGCCTTCACTCGAGGATCGAGCATCCCATCCCGCTTGAGGCGGGAGCATCCCCTCAAAGGAAAGGATCGATCATGCACCCGATGACCGAAGAATTCCTCAAAGCGGCCTTTGCCGGCGAGAGCCAGGCCCACATGAAATACCTCGCATTCGCCGACGCGGCCGAGAAGGAAGGCAAGGTCCGCATCGCCAACCTGTACCGAGCCATCGCCTACGCCGAACGTGTCCACGCCACCAACCACCTCAAGGCCCTCGACGGCATCCATTCGACTTCGGACAACCTGGTGGAATCGAAGAAGGGCGAAGACTTCGAGATCGATGAAATGTACCCGGCCTACAAGGCCGTGGCCGAGATGCAGGGGGAGAAGAAGGCGGTCCAGAGCATGGACTACGCGCTGGAAGCGGAGAAGATCCACAGCCAGCTCTACGCGGCGGCCAAGAAGGCCGTCGACGCGGGGGAGGACATCTCCGAGGTGAAGGTCTTCGTATGTCCCATCTGCGGGTACACGGTGGTCGGCGACGAGGTCCCCGATCGCTGCCCGGTGTGCAACGCCCTGGCCAAGATCTTCAAGGAATTCGCGGTCTGAGGCCTGCCCTGTCCCTTCGCGTCGAAATCGCCTATACTCATCAGGAGCCGGCAAGTCATCGCCACAGGAGTGTATGGTTCCGTCTCACCGGAACAAGAGGGACCTGATGTCCAGGACCGTGTCGCGGAGAGTATTCCTTCTGGTCCTTTTCCTGTTGGCCGCCTGTTCCGGTGACAACACCACCAATCCGCCGCCTCCCCCGCCCCAGGACCCCGGGCTCAACCTCACCGATCCCGGGGTCACCTTGTTCCAGCGTCCGATCACCTGTCCTGGCGGCGCCGATTGCCTCGGCTTCGTCCAGGTGCTGTGGAGCGGAGAGCGGCGGGTGAATCCCCTGGGGGATCCCTCGGTCATCACTTCCATCGACACCCTCGACGCCGCCACCGTCGCGCAGGTGCAAACCCTCGCCCTGGATCCGGCGATGGTGGAGATCTTCAAGCGGGGCAATGCCGGATGTGCGGGAAGCCAGGAGCCGGTCGAGGAACTGGGGTTGCGCCAGGGAGGCGATGAGTTCATCGCCAAGATCACCGGCTGCACCACCGGGCCCGCCGCCCAGCTCCGCGATCTCCTCCTTTCCCTGGCCGCTCCCTAGACGGCCCTTCGCTCCACCCGTTCCGTATCACCCTGCGGCCGACCGGAAACATCGGGTCGGCCGCCATCGGAGGACCTTCTCGGCGTGCTGGTGCATTCTCTTGCCGGGTGATAGGGTTCCTCCATGGAACGATGCGTCACCAGGCAACCCGCCGGCCGAACGAGAAGACTCATCTGGATGCGGGGCGTCGTCCTGTTCCTCTTGGCCTCGACCGGGGTCCAGGCCGTCCGTGCGGAAAGCGTCCGCTGGGGGGTCGATCTGCGAGCCTACCCGGCGGGTCTGATTCCAGCCGTCCGCGTGGACGTCCCGTTGTCGGAACCCGATATCGTTCTCCTTTGCGCCGGCATGAATTTCACCGACCGCCATGATTGGGGCGAGCACGACAACGAGCAGGGCAACGGATTCGGCTTCGGCGGAGGATGGATCCATCGGCTGGGAATGCGCGAGAAGGCTTGGATCGTAGGACTTCGAGCCGACCTCTGGTTCCTGTCCATCGACTGGGAAGACCCCCAGCGGAGCGGTACCACCGAGGTCACCGTGTTCCAGCCGACCGCGACCGGCGGCTATCGGTGGCAAACCGGCGGCGGAGCCTGGCGCTGGGAACTCTCCGTGGGCCTGGGCGCCGAGTTCAATGTCTCCACCCGCGGCGAAGATGTCGGACACGGAGTCATCGGGTTGCTCGGGCTGGGTGTTTCGCGATAGACGGCTCCGTCCGGAAGGAATCTTCCGGCGCCTCGTGACGCCTCGGAACCAGGACCCGGAACGAGGAGGAGGCCATGAACAGAAACCTACGCGATCTCCGACGGTTCCTTTCCATCCTGCTGTCATCGATACTGCTCTTGTTCGGATCGGCGCTCCACGCCGAGGATGTCCCGATCTCCGCCGCCGATCTCGCCGGGGATTGGCAGGGAACACTCTCCTTTTCCGGAGCCGAGCTGCGCCTGGTCCTCCATCTCACACCGAAGGAGGACGGCACCCTGGGCGCCACCCTGGACAGCCCGGACCAGGGTGCCACGGGAATCCCGGTCAACGCGGTGACCCTCACCGGAGATTCCCTGCGGCTGGACGTGGCGGTGGTCCGTGGCGGCTTCGTCGGGGTGGTGGGCGAAGACCGCGCCTCGATCGAGGGCAGCTGGAGCCAGGCCGGGCTGTCCCTGCCCCTGGTTCTCCGGAGATCCAAGGAGAAGATCACCCTCCGGCGTCCCCAGGAGCCGAAGAAACCCTACCCTTATCTCGAAGAGGAGGTGCGCTACGAGAACGCCGCCGGTGGGGTGACCCTGGCCGGAACCCTGACCCTGCCCAAGGGGAGTGGACCCTTTCCCGCGGTGCTCTTGATCTCCGGATCAGGGGCGGAAAACCGGGACGAGGAGGTCTTCGGTCACCGGCCCTTCTGGATCCTGGCCGATGACCTCACCCGCCGGGGCATCGCGGTCCTGCGGGTGGACGATCGTGGGGTGGGCGGCTCGACGGGAAGCACCGCGGCTTCGACCACCGAGGATTTCGCCGGAGACGTGCTGGCCGGCGTGGACTACCTGGAACAGCGCCCGGAGATCGACACGGCGTGCATCGGGCTCATCGGCCACAGCGAGGGCGGTCTCATCGCCCCGATGGCAGCGGTGCGCTCGAGGGATGTGGCCTTCATCGTGTTGATGGCCGGTCCCGGCCTTCCCGGCAAGGACATCATCCTGCTGCAGAGCGCGATCATCGCCCGGGCGGACAGCACCTCCGAAGAGGAGATCGCCCGGAACCGGAAACTGCAGGAGCGTCTCTTCGAGGTGATCGAATCGACCCCGGACAGCACCGCCGCCGCCCGGAAACTCCGCTCCATCTTGAAGGAGACCCTGGACGCGCTGAACGAGGAGGAACGCGGGCGACTGAATGACCCCGAGGCGAACCTCGATGCCCAGATCCACAGCCTTCTCTCTCCCTGGTTCCGCTTCTTCCTCAGCTACGATCCGCGCCCCACCCTCGAGAAGGTGCGGTGTCCCGTACTCGCCCTCGGTGGCGAGAAGGACCTCCAGGTTCCGGCCAAGGAGAACCTCGCGGCCATCGAGAAGGCCTTGAAGGCTGGAGGCAACCAGCACTTCCGGGTCATCGAACTGCCCGGGTTGAATCATCTGTTCCAGACCTGCACCACGGGCAGCCCCAGCGAGTATTCCCGGATCGAGGAGACCATCGCGCCGAAGGCCTTGCAGACCATCGGCGACTGGATCGAGAGCGTCTGCGGCCGATCACCTGGTTCCGGCGGGTAGGCCGGCGAGGTCTCGATCGTCCACCCCGGGATCTCCCGGCGCGAAGCCGCCGCGCCATTGGGTCATGCGGTACAGGGCGGCCCCTGGCTCCCATGCGCCGGGAGGAGATCCCGAGGTTTCGGCCGGCCTCCTCAATGGACCAGTTGGTGGCCGGCGGGACCACCATGGACCACGGTCGTTCCACATCGCGGAACGATCCGGTCGATTCCACCCCGGGGCCGGGAAACCACCTTCTTGCCCCTTCCACCGGCACCACACCATCGGTCATACTCATCGGGCACCCGCGGAATCTACAGTCGACCCCCGGCCGGTCCCGCGACACCACCCCCGGGAGCCTCCGGCGGCAACCATCTCCTCCAACCCACGAGTCCGCCATGCCCAGCAAGATCTCCCCCGACCTCAGTTACGGTGGAAAACTCGTCTCTCTCTTCGCCCGATTGGTGTTCACCGGGGAATGGTGTTCGCTGACCCAACTGAGTCGAGAACTCGGATGTTCGAAACAGACCGTCCTCCGCCTGATCGACGATATCACCTGCAGTTACCGCGCGAAGATCGAACACGAGAAGCGCGGCAACCGGAGCTTCTACCGGATCCGCCGCGCCGTGACGCCTCATTCGGCGGCCATGCTCTCCCGTGAAGAACTCGAGACGCTTCTCATGTGCCGGGCGTTCACCGAACACCTTCTCGGGCGCCGGCACTTCGCCGAATTGAACCGTGCGGTGGAGAAGAGTTCCCAACTGTTGGGGGAAGAAGCAGAAGTGGACACGCAACACTTCGGGATCTTCCGTGCCGGGATCATCGACTACTCTCCACAACAGGAGATCCTCCACACGCTGACCGAAGGCATGAAGCGCAAGCGGGTCTGCGAGGTGAGCTACCGGCGCCCGGCGGACGCCCGGGCCAAGACCTTCCGTATCAAGCCCCTGAAGATCTTCGCCTGGAACGAGACCATCTACGTCCACGCGCGCTACGCCAAGATGCCCGGTCGCCCGTTCAAGAATCCCGGCTACGATCCCCTGCTGGCCCTGCAGCGTTTTCGCCGCGCCGCGCTGACCGACACCCCCTTCCGCCGGCCGGAGAACTACGACTTCGAGAAGAGCCTCAACCGCCATTTCGGGCTCATCCAGGGCAAGTCCTTCGAGGTGTCGGTCGAACTGAAGGGCTGGGCCGCCGACTACGCCGCCGAGCGCACCTGGAGCCCTACGCAGAAAGTACGGCGCCGCAAGGACGGTTCGATCCGGCTCGACTTCTCCGCGGTGTCGATGCCCGAGACGGTGAGCTGGGTCCTGCGGTTCGGCGCGCTGGCCCGGGTTCTCCGCCCGGAGGAATTGAAGCGGGAGGTTCGAAAACGCATCACCGAGGTGGAGAAGATCTACGGCTGGTGACCGATCGCGCGCGACGTCCCGCAGCTCCCTTGCCGGTCAGCGAACGATGCGGGTGCGCAACGCGCCGATTCCTTCGACCTCGCACACCACCTCGTCGCCGTCCTGAAGAGGGCCAACACCTTCTGGTGTGCCCATGAGCACGAGGTCGCCCGGCCGCAGGGTCAGGTGACGGGACAGGTAGGCCAGGGCGTGGGGAATGTCCACCACCCAGTCGGCGGTGGTGGCGTCCTGCCGCAGGGCGCCGTTCACCCGGGCCTGCACCCTCAGATCGTGGACCTCGAGTTGTTCCTTCGGGACGAAGCAAGGTCCGAGCGGACAGAAGCCATCCAGGTTCTTCCCGCGGAACCAGGGGAATCCTTTCGCTCGATCATTCTTCTGGAGGGTGCGCGCGGTGAGGTCGTTGGCCACGGCATAACCGGCCACCCGGTCCATGGCCTCTTCCGGTCGAAGATCGCGGCCGGTGCTGCCGATCACGACCGCGACTTCCGCCTCGTGATCGACCCGTCCATCATACCAGGCGGGAACGGTGACCGTTGCCCCGGTGGGCGTGAGCAGTTCCGGCAGCTTGTTGAAGAACAGCGGTTCGGCCGGAACCTCCTCCCCGAATTCCGCCGCATGGGCGGAAAAGTTCTTTCCCAGGGCGAGGATCTTGCCCACCTGCGAGCGGGCCAGAGGCGTGTCGATCTCACCCGCCGTCTCGTCGGGGGCGCCGACTTCCTCCCAGGCTTCCTCTTCCAGGCATCGCCGCAACGCCTCGGGACGAAAGAAGCCTTCACGGCAGAGGGCGAGAAGATCGTCCGGCCGACCGGCCGCGGCGAGAAAACGGCTCAGGCCCAGGTACCGCCCCCCCGTTTCCAGGATCAGTTCATGGGGTGGACGACTCAGGCGAAAGATCCGGCAACGCATCGAGGGCCTCACGGCGTGGAAGTCAGAAGTCCAGAACACTCCGCTCCCGTCGGGTACCGGCACCTTGTCCAGAAGGCCGGGCGCGGTGGAGACGATGGACCCCATCGTGGCCTCGATCCCGCGATATGGCAAGGAGGAGCCTCGGGACGTCCGCCGGAAGCTCGGCGGGATGGCTGAAGCGCTCCTTGCGTTGGCTGCCGCGAGGTGGTGCAATGACCAGGACGGCGGGTCCACCGCCGTCCCGGGGCCAACCTTCCGCCTACTGGTCCAGCATGAACCAGCGCCTTCTCGCCTTCCTGTTGATCCTCGCCGCCGGCACGAGCGGGTCTGCCGCCCCGCGGTCTTCGGCAGGAGAGTCGTCCAGGACCTTCCGCCTGCCGGCCACCGCCGATGTCTGGATCTCCAACGCCACCCCCAGAGAGCGCGAGGCCAGCGCGGGAGGCAGCCCGGTCTTCAAGTTGAAGTCGGTGGAAGAGATGGCAGCCCTCCGCTTCGACCTGTCGCCGTTTCGCGGCCGCGAGCTTCTCGCCGCGCGATTGCATCTCCGCCTGCGGCATCCTCCCGCTCCCCGCTGGCTGAGGGTCTCGACGGTGGGTTCCCCGTGGAAGGAAGGGCAGGCGACGCGCGCCTATTCGGGAAGGGATGGGGCCTGCTGGCTCTGGGCCGATGCCTCCGTGCGCCGCCCCTGGGCCTGGCCGGGATCGGCCTTCTGCGATGTGATCATGGGCGAAGGCAACAGCCTGGTCTCCACCGCCCCGGTGCGCGACGACGGGGACGACTGGATTTCGATCGAGCTCCCTCCAGTCATCCTCCAGGCCATCCTCTGCGGGCGTAGCGACGGGGTGGCGTTGATGGAGGGAGGGTCGCCCGCCAACCGGAACTACTACTTCTACAGCCGCAACAGCTGGTCGAACAAGCCTTGGCTCGAACTGACGGTGGGAGATAGGACGAGTTCGTCCGCGCGGCGGGCGCCCCGGGTCTCGATCCGGCCGAGCCAGGATCGCGCGACCCTCACCCATGGCGACGTGGTGGTGCGCATCGCCCCCGATTCCACCTGCTTCGCCTGGCGCGCGTGGGTCGACGGAAAGCCCTTGCCGTCCTGGAAACTCCCTTGGCCTGCCGACCTGGGAACCACCGAGTTCCATCTCGAGGGACTCGCGCCTTCGAAGACCCACCACTTGAGAATCGAAGCGCTGGGGCCGCACGGTGAAGTCTCCCCACCCACCGAAGTGGAGTTCACGGCCTCGCCGGCGCTGAGGCCAGCCGTACCGCTGAAGGCCCCGCCGTTGCGGGCTTCCGAGTTCGTCCACCGTCACCCTCCCCGCCTGTGGGCACTGCCCGCCCTGGCCCAACTCGACCCGGTCACCACCGAACGCCTCGACACCTCCGGGGAAAACGGTCTCAATCCCTGGGACGGCAACGGGGTCTGGGATGGGCGCCGGGTCCACCTGGTGGGAGCGCGCGGAGAGACGGTCTCCTTCCAGCTGATCGTCCAGGCCCAGGGACGCGAGGGGTCGACCGCGCATTCGCTTCCCGCCTCTCTGCGGATCCGGGGAGGAATCCTCGTTTCCGCCCGAGGGGATACCCTGGAAAGCTCCCGGTGGTCGTTGTTCCGCGCGTGGTATTTCCGACGCGATCGGGGATCGTGGCAGCCTTCGTACCTCGTGCCCATCCCGGAGGGAAGCACCCTGACCTGGAGGAGTGAGGAGCCGCGTCTGCCCGAGGTCGCCAACCGCGCGTTCCTGGCCGAGCTCGCGATCGGCCGCGACACACCACCCGGCCGCTATCGGGGAGAATTGATCGTCGAATTGCAACCGGGCGGCCGCCATCTGCTGCCGGTCCTCGTCGAAGTACAGCCGTTCATCCTTCCCGCCCGGCCGGGTTTTCGCATCGAACTCAACGCCTATCACCTGAGGAAGGAAGCCATCGAACAGTTCCGGGTGGCCCGGAGCAATCGCTGCGTCTTCACTCCCTGGGTGGCCGCACCCCGCGTCGTGGAGAATCCGGGACCGGCCGGAACGAAGTCCGCCGCGTCGTTTTCCCTCGACTGGTCCGACTACGACCGCCTCCTGGGGCCGTTGCTCGACGGATCGGCCTTCCCCGGGGACCCGCATCCCCTGGAGGTCCTCTACCTTCCCTTGCGCGAAGATTGGCCCACCCCTCTCACTCCGCAGAACTACCACTACCGCGGTCCCTGGCCCGGCCGTGGCGATCCCTTCTCCCTCATGTGGGAGCACCACGCGACCGCTCCCCCGATCGAAGATGCCCTGGCGCCGATCTACCGCGAACGCCTGAAGCACGCGGAGATCGCCTTCCTCGACCATTTCCGAGCGAAGGGGTGGACGCACACCGAACTGCATTTCTTCCTCAACGCGAAGATGAAGGACCGCGTCGACTACGGCCATTCCACCTGGTGGAACCTCGACGAACCCCTCTACTGGCCCGACTGGGCCGCGCTGCGCTTCTACCTCGAGTTCTTCCGGGACAACCTCCCTCCTTCCGCCGCCTCGCGGTGGTGGACCCGGGCGGACATCTCGCGTCCGGAGTGGTTGCGCGGCGCACTGGGCTCAGCGGCCCGCATCGTCTACACCGGGGGACCCCTCGACGCCGCGCAAGCGCGTCGGTGCCGCACCCTGGTGCGCGACCTCCACCTGCGGTGGCAGGTGTATTCGGCCGCGGGAAATGAGAACGCTCCCCCGGCCGAGACTGCGGCCTGGGTGCTGGGCGCGTGGATGGATGGTGCGCAGGGCGTGCTGGTGTGGCAGACCCTGGCCCCCCGCGATGCCTGGACCGGATACGATCCCCCGAACGCCCCGGGGACCGCGCTGCTGGCGACCTGGAACGGCGCTTCTTTTTCCCACAAGTCCCTGGGCGAGCGCCCCCGGGTCGCGGCCGATCTGCGGGTGAAGGCGCTCCGGGACGCCCAGCAGTTGACCGAATGGCTCGAGATCTGGGTCGAGCGCAAGGGACTGCGTCGGGCCCAGTTCCTCCCGGTGCTGCAGGACTGGTTCAGCCGGCCCCCGAAGCGGTGGTGGCACGGATCGCGGGAGGTCTCCCGCCTGGTACGATACGGGACAATGGACACAGAGCGCCTGGACGCCTTGCGACGGGCGGTGATCGCGTCGCTTGCGGAGCCGGCTGCGGTGGATTCCGGCCCCTGATCTGTGGCATAGTCATGACGAGCTCCAGCGAACGCCATGCAACCGAAGCGACATCCACTCCTCCGCGGGCTCCTCCTGCTTGCCGCGGTGCTGCCGATCCCGGCCGGGGCGGCGCCCCTGAGGGTCTTTCTCCGTGACGGACAGACCGGCGCCCCCGCCGCCGCCCGACTCATGGTCCTCTCTGACCAGGGATACCTGTTCTCCCAACCCGATTCCACCCTGCGCACGCACCGGGACGACGCCTTCCACCCCTATTTCTACGCCGAAGACCAGGTCGATCTCGAGCTGCCTCCCGGCAACTACACCCTCCGCGTCGCCGGCGGTCCTACGATCATCCCCGGGGAGTACCCGGTCAGCGTCTCCGACGCCGGCGATGAGACCACGGTGTACGTGGAGAGATGGATCGTTCCCCGCGACTGGGGTTGGATCGGCGCCGATCCCCACGTCCACCTGACCCACCAGGGAGAACGGGGACTCCCCGACCGCTATCCTCTGCTCACGAGTGTGGCCGCACGGGCCGGGAGGGCCGAGGATCTCGACCTCGTGTACCTTCTGGAGAACCGGGCCGACACGCCGAGCGGGGTGGTCGACATGCCGCAGAAGGACGTGCTGGTCGTGTGGGGGGAGGAGTTCCGCAGCGGCTGGTGGGGACACCTGGTGATCCTCGGGGCCAAGACCCTGGTCACGGTCGACGGGAATCCCTGGGCCAACGGACTGGGTTTTCCCGCCTGGCCCATGTTGCAGAAGATCCTGCAGGATGCTCGACCTCCCTTGGTCTACCAGGCCCATCCCGATCCGGGAGGCGTGATCGCCGCGGCCAGGAGCTGGCCGGAAACCGGGATCGCCCGGGAACTTCCCTCGCTCGCCCGATCCGGAACCCTGCACGCGGTCGCTACCGGAAGCGGCAGCAATCGGTGGGATCGGCGCTGGAATCCCCAGCCCCTGCTGGATGGTCTGGCCATCGGAGCCCGGTGGGCCAGCGTGGGGGAAACCGACGGGGTCATGAACCGGCACGATCTCCGACCGCTGGGATCGCTGCGCACCTACGCCTGGATCGAGCGGCCGGCGGCCCCCACCCGCCCCAAGCTCGATGTGCAGTGGCGCGACGCGGTCCGGGCCAAGCACTGCTACGCCACCAGCGGCCCCCTGTTGCTCGACTGCCGTCTCGATGGAGCCCGTCTGGGCGAAACCCTGCAACCGACGGGCGGGTCGGCTCGTCTGCAGTTGCACCTGGTGAGTTGGACTCCCCTGACGCGGGTCACCCTCCTCGGTTCTGGTGGACGGCGTGAAGACCTGCCGGTGCCCGCGGGCCAGCAGCACGAGTTCTTCTACGACGGCCCCATCGACCTGCCCCGAACGGAAGCCCTGCTGGTGGAAGCGGTGGCCGTCGGGGGCACCTGGTTCGCCCCGTCGGACAGCCTCTACCTGATCAGCTCGCCCATCTGGGTCGATACCGCCACGCCGGCGGTCGTTCCCCTGGACCGGGCGCGCGTCCACGCCGACGGGCTGCGCGAGGTCTGGCGCAACAGCTTGCGCTATCGCTTCTATTCCAGCGCGGCCGACAGCCTCGCCGCGAGGAAGATCCTGCTGGGCAATGCCCGGGCATGGGAGAACGCGGTGGACGACCCGCCGACTCCACCCATTCCCCTGTACCCGGAACAGGGCCGGCTGATCGGCTCGTCGGGCCTGCGCTTTTTGTGGCAAGGCGCCTTCGACCCCGACCAGGAGCAGATCAGCTACACCGTGGAGCTCTCCGCCGACGCCCAGTTCACCAGTCCGGCGAGTTTCGCCACCGGGGCCGACACCTTCCTGGTGGTGGACGATCTGACTCCGGGTCAGCGCTATTGGTGGAAGGTCGGAGCCCAGGAAGCCGACGGGGACAGTTCATGGAGCCAGGAGACGAACCGCTGGTTCGAGATCACGTCCATCGCGGTCGATGCGCCGGCTCCAGGTGCCAGCACCTTCCACCTACGGCCCGCGCGCTCCGCGCCGGGAGAGGTTCGGATGATCCTCGATCTTTCCCACGAGATGACCGTGCGATTGCGATGGTTCGACGCGCGGGGCCGGGTGGTCCGCAGCGACCCGCCGGCCCTCTATCCCGCCGGTTCCCATTTCCTCCACTGGGACGGGCGGGACGATCGGGGGCAACGGGTGGCTTCCGGGGTCTATTGGCTGGTGGCCGATGCGGAAGGGGTTCGGCGGACCCGCTCGACGATCCTCATCGCGCCCTGATCAGGCCTCGCTCTCCTGCTTCTCCTCCCCCGAGATCGCGGCGAGCACCAGTTCGTTGATCCGCCGGGTGAACTCGGCCGGGTCCTTCGGCCTGGAGCCCTGGGTCAACACCGCTTCGTCATGCAGCAGGCGCGCGAAGCTCGCCACCCGCGGATCGCGGGGATCGCGCTCGAAGAGGGTCCGCAGCGATTGCACCAATGGATGCTCGGGATTCAGCTCGAGGATCCGCTTGGTCTCGGGAATCTCATCGTCGCGGCCCAGACGCTCCAGCAGGCGCTCCATGTGCGACCCCAGCGCTCCTTCAGGGGTGACCAGGCACGAGGCGCTCTCCCGCAGGCGGGAACCCAGGCGGACCTCGGAGACCTCGTCCAGCAACTCCTTCAGGTGGACCAACAACGGGCGGTAGCTGTCCCGGATGATCTCGGGGATCTCCTCCTCCTCGATGCTCCCGCGGTCCACCGCCCGAAGGGGCTTGCCCTGGTAGGTGGCGAGCGAGTGCACGAGGAACTCGTCGATGGGGTCGGTGAGGAGCAGGACTTCCTGGCCCTTCGAGCGGAAGGACTCCAAAAACGGCGCGCGCTCGATGGCGGCGCGGTCTTCCCCGATGAGGTACCAGATGGCTTCCTGCGTCTCGGACATCCGGGAGACGTAGTCCTGCAGGGTGGTGTACTCGCCGGGCTTGGTGGCGGTACTCTCCATCAGGAGAAGGTCGGCCAGTTCGTCGCGGCGCTCGAAGTCGCGGGTGACGCCCTCCTTCAGGATCGCACCCATGCGCCGGAAGAACTTCTCGTAGCGCGGCCGGTCCTTCTTCTTCATCTCGGCCAGGGTCTTGAGCACCTTGCCGGTAAGATTCTTGCGGATCTTGGCCACCAGGGCGTTCTCCTGGAGCATCTCGCGGGAGACGTTCAGGGGCAGGTCGGAACTGTCGACGACGCCGCGGACGAAGCGCAGGTACTCGGGCAATAGGTCCTGGCAATCGTCCATGATGAAGACGCGCTGGATGTACAGATTGAGCCCGTTCTTGCTCTCTCCGAAGAGCTGCTCCCACGGGGGCGCTTCGGGGATGTAGAGCAAGGCCCTGAACTCGATGACCCCTTCCGCGCTGAAGTGGATGGTCTGAAGGGGATCGCGGAAATCCCGGGCAATTTGTTTGTAGAATTCCGCGTAGTCCTCCTTGGAGACCTCGTCCGGCGATCGCAGCCAGATCGCCTTGCGGCGGTTGAGAACCTCGTCTTCCCGTTTCGTTTCGCCGTCGACTTCCTTCTCGACCTCCATGACGATGGGGTGTTCGATGAAGTCACTGTACTTGCGCACCAACGCGCGCAGGCGATGGGGATCGAGGAATTCACGGGCGTCCTCGCGCAGCTTCAGGATGACATCGGTCCCCACCGTTTCCTTCTCGGCATCCTCCAGGGTGTACTCACCCTCTCCCCGGCTGATCCATTGCACCGCCGATTTCTCCCCCGCGCGTCGGGACACCACGGTGATCTCCTCGGCCACCATGAAGGCCGAATAGAACCCCACCCCGAACTGGCCGATGAGTTCAGGACGATGGGTCTCATCGGCCTCCTTCAAGGCCTGGAGGAAGGCAGCCGTGCCGCTGCGGGCGATCGTCCCCAGATCGTCGGCGATGCCCTCCCGGCTCATCCCGATCCCGTTGTCCGACACGGTGAGGGTTCCCGCGTCCGGATCGACGGACAGACGGATTCGCAGTTCCTCCTTGTCCTCGCGCAGTTCGGGACGGGTCAGGGCCTCGAAACGCAGTTTGTCCAGGGCATCGCTTGCATTCGAGATGAGCTCGCGCAGGAAGATCTCCCGGTTGCTGTACAGGGAATGGGTGATGAGATCGAGCAGTTGCCGCAGATCGGCCCGGAATTCGTGGGTCTCGCGGCTGGATGAGGATGTGGCCATGGTCGAGCACCTCTTCTCTGGAATACCGCCGATGGGCGGGACAGTGGAAACCGGGCTCGCCGCAGGAGCTTAGAAAAGCCCGTAGGGCTTCGCAAGGGAGACGGCCGGCTCGGCGAGGCTGATCGTTGCCTTCTTCCGGTGAGGGCCTATCATGCCTGCGGCATGGAAGACCGCACCCACCCCGAAACCGTGAGCCAGCGCCGCATCCTGGTGTTCTGGCTTCCTCTGGCCGCCACCTGGCTGATGATGGCGATCGAAGGGCCATTCCTGGCCGCGATCATCGCCCGCCTGGCCGATCCCAAGTTCAATCTCGCGGCCCACGGGGTGGCCTTCGCCTTCGCCATCATCATCGAATCGCCGGTGATCATGATCATGAGCGCGGCGACCGCGCTGGCCGAAGACGGGCCCAACTTCCGCCGGCTTCGGCGCTTCACCTACCTCCTGAACTTCGCCATCACCGCCTTCCAGCTCATCCTCCTGGCCACTCCACTCTTCGACTGGGTGGCGCGGGACTTGATGAACCTGCCTCCGGAGGTCGAGCATCTCACCCGCGTCGCCCTGTGGATCCTTCTGCCCTGGCCGGGCGCCATCGGGTACCGGCGCCTCTACCAGGGCCTGCTCATCCGCAGCGGCATGACCCGGCGGGTCGCCTACGGAACCGTGGTGCGGCTGTCCACGATGGCGCTGACCGCCCTCTTGCTCTATCGCAGCGGTAGGGTTCCCGGAGCATGGGTGGGAGCGGGTGCCCTCGCCGCGGGTGTCTGCATGGAAGCGTTGGCGAGCCGGTGGATGGCCCGCAGCGCATTGCGCGATCTGCGCGAACCGGAAAGCTCGCTGCGGACTCTCAGCTACCGCAGCATCGGTCGCTTCTACGCTCCATTGGCCATGACCTCGACCATCAGCCTGGCCGCCTACCCGGTGGTCACCTTCTTCATGGGACACGCGCCGCACAGCCTCGAGTCGCTCGCGGTGCTCCCGGTGGTGAACTCACTCTCCTTCATCTTCCGGTCGCCGGCTCTGGCCTATCACGACGCGATGATCGCCCTCTTGGGCGAAGGCTGGCACAACCTGGTTCCCCTGCGGAGATTCGCCATCGGGCTGGGAGTCCTCGTCAGCGCGGGAATGTCCGCCATCGCCTTCACTCCTCTCTCCCGGATCTGGTTCGGGGTTCTCAGCGGACTGCAACCGGGGCTCACCCACTTTGCCCTCGACCCTACCCGGATCCTCTCCATCCTGCCCGCCCTCTCGGTGTTGCTGGCGGTGCAGCGAGCCATCCTGGTGTACGGCCGCCGCACCGATCCCATCACCTGGGCCACCGCCCTCGAACTCGGCGGCATCGCCGGCGTCTTGTGGGCGGTCATCACCTTCACCGACCTCCCCGGGGCCACCGCGGCCGCCCTGGCTTACCTGGGGGGAAGGTTCCTGAGCAATCTCATGCTGATCGCGCCGGTCGTGCGACTGGTGCAGTCCGGAGGTGACCACCGTGCGTGAGAGCTATCCCTACTACCTGGCCAACCGACCCGTCGCCACCAACCAGGACCTCCCGGTCCGTGACAAGTACACCGGAGAGATCGCGACCCGCGTCGCTCGGGCAAGCGAAGAGGCCATCGACCAGGCGATCGCTGCGGCGGCCGCCGCCGCCGACCCCATGCGGAAGCTGCCCGCCTACCAGCGCCAGGAGGTGCTCTACCACTGCGTGAAGCGCTTCGAGGAGCGCTTCGACGAATTGGCGATGGCCCTGTGCGTGGAGGCGGGCAAGCCCATCCGGGACAGCCGGGGAGAAGTCCAACGCCTCATCGACACCTTCCGCTACGCCGCGGAGGAGGCACCACGGTTGAACGGCGAGGTCATGGACCTGGAGATCTCCGCGCGCGCCCGGGGCTACCGCGGCATGTACAAGCGCGTCCCCATCGGACCGGTCAGCCTCATCGCTCCCTTCAACTTCCCCTTGAACCTGGTGGCGCACAAGATCGCGCCGGCCCTCGCGGTGGGATGTCCCTTCGTGCTCAAGCCCTCCAGCCGCACGCCGGTGGGCGCCTTGATCCTCGGGGAGATCCTCGCCGAGTGCGACCTGCCCGAGGGCGCGTTCAGCATCCTTCCCTGCGACCGCGAGGGCGCCGAGCTCTTCACCACCGACGAGCGGCTGAAACTGCTCAGCTTCACCGGATCACCCGCCTCGGGCTGGGCCCTCAAGGCCAAGGCGGGAAAGAAGAAGGTCGTCCTCGAACTGGGCGGCAACGCAGCCTGCATCATCGACGAGGACGCCGACCTGGATGACGCCCTCGAGAGGGTGATCATCGGGGCGTTCTACCAGTCCGGCCAGAGTTGCATCAGCGTGCAGCGCATCCTCCTCCATGCATCGATCCATGACGAATTCAGGAGGCGGCTGGTCGAACGCGCGCAGAGCCTGGTGATGGGCGATCCCAAGGACGAGGCCACCTTCATCGGGCCGATGATCAGCGAGGAGGAAGCCCGGAGGGTGCAGGAGTGGATCGACGAGGCGGTCGGACATGGAGCGAAGGTACTGTGTGGAGGCCGACGCGAGGGAGTGATGCTGCCGGCCACGCTTCTGGAGAACGTGCGTCGCGAGGATCGGCTCTACCGCCGGGAAGTCTTCGGTCCGGTTGCGATCCTCTCCCGCTTCACCGACTTCGACGAGGCGTTGGCCGAGGTCAACGACTCGAGCTACGGGCTGCAGGCGGGGATCTTCACCTGCGACCTCTACAAGGCGCAGAAGGCCTGGGACGAGTTGGAAGTGGGCGGGGTCATCATCGGTGATATCCCCAGTTGGCGGGTCGACCATATGCCCTACGGAGGAGTGAAGAACTCGGGCCTGGGCCGGGAGGGGTTGCGCTTCGCCATGGAGGAGATGACCGAGCTGCGCCTGCTGGTCATCCGCACGCCGCCGGGCTGAGATGGAAACCCCGGTTGCGGGGAAGACAAGTCGGAATGGAGGATCCCCGCGACGAAAAAGGCGCGGTCCCCAGGAGGTGAGGACCACGCCGAAACCCGGACCCCGAAATCATGGGGCCTGCAATCTCCGCGGGATCACTTGGGCGGGAACCGACTGAGGATCTTCTGCACCGCGGCGCGGATCTTCTCCGGCCGTCCCGAGTTCTGGTCGACGACCTTGCTTCCCGAACCGCGCCAGACGAGCTGGTTCTTCTTCGCGTCGACGACATCGAGAAGAACCGTCCCCTGGTGGTAGCGGTACACGTCGACACTGTGCGCACCGTAGCCGCCCCAGTATCCGTAACCGTAGCCGTACCCATAGGAAGTCGATGACACGTCCACCTTCTCCTGGACCATCACCACCGAGGTCACGTAGAGATCGGGGTTGTCCTCTACCTCGGTGTATCCCTTGGCCTTCATCTCGGCAATGACGGCATCACGGATGCGATTCATCACCAACTGGCTCACCTGGGTCTCCCCCGAGGGGGGCGACATCCAGGCGAAGGTCTTGTACGCGGAGAAATCAACACTGTCGTCCCAGTCGGTGTTGACCGTCATCCCACCACAGGCCGAAAGCGTCAGCGCGGCGAGAACGAGGGACAGCATCAAAGCACGCTTCATTGAGTACATCCTCCTGATGGATGGTGTGCCGGCGGCGAAAGGGTAGCAAGAAACCTCTACTTTGGCACCCATTTGATGGAGGGATCCGCTATCGGGGGCCCCACAGTGGATTGTCCTTCGCAATCTGCTCGAGGGCCCGGCGATATCGTTCGGCGGCAGCTTCATAGGCCCATCGCGGGGCATTCTCGAGGAAGATCTGTCGCTGCAAACCGACGAAGCCGAGGTGGCCGAGGGTCACCTGGCTGGTGTCGGCGAGGGAGACGGATGCCACGGCGTCCATCGAGAGAAACTGCAGGAGTCGGGGCCGAGCGAGTTCTGTGACCCCGGGAGCCGATTCCGGGACCGGTGCCAGAAGCTCCCTTGCGATCTGGTGATTCCGGGCGGGATTCCAGACGAGTCCGTTCCGTCCGGATTCCGGTCGGCCGCTCTCCGGGGCCGGTCTCTTTCCTTCCCGCGACAAGGCCATTCCGGAATCGAAGGCCTGGCCGGCGGCGCCATGATCCAAGGAGGCCGACGGGGAAAGGACCCTCACATCGAGGATCCGCAGACCTTCATCCTCGGCGAAACGAAGGGGAGAGAAGACCGCGCCGATAGGGGAGACATCCAGGGGCGATCGTCCGAAGACATTCCACAGGCGCGGCATGAGGGAGAACAGGACCAGCGCCATCACGAGTGCCGCCACCGCGGGAAGCCGGTAATCCACCCGATGGCGCCGCCAGGCGTCCAGCGGGGTGCCCACCGCACACGGACGGACCGTAGAATCCGCGGTCTCCACCGGCCGACCTCCCGGAAATGGGGAGCGATCGTGGCTACTGTTTTCAACTCCAGCACGCCACCGGGGTTCCCGGGAGAATCTCTCCCCCGGTGCGAATGGAACCTTGGGCCCCACCGCATCCGACCGGTTCTCGACGCGGCCCACCCCACAGGTTACACTGCCGACTGTGCCGGGAAGACTCCAACCGGGAGCTCCCGCCGGATTGGCCTGCCGCCGCAACCGTCGTTCTTCGCTTCATGCAGTGGTTGCGGCATCGTTCTCCTTGCTTCGACCAGGAGTCGCCGATGAGTCTCCGCCGCGTTTCTTCGCTGATCCTCTTCACCGCCCTCTGGAGCGTCACCACCGCCTCGATCCACAATGCCGGGGCCGCCTCGACCTTCGACGAAGATTCCCTGAAGGGCCTGGAATTCCGCAGTATCGGCCCGTACCGGGGCGGTCGCAGCGCGGCGGTCTGTGGAGTGCCGGACGACCCCTTGACCTGGTATTTCGGCGCAACGGGAGGCGGGGTGTGGAAATCGACGGATGGCGGGCAATCGTGGAAACCCGTCTCCGACGGCTTCTTCGGGGGATCGATCGGGGCGGTCGCGGTCTGCGCGGACGACCCCAACGTGGTGTACGCCGGCGGCGGCGAAGTCACCGTCCGGGGCAACGTCTCCCACGGAAGCGGCATGTGGAAGTCGACCGACGCGGGACGCAACTGGACCCACGTGGGACTGGACGACTCGCGGCACATTCCCCGGGTCCGGGTGCACCCCCACGATCCGGACCTGGTCTACGCGGCGGTCCTGGGGCATCTCTACGGACCCAACGAAGAGAGGGGAATCTATCGCAGCCGCGATGGCGGAAAGAACTGGGAGCGTGTCCTCTTCGTCAACGACGAGGTGGGCGCGGTGGACTTGGTGATGGATCCCACCAATCCCCGTATCCTCTACGCCAGTTTCTGGCGGGTGCGGCGCACTCCCTGGAGCCTGGAAAGCGGCGGGGAGGGCAGCAGTCTCTGGAAGTCGCGCGATGGGGGAGATACCTGGGAGGAGATCACCCGCAACGACGGTCTCCCCACCGGGACCCTCGGCATCAGCGGCATCGCGGTCTCCCCCCTGAACCCCGACCGGGTGTGGGCGATCATCGAGGCCGAGGACGGGGGTATCTTCCGCAGCGAGAATGGAGGCAAGACCTGGAAGAGAATCAACAGTGAACGCAAGCTGCGCCAGCGGGCCTGGTACTACACGAGGATCTACGCCGATACCGGGGACGAGGACAAGGTCTACGTGGTGAACGTGGGCCTGTGGCGCTCGAAGGATGGGGGCAAGAGCTTCCAGCGCATCCGCACCCCCCACGGCGACCATCACGACCTGTGGATCGCCCCGGAAGATCCCCGGCGGATGATCGTGGCCGACGACGGCGGCGCCCAGGTCAGTTACGATGCCGGGAAGAACTGGACCACCTACTACAACCAACCCACCGCGCAGTTCTACCGTGTCACCACCGACGACCATTTCCCCTACCGGATCTACGGCGCCCAGCAGGACAACTCGACCGTCCGCATCCTCCATCGCACCGGCACCGGGGCCATCACCATCTTCGACTGGGAGCCCACCGCCGGGGGCGAGAGCGGATGGCTCGCACCCGATCCCCGCGACAACGAGATCGTCTACGGGGGAAGCTACGGGGGACTGCTCACTCGCTACGACCACCGGACCGGGCAGACCCGGGTGGTGAACGTATGGCCGGACGATCCGCTGGGCCACGGCGCAAAGGACATGAACCCGCGCTTCCAGTGGAACTTTCCCATCCTCTTCAGCCGTCACGAGCCGGGATTGCTCTACGCCGCCGGCAACATCCTTTTCGCCAGCCGTGACGAAGGACAGAGCTGGCAGCCGATCTCCGGCGATCTGACCCGCGCCGACCCCAAGACCCTCGAGCCCTCGGGCGGACCCATCACCAAGGACAACACCGGGGTCGAGTACTACGCGACGATCTTCTCCATGGCCGAGGACGCCTTCCTCCCCGGCACGATCTGGTGCGGAAGCGACGACGGACGGGTCCACCTCACCCGCGACGGCGGCCGGCACTGGGAGGATGTGACCCCGCCGCGCAAACTGCTGGGCGAGTGGGCCCAGATCAATTGCATCGAGGCCGACCCCTTCCACGAGGGGGGAGTGTACCTCGCCGCCACCCGCTACAAGAGCGACGACTTCCACCCCTACCTCCTGCGCAGCAAGGATTGGGGCCGAAGCTGGAAGCGCATCGACAAGGGAATCGATTCCTTCCACTTCACCCGCGTGGTCCGCGCCGACCCCAAGCGGGAGGGGCTGCTCTACTGCGGGACCGAGAACGGCCTATACCTCAGCTTCGACGACGGGAGTTCGTGGCAGACGCTGCAACTCAACCTGCCGGTGGTTCCCATCACCGACCTGGCGGTGAAGAACGACGACCTGGTGGTGGCCACCCAGGGGCGCTCGTTCTGGGTGCTGGACGACCTCTCCCCCCTGCGGCAGTGGAGCGAGGAAGTGGCCAAGGCGGACACCTGGCTGTTCACCCCCCGGCCCGGTGACCGCCTCAGCTCGCGGGGCCGCTGGCCGATCTCCAGTTGGCATGGCGAGGATCTTCCCGAAGGCGTTCTCCTGCGCTACCGCCTTCCCGACACACCCGATTCGACGGCCTACGCCCTGCGCATCCTGGAAGAGGACGGAACGATCATCCGCACCTTCACCCCCCGGGCGAAGGAGAAGAAGGACCGGCTGCCCCTGAAGCCGCCGCTTTCCCAATTGCGCTGGGACCTGCGATACCCGGACGCGGTGACCGTCGAGGGCATGATCCTGTGGGGTGGCATGACCCGCGGTCCCCGGGCGCTGCCGGGCCGGTACCGGGCGCGGCTGGTGGCCGGTGACGATTCGATGGAAGTGGAATTCGAACTCCGGGGCGACCCGCGCAGCAGCTCGACCCTCGCCCAGTTGAAGGAGCAGTTCGACTTCCTGCTGGGAGTACGTGACGACCTCAGCCGCACCCACCGGGCCATCCTGCGCTTGCGGGAAGTACGGCGGCAGGCCGACGACCTGCGGACGCGGCTCAAGAAGCAGGAGGGCGACCCGGAGATCATCGACGCGGCGAAGGCTTTGAGCGACACCCTCACCTCCATCGAGAAGGCCCTGTACCAGACCCGCAACAAGAGCCCGCAGGACCCGCTCAACTTCCCCATCCGGCTCAACAACAAGCTGGCCGCCCTGGCCGGGGCGGCCGCAACCGGCGATTTCCAGCCCACCGAGCAGATGCGGGGTGTCCGCCGCGACCTGATGGAGCGCATCGAGAAGGAACTGTCCAAACTGGACGCGGTGTACGCGACCCAACTGCGGGCCTTGAACGAGCTGGTGAAGGAGAAGGCGGTGCCGGCGGTGATCCTGCCGCCGGAGAATGCCCGGGGAGAGTCGGCGGGCGGCGACGAGGCCTTGCGGGCCGCAACCGAGGAGACGGCCTGGCGCGGGGAACTCAATGCGTGGCACCGCCGGCGCATCGAGCGCCTCAAGCGCCCGGACGGCTGGTTGACCCTGGTGGGATTGTTTCCCCTGCACGAGGGAAGCAACACCATGGGCTCGGCCGAAGGAAGCGATCTCCGTCTCGAGGAGAAGCTGCCCGCACGGCTCGGGGTTCTGCGCTGGAGCGACGACGGCTTCCTCTTCACCCCCGCCGCAGGAGCCGGTCTTCTCCTGGACGGCAAGCCCCTGGAGAACGCGGTGGAGATGCTGCCGGACAGCTCGGGGAATCCCACCATCCTGCGCCGGGGAAGCTTCAGCTTCTACCTGATCGAGCGCGGACCGAAGTTCTTCGTGCGGACCAAGGACAACGACAGCCCGGTCCGGGCGGCCTTCCACGACATCGAGCGATTCCCGCCGGATCCCACCTGGCGCATCATCGCCAGGTGGGAACCCTTCGACCCACCGCGTATGCTGGAGATTCCCAACGTGCTCGGCCAGGTGGAGAAGGAAGCGGTGCACGGGGCGATCGTCTTCGAACACGAGGGAACCACGGTGCGTCTGCTTCCCACCGGCGATCCCGCCCAGGGGCTCTCCCTGATCTTCGGGGACGCTACCAACGGCGAAGAGACCTATGGAGGCGGCCGCTTCCTGGAGATCGCCCCCCCGCGTGAGGACGGAACGGTCGTCGTCGATTTCAACCGGGCCTATGATCCACCCTGCGTGTTCACCCCGTATGCGACCTGCCCGCTCCCGCCGACGGAGAACGTCTTGCCGTTCGGGGTCGAGGCCGGCGAGAAGATGTGGGGGGAGGGACACGCGCCCCCGGATTGAACCGCCGCTCGATCTCCACCGGCACGTGCCGGAGACGTTCCTGCACCCACACGATCCCCCACCGCCACCACCTTCGCCCGGCGTTCACGAGGGTCGCCCCGACCGCATCGAGATGGCCAGCCCCAGCCCGAGCAGGGCGAACAGGAGGGCGGTGAACGGGAGTCCCAGCAGGGGCGCCAGGACCAGGCTGGTCGCCAGCGCCCCGACGCATCCCCCGGCCAGGTCCGCGCCGTAGAGCGAGCCCACTCTCGATACCATATCGCTGCGGTCCGCGCCGCTGGCCACGGCGAAAAGCGCCCCGGTGGAGAATCCGGCCGCCATCAAGAGCAAGCCGCTCAGCACCAGGCTACCCGCCAGGTTGAACTGCAGCAACAGCGCGGTGATCGCAGCCACGGCCGAAGCCCCCATCAGCAACCGCCGCCCCCGGATTGCGAAGTCCGACCCGGCGTCGCGGGCATCGCCCATCATCGCCCCGGCGGCCAGTCCCAGCATGAACAGACCCAGCAGCAGACCGAGGTCCTGGAAGAGCACTCCCCGCGCGCTCTGGTAGGCCAGGATCACCAGTCCTTCCATCACCATCGCCAGGAGTCCGGCGGTCGCGGCCAACGCGATTCGCCGGAACTGCGCGCGGGGGGAACGGGCGAGCAGAAGAAGGGGTGCGGCGATCAGCACCCCCACAAGCGCCACCAGGAGGGCTTGCGCGCGCCCCCCCTGCACCGGGTGCAAGGCCATCGAAGGATCGAACCGCGCCAGCCACAGCATCAATGAAGAGAGGTAGCCGATCGGGCGGCGGTCGGTATTGACCGGAGCGGGACTTTCGGCGAGAAGCCCTTCAATCGCTTGGCGGCGGTCGTTCTCGTAGAGGTAATGGAGGTAGGGCGACCCGACGAGACGCGCGGTGATTCCTTCGCGGCGGAAGCGGCGGGCGAGGAGATCCGGTCCGGGGAGGGGCATGGCGCCCGCGAGCACCACGCTGACCGTTCCGGGCAGCACCGTCACCTCGGGGAAGACCTCCTTCAGCGCCTTCACCACGCTGGCGTTGCGCCAGGTCAGCAAGGGGGTCCAGAGATTCTCGGCCGCGGCCAGGCGCAGGGCCAAGACCCCCCGCTCCCGGAGATGACGGCGGCATTCCCGGTGGAATTCCTTGGTGTAGAAGCGGTTCGCCGGTCCACTTTCCGGCTGGGGCATTCCCACGAGAATGAGATCGTAGCGACCGAGCCTTTCCATCTCCCGGCGTGGATCGCCGAAGATCACCCGCACCCTCGGATCGTCCAGGGCGAGGGTCGCTTCAGCGGGAAGCACCTTCCGCAAAAGTTGCAAGGCTCGCGCGTCCAGCTCGACGAGATCGACGCGGCGGGGCCGGAACTTGAGCAGTTGCTCCACCAGGCCCTCCGCGCCTCCGCCGAGCACCAGGAAGTCGCGCGGCGCATCGACCTGCAGACCGGCGAGCAGGGCGAATTCCTCGGTGGCGGTTCCCTGGCTCTCCCAACTCAGGGCGTTGTCCATGAAGACCGCAAGCTGTCCACCCCGGCGGTCGAGGGTGAGTCGCCCGTAGGGGGTGTCCCGCGTGGCGAGGAGCGCGGGATGGTCCAGGCGGGTCAGCCACTGGTCGAGACGGGATGAGAACGCGCCGGCCGCCAGCAGGACCGCCAGCATCACCGCGGACGGTGCTGCCCCACCCCGGAACACCTTCGGCCCCCGGGCGGTCGTCGTGGACAGAAGAGCGGTTGCCGTGGCCAGAACAGCGGTCAAGAGCGTGGCCTGGAGGTTGGACCACCCCAGGACAAGCAACCACGTGGCCACCCCTCCCCCGGCCAGGCTGCCCACGCTCTCCCAGGCATAGGCGTGGGCCGCCGTACCTCCCCGGCGGATGTGGGCATCGGCGGCCACCCGGAAGAGGCGTCCGGCCACCCACCCCATCGGCAACAATACCAGGACCAGCCCCCCCAACTGACGGGGAAGTTGCAGGTAGGCCCCGGGGACTCCCCCCAGAAGCCGGTGGAGCCCACGGCACAGTACGAGTGAGGCGGGCAACACGAACGCCGCGGTGAGAAAGAGGGTGTCCAGGCGAGACGGAGCTTCCCGGCTGTTCGTGCCGTGGGATGACATCGCCTTGTACGGCCAGGCCGCGCCCGTTCCACCGCCCACGAGCCACACTCCCAGTCCGAGCACCACGATGAGTTCACGACCGTAGAAGGCCACGCTCAACTCGCGCAGCAAGGTGACCTGCGCCAGCAGGGCCACCGCGCCCACGAGGACGAGCCGAAGTCTCACTCGGAGAACACCTCGGCCTGGAAGGTTTCAAAGCGCGCGCCGTTCTTCCAGGCGTCGGCGGGCAGACCGGATTTCCGCGAGAGATGCGAGAGGGTCTGCTCGAGATCCCAGCCCTGTTCGGGCGCGACCTGGGGAAGGTAGACCGCGGCGAACCCTCCCTTGCGCAGGATGATCCCGTCGCGGCCCAGAACGATGCTCTCCGGACCATCGATGTCCCGGGGAGGAGTGAGCACGGAGATCTCGATCTCGATGCCACTGAGCTCGTCGGCCCGCACCGGAGGGAAACGGGGATCACCGGTCGCCGCCTGGATCGCCATCCGGCCCACCACCACGGCCAAGGGCATGTCCGCGGGGATGTGTCCGATGCATCCGCGCAGCCGGTTTCCCGAGGTGGTCAGCGTGACGAAGGCGCCCTGCCGACGCAGGAGTTGCGGCGGCAGGTCACGGGCCAGCGGCGCGGTGTGGGTTTGCAGGTACTGTACGAGGGTGCGGCGGGCCAGGCGCAGCAGCCATCGCCGGGCCGCTGGAGCCAAGGGTGCTTCGGAGGGACCGCCGGGGTTCTTCCCCGACGGAATCTCCTTCCACCGCGGCGCCGCGTCGTCCCACGACGGTGGACCCGACGCGACCTCTCCGAGCCCGCGCAGGACCGTGGTGTCGGTCCGTTCGCGTCCGGGCCACACGCCGACCGCGCCGTAGCCCACGCAGCGGCCGGGATCTCCGACCGAAGTCTCGCCGCTGTTGGCGTAGCTGACCACTCGCGCGTCCCTCGCCCCCAGATCGCGCGCTGCGATCATCAGGGTCATGATCGGCGCCTTGCCGCAGGCGCAGGTGACCAGGCCACCTTCCTCCTCGCGCTCGCGCCGGCGCAAGGCGTCGAGGAAACCGATGGGATCCAAGCCCACCAGCCGCTGCAGGGTGAATCGATCGGCCGCGACCGTCGTTTCCAGGTCGGGGTAGTGCGAGAGGTCGCTGCTGGCCACGATCAACGCGCGGCGCCCCTTCAAGAGCTCCGCCAGCGTATGACCGGCACGTTCGCACAGCCTTGGGTCGGGGGTTCCGACGATCGCGCACACCAGGGGAACCCCGGGAAAGAGGGTCTGGGCGAAGGGAACCTGCACTTCGACCGAGTGCTCGCGTTCGTGCACCTTCGGCTGGAAGGTGAAGACCGGGTCGGCTGACCGCAACCGGGTGATGAGCTCGCGGTCGAGTGGGGCTTCGCCCAGAGGGGTCCGGTAGGCTGTTCCGTCGAAAAGGGAAACCCCTTCGAAGGCCGGTTGGGTATGGTTGGTGCCCAGGATGACAATGACCTCCGGCCGGGCGTTGCGCGCCTGGTTCCAGGCGTCCGCGGCGATCTGGCCGGAGTACACGTAGCCTGCGTGGGGAGCCACCAGGGCCAGGGGGGCTTGCCTTCGGGGAGGCCGGGCATCGCGCAGGCAGGCTTCGACGGCTTCCTTCAGCGCACGGGCCTGTTCCGGATAGAAGGACCCCGCGACCGCGGGCGGACGCACACCGACCGCCGCGTGGGCCGGCTCCACTGCCCTGTCGGCCGAAGCCACCATCCGTTCCAGGGCATCGCCGGCCGCGCCGGGATGAGAACGGCGGCCCCAGGCCACCAGCGCAGACAGGATCAAGAGCACCACGGCCACCAGCAGCAGATTGCGGGTCATGACCACCCTCTTTCCGGGACCATCGTCCGGACGATCGCTTCCATCAGGACCACACTCCCGCGATGGGGGTTCCACAGTGGGCGCACGTGCCGGCGTCCAGGTGCCGCCCGACCACGAAAAAGCCCTGGCGTTCGATGACGAGCGCTCCACACTGCGGACACCAGGTGTTGTTCCCCGGGTGACCGGGGACATTGCCCACGTAGGCGTAGTGCATGCCTTCGTCGCGCGCCAGGTTCCAGACCGCTTCCAGCGTCTCGACCGGGGTCGGAGGAAGGTTGACCAGTTGGTAGTCGGGGTGGAATCGGGTGAAGTGCACCGGCACGTCGGGCCCGAGTTCGTCGAGCACCCAGCGGATGAGTCCCCGCATCATCTCCTCGGTGTCGTTGAGGGTGGGAACCACCAGGTTGACCAGCTCCAGGTGCGTCCCGCTGCGATGGACCTGCCGGATGCTGCGCAGCACCGGCTGCAGGTGTGCCTGGCAGACCTTGTCGTAGAACTGCTCGCTGAACCCCTTCAGGTCGATCTTGATCGCATCGAGACTCTCGCACATCTCCGCCAGGGGAACCTCGGTCATGAAACCGCAGCTCACCAGGACGCTGCGCAATCCTTCCTCGCGGGCGAGATGCGCGATGTCCAGGAGGTACTCGGTGAAGATGGTGGGTTCGTTGTAGGTGAAAGCGATGATGGGAACGTGATGCTTCTCGGTGCGATTTACGATCGCCTCCGGAGGAGTATATTCCACGCGGTAGTCCTCCGGTTTGGATTGACTGATCTCCCAGTTCTGGCAGAAACGGCAATGCAGGGCGCAGCCGCTGGTGGCCAGGGAAAAGGCGTCGCTTCCCGGAAGAAAATGGAAGAAGGGCTTCTTCTCGATGGGATCGACGTGGATGGCGATGGGACGGCCGTAGACCAGGGTGCGCAGGCGGCCGTCGACGTTGATACGCGCATGGCACTCGCCCCGCTCGCCCGGCTTCAGCAGGCAGCGGTTGGCGCAGAGTTCACAGCGCACCATGGTGCGCCCCCGGTGGTCGAAGCCGGCCGACACGTCGGCGCTTCCCGGTTCGTGGCACGCCTCGCAGACGACATCGGGCCGGCGGGAAGAAATCCAGAATCGCCCACGGGGCGCCTGGTCGATGAGAGCATCCAACAGGGATCTCGCCGCCGCGTCCTCTTCGGCGGCGTGGAACAGGCGGGGAAGGATGCGGGGGTCGAAGAGCAGGCTTCCCCCTGCCGTGACCGCCACCGAGAAGCGGGCGGCGGCCTCGAGGAACTGCCGGCGGGAGCAGGTCGAGCTACCCATGACGAGCCTCCGCCGATACCATACACCCATGGGCCGCCGGACACAAATCGCCGGCACGGCCGGTCCTGCCGGTTCGGAGCGCGAGCGGTCACAGGAAATGATCTCTTCCCGTAGCAGACACGTACCCCATCCAAAGGAATCTGCCCATGACCACCCTCCCCCTCCACGGAAAACGCAAGCTCTTCTCCTGGATCTTGCAGATCCTGGAAGCGATCATCCTGGGTCAGACACTCTTCTTCAAGTTCACCGGAGCGCCCGAGGCGGTCGCCCTGTTCCAGAAACTCGGGGTGGAACCGTGGGGACGCTACGCCACCGGTCTCGTCGAGCTGTTGGCGGTCGTCCTGCTGCTCACACCGCGCCTGTCCGCCTATGGCTCGCTGGTCGCCGCCGGCCTGATGGTCGGTGCCATCGGTTCCCACCTCACCGTCCTGGGCATCGAAGTGGCCGGTGACGGCGGCACCTTGTTCGCCATGGCCTGTTTCGTCCTGCTGAGCTCGCTGGTGGTGCTGTGGCTGCGACGGGCGCAACTGGCCCTGATCCGGTTCCGCCAGGCCGCCGGGGCGAATTGACCCCGATCGGGGCTCGGTCCGGACATCGACGTGGAATACCGCCCACCGGCCCCGCGTCATCCCACGAGTGCACCGGACGGCCAATCTATGCTAGGATGACGAGTGTCATCTCGCCGCTTTCTGCGCACGCCCGCGCATTCTGTGTGGCGGGGACTCCCCCTGACGGCTCCCACGTCTGCTTTCCGAGGAGCCGGAAAGGAGCCTTCCATGTTCCAGTTGAGAAAGAACACCGGAATCGGTGCAGTGGCACTGGTCGTTCTCCTGAGTGCCTCGTCTGTGCTGGCCGGGGTGGTGATCAGCGAGGTCGACTACGATCAGCCGGGCACCGACACCCAGGAATGGGTCGAGCTCTACAATCCCGATGCCACTCCCCAGTCTCTCGCGGGTCTCGAACTGGCGTTCTTCAACGGTACGCTGTCCGGTTCCTGTGCGGAGTACTGCCGTATCGATCTCGATCCTTACACCATTCCCGCCAACGGTTACATCGTGTTGGGTCAAGACCCCTGTGCGGTGGCGCCTCTGTGCACCACGACCAACGCGATCCAGAACGGATCACCCGACGCCATCATCGTGCAGGACCGGGTCAGCGGACTCATCCTGGATAGTGTCGAGTACGAGTCCGACCTGGTGAATAGCGTTTGCAATTTCAATCTGACCAACGCGACCGATTCCGGCAGTACGGGGGGCAGCATCCAGCTCTGCGGAAGCGGATGGTTCTTCCTGCCGGTTCCGACCCCTTGCGGGCCTCCCGACTGCACTGTTCCGGTCGAACCGGGTAGCTGGAGCTCGTTCAAGGGACGTTACGGGAACTGAGCCGCGCCGGCGGCCGCCGAAATCGGATGACCGGTCCGGAATGGCTGTCGTCCAACCGGCGAACAGGGCGTCCCGCGCCGACAGAACGCGCGGGACGCTTTGCAATGACCCCGGCAAGCTTGCCCCGCTCACCTTCCCCCGTACCACACCTTGAAGTTCCCCGTGCTCGTCGCCTCCGCCGGCACCGCGGTGCCCCGGATGGGCTGCCAGAACACCTCCGCGCCCGTCCCCGGATCGATGTTGTCATACAGGATCCACGAAGACACGCTGTCCGGCTGGTCCGTCCCCCAGTAGTTGTCCTGGAAGTTCAAGGGACTGATGGCCGGCGCATGGTATTCACGAACCTTCACCGCGTAGGGACTGGTCTTGTAGATGTCGTTGCCGTGTAGATCAGCCCCCGCAGCATCGATCATCTCGATCGTCGCCCACCAGCCGCCCCCGAAGACGTTCCCGCTCCCCGTGACGTGGCTCTCGAAGACCACCCGGAGGTTCAGGGCCCCACCAGACTGACAACGGTTGTCCAGCAGTTGCAGTTCGACACCTGTATCCACGATGACCGCGGAAAGGCCGCTTCCTCCGAAATGACAGCCGCGCACCACCCCACTCGCACTCTGCTGGATCATCACCCCCTGGGTGTTCTCTGGGCCATCGAAGTCACAATCGGCGATCAGTACATTTGGAGTCTTGATCGACAGCACGCCGATGAGGTTGTTGCGGAACACGCAGGCTCGATCACCGCGTCATGGTCCGCCGGACCGGTGAGAATCCCCGCCTCCTTCACGTTGTCCTCGAACAAGGAATCGTGCACCTGCAAAGGATACGGCGAACTGTTGCGGATCCCGTCGGCCGAATGACCCGAGGAACGTACCTCCGAAACCCGCACTTCGCCCCCCGCGTAGATCCCATCGGTCATCCCCTCCAGGGTGAGCCGCTCGACTCGAACGCCACGGAGATCGTAATCGATGCGAACACCAGCATAGACTTCATCACCCGAGCCGGGAATGGGCACCTCCGGCCCCAGGATCACCGCATCCCGGTCGACCCCACGCACGGTCAGAGAGTCCTTCCTCACGAAGGCGATGATCTGCAACACGCCGTTGTACACCGGTACGTACTGGAAGCTGTCGTACCTCCCCGCCCCCACCAGCACCGTGTCCCCCGGCGCCGCCATATCCAGCGCGTCCTGGATCACCGTGGCATCCCCACTGCCGTCCTTGGCAACCGTCCAGGTGCGGGCCTGGGCCCCGTCCGCCAGGACGAGGCCCAAGCCCAGGACACCCAACACCACTGCCATCCTGTGGCCCATGCGGCGTCTCACAACTCCTCCAAACGCTTCATCGCACCAGGGAGACCGGACGGCTCAGCACACCCTCCGGCGTCTCCATCTTCACATGGTATCACTTTTCACGAAGACGTTGTTTCGTTGTGTGACTCGAGTGGCGCTAGACGTATGAAGACTTATGAGGATGAAGTCCAGGACGACCCACGAAGACCAACAGATTCCCCGACCTGCTCCAGGAACCCACCGGACCAGAATCTGGGACCTACCGCACCAGCACCAGGGGCGCGGAAACCCGGCCGCCGCCGGCCTGCAGCACCGCCCGGTAGGCCCCGCTGGCCACCGGACGCCCCGCGTGGTCGGTGCCGTCCCACACGGTCTGGCCCGGCCCGGCCGGCCACCAGCCCGTTTCCAGCACCCGCACCACGCGCCCTTTCGCGTCGACCACCGAGAGCCGGAGGTTCCCGGCGCGGGTCAGGGTGAAGGGAATCACCGTGCGTGGGTTGAAGGGCATGGGATGCGCCGGCCCCAGCCGCAGCGGAGAACGCGGCGTCGGGACCGCGGTCGCGGAATTCGCCTGCAGCACCACCCGCAAGGTCTCGCCCCGGTGGGCCACCTCCAGCACCTGGGACACGGGATCATAGCGCCACGACCGGTCGAGGGGCCCGCCGCCGGACACTTGCGGGATCCAACCCTGCCCCAACAGCACGCCATAGGGCGGACCGGCCAGCTTGAAGCGAGCGGTGCCCGCGGTGTCCCAGGAGACGGTGATCATATCGACGGTGTACTGGACCGAGGTGGGTTCGGCTCCGTCGTACGCGATGAGATGCGCTTCGTTGGAAGGCGCCAGCTCGGGCGCCAGTGAGAAGGCCTGCAACATGTACTTGACGGTGTTGAAGTTCTGCTCGTACCAGGTCTCGGGCAGGAAGGTGGGAACCGTCAGTTCACGGATGGTGGTGAGCATGCGCCCGTCCCCGTTCGGCGGGGAGAACTGGCCTTGCCCGTAGGTCAGGGTATAGAAGGCCTCGATGGCCCGCTGGCGCCAGATGGGGTCGTTCAACGGTGTGCCGGCGGTCTTCTCGTCGAGTTTCAACTGCATGTAGGCCCACTGACCGGTCGCGGCGTAGGTGCTGTGCGGCCAGTGGTCCCACTCGAGCACCACTGGCGCGTAGGCGTCGTAGCCGTTCTCCTTGCTCCACGGAGCCAGGTAGCGATTCGTCGACCAGTTCATGATGTCGATGGCCTTGGTGAGATCGCCCGGCGCGTTCCGATCGATGAGGTACTCGACGGTCTCCTCGGCGCTGTAGTGATCGATCTCCCCGATCATCTCCGCCGGTGGAACATCCTCGTAGAACCCTTCCCAGTGCATCGAGTCGGGGGTGATGAAGACCATGGGGTTGGCTTCGATCCAGGCCATGGCCCGGCTGGCCGCGTTGCCGTAGCCTCGGCCGGGATGTGACGCTTCGAGTGTCTCCAGAAGTCGCACCACCGGGATGAGATGGCTGGTGTAGTCCTGGATGACCAGCCCGTCGCTGGGACGCACCCGGAAGGGCCAGCGCCCGTCGTCCACGACACCACCGCTCATCTGGGTGGCCACGTAGGTGTCGGCGATCATCAGCGCGGCGTCGAGAAAGCGCTGCTGCCCGGTGATCCGATGCAGACGAAGACACCGCAGGCCGAACATCGCCGGCTTGTCGCTCATGATCGACTCGCCGTCGAAGCCTCCGCCCATGACCCCTTCGGTCTGGGTCGAGTAGGGCCAGTTCGCGTACATGTCGGTGGGCGGGGTGCGGCGATCCCACAGCCAATCGGCCATCTGCACCGCCCGGTCGAGGGCTTCCTGCTCGCCGGAATAGACCCACCAGTCGAGGAAGGCGTCGACAGCCACACAGGTGGTGTAGGCGGGATAGGAGATGCTCAGATACCCGGGGTAGCCCACCAGCCGGCTGTCGAGATCGTTGTCGTGCTGGATGGCGAAGTGGTAGAAGTACGGCGGCGCGGGCAGACCGTTCGGATCGTTGTCGTAGGTGCGGATGCCGCCGTTGCCCACATCGCTGTACAGGAAGTCCACGACCTCCCGGAGCAACTGCCCGGGGGGTTTCAGCGGAGTGGTGGACGCCGAAGCGGCCGTGGCCATGGCCAGCGAGAACACGGCGAGGATCAGCGCGAGGAAACGAGTTCTCCGGTGGGTCGTATGGCTTGAAGGCATGGTGGGTTGTGAACGCATGGGAGGAGCACGGGGGAACGAGGAGCCTCTGCACAGGATACACGAAAGTGGGTGTCCACGGGGGCAAAAGCGGGACCGTCGAGCCCCCGGTCCCCTTCGGGGTGGCAAGGCCGAAACTCCCAGCTTGCCGGTGGAATCGTGGGGTTTCCCCGAGATGCCCCGGGAAAACCCCTCAGAACAACGAGATGCTCAGGTATCGCTCGGGATGTTCCTGGATCTTGGCCACCAGGGCGTGGACCTGTTCCATGGTGGCCAACATCTCCCGGTAGAGATCGTCCTGCCGCAACAGGCGCGCCGCGGTTCCGTCGCCGTGGCGCAGGTCCACCATCACGCTGTCCGCGCCGGCCGCCGCGCCCGCGGCCTGGGCGGCCAGGACGGAATCGCCCAGCAAGTGGGCCATCAGCCCGTCGCCTTCGACCGCGACGGTGACCAGCGAATCGAAACGGGAGACCGCGTGTTCCAGGCTCTTCGCCATCGCATCGTCGGTGATGAGATTGCCCAGGGTGCCTTCGCCCGCCTTGAGCGAGCGGCTGACCGAGGCGAGATCCCTCGCGGTGGAACGGAAATGGTCCGCGGTGTCGCGATCGTTCAGCAATACGCCAAGGGTGCCGTCTCCCTGGTTGAGTTTCTCCACCGCCTTCGATGCGCTCTTGACCATGGCCAGGAAATCGTCGAGTCCCCCGACCGCCTTCTGGAGGGTCGCGGGCCAGTCGGTGGGGGTCAGGACGGGAATCTCTTCGCCGGGCTCGAGTGCCCGTTCTCCGGGCTTGCCCATGGTGATGTCGATGAAGCGGTCGCCCAGGACCCCCACGGTCCGGACCGAGGCCACCGAACTGGTGGTGATCTGTTCGCGGCTGTGCAGGGGAAGCTGCAGGATGAGTTCAATATTGCGACCATCGTCGCGGTGGGCGAAGCGGATGCTCTTGATCTTGCCCACCTCCAGCCCGGAAAGCGCGACCATCGAACCCTTGTCGAGCTGCTGGGCGTTGGGCAGATAGGCCACCAGTTCGTATTTCCGCTCGAAGAGGCGCGTATTGGTGCCCACCACGAACAGGGCGGCGAACAACACCGCGGTGGTCGCCAGGAAGAACACCCCGATCCGGAGATTGCGCCAGCCTTCGGGTTCGCGCTCGGCCATGACCTCAGATTCCTTCTTGTTCCGCGATGAAATCCCTCAGGAAGGCATCGCCGGTCGCCATCAATTCGTCGTAGCTGCCGTCGAAGACGATGCGGCCTCCCCGCAGCACCGCCAGGGTGTCCCCGATGAAGCGGGCGTCCTTGAGGATATGCGTGACCACGACCGATGTCACCTCGAAGTCGTCCCGCAAGCGGTTGATCAGCCGCAGCAGACGGCGGACACCGATGGGATCGATCCCGGTGGTGGGCTCGTCGTAGAGGATGACCTCCGGACTGCAGATCATGGCGCGGGCGACGGCGGCCCGCTTGGCCATTCCCCCGGACAACTCGGCCGGCATGAGATCGTAGGCATCGGATAACCCTACGTATTTCAAGCGCTTGCGGATGAGCGGCTCGGCCTGCTCCAGGCTCATCCCGTGGTTCTCCATGGTGCAGAATCCCACGTTCTCGGCCACGGTCAACGAATCGAAGAGCGCTCCTCCCTGGAACACCATGCCCATCCGGTGCCGTAGCGGCTTGAGCCGGGCCTCGTCCAGATCGTTGATCTCCTGGCCGAAGATGCGGATGCTCCCCTCATCCGGCTTGATCAAGCCCAGAGCGAGACGGAGGATGGTGCTCTTGCCTTCACCGCTGCCTCCGAGGATGACCTTGGTCTCCCCCCGCTTCACCACCAGATCGACCCCCGCAAGCACCTTCTTGTCGCGGGTGAAGGACAGGTGGACATCGCGGAACTCGATGACCTTCTCTCCGGGGATCCTTCCTCCCTGGGTGACCCTGCGCAACTCGTCGGTACGACGGTTCCACGGCGCCCTTCCCTCGGTGCGGCAGCTCGGATCGCTCCGGTCCGCTCCAACGGTCGGTGGTTTCCGGTCATCGCGCGCCATGGCGTCTATCCCCACAGGGCAAGGATGAGCTTGCCCAGGATGAAGTCGGCCACCAGGACGGTCAGTGTCCCCGCGACCACCGCGCGGGTGGCGCTCTTGCCCACCCCCGCCGCACCGCCACGGGTGTACAGGCCCTGGTGCGCACTGATCGACGCGATGATCCATCCGAAGAAGAGGGGCTTGATGAAGCCCACCGCGAGATCCTTGAACCACAAGCTGTCCAGGGCCGAACTCCAGTAGAACGTGCTCGGCGTGTTCAACAGGCTGATCGCGATCAGCCAGCCGCCGAAGACCCCCATGAGATCGCAGAAGATCGTCAGCGGCAGCAGGGTCAGGACGCTGGCCACCTGGCGGGGCATGACCAGATGGACCATGGGGTCGGCACCGAGCGCGCGCAGCGCGTCGATCTGGTCGGTGACCTTCATCGAGCCCAGCTCGGCGGCGACCATCGAGCCGGTCCGCGCCGCGATCATGATGCCGGCCAGCACCGGACCGATCTCCCGGATGACCCCGATGGCCACGATACGGCCCATCAACAGCTTCGCCCCGAACTGCTCGAGCTTGGTGCCCCACTCCATGGCCAGCACCAGGCCGATGAACAGGCCGGCCAGCACCATCACCCAGGCCGCTGTCGTGCCCAGACGCACGATCTGGATCCCGACCTGCCGGCGCATCCGCCACGCCCGGGGAGTCGCCTTCATCCCGCCGAACATGACATGGGCCATGTGCTGCGACTCCTCGACGAAGGAGCGCAGGGAATAGTCGATTGCCTGGAGGGTATTCATGCGCAAGGGGTTGGCTCAAGGCTCGGTGCGGCGTCAGAGGGCCCGTGGACCAGATACTCTACACTGGAAGGACGGCGAAAGAAAGGCTCGAGGGCTCTCCGGCACGGCACTGGCCGTCGCGCCGCTTCTGGGCTATTTCTAGACGGCTGCCCGCCGGAGCGGGCGGCCCGGTTTCTCCTCCCACGCAGCGTTTCGGCGCGACCGGGTCCCGGCCGGGCGCCGGGCCCGGCCGTGGCCACTCCAGAGCCGGTCTTTGGACGCGGGGGGATCGAATCCTACTATCTACGGCGGCGTCCTCCGGACGCCGGGTGCGGATCTGGGAGCGCGAGACCGTCACGCCGGGAGGGAACTCTCAGAGTGCCTTCTCCCACCCGGCCCAACCCGATGCGAAAGGTCGGACCATGGCGAAGAAAGTGCTGATCATGGGGGCGGCGGGAAAGGACTTCCACGTCTTCAATACCCTCTACCGCGGCAACCCCGAGGTGGAAGTCGTGGCCTTCACCGCCACGCAGATTCCCGGTATCGAAGGCCGCGTCTACCCGGCGAGTCTCGCCGGCGAGGGCTACCCCGAAGGCATTCCCATCCTGCCCGAGGAAGAACTGAGCGAGATCATCGAGGAGAAGGGGGTCGAGCACGTCGTCTTCGCCTACAGCGATGTCAGCTACGACTATGTCGACGGCAAACGGAAGATCGTCGAAGCCGCCGGCGCCACCTTCGAGACCGCGCCCTCCCGAGAGACCATGATCCACAGCACCAAACCGGTGGTGGCGGTCTGCGCGGTGCGTACCGGTTGCGGCAAGAGCCAGACCACCCGCTTCATCGGTGAGACCCTGCAGGAGCTGGGCCTGAAGGTCGCGGCCATCCGGCATCCGATGCCCTACGGCGACCTGGCACGCCAGAAGGTGCAGCGCTTCGAAACCATCGACGATCTGAAGAAGCACGAGTGCACCATCGAGGAGATGGAGGAGTACGAACCCCACATCACCCGGGGCATCCTCGTCTTCGCCGGGGTCGACTACGAAGCCATCGTGCGCGAGGCCGAGAAGGAAGTGGACGTCATCCTGTGGGACGGCGGCAACAACGACATTCCCTTCTACCAGCCCGACCTGCACATCACCGTGGTCGACCCGCATCGTCCGGGTCACGAGCTGAGTTACTACCCGGGTCGTGAGAACCTGGAGATGGCCGACGTCATCATCTTCAACAAGATGGACAGCGCCGACCCGGAGAACGTGAAGAAGGTCGAAGCCTCGGTCCAGCAGCACAACCCGCAGGCCCAGCTCATCTACGCGGAGAGCCCGGTCACCGTGGCCGACCCCTCGGTGATCCGGGGCAAGCGTGTGCTCGTCGTCGAAGACGGCCCCACCCTCACCCACGGCGGCATGAAATACGGCGCCGGGGTGATCGCCGCGCAGCAGGTGGGCGCAAGCGAGATGGTCGACCCGCGGCCCTGGATCGTGGGCACCCTGAAGGAGACCTTCGAGAAGTACCCGGAGATCGGAACCCTGCTGCCCGCCATGGGCTACAGCCCCCAGCAGGTGAAGGATCTCGAGGAGACCATCAACGCCACCGACTGCGACGCGGTGATCGTGGGCACCCCCATCGACCTCAGCCGCATCGTCGACATCCGCAAGCCGTTCACCCGGGTGACCTACGACCTGAAACCGATCAAGGGCCCCGATCTGAAGGAGCTGGTGGCCCAGGCGGTGAAGAAGCAGGCGCAGGCCTGAGGAAGCCCCTGCCCGTGAGGCCCCGCGGAATCCTTTCCGCGGTGAGGGCGCAACCGATCGGCACCTGCGATCCCCGAACGACCGCGGCCCTCCGGCAGATGCCGGAGGGCCGTTGATTCCTCGCAGGGCTTTCAGGAGGGCGGGGACAGAATCCAGGGTAGACCATCCCACCGCCCCGGAACAGGAAAACCTCGTCACAATGGGAATATGTTTTTGCTCCCCGCGACAGTGAAAACTGCCGGAAGACCCGCGGGGCGGTCGTCCCTCGGGGCGCGGAATCGGGAAACCACCCGGCCCGGAGGTCTTTGCTAGACCCCGTTGCGCAGCCGATGGGCCAGCAGCATCGCCAGTTCCATCGCCTGCTCGTAGTTGAGCCGCGGATCCAGTGAGGTCTCGTAGGCCTTCCCCAGGTCCTCGGCGGCCAACCCCCGCGCCCCCCCGATGCACTCGGTCACGTCCTCGCCGGTCAGTTCCAGGTGCACCCCGCCGAGGGTGGTCCCCATCTCACGATGGATCGCGAACGCGCGTTCGAGTTCGCCCACGATCTTGTCGAAGCGGCGGGTCTTGTGGCCGTCCGGGGCGATCTCGGTGTTGCCGTGCATGGGGTCGCAACTGAACACCACGTGCTTGCCGCTGCGCCGCACCACCTCGATCAGGCGCGGCAGGTGCTCGTCGATGCCGGCCAGACCCATGCGATGGATGAGGGTGAGACGGCCCGGTTCGTCGTCGGGATCGAGGATCTCCAGCAACTCGGCCAGGTGCTCGTCGGTGGTCGACACCCCGACCTTCACCGCGACGGGATTGCGGATGCCCCGGAAGTACTCGACGTGGGCTCCTTCGGGATCGGAGGTACGCAGACCGATCCAGGGGAAATGGGTGGCGAGATTGTAGTAACCCTCGCGCCGGGGAACCCGCCGGGTCTGCGCCTGCTCGTAGTACAGGAGCAAACCCTCGTGGCTGGTGTAGATGTCGGCCCGCCGGACGTTGTTCACCGGGGTTTCCAGCACATTCTCCATGAACGCGATCGAGTCGCGGATCGAGCGGACGATCTCCTCGTATTCCCTCTTCCACCGCGAGTGCTGCACGAACTCGAGGTTCCAGTACTCGGGATGGTGCAGATCGGCGAAGCCTCCTTCCACCAGGGCCCGGATGAAGTTCAGGGTGAGCGCGGCGCGTTCGTAACCCCGCAACAGCAGACTGGGATCGGCGGTGCGACCGGCCCGGGTGAAATCGCGGCGGTTCACCAGGTCGCCTCGGTAGCTGGGCAGGCTCAGCTCACCCCGGCGTTCCTCGTCCTCGCTGCGCGGCTTGGCGTACTGGCCGGCGATCCGGCCCACCCGGACCACCTGCTTCCTGGTGCCGTGGACGAGCACAAGGCTCATCTGCAGCAGGATCTTGAGCTGCGCGGTGATCGCGTCGGCCTCGCACGAAGAGAAGCTCTCGGCGCAGTCCCCGCCCTGCAGCAGGAACACCCTTCCCTCCGCGCAGCCGGCCAGCCGCTTCTTGAGGGTCTCGATCTCCCAGGAGGTCACCAGGGGCGGCAGGGCGGACAACTGCCGCACCGATTCCTCCAGGGCCTCGCGATTGGGATACCGCGGTTGCTGGCGGAGGGGACGATCCTGCCAGGACGTGGGACTCCATTCGTTCATCGCCACTGCGTCACCTTCTCGAGGGAGATTGCCGAAGAGAATAACACGTCTTTGCAAAGGGGGGGATCTCGATACCTGCCCGACGGAAAGCCACCGGGAGCGGGACGCAAGCCGCGCCTCCCACGCGATTCCGCCTCCACGGGTTCTCAGAAGGCGTCCTCTCCGGTGAGGCCCCGGCCCACGATGAGGGTGTGCACTTCGTGGGTTCCCTCGTAGGTGTACACCGATTCCAGGTTCAAGGAGTGACGGATCGATGCGTAGTCGACGGTGATCCCGTTGGCGCCGAGGATCGACCGCGTGGTCCGGGCGGCCCGAAGGGCCATCGCCACGCTCTTGCGTTTCATCAGCGATACCATGTACGGACTGAGCTTCCCCGCGTCCTTCAGTCGCGCGTAGTGCACCAGGGAGATCTCAGTGGTGGCGATGTCCTCGGCGATTCCCACCAGTTGCTGCTGGATGAGCTGCTTGGACGCGATGGGAGCGCCGAAGGTCTTCCGGCCCTTCGCGTAGTCGAGGGCCTCGTCGAAACAGGCCTTCGCGGCGCCGACGACTCCGAAGGCGATGCCGAAACGGGCCTGGTTGAGACAGCTCAGGGGACAGCCCAACCCTTTCGCTTCGGGCAGCATCGCGTCCTTGGGAAGACGCACCTCCTCCAAGGACAGCTCACCGGTGCGCGAGGCGCGCAGGGACATCTTGTGGTGCTGTTCGGGAGCGCTGAATCCTTTGGTCCCCGCCTCGACCAGGAAGCCCCGGATGTCCGACGGGTCGTCTCCCTCCAGTTTCGCCCACACCACCGACACGTCGGCGATCGGGGCGTTGGTGATCCACATCTTGCTGCCGCTGAGGATGTACTCGTTGCCATCGGCAACCGCGCGGGTGGTCATCGCCCCTGGATCGCTGCCCGCGTTCGGCTCGGTCAGTCCAAAGCAACCGATGAGCTGGCCCTTGGCCATCTTGGGCAGGTACTTGCGTTTCTGCTCCTCGCTGCCCCAGCGGTGGATGGGATACATGCAGAGTGAACCCTGCACCGAGGCGAAACTCCGCAGCCCACTGTCCCCGTACTCGAGTTCCTCCATGGCCAACCCGTAGGCCAGGTTGTTCATCCCGGCGCAGCCATATCCCTGGAGGTTCATGCCCAAGAGTCCCAGCTCGCCCAGCTCCTCGATCAAATCCATCGGAAACTCGGCCTTCTCGAACAGCTCACCCGCCCGGGGCAGGAAACGTTCGCTCACCAGCCGGCGGGTCACCTCCCGCACCAGGCGTTCCTCGTCGCTGAGCAGTTCTTCGATGGCGATCAGTTCGTCCAGGCGGATGGTCTGCATGACGGATTCCTTCGAGGGAGGTGGACAAGGCGGCGCGGAGCGGCAAGCCGCCCGCAACCCGGGATCGTCTCCAGACGCACAGCATGCCCCACCCCGGCTCCGAACTCAAGCAGCGGCCGCCGGAGGCGGCCATGGCCCCCTGCCGCGGTGATGCGACGGGCCCTTCTTGACGAAGCGCCTCGCCTGACGAATCCTCGAGAGGAAGCGCACCCATCCTGGAACGGGTCCCCGACCTCGGCGAAGCACTCGAAGTCCGACGGGCCGCTTCCCCTTCCCTCCTCTTTCGAAAAGGACGATCTCGAATGAAGAAGCAGATCCAGATGGAATGGAAAGGCGGTGTTGCCTTCGAGGGAACCAGCAGCTTCGGCGACACCATCCGCACCGACGGTGTCCGCGCGGTCGGAGGAGAGGAACGGGGTGCCACCGCGAGTGAACTGATCCTGTTTGCCGTCGCGGGGTGTACCGGGGTCGACGTGGTGCGGATCCTCGAGAAGGCGCGTCAACCCCTGGAACGCCTGACCATCCGGGTGGAAGCCGAGCAGAACGAGGAGTATCCCAAGCCCTTCCACACCGTCCGCGTCCACTACATCGCCCACGGCAAGGGACTCAGCGAGAAACGCCTGGCCAAGGCCATCGCCCTGTCGGAGGAGAAGTACTGCGTGGTGAGCCAGACGGTGCAGAACCCGGCGAAGGTGACCACCAGCTACGAGATCGTCGACGACACCGATTGAACGAAAGGGGCCGCCCCTTCGGGGCGGCCCCAGCCCATCTTCGCGCACTTCTGCGCGAGAGACGAGGCTCACGAAACCGTGTTTCTCAGTTGACCACGTCGATCGTGGTGATGAAGCGTCCCGCGCCCGAGCCACCCCCGTCCGCCTCGGTGGCCGCCATTTCTCCCTGGTACAGGGTGCTCTGACCGTTGACGGTGACCGTGACCACGTAGGGGAACGGGCCCGCCTCCGAGCACGCGGACCACAGATCGAGGCGGACGATGTACTGCCCGGCCTGGGGCGTGCTGGTCAGCCAGGTGATGTTCTCGTTGTTCACGCCGTCGATGCTGCAGGCCGCGTTCGAATCGAGATCGAGGGTGCCGCCCTGGCTTCCACTCTTGTTCGCCCAGTAGATGTCCTCGCCCGAAGGCGTGGTCACGTGCAGGTCCATGTCCACCGGGTGGATCCAGTTGAGGCTGACCTGCAGGGCGTCCGAACCGACCGCGGTCTGGTTCTGGAACACCGAGTGGGAAGCGACCTGGCTGACGCCGGCCGCACTGCGCGTGGCGACGAGCAGCCGGAAGGACGTCCGGCCCGGCGTGCCGGTGGGAGTGATGGTGACGATCCACGAATTGGCCAGGGCCGCGGCGGCGGCCGCTTCGCCTTCGACGGCGGCCATCTTGGTGAGGGTCGCCTCGGCTCCGGGCAGGGAGAGTTCGCGCGTTCTCGCTCCGGTCTTGGCAAGCGCGGACAGGTCGAGGGTCCAGTAGCCACCCGCGGTACCGCCGACCCCCACCAGGAGCTGGGTCGCGGTGGAATCGACGGTCACCTGCAGGACGGCCGAGGAGCCCTGTACATATTCACGGGCACCCAGGATCGACGGAGCGTCCAGGGTTCCCTGGGGCAAAGGGTCGGTCGAATAGCTTCCATCGACGCCACCCAGGCTCACCCCGCTCACGAACTCACTGGCCAAAATGGCGGTTCCCCCGGCGGGAACGATGGGATCGAGGCCTCCCCCACTTTCTCCACAGGCGGCCAGGAACACCAGGAACACTGGCAGCAGGAGGAGGGCACCCAAGGAGATCTTGGAGTTGCGGGACATGTCATGCCTCCTGTGGCCCTCGCGCTTTGAGGGCTTCGTCGTGCATTGTGCAAGGCGGCGGCCCTCATTCGAGGCTCCGCGAGGACGCTGGAGGGCAGACAGGAAGGATTCGTGCCACTTCGCCCTAGGAACCGAAGGTCACCAGGGCGACCCCCACCACCCCCAGAGCCAGGCCCACCAGGCGCTTGCCGGTGACCGGCTCGTGCAGGAAGGCGACGGCCAGGGCGAAGGTCCACAGGGTGGAGGTCTGGTTCAGGGCGGCCGCGATCGACGCGAGGGTGTACTTCATTCCCCCCAGCCAGAACAGCAGGGACACGTAGGTTCCCAGCACGCTGCCCGGGATCATCGACGGCCAGATGCGGACTTCCTTGAGCGAGGCCAGGGCGGTGCGGCTTCCCGGCAGGACGGCCAGAAGGACGATGGAAGCGGCCAACCCTCCGCTCAATCTCCAGAAGTTCGCCCACAACAGGGGGAGCTGCCCCAACTGGGGCTTGATCATCACGATGGAGATCGCCTGGGTGAAGGTGGTGGCCACACCCAGTAGGACCCCGATGACCATCTCGCGGCGGGGAAGCGGTTCCCGCCGGCTGCGCGAGGGCCAGGTCAACGACAACACCGCGGAGAGGATGAGGCCGACACCGCCGATCTGCAGCAGGGTCAGCCGCTCTCCCAGGAAGAGGAAACTCAACAGGATGATGGAGGGGCTGTAGCTGGTGTTGATGATCGCCTGCAACCCCGCGCCCACCCGGTTGAGGGTCACGAAGAAGAGGGTGTCGGAAATGCCGATGCCGATGATTCCGCTGAGCACCAGCAGGAGGTAGGTCGAGACCGGACGGCCGTGGAAGAAGGACTGCCCGGCGAAGAGCAGGGTCAGCGCGAACAGCACCAGGGCCACGACGTTCTTGAAGAGGTTCAGCCCCAGCGGGGGAACCACCTTGCCGGTCTTCTGGAAGAGGATGACCGCGATCGACCAGCACAAGGGCGCGGCGAGGGCGAAGATCTCCCCGAGGTAGGGCATGAAGACGAAGATCTCCCGGGAAAAGGGATCTCAGGAAGCGACCAGGGTGAATCCGGCCCAGTGGAAGGGGTGCGGCCGATCCCGGCGCAGTTGGTTCTGCGCCTCCCGCAGCGCCACCGAGGCCTTCTGCCCGGCGGCAAAATGCCGGTGGAAGGCGGTGGCGAAGCTGCGGGCCGACTCGTCGTCGATCTTCCAGAGGGTCAGCACCATCTCCTTCGCCCCCGCACCCAGTCCGGCGGCCACCCAACCCATGGCCTCGACGCCGTCCCCGGCCAGACCCAGGCCCGATTCACAGGCATCAAGGTACACCATGCCGCCGCGGGCGACACGCTCGGGAATCTGCTCGAAGCCGACCCACCCGTCCTCGAGACGGATGCCGTTGAGGAACCACGCCGCGCGGTGATGCACTCCGTGGGCGGCCAGGTGGATCAATCCCTGCCGGCCCTTCGCCTCCTCCAGGAGGGCGCGCCGGCTTCCGCGGCGCACGGTCCAGCCCTTCCCACGGAAGATCCGCCCCAGATCCTCGGACTCGGTGCGGCTGGCCCGACGACCATCGTCGAGGATCAAAGCCCTTCGCATGCGCCGGCCGGCCGGAGGATCCCACCGGGGGTGGGGGCTGCGGAACACTTCCACCCGCCCGTCGGGGTTCTCCGTCGACGCATTCACGATGGCCTCCAGGGGGAGTTCGTGGAGACTCCCGTGGGGAATCAGTTCGAGCCGCGTCGCATCGAGCTCGAGCGGTTCGAACACGACCCGCCGGAGCGCACACAGGGCCTCGAGCGCCTCGGCGGTGGTCCGCTCGAGGAAACGGCGGCGGCGGCGCGGGGGGCGCACTGCCGCACTCTCCAGCAAGAGACGCAGGGGAATCCAGTGGTCCTGCAGTGCCCGGTCCACCCCGGGCAGGACGACGCGTCGGATCCGGCCGCGGGGCGATTGGAGATAGGCGGCCCAGTTTCCCCGCTCGCGGTAGTAGAGCACGCGGTACCGATCCTCCCCGGGGGGCTTCCCCGGGGACGCCGCGGGTTTCCCCTCCGCCCTCCAGCCGCCGACGGACCACTCCGGCGGTTGTTCCTGCAGATCGGCCAGTCGCAAACGCAGTCCGCGGACGCGGGGGTCGTCCCCGCTCTCCTCCTCGCCGCCCTCGAGCAGGCGGTCCCGCAGCAGTGCGACCGCGGTGCGCAATTCGGGAGAGAGCTGGAAGCTTCCCCGGGTGATCTCGGCGAGAAGGCCGGCCGAGGACAGGCGGGTCACCAAGCGGAAGGCCAGTGTCCCCCTGGCATCGACCCGCAGCGCCAGTTCCACCGCCTCGCGCAGCAGCTCCTCATGGGAACCGGCGCGAAGGCGCTGGAGAACGCGCGAACCCAGTTGCGATTGCAACTCTTCCAGTCTTCGGGCGAAGCGCCGGAGCCAACGACGCGCCAGGGCTCCTTCGCCCGCCATGAGGGCGGCGCGCGCGCAGTCGAGGGCCATCGCGGGGCGTTGCGTCGACCAGAGAGGATCGCGTGCTTGGGCGAAGCTGTCCTCGGCCATCTTGAGCGCCCGGGCAGGATGCCCCAGCTCGAGGTGGGCCCTCGCCCGCAGCCCGCGACACCGCACCGCGGCGCCCTGCGGATCCTTCCGATCCAGGATCGCCTGCAGGGGCGAGAGACGCCGCAAGGCCGCGCTCGCGTCCCCGCGGGAAAGATGCAGGCGGGCCAGTTCCACTTGGACCCTCGCGGCGGGAAGCGTCCGTTTCGCCGACCTCCAGTGGCGCAGCGCCCGCTCCAGGAGCACCCGCGCGTCCATCCGCCGCCCCAGCTCGATCAGCCAGCGCGCCCGCAGCGAGGACAAGAGAGCGGTCTCTCGCGCAAGGCCCATCTTCCGGTGCACCTCGAGCGCCTGGGCCGCTTCGGCCTCGGCCGCCTCGAAGGCGCCCAGACCGCCCAGGAAACGGGAGAGTTCCCAGCGCACCGCGGCGGCCGCCCGTTCGTCCCCCAACCGGTCCAGCTTCTTGCGCAGTGTCTCGAGTTGGGAAAAGCCCTCGCTCCACTCGCCGGCCATCAAGCGGGCGCTCGCTTCCCCGTAGGCCGCCTGCAACGCGCTCTGGCGGAAGCCACTGTCTTCGAAGACCTCTCGTGCCCGGAGGAAGATCCTCCGGGCCGCCTCCACCTTCCCCCGGGCCAGGAGGATCTGTCCCAGGTTGAAGCGACACAGGGCGGCGTCGCGCTCGTAGCCCGCGCGATCGAGGGTCGCGATGGCCGAACGGAGGAGTTTCTCCGCCGCATCGACCTCACCCGCCAGGTAGAGGGCGTTCGCCAAGTTGGCGCGCAGCCGCGCCCGTACGGTCGTGGCGCGGCGGGGCAAAAGCCGCTCGGTCCGCCGGGCAAGGGCCCGTGCTTCCCGCGTGCGGCCCAGGTGGGCCAGGCAGTCGATCCAGCCGATGGCCGACCGCGCCATCTCCTCGGGCATCTTCCGCTGGCGGAAGAGATCGAAGGATTTCTCGTACTCGCGCCGGGCGGGCTCCATGCGGGCCAGGGTGTGCAGACAATGCGCGCGAAGACGCCGGAGGCGGGCCCGGTCGACCACCGAGAGGCGACGGCCCTCCTCCTTCCGCCACTCGTCGACCTCCGCCAGGGCCTCGACCGCGTTCACCCGCGAACAGATCAACAGCGCGCGGTAGCGGTCATCGAAGCTGCGGGTGGAGTGGGTCACGCGCACTCCCCCTCGATCACCAGGCACCGCCCGTCGGGAAGATGCAGCTCGAGGGTCCACCGCCCCCGGAGCGCCTCGACGAAACGGAAGGTGCCGCCGTCGGGCACGGCGCAGCGGGCCAGCACGTGCTCGTCCTGGACCAGCGCGACCTCGAGGACCGGCGCGTCGGTCGCACCGCCCTCGAGGTCGTCGGCCAGCCATACCCGGCCGTCGACTCTCCACAGCCCCTCGGCCTGGGTGCGAACCCAACGCAGGGTGACGTCCGCCGCGTCGAAGGCGTGGTTGGCAACCTGGGGCGCGGCGAACTCCGCCGTGAGCGATCGGATGTCCCGCGGACGCATCCGCCGGCGCGCCGCGGCCGGGCCCGGGGCGGGCACGGCCGTCTCCGCCGGCAGCTTCCGGGCGCGGCGGCGGGCGGCGGCGGGAGGACGCATCCATTGCACCGCGAGCGCCGATTCGAGCTCGGGGGGAAGCGGAGGGTTCCTCGTGCTCATGCGCTCTCCTCCAGGATCTTCCGCAACCGCTGCAGGCACCGCGCCCGCAGCGGTCCGATGGCTCCGACCTTCAGCCCGAGTCGCTCGGCCAGCTTCTCGTAGCTGGGCCGCCGCGCTTTCAGGAAGAGTTCGGTCAGAAGCTCTCGGCAGCGCTCCTGCAGACGGTGCAGACCGTCCTCCAGCCGTTGGCGGTTCTCCAGGGCAATGAGGGTCGCGTCGTGCGTGGGCATGGGATCGAGGATCTCCTCCGCGAGTTCGCCCACCCATCGGCCTCTGAGTGCGGCCTGCCGGTAGGCGATCCGGCGCGCGGTCACGGTGAACCAGCGCGGGAGCGCCCGGGGATTGCGGATGCGGAACAGGGAGCGGTGGAACTCGATCCAGACCTGTTGGAAGACGTCGACCGCGGTCTCGCGATCGATTCCGGTGCCCAGCGCGGCCGAATACACGAGGTTCTCATAGCGCTCCACCAGGAGCGCCCAGGCCTTCTCGTCCCCCCGCCGGCAACGCCGCAAGAGAGCTCGATCGCTGTCCGCATCCACCCAAGCGCCTCCACGGGCGAAAGGTCAGGCGGGGTCCGGACCGAAGCCGGCCTCCCTCTTCAACACTGGAACCATGGAAGGATAGCCGAAGCCCCCTCCCACCTTCCAGCCGCCGTCCCGGGTGCCGGAACCCCACCTGATGCCACGGACCCGGAAACGCCGCCATCGGCGTCTCCGGGCGGAAGCAGGGCTCGCACGAAGAACGGAGGTGATTCCCAGGCACATGCTCCAGGCCCCGCGCGAGCATGGATATGTGCCCTCGGACGCCGCTTTGATGCACCCGCTCGGCGAAAAAAATCGAGGGGAGCCCCCGGACCGGCGCAGTGGACCCGCGGGCCGTGGGATTCTCGATCGCCCGGAACGGGGGATGGATCGAACCGCCCGGGAGTCCAATCTCGCGGGAAGGTCGTTGTCAGATCATGAGTTGGCGGAATCCCGGCCGGCGCTGGGCCGCCCGCAGCATTTCTTGTATTTCTTCCCGCTGCCGCAGGGACAGGGATCGTTGCGGCCCACCTTGGGCTGCTCCCGCCGCAGCGGCTCTCGGCGCCCGGCGACCCCTTCGACGAAGTACCAGCGCCCCTCCTTCCGGCGGAAGAGGCTGCGTTCGTAGTGGACCTGCTCGTGACCCTCGGCGTCCCGGTAGTAGGCCTTGAAGACCACGACCTCCTCGTCGCCGGACGCAGCCTCCCGGTCGCGATCGAAGATCTCCAGGCCCTCCCACTGCGACTCCTCCGACCAACGGCGGATGTGCTCGAGGTCGAGTTCCTCGCGTCGGTCGGGCCAGGTGCTCTCGACGATGAAGTCGATCTGGCCTTCGACGTAGGCGGTGTAACGCGCCCGCATCAGGTCAGACGCGCTGGCCGCCTCTTCGTCGCCGCGCAGGACCGGCCCGCAGCATTCCTCGTAGTCCCAGCCCGACTGGCAGGGGCATTCCTTCTTCACGATCGTCTGCCTCCTTCGCCCAGGAGATCCAAGATGTCGTCGCGCGTTCCCACACGCACGATTTCCCCCGCCGGGAGGAAACCCTCGATCAGCCAACGCGCGCAGAGCCGTCCCGCCATCTCCGCGTCCATCCAGGAACCTTCTCCCCCTTCCAGCTTGCGCGAGCGCACCGGACCTTCCAGCAGGAGAAAAGCACTTTCCACCCTCGTTTCCGCCGTGGCAAGAGCGCGGGCGGCCATGAGCTGCGCCGCCGCCGCCACGCTCACCAGGGGCGCGCCCGGTTCGGGATGTTCGGCGGTCGAACCTCCCAGGAAGAGAAAGCGTGGCCGCACCGAGGTCCTCAACAGCGGAACCAGGTGTCGGGTCGTCACCAACTGGGGCCGCAGTGTCCGGGCGGCGATCCTCTCCCATTCGTGCACCACGTCCACTTCGGTGAGCGGCGGGGTCGCCCGAAAGCCGCCCAGGGCGATCACCAGGGCGTCGAGCCCACCCTCGGCGGCCAGGTCCGCGGCCAGGGAAGCCACCTCGTCCGGCCGGGCGAGGTCGCAGACCACCGGACGAACGGCGGCCGGGAGGTTCTCCAGCGCCTTGCGATCGCGGTCGGCGGCGATCACCGTCGCGCCGGCACGCGCGAGGGCCCGCGCCACCCCTTCACCCACCGCTCCCGCGCCGCCCGCCACCACGACGCGCACCGAGCGCGCGGGGGGGAACCGATCGTCTGGCTCACATTCCCGGGGCAATCTCGTTTCTCCGGTCAGGGGAGAGGGTCCATGGAATCGACGGCCCGCTTCGGCGGAACCCCGTCGATTCCCTTGGTTCGGGACCTCGATCTCCGGATCCGTTCTCCGAGAATCCGATCGGGCGACTCTAGCGCGCCGGGGCGGGTGATTCCATTGCCAAGATGCCCCCGGAATCTTATCGTCTTCCCCTGATCGAGAGGCCTCTGGAAGGAGAAGACCATGGACACGACCCGTAGAAGAGGCACCGCGATCTGGTCGGACGAGCTCCTCGACGTCGTCGATCGCTGGAGAAGCATCGAAGATCCCCCCCACCCACAGAACCGCAAGCGCAAGGAAGGCATCCGCATCTTCCGGCACGGCGCGGTGGAGAAGTACCTGAGCAAGGCCCACCCCATCACTCCGCTCTTCTACACCTTGCCCTTCGTGCTGTGGGCCCTCTACCGGGGCGTGGTCCAGGGACGCACCGGCATCGCCGGGACCTTCTCCCTGATGGTCCTGGGATTCTTTCTCTGGACCTTCGTCGAGTACGTCTTGCACCGCTGGGTCTTCCACTTCCGCCCTCCCGGCTGGGGCGGCAAGATGTTCTCGTTCATGGCCCACGGTTACCACCACGAATTCCCCGATGACAAGCTGCGGCTGGTGGCGCCGCCCTTGATGCTGGTCTTCTTGGGAACGATCGTCGGTTTCATCTACTTCCTTGTCTTCGGGGCCGACGCCTGGGTGCAGGTCTTCGGCGGCACCTTCCTCGGGTACCTCGCCTACGACTGGATCCACTACTACACCCATCACTTCCATCCCACGCGCGGGGTGGGAAAGTGGCTGCGCCAATACCACCTGCAGCATCACTTCGACCCCAACTACGACCGTTTCGGCATCTCCAACCCGCTCTGGGACATCATCTTCCGGACCTACCGGGGTGTCTGAATGGAGGCCGCGACAATGGACCGGGATCTCCCCGCGCGCGGACGGCGTCGAGACCAGGGACGGGCGGTGCGCCGGTGGTGGGTGGGAACGCTGCTGGCCGGTCTCCTTCTCGTGGGCACGATCGGTGCGGCCCGCCACGCCCGCGCCGACTCCTCTCCATCGCCCGACGAGGTAGAAGCCATGATCGAATCGAAAGGGACCTCGGCGACGGTGATGACCGTCGACGATCTTTTCGCCACCCGTAGTTACTCATCGCTCACCATCTCGCCCGATGGCCGTTGGCTCGCCTTCACCCTGCGCCGTCCCGATGAGAAGGCCAACGAGTGGATGGCCGACCTGTGGCGGCTCGATCTCACCGAGGACAATGCCGAGCCGGTGCAGCTCACCCGCCGGGGCAGCGTCTCCCGGCTCGCTTGGTCGCCCGACAGCCGGTGGATCGGCTTCCTCACCACCCGGGAGGACGGCGAAGGCGGCAAGCAGGACGATGAGGAAGCCAAGCCCCAGGTCTGGCGTATCGCGCCTGACGGCGGCGAAGCGGAGGCGGTCACCGATTGGGCGCCGGGAGTGGAGGGCTTCGCCTGGGCTGGACCCGATCGCATCCTGTTCTACGCGCAGGAGAAGAAGACCCTGCGCGAGCGAAAGCTCAAGGAGGCCAAGGACGACACCCGGGTGGTCGAGGATCTCGAGCACTGGCCCGCGGTGCGGCTCTTCTCCATCGATCTGAAGATCCGCAAGACCAATCGTCTCAGCGCCAACGACGATCGCATCGAGGGTCTCTGGGTGCGCCCGGACGGACGCGCCTGGGTGACCCGTCACATCACCTCCATCTACCAGGAGAGCCAGCCCGGCGGTCCGTGGCCCCGCTATTTCCTGCACGATGAAGACACCGGCGGCGATCGGGAGATCTTCCGCGAGCCCACCTTCTACCCCTCGCGGGTGGCCTTCCTCCCCGGCGGGAAAGGCCTGATCGCGCAGTACGCCTACAGCCGCCGCACCACCTCTGAATACCGCAGCGAGGCGGCCATCGAGACCCTCTGGCGGATCGATCCCGCGACGGACGAGCGCACGCGCATCGACCCGGGAGATATGGGCCTGGACGAACACCTCGCCCATCCCGCGTGGCTGGTGACCGAACGGGGCGTCCTCGCGGTCCTGGCCGACCGGACCCACGGCCGCCCGGTGCTCTTCCGGGAGAAGAACGGGAAGTGGGAAACGCGGGAACTCTCCGGCCCCGGCCTTCCCCGCTGGAGGGCCTTGGCCGCCGACCGGGCCGGGCGACGCATGGCGTGGGTGTACACCTCGGCCGACGAACCCGAGCGCCTGCTCACCGGCGTCCTGGACGGTCGGAAGGTCGAGAAGGAGCGGGTGGTGCACCGGCCCAACCGCCAGCTGGAATCGAAGTGCGGGCGCAGCGAGGTCGTACACTGGAAGAGTTCGCGGGATGGAACCGAGATCACCGGCATCCTCACCCTTCCGGCCCGGGGCGAGGGCCCCTACCCGATGATGGTGTGGATCCACGGCGGACCCACCGGCGTCGACGCGGACAACTTCGAGAACTACTGGGCCTCGTTTCCCCACATCCTGGCCGGCATGGGGATCGCCACCCTCCAGCCGAACTACCGAGGCAGCGTGAACCACGGACTCGACTACGTCGAGGCGATCACCGGCGGCAAGTACTACGAGCTGGAGATCCCCGACATCCTCGACGGGGTCGACGCGATGATCCAGCGCAAAGTGGCCCAAGCCGACCGTCTCGGCTGCATCGGTTGGAGCAACGGCTCGATCCTCTCCATCGCGCTGACGGTGGAAAGCGACCGCTTCAGGGTGTGCTGTGCCGGCGCGGGCGACGTCAACTGGACCAGCGATTTCGGCAACTGTGCCTTCGGCCCCAATTTCGACATCGGATACCTGGGTGACACGCCCTGGGGCAATCCTCGGCTCTACCTGGAGAAATCCCCCTTGTTCAAGATGGAGACGGTGACCACGCCCACGCTCATCCAGTTCGGGGAGAAGGACACCAACGTCCCCACCAGCCAGGGCTGGGAACATTACCGCGCCCTGCAGCTCATCGGGAAGGCCCCCGTCCGCTTCCTCCTGTATCCGGGAATGCCCCACGGACTGCGCAAGCTGAGCTACCAGCGACGCAAGGTGAACGAGGAGCTGGCGTGGATCTCCCGCTATCTCCTGGGACGGGAGTTGCCCCGGGAAGAGGTGCTGAAGGAGGGATCGCCCCTTGCCTGCGTCTTCGAGCGGGAGAAGCTCGCTGCCCATGGCGAACCGGTGGGCACGCGGCAGGACGGAATCCTCGTTCCCCCTCTCGCCTCGCCGGCTCTTCCCTCGGGAGTCCGTCTGGCCGCCGTCGAACTCACCCGGGCCATGGTGGCCCCGGCATTGGAGGACGCAGAGCTGGCCCGGCGGGCCGAGGGCTTGACCGGGTACCAGGGAGACGCCGCGGCCTACGCCCGACGGGGCGATCTGCCGGCCACCGGGATGAGCGTCGAGTTCGCCCGGCTCTATGCGCGCTGGCTCAGCGAGCGCACCGGCCGGAAGTGGCGCCTGCCGACGCGTGAAGAACTCGAGCAGGCGGCGGAGATCTTCCCGAGGTCCGCGGCCGAGAACACCCTGGACCGCTGGGCGGGATATTCCCCCACCTTGGACGAAGCGGAGAGCCTGCGGGAGCGGATGCACGCCGCCGGCGACCCGTCACGATGGTTGAGGGAGGTGGCCACCAGCGGCGCCAACCGGCCCAAGGAGGCCCCCCCCGGAGCTTTCGCCGACGGAGCGCTGTGCTACGACCTCCACGGCAACGCCGCGGAGTGGTGCGTCGACGCCTCCGGCAAGGCGGTGGTGTTCGGTCGCTGCGCCCTCGATCCGGCCGACCCGGCGTTCGCGCCGCCGCAAGACGGAGGGGTGCGGCCCCCGAAGGCCCTGATCGGCGTGCGGCTGGTGCGCGATCCCGACTGATTGCGGCGCCGGGGGCGGGTCACTCCCGAGGCGTCCGTTCGTACTCGTTGAGACGGCGGGGAAGTCTTCTCCGCCCCTTCCTTCGATGGAGGTCACCATGTTCCAGCTCGTCTTGGGGTTCCATTTCCTGGCCGTGGCGGCCGGCGCCCCGGCCGGTCATCCACCCGCCGGGGCGACGGTCGATTCCTCCCCACCGGAGGGAGTGGAGATCCTGCTGCCCCGCGGGGCCATTCCCGCCATCACCGATCCGCAGTTCGTGGCAGCCGGCGACGCGAAGATCGACGGCGACTCGTGGGTCTTCGGAGTGATCGTCGACGGCGAGGCGCGGGCCTACAGCATCGCGCTCTTGAACCATCACGAGATCGTCAACGACAACATCGCGGGGCGGCCTCTGGCCGCGGTCTGGTGACCCCTGGCGAATACGGCCGTAGTATACGACCGTCGATACGGTGATCAGACCCTCGACTTCGAGCCCTCCGGCGGGCTCCTCGATGCAGCCCTGGTGATGCGGGACCGGCAGACCGACAGTTGGTGGTCGATCATGACCGGAAAGGCCATTGGCGGACCCGAGGACGGAACCCGTCTCAAGGAGCTGCCCCTGGGCGAGAAGACCACCTGGAAACGCTGGGTGGCCAAGCATCCCGACACCCTGGTGCTTTCGATCGACGGCAAAGAAGACGATCAGAGCGACCCCTACGCCAACTACTTCAACTCCGACGGGACCTTCCGCGGCGCGAAGGTCGACGACGACCGGTTGCCGCCCAAGGAGCCGGTGTATTCCTTCGAGAAATCGGGCAAGGACTACGCCCTTCCCAACCGGAAGGCCGAGGGAGGGTTGCTCGTTCCCTTCCCCCAGGACGGGGTCGAACTCTTCTTCTACCGCGAACCCGGTCTCTCGCTCTTCGGATCGACCTTCGCGGTGGCAACCCCGCCGGGTCTGTTCATCCGCCAGGGAAAGGACTGGGTGTTCCGCGACGGAAAGAAGCGTTGGACCATCTCCGATACGGCGGATCCGGACGCCCGGGACGCCGCACTCCAGCGCCTGACCGAACTGGAGGAGGTGCAGAGGCTCGGAGGATTCGACACCTTCTGGTACACTTGGATCGCGGCGCACCCCTCGACCACGATCCTTCCCTAGAAGTAGACCATGAACCGGGTCTGGAAGCCGTGGAACTTCCCCCCCGTCCCGGCGTCAGCGTAGACGTAGTTCAACATGACCCGGGCGTTGTTGTTGGCGTACCAGTTCAGGCCGACCACGTAGTCGTCCATCCGCCCGCCGCCGAAGTCGGAGCCGTCGAGGTGGGAGAAACGTGCCGCGATCTCCCACGCGCCTGCGCCCTCCCCGAGGGGCCGTCGAGGTCTCACCCGGGTGAATGCACCACTGCTGTGCTTGTAGGGACGATTCTCCCCGGTCAGGAACCAGCTTCCCTGCACGTAATAGCCCCAGACCGTGGGGTGGTCATTACGATCCTTGGGCGCCGAGCGCGACCACTTGGATTCGGCCTGCAGCGAAAAGGGGCCCAGCACCACCGCGCTCTCCAGGGCGGCCAGGGTGTAGTGAGTGGTCTCGATCTGCCCGGTCGACACGATCTTGGTGGTCATGTGCGAGGAGGGACGGGTGCTGTACTCGAGGGTGCCATCGAGGGTGCTCCGATAGCTTCCCGAGATTCCCAGGTGCAGCAGTCGGTGATGTTCCCGGTCTTCCCAGGGCAAGGTGCTCAGCCGTGCCGAGTAGTTGTACTTGCCGTCTCCCTTGCCGCTTCCGTTCGCGTTGGTCTCGCGGAAGAGACCCAGCGAAGCCAGGATCCGCTGGTTCGACCAGTGGTTCTTCAGCATGAATCCGGTGTTGCGCTCCGAATCGAAGACCGCGACCGGAGAGCGTTCCATCAGCGTGATGTCGTTGCTGGAGGTGATCTCCTCCAGGCTGTACGGCTCCTTCATCTGTCCCACGTAGAAGGTACCCACCACCGGGAGTCCCTTCAGCCCCATGTACATGTCCTTGAAGCCGATCTCACCGGCCCCGAAGTCGATCTGGCTCTTGTAGAAGATCCCTCCCTTGAACGCGCCCTTCATGTAGATGCGCGCGCGCCGGAATTCCGTTCCGTCCTGCGTGTCCACCTGGACGTCGGCGCGGTCGGGAAACCACGCCCAGTCGTTCAGGATGCGCCCCCCAAGATGCATCGAGGTCTCTCCGTCGGCGGTCTTGAACTGGAGACCGTCCTTCCAGTAGACCTTCATGTCCTCGGCGGCGAAGCCCGCCTGGGCCAATAGAACCAAGGTGAAGAAGACAGCGAATACGGGAATCCATCGTCCCGCCCTGCAATGGCGCTTCATGCGAATCCATCCTCCCGGCTGTTGGGTGCGATGCAGGTATTCGGCCCCAAACTAATCGCACGAGGATGAAGAACCGGTAAAGACTGGATGAAGAAATCCCCGGGAAGGCGGGGGATCTCACCCCGGATTCCCTTTCCGCCATGCAGAGAGCATCCAGGCGACGGTCGCCAGACCCAGCACGAAGAGGCCGGGAGCGAAACCCATATCCCACACCGGATAGTTCACGGAGTGTCCTCCTTGGACGGCATGGATCAGAGGGGAAAGAATCGGTGTGGAATCCGAAGCCGTACGATCCCTCGAAGCGAAGTCTACGATGGATCCTCCCCCCGCAAAGGAAAAAGCACGGCCCCCACCGGTGGTGGCCGCCTCTTTGGAAAATCCCTATATAGGATCTGAAGCTCTGCTATATCTTGAGAGACCGCGCCGGGCCGGCTGGGCTCCAGCCAGGTACCCGCGGACACCGATGCAGGGAGGTGAGAATGTCCAACCAGACCGCGGCCCAACGCCAGGCGGGACGGGTTCTCGCCGAACACCGGGAACTGCGTTCCCTTCTCCAGCATCTCGACCACTTCACCCGCGAACCGCGACCGGAGATCGGTGAGGATGGCTTCCACCGTTGGGCCTCCGGCTTGTCCCGGAATCTTGTCGATCTCCACGACATGCTGTACCGGCATTTCAGCTTCGAGACCGAAGGCGGATTGTTCGACAAGCTCAAATGCGCCCATCCTCGGGCGGAAAAGACCATCGACGAGCTGGAGGAGGAGCACCCGGTGCTACTGCAGGAGGTGAGGGACCTGGTCCACGCCAGCCTGGGGTATTCCCAGGGGGAGGCGCCGGCGAATCCGCGGCTGCGCAAACGCCTGGCCGAAACCCTCGGCCGTCTGCGCAGGCACGAGGAACGGGAGGGCGAACTCCTGATCCGGCTTGCCGCCCGCGACATCGGCAACGTCGACTGACGGCCGGCCCATCCCCCCATTCCGCCGACCGGATGCGGGTTCTTCCGGGTCGGAGGAAAAGGACCTTTCTCTCCGCGGGAAAGTGTGTCCTCGCTCTTGGGACCGGCGACCGCGTTGACCATATTGGATCGCCAGTAGACCATCCGGGTTGGATCGCCAGTCGACGATCCGACCGGGCCGGATGATGCGGCGTCCATCGAGCGCCCCCTTGCCGGCACCACCCTTTCCCGCATCCGATCGGGTGTTCCGTGCGCAAACCGGCGGAAAACCACGAGGTCGCGCGCCTTCGACGTTGGCTGGAAGGGACCAGCGGCCGCAGGGCCCAGCGCGTGTTCCGCCTGCGCCTCCTCGTCCAGGCTTCCATCGCCGCGACCAGCGTCTGGCTCGGGATCCTCTTCTACCGCTTCTACCAGGCCGCGGCAGCCGGCCGCGTTCCGTTGCCCCATCGCCCCCCCGGGGTCGAGGGCTTCCTGCCCATCAGCGGGGTCATGGGTCTGATCGACTGGATCCATCGGGGCCGGCTCAATCCCATCCACCCGGCCGCCACCATCCTGGTGATCATCGCCCTGCTGCTGGCCCTGGCGCTGCGCAAGAGCTTCTGTTCGTGGATCTGCCCCATCGGTTTCCTCAGCGAGTTGCTCGCGCGGGCCGGACGCCGTCTCTTCGGGCGCAACTTCCGGCTGTGGCGGTGGGCCGACGTCCTCTTGCGCGGGGCGAAGTACCTGCTCATGATCTTCTTCCTGGGCAGCATCTTCGCCATGGGAAGATCAAAGCTGGCCGCGTTCATCGACTCCCCGTACAACCGGGTTTCCGACCTGAAGATGGGGCTCTTCTTCGCCCATCTCTCGATGACCGCGCTGGTGGTGCTCGTGTTGCTCGCGGTGGGATCGCTCTTCGTGCAGGGATTCTGGTGCCGTTACTTCTGCCCCTACGGGGCGCTCCTGGGACTGTTCTCCTTCCTGTCGCCCACGCGCATCGTCCGTCATGCAGAATCCTGCACCGACTGCGGCCTGTGCGACCGCGTGTGCATGGCCCGCCTGCGGGTTTCCCGGACCGCCGGCATCATCAACCCCGAATGTACCGGCTGCCTGGACTGCATCGCGGTCTGCCCGGTCCCGGATACCCTCACCGTACGCACCGCCGGACGCCGCTGGAAGCCCGCCCGATTCGCCGCCGCGGTTTCCCTCCTGTTCGTTCTCCTGTATCTTGGTGCCCGATCCGCCGGTCTGTGGGACAATCACATCAGCGACCGGGAATACATCCAGCGCGTGCAGGAATTGAAGACCGGCCCGTACTCCCACACCGGTGGTTGAGGACGAACGAGGAGAACCATGGACAACTGCATCGGACTGCGACGGGAAGACAAGAACGAGTGGGAGCGCCGGGTGGTGCTGTCCCCCACCGATGTCAAGGAGCTCGTCGATCAGGGGATCCGGATCAAGGTCGAGTCCTTTCCCCGTCGCGCTTTCGGTGACGAATCGTATGCCGCGGCCGGAGCCGAGGTCGTCGACTCGGTGAGGGATTGCGAGCTGGTGCTCGGGGTGAAGGAGATGCCGCTGGAGTATTTCCGCGAAGGCGGCGCCTACATGTTCTTCTCCCACACCATCAAGGGGCAGTCCTACAACATGGAGATGTTGAGGCGACTGCGCGATCTCCACTGCACCCTGATCGACTATGAGCTGGTGACCGACGAGAAGGGCCGTCGTCTCATCTTCTTCTCGCATCACGCCGGCCTGGTGGGCATGACCGACAGCCTGTGGACCCTCGGCCGCCGGTGGCAGGCGCTGGGCGTCGAGACCCCCCTCCTCCACCTGGAACCGGCGCACCACTACGCCGATCTCTCCGAACTGAAGAGCGCGGTGAAGGCGGTGGGAAGGGAAATCGAGACGGTAGGCTTCCCCGCCCAGATCAGCCCGGTCACCATCGGGATCCTGGGCTACGGCCGGGTCTCCCAGGGAGCGCAGGAGATCCTCGAGCTGATCCCGCATCGGGTGGTGTCACCCGATGAACTGGAAGGGTACGTTGCAGCGCAGTCCGGTCCAGCCCACGAAGTCGTCATGGTCGTCTACCGCGAAGAGCACCTGGTGGAGAACACCCGGGAGGGGGAGACGTTCGAGCTGCAGGACTACTACGACCATCCCGAGCACTATCGTTCGATCTTCGAACCCCACCTGGAGAACCTGAGCCTGCTGGTGAACGCCATCTACTGGGAAGAGCGGTATCCCCGTTTCGCCGATCGCGACACCCTGCAGCGCTTGTTCGCCCGGGGTCGGCCCCGGTTGGTGGCGGTGGGAGACATCACCTGCGACGTGGACGGCTCCTTGGCCTGCACGGTACGGGAAACCGAACCCGGCGACCCGGTCTATGTCTACGATCCCGCCACCGGAACCGCGTCCAGCGGGTTCGTGGGCGACGGCCTGGCCGTCCTGGCAGTGGGGAACCTGCCCAGTGAACTGCCGGTGGAGGCCTCGGCGCACTTCGGCCGGGCGCTGCGGCCGTTCATTCCCGCCCTGGCCGCGTCGGATCTCTCCGCCGAACTCGAGACCGCGGGATTGCCCGATCCCATCCGGCGCGCGGTGATCCTCTGGAAAGGGGAGTTCAGTCCCGCGTGCCGCTCCATGGCCGAGTTCCTCAATCCTGCGGCAGACGCCGGCTGAGCAGGTCGATCCGAAGCGACAACCAGGACAACGCGAGGCGCATCAGGGCGGCCTGGGCCATGCGGCCCGCCCGGCGGGGTAGACAACGGTCGCACAGCTTCAGACTGGTCTGCAGGATGGGCCAGGACGGATGGGGAGCGGGGCGACGATCCGGTTCGGCGTTCATGACGGACTCCCGGTGGATGGGTTCCGTCCCCCCTTCTCCATCCCATTCTACCAGAATCCGGCCTCCGGCGGATCAACTTTGACGTGCGGGCACCCAGGCGGTGGTGCGTCCGGCCACCTGCAGGAACTCGATCTTGTTCCCGTCGAGGGTGGATGCTTCCGGATCCTTCCCCCAACGGAGGTGGAACAACCAGTTGCGGGGAAAGCGTTTCTTGTCCGCGTCCACCTCCACCGCCCGCCGGACGATGGCGATCAACCGGCGCCGGACGCGCTCGATCTCCCGTGGGGTGAGCTGGTTGCCATGGCGCCGGGGATCGATCCGCGCCTGGTAGAGCACTTCGTCGGCGATCCAGTTGCCCACGCCGGCGGCAAACCCCTGATCCAACAGGATCGCCTTGATCGCGGTCCGTCGCGCAAGGACGCGGTGGCGGAACTCCGCCGGAGGAAGGGGATCGAGCAATGGATCGAAGCCCAGGCGCGAGAGCGGGGGTTCGTTCGGGGGATCGTTCCGCAGGAGGATACGGCCCAGCCGCCGCGGGTTGATCATCACCAGTTCACCGCCGCCGGCAAACCCCAGGTGGATCTTGGTGAAGCGGGGAGGCCAGGGCTCGTCCGGCGGAGGCGACGGGCGCGCGGCGAGGGGAAGGTCGGCCACTTCCGGTAGGCGGAAGGCACCGGTCATTCCGAAGTGGAAGAGCGGATGCGGCGGCGTATCCAGCCGAAACCAGATGTGCTTGCCTCGCCGGCACACCTCGACCACCCGTTTGCCCACCAGGGCGTCGTGCCACCTTCCTGGATCCACACCGTCGAAGACGATCTCGTCGTCGGCGCATTCCACCCAGTCGATGCGCCGTCCCCGGGCGACGCTCTCGGCCAGACGCCGTCCTCGTTCGACCTCGGGAAGTTCGGGCATCGTCGATCTTCCTAGCCGGGGGGAAGAGGTTGGTCTTCGATCGATTCGGAGATCAGGCGGAAGTACTGGAGCCGGCCGGGCTCGCCGGGGAGTTCCTCGACGCCTTGCTCCTCTTCCAGGCGTTCGGCCATCGAGCGGGCGAAGTCGAGGTACTGCCGGTAGCGCTGCTTCCGGTCGGCGAGCGGCAGGGCGGTGGGACCGTGGGGCGTGGCGCACAGGGCGGCCTGCAGGCTGAAGGCGCGGCCGGTCGCGGTCTCCTCCTTGTGGGTCCACGCTCCGGTGGCCAGATCGAACGAGTAGAGGGGCAGGAAGCGGTGGCCGTGCTCGGCGAGGAATTCGATCGCCTCGATCACGTAGTCGGCCTCCGCGTCATCCATCACGTAGTGGAAACCGACACGACACCATCCCGGCTTGAGCCCGTGGAATCCCTTGAGGATCCACTCGCGGTACCGCTCGCTCTGCTGACGATCGATGCCCAAGAGACGGTGGCCGTAGGGCCCGGCGCAGGAACACCCGGCCCGCGACTGGATCCCGAAGAGGTCGTTGGCCAGGCGGGTGACGAACTTGGGATGCAGGTACTTGCCATCGGGGTCCTTCAGGTTGAACGAGACGATCGCCACCCGCTTGCCGGGATCGGGACTTCCGAGCACCTCGATGCGCGGGTGTCTCAACCAGCGGTCGAACGCCCTCTCCAGGAGTTCCTGCTCCCTCTCCTCGATGCGCTCGGGGGTGACCGCCTCCTTCACCAGGAAGGCCAGAGCCGCCTTGAGGGTCTGCAAGACCCCCGGCGTACCCGCCTTCTCGCGCGCCTCGATCCCGGGAGTGAAGTCGTGGACGTCGCGGCCGACATAGTCGACGGTTCCCCCGCCGCCGACGGTGGGTGGCAGATCCCGGGGGTAGATCCGCTCGTTGAACACCAGGACCCCCGAGGAGCCCGGCCCTCCGAGGAACTTGTGGGGGGACAGGAAGATGGCGTCGAGCGAAGGGTCGCCCCCCTCGGGGTCGGCCTCGGGATTCATGTCGATGCGCACATAGGGTCCGCTGGCCGCGAAATCGAAACAGGCCAGGGCATTGTGGGCGTGGAGCAGTCGGGCGATCTCGTGCACCGGAGTGCGCCGTCCGGTGACATTGCTGGCGGCGCTGAAACTGCCGATCCGCAGCCGGCTGCGGTATCGAGGGTCGTTCAAGAGGAACTCGAGGTGGGCCAGGTCGACTCCACCGTCGGAGTCGAGATCGATGGTGAGGACCTGGGCGAAGCCCTCGCGCCAGGTGAGTTCGTTCGAGTGGTGCTCGTAGGGCCCCACGAACACCACCGGTTCGTGCTCGCGCAGATAGCGGGCGTATGACTCGTGGTGCAGTTCCCCCAGGTGATCGCGCATGAAGGTGGTCAGCAGGTGCCTCGTCGCGGGAGGCAACGCGACCCCGACGATCTGTTGCAGTTTGTCGATGGCGGCGGTCGCCCCGGTGCCGACCGCGATGATCCGGCCGTGGGGACCGGCGTGGACCGCTTCCTTGATCGCCGACTCCGCCTCATGGAGCAGCTGGGTCATGCTGCGGCCGGTCACATCATCCTCGGTGTGGGTATTGGCGTAGTGGCGCTGCAACCCCATGAGGTATTCCTCGATGAAACGCAGGCTGCGTCCGCTGGCGGTGTAGTCGCAGTAGATCAACATCCGCTGCCCGAACGGGGTGTCGAAGGAGGAATCGACACCCACGATCTGTTCGCGGAGATAGCTGAAGTCGAGGCGGGGTAGATCCATGGATGACCGACGGCGAAGCGGGGTGGGTGAAAGGGCCCGAGCCGGGGGAAGAGGATTGCCTTCAAGACCGGAAGAAGAAGCTAAACCGTCGGGTGGACAGAATCAAGCCATGGCGATCCATCCCCCCCCTCCACCGGAGGAGGTCTGTATTCTGTGGGCCGGCCGACCCGATCGGCCGCTTGAGGGCCCGGGTTCCCCCGGTCGTCCTGGAGGGCGTCTAGCCGAAGAGGCTGGTCTCGCCCAGTCCGGCCCGCAACACTTCGGGCTCGCCGGTGGTGAGATCGACCAGGGTGGTGGGCAACAGGCCGCCCCATCCCCCGTCGATGACCGCGTCTACCTGCTTTTCCAGTCGCCGGCGGATTTCCTGGGGATCGGTGAGAGGGTCCTCCTCTCCGGGCAGGATCAACGAGGTGGTCATCAACGGCTCGCCCATCTCGTCCAGCAATGCCTGGGCGATCCGATGATCGGGGACGCGCAGACCGATGGTCTTTTGCCTGGGATGCATGAGACGGCGGGGAACTTCACGGCTGGCCCGCAGGATGAAAGTGTAGGCGCCCGGAGTCAGGGATTTCAGGAGCCGGTAGGTGGGAGTGTCGAAGACCGCGTACACCCCCGATTCGGAGAGATCCCGGCAACTGAGGGTGAAGTGGTGGCGTTCGTCGATCTGGCGGATCCGACAGATCCTCTCCAGGGCTCGCTTCTCCCCCATGCGACAGGCCAGGGCGTAGGTCGAGTCGGTGGGATAGACGATGACCCCGCCACGGCGGAGGATCTCCGCCGTCTGTCGCAACAGACGGAGCTGGGGATTGTCGGGATGGACCCGGAAGTACTGGCTCATGGGCGGAGATACTCGTTCCCTCGCGGCGCAAAAGCAACAAGGGAATCCGCGCTCGGCCATACCCGGCAGCCGGCGCCCAGGTGACCATGGGCCGCATGTTCCGCCGAAAGGAGAGAGCCTCTTCCATGGACGACGGCCGCTTCAGAAACTCAGCTGGAACCCCACCATGCCGGCCAGGCGCCAGACCTTCAGGTCGCCTCCCCCACCGGGCAGGTTGAGATCTTCATCACTGATGTCCCGGAATCCCAGGTCACTGCGGGAATGTCGAATGGTGTTCTCGCTCACGAAACCCTTGCCCATGAAGAAGGCGACGGTGAACTGATCGATCGCTGCTGCATGAAATGCAGGAAGTCCATGGGAACAGCGGTGGTGTTCAGGACCATTCAGGGGGCAAACCGCACCGCGAGGCGGCTCAGGATCTCTCCCCGGTGATCGTCGATCCCGTCGCGGGGACTCTCGTCCCGGTACATGGGGTCCGCGGGATCGCCGAAGAGATGCAGGCGGGTGTTCGCGTCGGTCTGGCGGACCAGGCGGGGATACTCCAGCGGCAGGTAGCGAATGTATTCTCCCCGCGGAATCTCCTGGGCGACAGACGGCCTCGGGACGGCCAGGGCGAGCAGCGTCGCCAGCAGGATCGCCAGGATCCAGCCCCAGGCGGTCTCTCCAGCAGCACTTCCAAGATTCTTCACGCTGTGCACGGTGGTTCCCCCGTGTTGAGATCGGGATCGATCGGTGGGATTCCGCCGAAGGGCCGTCCGGCCTGGCCGGTCCTCTCCGCCGTATCACCCCAGCTCGCGAGTCCGGGACAGGACAGGTTCAGTCCATGGTTCCACGGGGAAACCCGTCCAGGGGAATCCCCGTTGACCTTGGCACGAGAAGGGAATAGCGTGCGCAAGAAGGGGGAAGAGCAAAAGGAATGCTTCCACCCCCCTCTCCGCGAGGGATGCGATTCCACCACTTTCGACCGGAACCCGGAACCGGTGAGACCGTCCATTCCAATGGCCCCTTCGAGTCCCCGTCTCCACCGGCTCGCAGTTGCCGCCTCTCTCCTGGCCGGGATCGCCACCACACATCTTCTCTGTCTTTCCGCGGCCGCGGCTCCGCGCGTGATCCGGTCCATCCGCTTCCAGCGCGATCCCATCTTCGATGCCTCCGATTACGCACGCCTTCCCGACTGGCCCCTGAAAGCCATGAACGCCCTCCATGTCGATACCCGGGAAGGTTTCCTGCGGCGCGAACTCACCTTCGCGGTGGGAGATACCCTCGACCTGGAGGACCTGAGGGAGTCCGAGCGCCGACTGCGCGCCCTCGGTTTCCTGCGCAGCGCCGACCTCGAGGTCGTTTCCTCCCGTGGCGACAGCGTCGATGTCTTCGTCCACACCCGGGAGACCTGGACCACCTCGCTGGGAATCAAGTTCTCCTCGTACCAGGGGTCGACCTTCTTCGGGGTGAATCTCACCGAGCGGAACCTGATGGGCATGGGACGCAGCCTGAGCGGCCGGTACGACACCGACCCCGATCGCTCGGGTTGGTCGGTCGAATACACCCATCCCTATCTGCTGGGGACGGAGAACCGCCTGGCCCTGCGGTTTTCGGACACCAGTGACGGCTCACTCGCGTTCATCCAACTGGGTAGACCCTGGACCAGCATCGATGCCGCATCGAGTTATGATCTTCGCTGGACCCACTCCAAGCAGCGGCCCCGCTACTCCATCGATCAGATCCATTACCTCCGCCCGCGATTGGACGACGACACATTCTTCGCCGGATTCCTCGGTCGCATCGGCCTGAGCAAGCACGACGTGTTCCGCCTGGGCCCGAAGCTCTGGTGGGAACGACTCCGGTTCCACCAAGAGGACTCCCTCGCGGTTTCGACCACCCACCAGATCTCCAGCCGGACGGTGGACTTTCCTCCCGACGCCCCGGAGAACCGGGAGATGCTGGCGCTGGGGGTATCCCTGGAGTGGAAGACCCGCGACTACGAGACCCTCCACTACGTCGACCTGATGGGTCGAGCCGAGGACCTCGCGATGGGCCATGAGACCGCCGTTGGAGCCGGATGGGCGACAGGTAGCCTGGTGGGCGACGTCGACGCGGTCTACCTGGAACTCGATCACCGGTACAACAGCCACCACGGACGCCTGCTGCACCGCCTGGTCTGGACCGGCAGCGGATTGATCGAAGACGGTCGGGGACGGAACCTGCGGACCGTCCTCGACTACCGAACCCAGGTGGAGATACAATCGAGCCTGCGCCTGGTCACCGGCCTCCGCGGCGGGTGGGGAGAACGTCTCGATGCCCAGCGTCCGTTCACCATGGGAAGCGAGAGCGGCCTGCGTTCGGCTGGATATCGCGAGTTCACCGGCGACCGGCTGGTGCGGGCGAACATCGAACTGCGCTGGGTGAAGCAACAGGCGCTCCTGAACCTGGTGATTCCCGGCATGGTGGCCTTCGCCGATTTCGGCAACACCTGGTTCGAGCGCGAGAGTGACTTCCGATGGGATGGGATCCACGGGGCCGTGGGGTTCGGGCTTCGTATCGCCGCCCAGATGTCCACCTTCGGTTACCCGGTGCGCCTCGACGTGGCCTGGCCGGTGGCCAAGGGCACCGGAGCCTCCAGTCCCGTGTTCACGGTGGGCACGGGACACGCATTCTGAAGCCAGCAGAGGATCTGGTCGGTCGGATCCTCCCGGAAGGTCGAGTAGCCATGAGTGCATCCAGAGCCCTTCCCGCCGCGAAGCTGCGCTGGCACTGTCCGCGCAACCGTTTCCCCTTTCGCAGCACCGCCCAGCTCGAGCCCCTGCAGAAGGTGATCGGCCAGGGCGAAGCCCTCGACGCGCTGCGCTTCGGCCTCAGCAGCCAGGTCAAGGAGCATCACGTCTTCGTGCGGGGACTCAGCGGAACCGGTCGGTCCACCCTGGTGAAACGGATCCTGCACGAGATGCGCTTCGAGTGCCCGAGCCTACGGGACCACTGCTATGTGCACAACTTCGTCCAGCCGGATCAGCCGCGTCTCATCAGTCTCCCCAAGGGCAAGGGAGGGCTCTTCCGGAGACACATGGATCGCTTCGCCGCCTTCATCCGGGAGGGGTTGCCCGAGCTGCTCAACTCCGATTCCGTGGCCGCGCGTCGCAAGGCGTTGGAAGCGACGGCCGAAGAGAAGATGCAGTCGATCCTGGAGCCCTTCGAGAAGGCGCTCGCCCGGGCCGGCCTGGGCCTGGTGACGGTCCAGAAGGAGGCGATGGCCCAGAAGGCCATCTTTCCCCTGGTGGAGAATCAGCCGGTGGCCCCGGAGGAATTCGAGCGGCTCCACGCGGAAGGGCGCATCAACGACGGAGACTTCCAGCGTACCCAGGAGAATCTCACCCGTTACAACCGCAAGCTGGCCGGTTTGCACGACCGGGCGGCCGAGATCCGGGACGAGTTCTCCAGCCGGCTCGATCAGCTCTTCCGGAGCACCGCGCAGGCCTCGCTCGAACGGAAACTGCGGACCATCCGCCGGGCTTTCCCCCAGAAGTCGGTCGACACCTGGCTCAACGAGCTGCTCGACGACCTGATGGAGCAACGTCTCGGCCAGTTGGGCAAGGACACCTCCTTCACCCGGTTCTATCGAGTCAATGTCGTGGTCGATCGCAGCGGCTCGACGAGTTGCCCGGTGGTGATCGAGAGCACCCCGACCCCTTCCCACCTGTTGGGAACCATCAACCTCGAGTTCGGACCGAACGAAGAAGCGCGGGCCAGCCATATGGGAATCTGCGCCGGTTCGCTCCTGCAGGCCGACGGAGGGTATCTCATCCTCGAGGCCAAGGATCTCTTCTCCGAGTCTTCGATGTGGAAACTCCTGGCCCGGGTCCTGCGGACCGGAAAGCTGGAGATCAGCCCACCCGAAACCGCCGGACCTTTCGGAGGCCCCGGCCTCAAGCCCGAGCCGGTGGACGTCCATGTGAAGGTCGTGCTGCTGGGAAGCTCCGAGGTGTACTACCTCATGGACGAGGTCGACCCGGACTTCCGCGACCTGTTCAAGGTGCTGGCCGATTTCGAGGAATCCATTCCCAACAACCACCAGGGCATTCTCGATTATGCTCGATGGGTCGCGCGTTTCGTGCGCGAGGAAGACCTGCCACATTTCACCTGCAGCGGGGTCGCCGCTCTCATCGAGCACGGGGTGCGCATCGCCTCCGACCGCGGAAGGATCACCGCGCGCTTCGGACGGGTGGCCGATCTCGTCCGCGAAGCGGCGTGGCTGGCCCGGCAGGAGGGCGCGCGCCTGGTCGGAGAGAAGCATGTGAAGGAAGCGATCCAACGGCGCAAGCTGCGGGCGGACCGGCCCGCGCGGGAGTTCCGCCGGCAGATCCTCGAGGGCACGGTGCAAATCTCGACCCGCGGCAGCGCAGTGGGCCAGGTCAACGGGCTGGCGGTCATCTCCTCGGGTGAGATGACCTACGGCTTTCCCGCCCGCATCACCGCCACCATCGGCCCCGGCACGGCGGGAGTCATCAACATCGAGCGCGAATCGGCGTTGTCGGGGGCCATCCACACCAAGGGGTTCTACATCCTGGGCGGACTCCTGCGCAATCTGCTGCGAACCGACCATCCCTTGGCCTTCGACGCCAGCGTGGCCTTCGAGCAGAGCTACGGCGGCATCGACGGCGACTCGGCCTCCGCGGCGGAGATCTGCTGTCTCTTGAGCGCCTTGACCAACGTGGCCCTGCGGCAGGACGTGGCCATCACCGGGGCGATCGACCAGATGGGCAACATCATGGCCATCGGCGCGGTGAATGAGAAGATCGAGGGTTTCTACGACGTGTGCGCGGCCCAGGGACTGACCGGCAAGCAGGGAGTGATCATCCCCCGTTCCAACGCGGCCGACCTGCAGTTGCGTGAGGACGTGGTGAAGGCCTGCGCCAAGGGAAGGTTCTCGGTGTGGGCGGTGGACTCCGTGCACGAGGCCTTGAACATCTTCACCGGGATGCCCACCGGCCGGCGCGACCGGAGGGGCCGTTACCGCAGGGGCACCTTGCTGGCCTTGGCCATGGAGCAGGCGCGCGAGTTCTGGGAGAAGGCCTCGGCCGCGCCCCCGGCAAGAGCCGGGGGCGCGGCGCAGGAATGAGCAGGGGCCGGTTGCCCAAGGGCTATTTCACCAGGGTCATCTTCTTCCGCTGGACCAGGTCTCCCGCCTTGAGCTGGTAGAAGTAGACGCCGCTGGCAACCGGCACGCCATTGCCGGCGTGGCCGTCCCAGACCACGCTCTGTTGTCCCGCGTTCTGTTCTTCATCGACCAGGGTGCGCACCAGCCGTCCCCTCTGGTCATAGATGCGCAAGCTCACCTTGCCGCGCTCGGGCAGGCGATAGGCGATGGTGGTGTTGGGATTGAAGGGGTTCGGATAGTTCTGCTCCAGCGCGAAGACCCGGGGCGGGGAATCTCCCGCACCGGTGGGACTGCCCACCTGGATCGCCAGGTTGTCGATCGACCAACCCCAGCCGTTGACCGCCTGGTCCGCATACAGGCGGAAGCGCACCAGGATGGTGTCGCCCCACGAAAACGTGTTGAGCAGGTCGAAACTGCGGTGACGATACAGCGATGCGTCTCCGGACAGCCCCTGGTTGAAGGCGTTGAGCCAGGCAGAGTCATCCCGGCAGTCGTAGCCGGGAAGCAATGGCTGCCACTGGATTCCGTCCTTGGTTCCCTCGACGATCACGTAGTCCCAGAAACCAAAATCCCCGAACTGCGTTCCACTGTCGCCCGGTTCGACGAGAACCACCTCGTCGTATTCCATCATGGCGTTGGCCTGGGCCACCCGGATGGGCTTGGTGAGGGTGTAGACGTAGGTGGAATTGTCCGAATAGTTGTGCTGGGAATGGATGGCCTCGTCGTTGAAGCCCGGCTCGAGCCGCACCGAGAAGCCGTTGCCGCTGAAATCGCTGTTGCCCCCGTTGAAGGTGCTCTGGTAGCTGAACACCGGTTGGGTGAGCTGCACCACGTCCACGCTCTTCACCGGCGAGGAGTAGGTCGAGCCGCCCACATGGCCGACGAGCTGGATCTGGACCGTTCCGTTGGCCAGTACGGGAAGTTGCACCAGAACCTGATCGCCCGCGGTGTTGGCCGGCAAGACGGTCGCCACCGCGCCGTCCATCATCACCTCGGTCGAGTCGTAGGCCGAGCGCAAGGTGGTCTCGATATTCAGGTCTCCCGACGGACTCTGGAACAGCGACTCGATGAGCGGGTTGAAGGTCTTCCCGGCGACCATCGCCGGGATGGTGGTCGTCCAGATGCCCAATCCATGGGTGGCCACCACGATCTCGTCCTCGACCTGCGTCATCATCCAGATTCCCACATTGGGCAGTCCGTTGTCGGCCAGATGCCAGGAGACGCCGTTGTCGGTCGACTCGAAGAGCCCGATCTCCGTGCCCGCCCACAGGATGTTCGGGTCGTGCGGCATCACCAGGAGGTCGTATACCGCCACGTCGGGGAAGCCATTGGTCGAGGGCCCGCCGCCGGAGAAGCCGGTGATGTCCTGCCAGGTCTGTCCCTGGTCGGTGGTGCGCAGGATCTTCGGCCGGCCCGCAAACGAGAAGAGCACATAGGCGATCTGGGGATCGGCGGGATGGGTGGCCAAGCCACTGATACCTCCCATGGTGACGGCGGTGAAGTCGGGAACGGCGGTGAAGCTCTGGCCTCCGTCGGTCGAGAGGTAGATCGACCCACTTCCATCCATGCGTGCGCCCGCCCACACCACCTGGGGGTCGGCGCGGGAGACCCGCACGTCCATGAAGGAACTGAAATACCAGTCGGTGGCGTCCATCGAAGCCAGGCTCCAACTTGCCCCGAAATCGGTGCTGCGCCACACGCCGGACTTGCCCACGGCGAACAGAAGGTCCGGGGCGAGGTTGGTCTTTCCGATCTTTGTGATGAACGGGGCGGCGCTGCTTCCGGTATCGGCCAGACCGTTGGTGGCCGAACTCCAGGTTTCTCCCCCGTCGGTCGAACGCAGCAGGCCGTTGTACTGATATCCTCCGATGATCAGCATCGGATCGTTGAAATGCCAGGAGGTCTCGTAGCCGTCCCCGCCGATCTGGAAGATCCATGGGGTCAGCGCATCGGGATCGACCGGTGAACGCCAGGTGGAGTTGTCCTGCATGCCTCCGATGTAGGCGCTGCCGCCCGGCTTCTTGTCCACCCCGTAGAACTGGGTGGTGTTCAGCCCCAGGATGGGCATCTGCCAGCCCGAATCCATGTTCGAGGAATACGCGACGCCACCATCGTTCGTATTGAGCATGCGCCAGGGGGTTCCGCCGTCACCGGGCAGGATCACCAGGTTGTGATGATCGACGTGGACGCTGCCCTGGTTCAAGAGCACGCTCTGGCGGGTGCTCGCTGAGACCATGGTGATTCTCCAGAGCTGGATTCCGCCCACATAGACGATGTTCGGGTCGGTAGGATGGCAAACGATGGTGTTGTCGTACCAGCCCTGTGCCCCCAGCCAGTTCGGCTCGCTTCCAACAGCCTCGGTGGTCTCCACCCAGGAGGCTCCCGCATCATCGGAAAGCCACAGTTTCGAGGCGCCCGCGGCCCCCTCCGCCGCGGCGAAGACCCGGTTGGGGTTCACCGGAGAGACCGCGATCTCGAAGCGTCCGCTGAAGTCGGTGATGCCGGCGTTGCTCAAGGTCCAGGTCGAGCCGGCGTCGGTCGACTTGAGCACCCCCTTGCCCTGCCACCCCGCGTACAGGACGTTGAAATCGCCCGGGGTGGCCTCGAGATGCTGCACCTTCTTGGGGCGGTTGAAGTTCCCCAGCTCGCTGCTGGTGAACACCACACTCCAGGTGGCTCCCCCATCGGTCGACTTGAAGATGTTGGTGGTCGCGTTCAGGTCGAGTTTGTAACGTCCCACATTCGCGGTAACGATGACCACGTCCGGATTGCCGGGATCGACGAGGATATCGGCGATGTTGTTGAAGCGGGGATCATCCAGGGTGCTGGCCAGAGGAGTCCAGGTCACCCCATGGTCGACCGACTTCAGCAGACCATTGCCGTTCATCGTGTCGATATTGAGGAAACTCTCGCCGGTCCCCACATAGAACACGTCGGGCTGACTCGGGCACTGGACGATGGTCGAAGTCGCGTAGCTCTGCGGATCGGTGGTCACCCGCGTCCAGGTATTGCCCGCGTCCGGGGTTTTCCACACCCCTCCACCGGCCGATCCCACGAACCAGGTGTTTCCGGTGGTGTCGGACACATCGACCACGAGCCCGCGGGCGCGGCCGGCCACGTTGCCCGGACCCCGCTCGACCCAGGTCAAGGGGGTCCCCGCCGCCTTGGCGCTGAGCCGGGCCCGGGACAGCTCCACCCTCTGGTAACCCGGCGTATACTCGGGTTCGGTCCGGTCGGCCGGCACCTTCATGTCCTGCAGGATCCGGGCGAAGACATCCGGGTGATCCTGGGGCGGCTCTCCCTTTTCGAGGCGCTCGAGCTCGGCGATCCGGTGGTCGAGCCGGAAGGCCTGGGGAGATCCTTCCGGCAGGTGCTGCCTCTGGTGCCGCAGGCTCACGAGCTGATCGTGGAGGGGGAAGGATCCGGTGCGGGGCAAGGCCAGCACGACGAGAAAGAAGAGGGCCAACCACAAAAGGCTGCTCAGGCGTCCGTTGCTTCGCATGGTGTCGCTTTCCTGGGGGACGGGAGCGCTGGATCGCCCGGGCGCGCCCCGGGCGCGATGCAGGCGAGGGCCGGGCGAGGTTTCGAGGATGTCCACCGGCTCCACCTTGCATTATACTGCTTTTACCGCAGCGGATTCAATCGGCGCAGAATGGAGGTCCGCCGGAGATCCCACCCCGCAGGGTGGTCTCCGGAATGAGCGACCCTGAACCCGCATACTCGACCCTTTCATTCCCTGCCGGAGGTGGGAATCAACCATGGATATGCCCTATCGCCGCCTGGGACGCAGCGGACTGAAGCTTTCCGCCTTCTCGTTGGGATCGTGGGTGACCTTCCACTACCAGCTCGACGACCGGAAGGCCCTCGATTGCATGGCGATGGCCTACGAGGCCGGCGTGAACTTCTTCGACAATGCCGAGGCCTATGCCCACGGCCAGTCCGAGGAGATCATGGGCCGGGCGCTGAAGAAGCTGGGATGGCTGCGCGACACCTACTGCGTGTCGTCCAAGGCCTACTGGGGAGGCGATCGGCCTACCCAGAAGGGATTGTCGGCCAAGCATCTGCACGACGCCTGCCACGCGGCCCTGCGGCGCCTGCAGGTGGACTATCTCGACCTCTTCTTCTGCCACCGGCCCGATCCGGACACCCCGATCGAGGAGACCGTCCGGGCCATGGACATCCTGGTACGCCAGGGCAAGGTCATCTATTGGGGCACCAGCGAGTGGAGCGCGGTCGAGATCATGGAGGCCCACAAGATCGCGCGCGAATGGGGCCTGACTCCGCCGGTGATGGAGCAGCCCCAGTACAACATGCTGCACCGCGACCGGGTGGAGGCCGAGTATCGCCACCTGTACGAGACCGTGGGACTGGGAACGACCATCTGGTCTCCCCTGGCGTCGGGCATCCTCACCGGCAAGTACAAGGACGGTGTCCCCGAGGGATCCCGGCTGACCCTTCCCGACTACGAGTGGCTGAAGGAACAGATCCTCTCGGAGAAGGGCCGGAAGAAGATCGCCACCGCCGCGGCCCTCGAACCGGTCGCGAACGATCTGGGAGTGAGCCTGTCCCAGTTGGCGCTGGCCTGGTGCCTGAAGAACCCCCGCGTGAGCACGGTGATCCTCGGAGTGTCGAAGGTGGAGCAGTTGCGCGAAAACCTGAAGGCGCTCGAGGTGGTCGACCGTCTCGATGACGAGGTGATGGATCGCATCGAGGGCATCCTGCAGAACAAGCCCGCCCCGCCGCCGCGCTACTGAGAGAGCGGCGTACGGTTCTCCCGCTCGACCGAGGACCCGCCCAGCGCGCCAGGCCGCGGCGGCGGGACGGTGTCTTCGGGAAGACCCACCGCCTCCAGCGACCACCGCCATAGCGCGTCCTGCAGCATGGGGTCGTGGCTCTGGGGCGAGGATTCCGCTTCCGACACCTTGTAGAAGTAGCGGCCGGTGGTTCCTTCCAGATCGGGATCGCCGGCCAGTTCCACCACCGCGTCGCTTCCCTCCTCGACCTTTCCCGAGAAGCGGGTGAGGATCTTCCAGAGCCACGAAGCCGCCCGCGAATGGCCGCGGGCGATTCCCGTGGGCAAGGTGCCCGGGTGCAGGGCGTTCACGTCGATGCCGCGGGGAGCGAGGCGGCGGGCCAGCTCGTAGGTGAAGAGCACGTTGGCCAGCTTCGAGCGCGCGTAGGCTCCCCACATGGAATAGCCGCGGGCAAGGGTCATGTCGTCGAAATCGAAGCGCCCGCGGGTGTGGGCCACCGAGGCCACGTTGACGATGCGACCACCGCGGGGCATCAGGTCGAGCAAAGAGAGAGTGAGCAGGAAAGGACCCAGATGGTTCACCGCCAGGGTCCATTCATGCCCCTGGGGGCTGAGGCGGCGACGGCGCTGCAGCACGCCGGCGTTGTTCACCAGGACATCGAGGCGCCGGTGGCACCGGCGGAATTCCCCGGCGGCGCGGCGCACCTGGTCGAGATCGGAGAGATCGCAGAGCAGCACCTCGGGCGCCTGGACGCCGAAGGTGGTGGTCTCGATCCACCGGCGGGTACGCTCTCCCCGCCGCGCGTCGCGCACCAGGAGGCTCACCGAGGCGCCCCGGCTTACCAGCTCACGCGCGGCCAGACGCCCGATGCCCGAGCTGGCGCCGGTCACCAGCACCCGGCGTCCCCTGAGAGAACTGTCGTTGGACCTCATCGCTCCGTCGATACGACGCTGCTCCTCCCCGGTGACGAAGCGGCGTCCCGCCCGCATTGCGCTCCTTCGCGACCTGCCCTCAGGTCGTTGACAAAGGACGCCAGCGCTTCCTCGAGGGTCTCGTGGATCTCCATGACCCGGTACAACTGGATGAGATGCAGGAGATTCCTGACCCGCTCGGTGTCGACCACCAGTTTCAACCTCCCGCCTTGTTCGGTCGCGCGGGTATGGGCTCCGATGATCACTCCGGCCCCGCAGGAGGTCACATACTTCACCCGGGAGAGGTCGAAAAGGAAAAGCCGGCGGCCCTTCCCGATCAACTTGCGATGGACGACCCGGAACTCATCGGCGGCCGGCCCGCCGGTCATCCTGCCTCGGAAGGAGACAACGGTGATGGGACCTTCCTCGTAGACCTGATACTGCATCGCGATCTCCTCTGGAGAGTGGGGCGTGTCCGTTGCGGGGAGCGCGCAAGGTCTCCATCATAGAAGACGAGAACCGGGAGCCCCGCCCCCTCGCTCTTCCACGAACATGGGACCCTCAGACTCTTCCATGGTCCGGCACCCCTGCAAACAAGGCCGTATTCTCCCGGACCATCGGGAGGATCGACGGCGGGGCCGATGATCTCACCGACGGAGGTCGAAAACAGCGCGCTCAAGCCTCCTCCGCAGCCTTTCGTCTCCTGGATAGTCCCGCAAGATCCTCTCGTAGATCCGCACGGCTCCCTGGTAGGCGGCCTTCGCCGCTTCCGTCTTGCCTTGCGCTCTCAGTGAATTCCCCAGGTTCGAATAGGCCATTCCCAGGCGATCTCCCAAGTCCGGATCGTCCGAAAGGTCGGGATACAGAATCTTGAAGATCTCGAGGCTCTTCCTGTAGAACGACTCCGCACTGCGGGAAGCCGGAAAATTCTTCCGAAGCAGCCTCGCCAGGTTGTTGTAGACCATCCCCAACTGATCCCGAATCGCCAGAGCGCTGTTTCCATCTCGTATGATGGAGAGCAAGGTCTCGATCGAGACATCAAAACACCGTCTCGCCAACACGTCTTCCTGGGCGTCCGTGAGATGGATGCCGAGGTCCGACAACCTCTGGCAATCCTTCAAATCAGAGTTTGCATGATGGATCAGGGATGCCGTGGCCGTCTTGCTCAGCCGACGTATCGAGTCCCAATGACCAAGCCGGTGGAACCGTGCGATCTGCGAGAGAATCGGATCCAACTCCTCTGCTGCAACAATTTCACGCTCCTCTCCGAGGCCGGGCGCTTCGAAAGCCATCGCTCTCAGGAAAGTGCCCCCATCACGGAACAACGACGCCGACAGTTTCTTCAAGTACACCTCGCGCGTGAGGCGATGACGCATGATCGCCTGGATGTTTCCCAGTTTCATCTCGAGGTGGGGCGGCAAATCGGTATCCGACAGGTAGATCACCAACAGGTCTTTCGAATGGTTCAATGCATAGAAGATCTCATCCACGACATTCCTTGATGCCACGGAATTCTCGGATATGAAAACGATGACCTGACTGCATCGATGCAACGCATTGGCCAATTCCACAGGCCACTGCCTCCCGGGAAGGATACCCTCGTCGTACCAGATCCGGAAGCGCATGCGGTGCAGGTCGGTGAGATCCGAATAGACCGGATCCTTGTCCGCGTGGGAGTAGCTGACGAAGATATACGGCTCATCTCCGGTGTACGCTTCGAAAGGTACTTGCCAAGGTTCCATGTATCAGGGCTCGTCCTCGTGTCAAAAGGAGAAAGGCCAAAGTGGTTGGGGCCGACGCACCGGCTCCCGACTGCACCGCGGACGTCGACGGGGGGACATTGTATCCCAGCACCCTGGATTTCGTGAAGTCATCTTCTTCGATCGAGACACGGAGTGCCCGATTCCCGCCGGAACCGGATGGATCGAGTCGGCTCTTGACCCGCATGACTTTGCGGCTCCCCGGAAGGACGTCGCACCCCGACGACGATCTCGAACCATTATCGTCTTGAGCTCGACAAGAATGGCACCTACACTCCCTCTACGGGAGTGCCTACCGTCGTGCGACAGCGGAACAAGAGGGAAGAATCATGAACATCGACGATCTCCGTCTCAAACCGAACACGAACTATGAAGCGACAGTCTCCCTGTCACTGTCCGTTTCCGAGGGATTGATCAGCCTGCTCGTCACGATCCGAACCGATGAGAACGGGAGTGTCTGCGAAGTCTCCGGCCCGGGAGACGGACTCTTGGCCAAACAGGTCGATCTGGACATCTGGAACGTTCTTGTTCTCACCGACCTGTCGACCGGAGAGGTGACCGATTTGCGCTTGTTCGACGCGGGCCTGTCCGGCGACCTCAAGCTGGCCCAGATGGCCCTGAAGGAGGGGGCCGACGTCAGCCTGAGGATCAAGCAAGAATCCACGGCACTCCATTTCGCCGCTCTGCACGGACACCTCGAGATCGTGGAGTTCCTCGTGGAACACGGGGCAGAAGTCGATCCAATCGATGAACTGGGTTGGACTCCATTGCTGCTGGCGGCCAACGCCGGCAAGGAAGCTGTCGTCCGGTTTCTGCATGAACGCGGGGCCAGGTTGAAGGGGATCCTGGGTGGAGAGGAAGTAGAGGTCACTCTTGACGACAGCGCGGATATCGCGCTCCTCAAGGCCGCGCACGAAGGTGACCTCGAGGGCGTCCGGAAGGCCATTGCCGAGGGAGGAAACGTGACAGCGAGGTCGGGTGACGGCTGGTCCTGCCTTCTGGCGGCGGCGACGTCCGATGTCAGTCTCACCCGCCTCCTCCTGGACCATGGCGCCGACCCGAATGTGGCGTCCAACCGCGGCTACACTCCTCTCATGCGAGCCGCTGGACATGGGAACGAAGAGGTGGTGAGGCTCCTTCTCTCGTCTGGAGCGGATCCACGGTTGCGGGATTGCGATGGCAAGACCGCCACGACCCTCGCGATGGAGATGGGACAGACGATATGTGCGGGACTCTGCAACCCAGATGCTTGATGGCGGTGTGATCGGCGGTTTCCGGTTGTGCTGGGATACGGCCGCGAAGGGTGAATGACGGAACTCGACGACATTCGACCAGGGCGGAAAGAACCCTGCGTCATCCCAGCCTCGTCCCCTCGAAGCCTTCCCAGTGGTGTTCGCGGATCGAGCGCACGACCCGCTCGGCCGCGTCGACCGCGGCCCGGCCCGCCTCGGCGTCGATCACCGGAGGCTTCCCGTCGCGCACGCAGGAGAGAAAGTACCGCAACTCGGCCTTGAGCGGCTCTTCCTCTTCCATTTCCAGGGGTTGCATCTTCACCAGCGCGAGATAGTCCAGGCCGGAGAGGTCCTCCCCCTTGGCCAGTTTCTCGCGCACTGCCTCGATCGACGCGCGGTTCTCGGTGGTGGACACCGCCATGCCACTGCGCTTGGCGAAGTCGAGGGTCACGTACACCTTCTCGCTGAACACCCGCAGTTTGCGTTCGGTCTTCATGGCCAGACGGGAAACGGTGAGGTTGGCGACGCATCCGTCTTCGAACTGCAGACGCGCGTTGGCCACGTCCTCCTTGTCCGACAGGACGCCCACGCCCACCGCGTGTACCTCCTTCAGGGGCGAACGGCAGAGCATGAGCACGATGTCCAGGTCGTGGATCATCAAATCGAAGACCACCCCGACATCGACCGAGCGGAAGCTCATCGGCGCCACCCGGTCGACTTCGATGAAACGGGGGCGAATGTCCATCTCCGCCACGGCCCGCACTGCGGGATTGAAGCGCTCGGTGTGCCCCACCTGGCAGATGGTGGAATGTTCGGCGCTGAGAGCGGCGATGGCGGCCGCGTCGGCCGAGGACGCCGCCAGCGGTTTCTCGATGAGGCAGGCAATTCCACGGGGGAACAGGGCCCGGGCCGCGTCCAGGTGGTGGGTCGTCGGCGTCGCGATGCTCACCGCGTCGAGCCGCGGGCAGGCCTCCAGGAGCTCTTCGAGGGTCTCATAGCTCCCACAGGCGAAATCGGCGGACACCCGGGCCCGCCGCTCCGCGTCGGCGTCGACGACCGCAGCCAGACGCGCCCCTTCCAGCTCGTGATAGATCCGCGCGTGATGGTGGCCCATGCGGCCCACTCCCACCACCGCGACCTGGAGTTCCGCGTTCCTGTCGTTCATCGACCGTCGCTCCCTCTTCGACCCGGCCGTACGACCGGTCACCGTTTCCGGAAGAAGACTACAGTTGCTCCAGCACCGCTTCGAAATCCGCGGGAAGCGAACTCTCCAGCAGGATGTCGCCGATGCGCAAGAGACTCGCATGGAGCATGTGACGCCCGACCGGAACGGGATCGTCGGGCGGGCCGTAGAGACGATCCCCCAGCAGGGGATGGCCCATGTGGGCCAGGGTCGCCCGGATCTGGTGCAGGAAGCCGCTCACCGGACGGGCTTCGACCAGGGTCGCCTTCGAAAACACCTCCAGGGGCTTCAACGCGGTCGCGCAGGTGCGAGACCCCTTCTCCCCTTCGCCCAGGGGCCGTACTTCCACCCGCGCCGGCTTGTGCCGCGCGATGCGCAGGTCGAACTCGACCTTCATCGCCCGGTCCAGTCGTCCGTGCACCACCGCCTGGTACACCTTCTCGGTGCGGTGGGCGCTGAAGGCGGCCCGCAGTTGCTTCCACATCTTCTCTTCCAGGGCGAACAGCAGCACACCGGAGGTGTCCACGTCGAGGCGATGGACCACCCCGCTGCGCAGACCTCCCTCGCCGACCCCCATGACGCCGGCGAAGCGCGAGGCCACGAAATTCAGGGCGGTGTCCCGCTCGTCTTCCTTCAAGGGATGGACCGGCATCCCCGCTGGCTTGTCGACCGCCACCCAACCCGGACCTTCCCCGAGGATCTCCAGCTCGGGCCCGGAGTACCGGGCCACCGGTTCCCGCCCCGGCGGGGAAAAGGATTCCACCTCGACCTTCCATCCTTCCTTCAGGGCCAGTCCCTTGCTGGCGGCCTTGCCCTCCACCCGGACCCTTTGTTCCTCGAGCAGGCGCTGGGCGGCACGACGGGAGACGCCCAGGTGGCGGGTGAGGTACACATCGAGCCGAAGACCACTCTCGGCCCCGGTGACCTGGAGGGTGCGCAGTCCAGAAGCCATGACTCCATCTTGGTCGCCGGATTCCCGACATTCCACCCCTTTTTCAGCGGATCGGTGGCCGCGCCGGGCTTGTGGAGCCTCCCCGGACGCCCTAGCATGGAGTGTCCCGGCGGACAACGACTCCGCCGCGGAGCCGATCTTCTTCCTTCCCGCTTCCCAGGAGGAGCCGTGAAACGCATCCCGTCGACCTTGCTGTGCCTGCTGATGCTGGCCGGGATCCTGTCCCCGGCGACCGCCGCAGACAAGATTCCCGTCCAGAATTTGACCGACCTGCCGGTCCGTTCCTATCCCGTCACGAGTCCGGTGAGCGAGATGCTGGGCGATGACAACGCGATGCGGGATCTTTCGGCCAAGGTCCGGTCGGACATCGAATCGATCCTGGAAACCTACGACATCCAGGACGACGCCACCCTGAAGGGCTTCTACGGCACCCTGACCGCCCTGGACCTCATGGAGGGCAGGGACGAGGAGGCCCTGGCCCTGGTCGAGAGAATCAGGGCGCTGGAAACCAAGGAGTCGGCGAAGCTGATGTCCGGCGTCGGTGCCCGCGCGCTGATCGCGGCGCGGCAAGCCGGTCCCCGAGGTTCGGATGCCTACCGCGAAGCCTACCGCACGACACTGTTGGCGAGCCTGCAGGCGCTTCCCTGGGAGGTTGTGCAGGACGATATCCAGCAGCAGAAGGGCATGGCCGAGATCCTCTCGCAGAACCTCATCGAGGGGATGGTCAAGTCGCAGTTGGATCCCATCGTCGAGAAGACCCACGAGCTGAGCGGCGACCTGGCGGACCGTCTCATCGGCCTCTATTTCGCCCTGAACGTCATCATTCCCCTGCGCGAAGACCGGATCGCGGTCTACGGCGAGGTGGTCGCCGCCCACCAGGAGACCAAGGAGAACATCTGGCCCGCCCGGGAATGGACCCTCAGCGAACACGACGGCTTGAGCCCGGTGGTGGTCGGTATCTGGGACTCCGGGGTCGATCTGGCGGTCTATCCGAAGAAGCTGTGGACCAATCCGGGTGAAATCGAGAACGGCAAGGACGACGACGGCAACGGCTTCGTGGACGATCTCCATGGCATCGCCTTCGACCTCGAAGGCAAGACAAGTGGTGACCTGCTCCACCCGCTGGGAGACCAGGAGGGCAAGGTCGAGAGCGCCATGCACTACATGAAGGGCCTGATGGACCTGCAGGCCGCTATCGACAGCAAGGAAGCCGGAGAGCTGCGTCAGCACCTTTCGAGCCTTCCTGCCGACCAGGTCAAGGATTTCATGACCTCGTTGGGCTTCGTCGGCCTCTACGCCCACGGGACCCACGTGGCCGGCATCGCCACCCGGGGCAACCCCTACGCCCGGATCCTCGTCGACCGCATCACCTTCGATTACCACACCCTTCCCGCCCCGATCACCAAGGAGCGGGCGTTGCGCCACGCGGCGTCCTACGCCGCCTCGGCCGAGTACTTCAAGAAGACCGGAGTGCGGGTGGTGAACATGAGCTGGGGCTGGTCGTTCAAGGAGATCGAATCGAGCCTGGAGGCCAACGGTCTGGGAGGTGACGCCGAGGGACGCAAGGCCATGGCCGAGGAGATCTTCGAGATCCTGGACCAGGGCCTGCACGACGCGATGGCCTCGTGTCCGGACATCCTCTTCGTGGTCGCCGCGGGCAACGACGACTCCGACGTGGGTTTCCACCGCAACATCCCGTCGTCCTACGAGATGAACAACCTCCTGGTGGTGGGCGCGGTCGACCAGGCCGGCGAGCGCACCGGCTTCACCAGCATGGGCAAGAACGTGGTGGTGTACGCCAACGGTTTCGAGGTGGAAAGCTTCGTCCCCGGGGGTGAGAGGATGAAGATGTCGGGTACCTCGATGGCTTCGCCCAACGCCCTGAACCTGGCGGCCAAGATGGTGGCCTTCGATCCCTCGTTGAGCCCGAAGCGGATCATCGAGTTGATCGAGGAGGGCGCCGACCAGCTTCCCGGCCAACCCGGCCTGAAGCTGATCAACCCGAAGGCGACCGCGGCCCTGCTGGCCCGGCGGTAGGTATGCGGGCGCGGGAGACCTCTCGGGATTCTTCCGCCGCGTCCAGAATCATTGACCCCGGTGGGGGTGAGAATGTACTTTTTCCCCGCTCATCGAGCGACCTCTCCTCGAGAGAATCCCCCGTTCACCCGCAGGATCCGAGAGGGCCGCGGAAAACCAGAAGGAAACGACCGATGCACCGGCGAATCGCTTGCTTGACGTTCCTGGTTCTCCTGCTCGCGGCGGGCCAGGCCGCGGCCGACTTGCGGCCCGGGACCACCCTGCTCACCCTCGACGCCTCCTACGTGAGCATGGTCACCGATCCAGCCGCCCAGACCAGCTACGGACCGGGCGGCCTGCTCACCTGGGAGAAGGTCAGCTCGAACAGCAACTGGACCGGCGGGTTCCGATTCCACTACTTCACCGTCGAAGAGGATTACCGCGGACCGGAACTGCAGGACATCCACGGTGAATACGACAACATCCTCTTGCAGATCACCGGGCGCTATTTCCTCGACCTCAATGCCACCTTCCACGGGTACGCGGGAGTGGGCTTCGGTTTCCGCTTCGCCACCTTCACCATCACCACCGACGGAGTGCCCTTCGAGGACAGCGAGAGCAAGTTCGCGCTCTCGCTTCCCATCGGGCTGGATATCCACCTCACCGACCACTTCTTCCTCAACCTCAACTACACCTTCAACTTCCTCTCGGACGCCAGCTACCTGCGGAATGACATCGTGAACAGCTACCAGGCGGGAATCGGGTTCCAGTGGGGCGGCGCCAAGGATACCGGCGAGGCTCCCGTCGAGGCAACTCCCGCATCGGAAGGGGCGGGCGGAGGAGAGTAGAGCGGCGATTCCACCGCCGGTGCGGGGTCGCTCCGCTACATGTTCCAGATGAGGTAGAGACGAAGCTGAGGAGCGCGGGCGCTGGTGTCCTCGAAGGACTGGTACTGCGCCTCGGAGAGATACAACAGGTAGTCGGCCCCGATCCCGTAGAAGTGCTTCAAGGGAAGCTCCAAGTGGAGCTGGGTTATGCTCACCAGGTGTTCGGCCCGGTTCCCGTTGATCGAACTGATCCAGTACTGCTCATGTTCGAGACGGAGGTATTCCCAGTTCTCTTTGCCGAGAGAGACATTCAACTTGAAGCCCGCCCCCGGACCGTAGTCGTATTCACGCCCGGAGAAGTTCTCGTAGTCGGACTGGACCGCTCCCAGGAGGATGGCGTTGGCGTGGAGTTCGGTCTCGAGCTGGTAACCGTAGTCGGTCTCGAAACGGGAAAAGTAGGCCGCGCTGATGCTCTGGCCTCCGAACTCGTAGGCGTTGTTGTTGATATAGTCGAAGTGCTGGTAACCCGCGATGATCTGCCGTGAGTTCTTGCCGTGTCCCAGCTCCTTCTTCACCAGCATTCCCCGACCCCGCACCCAACCCAACGAGGTCTTGTCCCCGAAATTGAGCTGCGCCTCCAGGTGGAAGTTGTCGAAGGGCTTGGTCACGTCCTCGTCGAAGATGTCCCCGTAGTCGAAGCGGGCCTCGACAAAGACCCGGGTGGTATCGGAATCCCAGATGCGGTTCTGGCTGATGGTCCGCAAGCCCGCGTAGATCTCCGCGTTTCCTCCCTTGGGAAACCGGTCTTCGCCGTTGGCGTGGACCTCGAACGCCTCTCCACTGAGGATCCGGTTGAAGCCCCGCATGGGATTCAATGCAAACGCCCCGATCTCCCGCCAGGTGCGTTCGCTGCCCGTCGCGGTATTGTCCAACACCATCGACGACAGGCGCCACAGGGACTCGCCGAGGAAGGTTCCGCCCACGCTTGTGGCGATCCAGTCGTTGATCGCTGGATGGTGGGTTTCTCCGAAGAACTCCCACATGTAGCTGCCGGCGAAGGCAAAGGGGATCGACTCCCAGTAGCTGTAACCGTTGGAACGCGCGGCGTTGTAGTACATGCTCCCATGGTAGGGATGGGAGTACTGGTTGGTGTTGAAATGGTTGTCGTCCCACTCGAAGCCATTACGAAGGTTCTCCGACCACGAATCGAACCCGATGCGGAACCCCGCGCCGCCTCCGGGCCGGATGTAGCGGTCGTAGGACCACACGACGGCATTCACCCCGAGGATCTCCAGGGCGGCTCGGCCGAAGTGCTTGCCGGTCTCCCACCGGGGCAGGGTGTCGGGGAAGACCGGAGTCGGCGTGGTCATCACCGAATCGCGCAGGACCTGCGGGGTGGTCGGCGTCCCCGGCTCGTCGGTCACCTGGGCCTGCGCCCGGCCGGCCCAGAGCGCAAAGAACAAGAGCACGACCATGGAGACCCGAGTGTGCATCACGGAAACCATCAGAAGATCGCCACCCCCGCGAACAGATTGCCCGTGGTGCGCGTCCCGGAAGCCAGACTGTAGCTCTCATAACGGGTCCGGATTCCAACCCCCACGAAATAGACGCCGCCATCCAGCGTACGGTGCTCGAACATGGCCCGCAATTGCAAGGCAAAGTGCAGTTTGTCGTTCTGATTTGGGTCATCGGAAGGCTGGGGAATGATGTGCTCGAAACCCGCGTCGGTGCCCAGGTGCCACCGCTTTCCCAAGGAGAAGGAATAGCCATAGTTCCAGCGCAGGAAAACCGTATCCTTGCGTTGCTCCACCTGGTCCCAGAATCCGAAGGAGAGAATGGAATACCAGTGATGCACCAGGGTCCTGACCCCGACATTCAGCAGAGCCTTGTCGTCGACGAAGAGCAGCGCATCGGCCCGGCTATCCTCCACCGAGGAGTTGATGAGGCCGATGGGAATTCCTTCGAGCCTGCGGCTGCGGTTGATGACACCCAATTGCAGACCGTTCATGTGGCGGGCGATGTTGAGCGCTCCGATCTGCACCCCTTCCATCTCGGACGCGAGATTGTTCATACCCACCTGGAAGCCCGCGGCCCGGCCATTGGTGAAGTTGACGAGGCCCGAAAGCTGCAAGCCCCGGAAATCGCCTCCGGTGACATTGGCAACGCTGGAATACTGGAAGAACCCTCCGTTCCCGTCGTTCAGGTTGAGCACGGCGGCGAGTTGGACCCCGCTGTAGCCGCCGCCGGTATAGTTGAAGAGAAGCCCGGCCTGGACACCCTGCAGATGCGAGAGCTGGTAGTTGACCAACCCCGCGAGCTGCACGCCCTTCGTTTCTCCCTGTACGTAGTTGAACACATTGCTGACCTGGAAGCCCTCCATCCGTCCTCCCACCCAGTCGCCGACTCCGTTCAACTGAATACCCATGACGTTCCGGCCGGTCGCTGAGACGAGGCCGTTCAGATCGATGCCATCCACCTCGCCCACCCGGCCATGGAGAAGCGACAGGCGCAGATTGGTGCTGATCTCCGGATCCTGGTTCGTGCTCAGGGGATGGAAGATGGAGAGATTGACCAGGTGATGGCCCGCCGCCCGGCATTGCGAAACCGCCGGGATCAGCACGAGCGCCAAGACAAGAAAGACAGGAAGGAACCTGGGCCGGTGGGGATGGACGGGACGACGGAATCTCACCGCGAGAGAAGCCTCCGTGATGTGGACACACCGGTCGTGTTCCGGGAACGGTGCAACCCCGCGCATCTCGAGGCGGGCGACCCGTTCCAGATCGACTCGATAGTACAGAAAACCTTGCCGCATACAACCGGGAATCCAGGGGTGCGGGAAAAGCCGGCGGTCCGTTTTTCCGCTGGCGGAAGCGGCGAGGGATCACCTAGTATACCGCCGTCATGGTCTACCGACGTACATGGATCCTCTGGGCGTTCTGTGGGCTCTTCGTGCTCACCGCCACCGACGCGCACGCCCTGAAGCCCCATTCGCGAGGGGATCGCAGCTGGATGCTTGGGGTCTCGTGGGGCGTCGGGCAAGCGCAGTACACCGACTCGCAAGGTCATGACACCACCTTGAAACGGGGGGCCGCGCCCCAGATCCGTTTCGGTCGCCTGCTCTCCTCCCATTTCCTCGCCGCAATCGAATACGAGGGCTGGCTCTTCGAGGAAGGAAACGTCAGCGAAAAGGTCCGACGGAGTTTCCAGGCCGCGACCCTGGCGTTGAGCTGGTTCCCCGGCGGAGAACATCCGGGCTGGGGCGGACTCTACCTGCGCGCCGGGGCCGGTATCGGTTGGGGCAGCGTCGCCCACGTGGACCTGGTGCGCGATGAGAACGGTGAACTGATCCAGAAGAATCCCCGGCGGGCGGATGAACCGGGGCTGGGTCTGGTCTTCGGGGTCGGCTACGAATTCCGGCTGGTCGACCGTTTCGCCGTGGGACTGGCGGTGACCGCCAGTCACCTGTCCCTGCAGGACACCAACTACGACAGCGCCTGGACCTTCCCCACCACCTTGACCCTGGGCTGGTACTGGTAGCCGGGCGCTACCGGGTCCGTGCGCTTCTGGTCACCTACTGCGATTCCTGCAACATCGCCCGGAACTGTTCCAGCTGCTTGGAATAGTACGCGCTGGGGTCATTCTGCATTGCCTGCTCGGCCAGCTCGACGGCTTCGCGGGTCTTGCCCCGCAGATTGCAGATCTGGGCCACGGTGTCCAGCACCGCGGCTTTCTGCTTGCCCTCGGCCGCAATCTCGATGGCCTTGCGACCGAGCCGTTCCGCCCGCTTGAGATCGACCTGGTTCTCGAAACACCACCACGCGTACTCGTTCAGACCGTCGGCATCGTCCATCCACCCCTCCGGCATCGAGTCATACTTGAGTTGCGCCGCTTTCGGCCGATCCTTCTCGATATAGAGGGCGTGATCCAGCTCGACCCGTTGACGCATCCTCTTCACGTCGGGATCGTCGCTCTGGTTGTCCTTCAACTCGTTCCAGAAGGACTCCACGTAACGATACGCCAGGCTGTCGTTCCCGGTGGCCTTGGCCAGGAAGGGTTGGGCCGCATAGACCTGGAACTTCTCCTGCTCGCTTCCATCGGCCATGACCCGGTCGGCGGCCGCTACCACCTCGTCCGGGGTGAATGAACCGCTGCGAAGGCCGTAGAACTTGGTGTAGAAGATCTCCATCTCGTAGCCGCCGCCGGCCAGTTCGGAGGCCTTCTCGTACCACATGGCCGCGTCCTTCTGATCGCTCGCCGCCGCGGCCGCGTTGGCCAGCACGACCGCGTCCTCGGCGGTGGGATTCTTCTCGAACCGCGCCTCTTTCTCGGCAAGGGTCGTCGGATCGGCGAGACCCTTGTCCAGTTGCTGGATGAAGCTCTCGGCAGTGCCGTAGCCCACCCAGCGATAGACCGGCGCGCCCTGCGCATCCATCAGGAGATAGTTCGGATACGATCGGACACCATAGCGCTTGGCCAGTTCGACCCCCTCGCCTTTCTCAGCGTCGATACTGAGGAACACCACCCTCTGCAGGCTTTCCTTCAGGGGCGCAGAGCTCTGCGCGTCGGCCTGGAAATGCTTGCACGGCCCGCACCATTCGGCGAAGAAATCGACCAGGAGCAGCTTGTCCGAATCCTTGGCCATCTGCTGGGCCTGGGAAAACGAGGTGGGTTCCTCCGCCCGGATCACCGAGGTGGACAGGAGGACGAAGACGAGGGCGATCGATGCGCCGAGGGTCGGGGAGATCCTGCGAGTCATTCCGGTCATCCTTTCTCGAGCGGAAGGTTTCTGCGCGCCATGATACCGCCAAGGACGATTCGAGGCCAGCGTCCGGGTTCTGCTCTCAGTCGATATAGCCCAGGCTGCGGAGACGCCGGAGGATCTCCTCATCCACTTCACGCCCCGCTTTCGCATCGGCACTGCGCGGGGGTACGAGGGGCTCGTAGCTGTCCACCTGGTCGGCCATCCGGCGCTCGACCTTCCGGCGGAATTTCGGGGTGAAGGCGTCGAGGAGGATCTGGCCGTCCAGATCCTTGGCCGGGGGAATCCCGGCCAGAGCCAGGATGGTGGGCATGATGTCCAGTACCGTCGCCGAGGAGAGCCTTCCGCCCGGTCGGATCCCCGGTCCGGCCATGAGCAGGATTCCCGTCTTGCGGTGCATGTTCACTCCCATGGTCATTCCCGAGGCGACCATGCGATGCCCCCGGAATCCGTGGTCGCTCATCACCAGGATCCTCGCGTCGGGATCGACGTAGGAGAGCACATCGCCCACGAGCTCATCCACGTACTGGTAATACGCGGGCACGACGTTCTTGAGCATGTCGATTTCCCATTGCTGCATATGCAGGGAAGAATGCCCGGGTTCGAAGTAGGTCCAAAAGGCGTGGCACGCGGGATCGAGGCCCCGGAAATAGACGGTGAAGTTGTCCCACTTCCCTCCTCGGTAGAGTCTGCGCGCGACGCGCCGGAAGGTCTCGTCGGCGGCCCAGATCCACTTCAGTTCCTCCACCCTCTCCTCGGCGGCCGCCCCATGCTCGCGTGCGATGTCGACGTCGATAAAGCGGGAGAGGTCTTCGAGACGGACCGAGTCGGGATTCACCCGGGAGGACTCGACGATCGCCCAGACGGAATCGGGATACACCGAACCCACCACTTTCCCCGAACCGGAAGGGTAGTACTGGACATAATCGCTGATCAGGACCCCGTTGACCGCCGTCGCCGGGTAGGTCACCCACCAGCCGATCACCGCCTGCCGGCGGCCCATCACCCCGAGGATCTCCCACCAGGTCGTGGCCTTCCGGGCCAACGACCCGGTGAGCTTCTGGTGCTGCTTGTCCCGGGTGAACCCGCCGATTCCATGCTTGGACGGGGTCTTTCCGGTGGCGATCGAAGTCCAGATGACCGGCGATTTCTCCAGGGGAACGAAACTCTGCAGGTCGGCGCGAAGCCCTCGCTCGATGAGCCCCTGGAAATGGGGCATCTTGCCCTGTTCCATCAGCGGGTCGATCCAGTGCCAGTCGGCGCTGTCGATGCCGATGACCACGATCGGATCCTTCTCCGGCGCCGGCCCCCTCGCGCATCCGGCCGAAAGAACCGTTGCCGCCAGCATCGTCCCCAGAAGAGCGAACAGGATACCTCGACGCAAGAACGACTTCATTCCCCGACCTCCGGTCGATCCACGGATCAACGCGCCGCGATGCCCTCGCCCAGGTATTCCCGGATGACCTTCGCCATGCGCGCCACTCCGAGACGGATCTGCTCGGGATTGGAGACCGAGTAGTTCACGCGCATGGTGTTGCGGTGTCCGCCGTTGGGGTAGAACGCGTCTCCGGGGACGAAGGCCACCTTCTCCTTGATGCACCGCTCGAGCACTTCCCGCGCGTCGGCGCCCTCGGGAAGTTCCACCCACAGGAACATGCCGCCTTCCGGCCTCGTGTACTTCACTCCTTCGGGCATCAACTCGTCCATGGCCTGCAACATCACGTTGCGCCGCTCGCCGTAGAGCTCGCGGATCGCTCGGATGTTCGCATCGAGATCGTATCTCCTGATGTATTCGAGGATCTCGATCTGGTTGATGGTGGAGGTATGCAGGTCCACCCCTTGTTTCACCAGTTCGTACTTGCGGCGCAACTCGGGAGCGGCCGCCAGCCACGCGACCCTCAGCCCGGGACAGAAGATCTTCGAGAAGGTGCCCAGGTGGATCACCAGCCCCTCGGTGTCCAGGGACTTGATCGAGGGGACCTCCTCACCGGCGAAGCGCAGCTCGCCGTAGGGAGAATCCTCCAGGATGGGAACCGAGTGACGCTGGGAGATCTCCACCAGACCCCGGCGGCGCTCCAGGCTCCAGGTACGACCCGAGGGGTTCTGGAAGTCGGGAATCACGTAGATCATCTTCGCCCGGGGCTCTTCGCTCAGGGCCTTCTCCAGCTCGTCGAGGATCATCCCGTCGTCATCGGTGGGGATTTCGCGGAACCGGGGTTCGTAGGGTACAAAGGCCTGGATCGCCCCGAGATAGGTGGGAGATTCGCAGAGAACGACATCCCCCTCGTCCAGGAGGATCATCGCGGACATGTCCAGGCCCTGTTGGGAACCGCTGGTGATGAGGATTTCCTCGGCGCTGACCCGGGTGCCCCGGGTTTCGTTCATCCGCCGGGCGATCTCTTCCCTCAGCTCGGCATCGCCATCGGTGGTCGAGTACTGCAGCGCCCGGCGTCCCTGCTCTTGAAGCACGGCGTTCACCGCTTCCTTGAAATCATCCACCGGGAAGGTCTCCGGTGCGGGCAGTCCCCCGGCGAAGGAGATCATCTCCGGACGCTGGGTGAGCTTGAGCAATTCGCGGATTTCCGAGGCTTTGATCTTCTGCATTCGCTTGGCAAGTTGGATCTTCATCACTGATCACCTGCTTGAGGAGGTTCTGGTTCGAGTTGCAACTTCTTCCTATACGATGGGCCGCGTTCCCACGCCGCTACCCGCCATGGAACGGGAACCGGCCGAACTGCGCGCCACTGCGTCCATGAGACGGGTGACCCCCGGTTCGATCTGCTTTTCCCGGGGAAATGAGAAATTGAGGCGGATGAAGGTGTCCGGAGGATCCTCAACAAAACAGGACCATCCGGGCAGGAAGGACACTCCCGCCTCCGCGGCCGCGCTGATCAGGCGCGAACGTTCCACCTGACGGGGCAGACGGCACCACACGTAGAACCCTCCTTCGGGACACTGCCATTCCATGCCTTCCGGAGCGGTTTGCAGCAGGGTTTCGTGCATGAGATCCCGGCGGCGCGCGTAGTGCCCGCGCACCAGGTCGATGTGCCGCCCCATCAAGCCTTCCCGCAGGAAACGGGTCATGACCAGTTGGCCCGGAGTGTCGCTGTGCAGATCGACTCGCTGCTTCACCAGGGCGAACTGCCGGATCACCGCCTCGGGAGCCACGAGCCACCCCAGGCGCAATCCGGGAAAGAGGATCTTGGAGAAAGTGGAGAGGTAGATCACCACCCCGTGCTCATCCAGGGCCTTCAGGCTGGGCAGGGGATCGCCGTCGTAGCGGAGCTGCGAATAGGGATCGTCCTCCAGGACCGGCACCTGGTAGCGAGCGGCCAGCTCGAGCAGGTGGCGCCGACGGGCCAGGCTCATCACCCTTCCAGCCGGGTTGCTGAAGGTCGGCAGGGTGTAGATGAGCTTGGGTCGATGGCGTTGCAAGACCGAGGCGAGGACCTCGGTGACCATGCCCTCCTCGTCGCTGGGAACCGGGATGATGCGGGCCCGCGCCCCTCGGAAGGCCTGCAACGCCCCGAAGTAGGTGGGCTCATCCACCACCACGACGTCCTGGGGATCGACGAACACCCGGGCGGCCAGGTCGAGGCCCTGTTGCGAACCCGAGAGCACCAGTACTTCATCGGGCCCGCAGGCGATCTCCCGGCGACGCATCCACCGCGCCAGCTCCTCGCGGAACTCCTCGACGCCCTCGGTCGGGCATTGCAACAAGGAGGCCGGCCCGTACTCCCTCTGGACCGCGAGCTGGACCCGGCTGACCTGCTCCAGGGGCAAGAGGTCGGGAGCGGGAAGGCCCACCGACAAGGGGATGACGTCCTCTCGGCCGGCCATCTCCAGGAGGTCGCGGACCAGGGGATCGCTCCCCTGCCGGACCGACTCGCGGAAGAGCAGGCGCCAGGGCAACGGCCCCTCCGCGGTTTCGTGGAACGCCTGCAGCTCGGGGGACCGCACCGTCGTACCCCGCCCCACCCTCGCTTCGACCAGGCCGCGGCGCTTGAGTTCGCGGTAGGCACTGACCACGGTGCTCCGGTTCACTCCGAGATGCCGGGCCAGGGTTCTCTCCGGAGGCAGGAGGGTTCCCTCCGGCAGCTCGCCCGACGCGATCTTCTCGCGGATCTGCTGGACGATCTGCAGATAGATCGGCACTGCACTGTCGGGATCGAGCCGGAGAGAGAGGAACATGGCACCCTTCCGGGAACGAAGCGATTGGATGGATCCTTTCCTCAATATGGGGGCGAAATAGGGGGATGTCAACCCCTATTGGATGGGAAAAGCCCCATCCAATCGGCCGTCGGACCGTCCAATGGCTGGGAACGAAGGGAAACCCCGTCCGTCGTCGGGCCCGGCCGTCCTGTCCTGGGGACGTGGGGATTCCGTGGAGATCCGCGGGGATGCTAGCGCGCTCGGGACGCGGCGGAGCGGTACTGCCGGACCCACTCCTCGAGCCGGGAACGTTCGATCGAGGAGGTGGCCGCCCAAGCCAGGTCCCCCTCGAACCAGACCACTCCCTGGTTGCCCCATCCCTGACCGGGATAGAGGGCCTCCTGCGCCGGACCCACGGGTCGGATCTTTCCCTGGGAGATTCCCTCGCGCGGCACCGCGAAAAGGAGGATCCGCTCCCCGCGGGGGCCGCGATAGGAAGCCAGGGCGGAAAGACGGCTCAGGGTGTGCCAGATCCGCACCCCTTCCAACGTCCATCCCTGCGGCGCCGAGGCCAGCTCGAGCTGGAAGGGAAGACCCCGGCTGAGCCAGCGGGAAGCCTGGGCGGGATCGGTGATCTCCTGCTCCAGGGGATGGGAGATCTGGGAGAAGAGGTAGTCGTCGTGGGTGACATCCTGGAGATAGTCCACCACGGTCGCCGGGGGAACCCCACCCGGCTGCCCCCGGTGGAGATGCAGACCGCCGGCCAGGCCGAAACCCAGCAGGATCCCGGCGGCCAGGGCGGCCGGAACCCACCATCTCCACCGGGAGGAGCGGTCGGAGACGGGAGGAACCGCGGCCGGCTCGCGGGAAGCGGTGGGAGAGTCCGATGCACCGGGCGCCAGCTCTCCACGGGCCAGATCCCGGACCCACTCCGCGAGCGCGTCGGGAGCTTTCGCGCGGAAGGATTCGAGCGCGGCCAGGCGGTCGCGCAGGATCGACGACGCCGCGGCGGTCCGGCGGCAGCTCGCGCATTCTTCCACGTGGCGCCGTGTGGACTCGTCCCAGGCGGAAGGATCCGGTTGGATCTTCACCTCGGCCAGGGCTCGTTCGTGCGGATCTGGGCTTCTCAATCGACTTGCCGTCCTGCTCTGGGTGGATTCACGCGGTCGGTCGCGGCACTCATGACCGACCTCGTTTCGACAACCACGCGTGGAGCCGATCCTTGGCCCGGTGCAGACGCGACCGCACCGTCCCGACCGGAACCCCGGTGGCATGGGCTGCTTCCTCGTAGCTCAGCCCCTCGACCTCCACCAGGAGGAGGGTGAGCCGCCAACTCGAGGGAAGTTCCGCCAGGGCGGCTTCCCATTGATCGTCCAGCGCTTCGCTCAGGATCCGGGGTTGCCAGGCCCCGGAGTCTTCCCCGTCGGCAAGCGTTTCGTCCAGCTCTTCATCCCACGTTCCCCGGGGCCGGCGAGATTCCCCCCGGAGGTGATCCAGCCAGGCGGTATGGACGACCCGGGCCAACCAGGAACGCGCGTTGGTTCCCGGAGTGAAGCGGTGGAAGCCCCGCATTGCCCTCAGCAGGGCTTCCTGTGCCAGATCCTCCGCCTCGACGGGGTCCCTCGCCAGGGTGAGAGCCATACGCCAGGCGAGGTCCAGGTGCGGAAGGATCTCCCGCTCGAACGAGGACGACGAAGTTTGCCGGAAGTTTCGGTTCATGATGGAGAAACCAGGCCCATGCCAACGGTTCCTTCCATCCTAACCGGCTCCCCGCATTCTGTCGTCCCCATTTCGACCGATCCGGCCCGTGGGGAACCGAGGTTCCCACACGGGCCTTCACGTCGTTCCGACTCCCCGTCGACGGGATGACGGCGGGCATTGGGGCTCCACCGTGCCGTCCTCCCATGGCGGGGGTCGGAAGATCCCGGGGTGATGCTGAACCTGGATACGAGGTCCCAGGCCCTCCATGAAGTCTTGCTCCCGGGTTGGCGAGGCGTCACCCACAGGGGTGGGCCTCGTCCGGAGAACGACCGGGGAGGGCCGGGAAGTTCCCGCTGTGGTATGGTTTTTCGACCCGATCCCCCAACCTCGGGGAATGCGGGCAGATACGGGCTTTTCGACGGGGAACGCTCATGGGCAATCACTGGAAACGCTGGCGCGCCTACATGGATGAACTCGAGGAGGCCATGCGTTGGGCCGGGGACGACCTCTCCTGGGTGGAATGGCTCTCCGCCGAGGAACACCAGCGGCGATTCTGGCGCCGGCCCCAGCGGGAGGCGCGGCTGCCCCGGCTTCTGGCCCTGGCCCGGGAAATCCCCTTCCTGAAGGATCTGGTTGCCGAGGCCGCCCGCTGGGGTCCTGACGCAGAGCTTCCGCCACCGCCGGAGGAACTGATCCGGTGGCCGGAGGAAAGCTCGCGCCGGGAACTGCCCTCGCGGGACCGGGACCGGCTGGTCCCGCCGGAGGGCGAGACCTCCCCCGGCGCTTCAGCTCCGGCCGCCCCGGCCCGTCTCCGCAGCGCCGAACGGGCCCTGGCCCACCGCACCCGCTCCCTCACCGTGGTGCTCGAACGCCTGACCAGTCCCCGGAATGCCTCGGCGATCGTCCGGACGGCCGAGGCCCTGGGCTTGCAGGAAGTACACTTCATCGACCCCCGCGGAAGGTTGAAACTCAACCCGGGCACGACCCGCATGGGGCACCGGTGGATGGATCTGTGCTGGCACCGGGATACCTGCCGGGCCCTGGATGGATTGAAGCGGCGGGGTTACCAAGTGGCGGCGGCGGACTTCGGCCCATCCTCCATCCCTCTCGATCGACTGCCCCTTCACGGAAAGATCGCCGTGGTGCTGGGAAGCGAGCAGGAAGGCGTGAGCAGGACGGCCAGCGAACACGCCGATGTCCTCTTCCACCTGCCCACGGTCGGGTTCACCTCGTACCTGAACGTCTCGGTGACCGCCGGCATCGTCCTCCATGGACTCGATCTTCGCTTGCGGGCCGAAGGGCTGCGCGCTCCTCTCGACCCGGAGGATTCCTCGCGATTGAGAGCCGCGTGGTACGCGCTTCTCGCCGGGGAGAATCCCGCGCGCCGTGCGGAATACGCCCGATGGTTGGAGAATCCGCCGTCTCCGGCTCCCCGCCTGAAGCCGGTGCCCAGTCGCGAGAAAGCGCGGCAGCACGAAGACGACTCCGGGAAGCAAGGGACGGGCAAGGAAGGCCGACGATGACCGCAGAAGGCAGGGCTCGTCTTCTCGGACTTTCCGCGGTGCTGTTGTGGTCGACGGTCGCCACTGCGTTCAAGCTCGGGTTGGATCGACTTCGTCCGGCTCAACTCCTGGTATGGGCGACCGTATCCTCCCTCGTGGTCCTCGGTCTGGTGCTCGCGATCCGCGGCCGACTGGGCCTGGCCTTCTGCGCCCGAAGGAACCAGTACCTCGTGTGCGCGGGTCTTGGACTCCTCAACCCCTTTCTCTACTACACCGTCCTGTTCTCGGCCTACGATCGTCTGCCGGCGCAGATCGCCCAGCCCCTGAACTACACATGGGCCCTCACCCTCTCCTGGCTGTCCATTCCGCTCTTGCATCACCGTTTCCACCGGCGCGATCTCCTGGCCGGCCTGATCTGCTACGCCGGGGTGGTGATCATCTCCACCGGAGGCCGCCTCGATGGGATGGCCTACGACCCGCTGGGCATCGCGTTGGCCCTGGGAAGCACGGTGATCTGGGCTCTCTACTGGATCGGAAACACCCGCAGCGATCTCGACCCCGTCGTGGGTCTCTTTCTCGGTTTCCTCTTCGCGCTCCCCCTGGTCATCGCCTACGCGATGTTCACCACCGGGCTCTCCGCCGGGGGGATCGGCGGCCTCTCCACCGCGGCCTACATCGGGACCTTCGAGATGGGCTTGACCTACGTTCTGTGGTTGTCCGCGTTGAAGTCGACCCGGAATGCGTCCCGGGTCGCCAACCTCATCTTCCTCTCGCCGTTCTTGAGCCTGGTCCTGATCTGGTTGGTCCTGGGCGAGTCCATCCGTTCGAGCACCCCGCTCGGTCTGGTATTGATCGTCGCGGGTCTCATCGCGCAACGACAGAGCGAAGCGCGCGACCAGAAACCGTAGGCCCACCGGCGGGGGGCCGCGCTCGACGAACCTTGCGATCGGATGTAGACTCTATGGCGTGGAGCGGCTCCCACCCCTCCTGATCGGGATGGCACCGTGGATCTCCAGCTGACCTTCAACGGGAAGACCCACCCGCTCTTTCTGGAAGATGGCGAGCACCTCCTCGGTCGGAGCCCCGAAGCGCACGTCCGCCTCCCCTTGGCAAGTGTCAGCCGCCGCCACGCCATCCTTCGGGTCGATGGCTCCCGGCTCTTTGTCCGCAACCTGTCGACCACCAGCGGCACGCTCCTGGACGACCATGCCCTGGACGACGGCGAAGAGGTCGAAGTTCCCCTGGATGCCCGCGTGCACATGGGAGGAGCCACCTTGTGGCGCACGGGCGACCAGACCGGCATCGGTTTCACCCTTTCCAACGATGAGGATCTGCGGCCCCGTTACGTCATCTCCTCCGAAGAGGTGGCGGTGGGTCCGGCCCGCGACCGCATCCTCCAGATGATGACCACCCTCTTCGAACTCATTTCCTCCACCCCGGGAGATGAGAGTTTCGAGTGCGAGGCGTGTCGCTTCGTCGGCCGGGTGATCCAGGCCGACCGGGTCGTGATTCTCGAGGACGACGGCATCGGCACCCCGCTGCAACGGAAGGCCGCCTGGTTTTCCTCGTCGAATTTCGAGGACAAGTACCGCCTGAGTGCACACTTCATCGAACAGGTCCGTCGCACCCGCTCCTCGCTACTGGTCGAAGACGCCCAGCACGACCGCAAGGCGGCCAACTACCAGAGTGTGATGGAGATGAGGGTGAGATCGGCCATCGTCGCCCCTCTCTTCGAGGGAGACCGGGTTCGAGGAATCCTGTATGCGGATTCCCTCGCCGCGCGCCGGCGCTACGACGAGGTCGACCTGCACGTCCTTTCGGCCATCGCCCGGGCGGTTGGGGTCAAGCGCCAGAGGGACGACGAGGTCCGGGAACGATCGAGGGCGGCAAGGGTCCAGCTCAACCTGCTTCCCCGTGAACTTCCCCGTCTCGAAGGGGTTTCCCTCGACGGTCACCTGGAGATGTGCAAGGGAGTGGGCGGCGATCTCTACCTCTGCCAACAGCGGCTGTCGGGTCGTCTCTTCCTGGCGGTGGGCGATGTGGCGGGAAAGGGGATGGCGGCTTCCCTTTCCATGGGAGCCTCGGTGATGCTGCTCCGCCTGCTCAGCCGTCTTGGCGGGGAACCCGTGCACGTCGTCGAGGAAGTCCATGAACAATTGCGGGAAACCCTGCCGCCGGAACGTTTCGTGACCCTCTTCGTGGCCGAATACGAACCCGAGACCGGGCGGCTCCTCTACGCCAGCGCGGGGCACGAAGATGTTCTGCTGGTGAGGGAGAACGGTACCATCGAGCATCTCTCTTCGACCGGACTGCCGGCCGGCGTGAAATTCGAGGTCGAGTACGAACAGAGAGAAACCTGGCTGTCTCCCGGAGATCTCCTGGCGATGTTCACCGATGGAGTGACCGACGCCATCACCGAGAACGAGAACTTCTACGGAATGAAACGCACCCAGCAGATCCTGGTGCGATCACGCCGGGAACCGCTCGAGAAGATCCGCAACCACCTGCTGGATGACATCCACCATTTCCTGGAGGGTCAACAGGCGTCCGACGACATCACCCTTCTCCTGCTGCGTCGCGATACCGCCTGAAGATCCTGGTCAGCGCGGAGCCATTGGATCCCCCACCAACACGAACACGGCCCAATGGAAAGGATGGGCGAAGCGGGGGTCGTCGATGAGCTCACGGCGCGACCTTGCCAAGGCGTCCACCGCCGGCAGGCCCTCCCGCAGAGCGCGATGGAAGGCGAGCATGAGACGCGCGGTGGAGGCATCGGCCACCGGCCAGAGGCTGGCGACCACCGCGTGACTTCCGCCGGCGAGGAATGATCTCGCCAGACCCACCACCCCCTCGCCGCGCTCGACTCTTCCCGAGGCGGTCTCGCACGCCGACAACACCACCAACGACGGTGCCGGACGCAGGCTTTCGATCTCCTGCGCCCGCAGGTAGCCGTCGTCGCCTCCGCCGCTGCCGAGGATCACGCAGGAGAGAGAGGGTTCGACCGCGTCGGCCAGACCGTGGGTGGCCAGGTGCAGGATGGCCGGTGAAGACCGGGTCAGGGCGGCTTTCAGCGCGCTCTCGGAGGCATCCGGGCCGAGCAGAAGGCGGCAGCTTCCCTTCGGGTAGAGGGAACAGACGCTCTCGGCTTCCTCCCGCGCGTAGGGCAGATCGGAGAATTCCCCGCCGGAGATCGACGAGTAATCGGGATCGCCCACCGCCAGCACCGAAAATCCGTAGGAGTGGCTTCCCATCCCGAGCAGATGCAGGTAGACCGCCGATGAGGGGGCGTAGGCGATGGCGTGCCCGCGGGCCAGGAACTCCACCTCGGTGAAGACGGCCGGGTCGGGTGGGGGCGCCCCGGCAGTTCTTCCCTGGCTGGAACCGGGGAGGTCTTCACCCACCAGGACTTCGAAGGGCAGATCGAAGAGGGCGCCGTCGGGGACGATGATCAATCGCCCGGCTTCGGCGACCTCGGCGGCCACCGGTTCGATGAGTTGACGGTGGAGCTTGCGGGCGACGGAAAGCATCTGCGCGTCGGCCACGCCCGGACGGGAAAGGGCGCTGCGGAGCTGCCGGACTTCCGCCTCCAGCAAGGAGCGTGGAGGAATCTCCACGAGTTGCAGGTGCTCGGCCTGGATCGCGAAGACGAAGGAAGCCGAGTCGCCCAGGGCGTATTGGAGCAGGGCCTCTCCCTCGGCAAGCGCGTGTTGCACCCCCTCGGCCTCGGCCGGCTGTACTTCCGTCCATCGGCCGGCTTCATTCTCCTGGAGACGATCGAGCAGGGCGCGGGCCTTCCCCCGTTCGGCCACGCGGAAGGCTTCCTCGGCCCATCCCGCGCCGGGCTCTTCCCGGTCGAGACCCGCGTAGTAGCGGACGATCTCTTCGAAGACCCATCCCGTCTGATGGGCGAAGAACCCGGTGGCGCTCTCGCCGAACGATTTCTCGCGGCGCTCCTCCACCTTCTGCAGGGCCCGGCCGTAGTACTCCCGAGCCCGCCGGGGATCCTCCACCTCCCAGGTATGGCCCAGACCGAGCAGGGCGATCTCGGCCAGTCTCTCCTGGCGGCTGTCCTCCAGCTTCTCCAGGATCGTCCGGTAGGCCGCGCGGGCCGGTGCGTTCCTCCCGAGTGCGGCCAGGGCGTTGGCTCGTCCCAGTTCGTCCCTCAGCTGCCAGCTCGTCGCCCCCCGGGCCCGGTCGATGGCCAGGGCCTCTTCCCACCGCGAGAGGGCCTCAGGGAAGTCTCCGGCGTCCAGGGCGACCGCGCCCGCCAGCGCGGCCGCATCCCGCAGGAGTGCAGAATCCCTCTCCGCCCGGGCCAGGGTTTCCGCTTCCTCGGCGCAGGCGCCGGCTCGATCGAGCGCCTCCAGTTCCTGGTACAGGAATCCCAGGTCGATCAAGATCGAGGCCTGTTCCCTCTTCAACCCCTCCCGGGCGGCGAGCTTCCTCGCCTCCAGGACATCATCACGCGCCCCTTCCACGTCTCCCAGATCGAGACGAACCTGACCGCGGTTGCGGTGGAACACGATGCGGTCCGCCGGCGAGCCGGCCCGTTCGAGCGGGCCCTCGCAACGTTCCAGTTCGGCCAAGGCCTCCCGGGGACGGCCGGCCTTCTCCAGCGCGTCCGCCAGGTTGAGGCGGTTGACCAGTTCTCCCCGGGGATCCTCCAACTCGCGGTAGAGTTCGATCGACCGGTGGTACGCGTCGATCGCCTTGGACGGGCGGCCCATGGCATCGAGGACGTTCGCTTCGCTCGAGAGCAATTCGGCACGGCGGTTCTTCCCGCTTTCCCCCAGCTCCTCGCTCAGGAGGCGGGCCCGGGCGTACTGCTGGCGGGCCTGGGCCAGCTTCCCGTCGCGGAACAATGCGTTGCCGAGATAGGTCAGCGAAGTGATCAGGCCCGGAACATCCCCGGTGGCACGGCGCATCTCGATCGCCTCGGCGTACCACTTCTCCGCGCCGGGGTAGTCTTCCTTCATCAGGGCGGCCGTACCCAAGCCGTTGAGGGTCCGTCCCACCAGGATGCGGTCGTCCACCGCCCGGCGAAGCCCCAACGCCGTCTGGTAGGATCGCTGCATGGCATCGTAGTCGTTGCGGTAGAAATGGATCACGCCACGGCTTCCCCACACGATCGCCAGGGCGCGCCGATCCCCGAGGGAATTGTAGAGGGTCGCCGCCTCGTCCAGCCGGTCGAGTGCTGCCTCGTAGTCCCCCTGCTGACGAAGTCGTCGGGCGGTCGATTCCAGCTCTTGCGCCCGCTTCCTGAGTTCCCTCGCCGCGGGAGTCCACTGCCGTTGCCGCTCGACCAGCGATCGGGGCCCAGACCGCCCGGTCATTTCGGCGTGGAGCGTGGCCAGGCGCTCGGCCAGCGCCAGGTTCTCCTCCGCGGCCGAGGCCTCGCCCTGGTTTCTCGCCTGGAACGCGACATCGAGAAGGAGCCCGACCGCCGCCCCGATCAACGGAGCCTTCTCGCGGACGAAGGGTTTCAGGGCTCTTTCTCCCCCGGCGGTCCACAGGGAATCGGCGCGCACGAGGAATTCCTCCACCGGCTCGAAGCCGGCGGCGGACACCTTCGCGCCCCAGAGACCCGGGCTGGCCAGGGCGAAGAGAAACAGGACGGAAGGAAGCAGGACTCGGGTGCGCATGTCTGGGCCTCGGGAAAGAGACGCCGGCCGGGAAGGGCTTCCCGCAGCATCCACTGTGGCAGAAAATGCTCGCGCTGCCAAGAGAGCTCGCTTTCTTGTGCAGTGGACGAGGTGTGCCCCCCTTGTCCGGTCCCTTCATCAGGAGGTGCGTCCGTGCACTCGATCACGCCCCCGCGAGCCCTGCGGTTTGCGGTTCCACCCGTCAGCACAAGGAAACCCAGGAACAACCCAGCGCCCGACCCAGACCCGCGACCGCGATGCCTTTGGATCAGCCGGTGGCGTTCAAGACTCGTCGGTATCGTGCTGCCGCTGTTCCTGTTGATGACGATCGTCCCCTCTTCGTCCCATGGGCAGGATGAGCCACCCCTGGCGGTCCTGATGTCGGTCCATGGTTCGGTCAGTGTGGTCTCGGCCAGCGGAGTCACCCGCCCCGCGGTCTTCGGGATGCATCTCCATCCCGGCGACGAGGTCCGCACGGGAAGGGGTTCCTCGGCGGAGGTCCTCTTCTCCAGCGGAAACCTGGTGGAGATCGGTTCGAACAGCCGTACCGGGGTCGGACGTCGTCCCGCTGCTTCACAAGGCACCAGTCCCGGATTCGAGTCGGTGCGCAACTTCCTCCGTCTCAAGGAGTCCCGAGGCACGTCCACGGTCGGAAGGCTTCGCTCGGGAGAACCCCGGCGGGAACTCTGGTTGGAACGCCCGTGCCAGAGCCGGGTCGACCCCGATCACCTGGTCTTCTCCTGGAAGACCCGGCAAGATCCCCTCGAGGTGAAGTTCACCCTCTACGACGATCACGGCGTGTTGTGGGAAACCACGGTCGGTGGCGCGACCGAACTGCGTTATCCGGAGGATGCCCCCCGGCTGCGTCCGGGAACCGCCTACTCGTGGACGGTGGAGACCGCCGATCCCTTGGTCATTCCCCCGCTGCGCAGCCCGGTCGGGTTCTTCGAGGTCCTCGGCACCGAGGAAATGGAGCGGGTGAATGAAGAACTGGCATTGCCAGGGGAAAGGGAGGAGTCTGGAGCCGAGGAGACGGTGGCTCCGGGCCGGCCGACGGATTCAAAGAGGAGCGCGCCGAGCGGGTGGCATCTCTACCGGGCCAGCGTCTACTACGATCATGGTATGCTGGACCGGGCCATCGAGGAGACCTCGATCGCTCTGCGCGAGGATCCATCCAACGATGATCTGCGGGGAATCCTGGCCCGCCTGCTGGGGGAAGCGGGCCGCAGCATGGAAGCTGTGAACCAGTACGACCGGCTTCTCACTCCACACCAGGAGACGACATCGCCCGGTGACACGAGATGACCCTGAAATCCCGGAAAACGAGCCACCCCATGGTCAGGAATCGGAAGTAGGACCCTCTTCCACTCCCGGCCCACTCGATCGGACGGTGGCCGATCCATCCCTGTCGCTCTTTGCGCCGGGGGACAGCATCGGACCCTTCCAGATCGTCGCGCTGATCGGGAAGGGTGGCATGGGATTGGTCTATCGAGCCCGCGATCCCCAGCTCGACCGTTTCGTCGCTCTCAAGGTCATCCGCCCCGAGATCCTTGACGAGGCGGGCCGAGAGCGTTTCCTCCGCGAGGCACGGGCGAATTCCCGCATCCAGCATCCACACGTGGTGACGGTCTACGCGGCCGGCGAGACCCGCGGCTTCCCCTGGATGGCGATGGAATTCATCGAGGGGCGTTCGCTCTCGAAGGTGATCGCCGAGGAAGAGATCTCCTGGGAACGCGCAGTCCGATGGATGATCGATCTGCTCGATGCCCTGCAGAAACTGCACGCCGAGGGGATCGTGCATCGCGACCTCAAGCCGGACAACATCATGGTCGACGGCGAAGGCGAGGTGAAGTTGATGGACTTCGGCCTGGCCAGCCTCAAGGCCGCGCCCGATCTGACCGTGCCCGGAACCACCATGGGAACGGTGTACTACATGTCTCCGGAGCAGGCGATGGGACGGACAGCGGACGCGCGCAGCGACATCTTCTCCATGGGAGTGATCCTCTACGAGATGCTGAACCGCCGCCGTCCCTTCACCGGTGAACACGCGATGTCGGTGCTCTACGCCATCCACACCGCGCCCGCCGAGGAATGGAAGCCCGGCGAGATCTCCGCGCCGGGCCGCTTGGCGTCAATCCTCGACCGCGCCCTGGCGAAGGATCCCGACCGGCGGATTCCCACCGCCGCGGCCTTCGCGACCGAGCTGCGATCCTTGCTGCGGGAGACGGAACCTTCGGCGAAGCGTCCGTTGTGGCAACCCTGGCTGGTGGCGGCCGCCGCGTTGGTTGCGGTGCTGATCCCCGGCGCTTTGTTGCTGCGATCGCATGATCCGCAGGTCGCCGGCAACCGCACCATGGCCGCCCAGCACAACGAGCTCGCCCAGGAACTCCTGGACGAAGGCAAGGTGGTCGAGGCGAAGGCGGAGTTCCGCCGGGCCATCCTGGCCGACGAAAGCTATCCCCTCCCGTGGAACAACCTGGCCACTCTCGCCATGAGCCAAGGGGATCGGGCCGAAGCCGATTCCCTCCTGAACGAGGCGCTGCGGCGCGACCTGCGCTATGCCTCGGCGTGGTTCAACCTGGGAAACCTGCGTTGGGACGAAGAGCGCTTCGACGAAGCGGAAAGGGCCTACCGGAACGCGGTCGAGAACCGACCGGATTTCGTCGGGGCGTGGAACAACCTCGCGTCCCTGCTGATCGATCGCGGACGTCTGGCCGCCGCCGATTCCGCCCTCACCCGGGGTCTGGCCCTGGAGCCGGACAATCCATGGCTCTGGCGGAACCGGGCCCGGTGGTTCGCCGCGCGGGGAGACTCGCAGGAGGCTCAGGCCGCCTGGAAGAAGGTCCTGGAATCGTCCGATCCCGCTCTCCGCGAGGAAGCCGCGCAGGCGCTCGAAAAAACCCGGGATCGTTGAATCGGCAGCACAGCGACGGTTCCTGCGCCCCGCGCCGGGCGATGACGACCTCGCGTTCCATCCCGGGGATCCCAAGAACCGGATCTGTTGATCTTCTTTTTCCCCTGCGCACCGGACCCACACACCTTCCAGATGTGCTATCCTGAATCCGAGAAATCGAGCTGGGTCCCCTTCGGTCCTCCTCTGACCTGACGACGGCTCCCCGGTCCCCGGGGCCGATCCACAGCTCACAACGCCCAGAATCTCTAGTCTCTCAGGAGATCGTCATGATGATCCGGCCTCGCGCCCGGCAGTTCCTGCTGTCCGGCATGTTCTCGCTTGCTCTTTTCTTCGGCATCCTCTGTTCCTCCGCCTGGGCCACCCAGATCCTCCTGCGAAGCCCACGTGAACTGGGAGATGCCAGCAGTCTGGTGGTCCAGGCCCGGGTTGTTTCGACCCGTTCGTTCTGGAACGCCAGCCATTCGAAGATCCTCACCGGGATCGAACTCGCGGTGGAGCGCGGCTTCAAGGGCAACGCTCCCACGAAGGTCCAGGTCGTCCAACTGGGTGGAGTGGTCGATGGAGTGCGGATGCACGTGGCGGGAAGCCTGTCATGGCATCGGGGAGAGGAGCTCCTGCTCTTCCTCGAAAACGCTCGCGGAAATACCTATCGCGTCGCGGGATTCTCCCAGGGCAAGTTCCTCGTGGAACGCGCCGGCGATGGAACGATCTTCGTCCGGCGTCCCGCGCCGACGGACATCGAATTCGTCCAGGCCGGCAAGAGGATCACTGCGGCCTACGGGCAGCAGTTGAGGATTCCGCTCCGTCGTTTCCTGGCCGAGTCGCTTCCCTCCTACCGGGAGGAGAAGTAGCCATGAAGACCCTGCGTGTTCCGTTGTCCATCCTCATCGTCCTCGCCGGCCTCCTCTCGGCGGATGCCGTGAGCCGGGCCCAGAGCCTGCCGCCTCCCGACACCGACGGCGATGGAGTCCCCGACTCCGTCGATCTGTGTCCGGCCGAGAACGCCTCGTTCTTCGACGCCGACGGCGACGGCTGCCTCGATTCCATCCTCAGCGCCCGGCATACCGAGTACTGGGATCTCGCCGATCTGCCCCTGGTCTACGTGATCAACGACCAGGGGGCCCCCGGCGTCACCGATGGCAGCGATACCACCGCGATCAACGCGGCGTTCGCCGCCTGGACCCTACTGGGCAAGGCGAGTCTTTCCGCGGCCAGCGGCGGTTCGACCACCCAGGGAATCGCCAGCGCCCTTGACGGGGTGAATCTCGTCACCTTCGTCGACACCGAATACGATTTCGGCAGCAGTGTGCTGGCGGTGGGTCTGACCACGTCCTTCACCCAGCCCACCTTCTTCAACGGCCGATGGGTGCGTCCCGGACAGATCGTGGACGCCGATATCGTGTTCAATCCGGGCCAGGAATTCCACACCCCCAGCGCCGGGGGCGGCTTCGGATCGGACATCCAGAGCGTCGCCACCCACGAGGTGGGGCATCTGTTCGGCCTCGCGCACTCGGCGGTGGAAACCTCCACCATGTTCTTCGTACTCCCGCCGGGAACCAGTGCGAGCAGCCTGGAAGCCGAGGACATGCAGGCCATCTTCAAGGCCTATCCCGAGAGCTCCGCGCTCGCCTCGGGAGCCCGCATCGACGGACACATCCTCGACGAAACCTCCAGTCCGGTGGCGGGCGGCGCGGTCTTTCTCATGAACGCCGCGACCGGCGACACCGTCGGGTGCGACTTCACCCTGGCGGATGGAAGCTATGCCTTCGCCGGGCTGGATCCCGGAAGCTACCGGTTGTCGATCCACCCCCTCGACGGAAGCTCCTCGATCGGTCATCTCATTCCCGGCTACGTGAACGAACTGGTCGATTCGACCGCGGTCATCCTCTTCATCCCGGAATCCTGGGATGTGGGAGAATCTTCGACCGACGACCCTTCCGCGGTCAGTGACATCACCCTGGCCGCGGGGGAAGTCCGCCCGGGAGTCGACTTCATCACCAACGTGGACAACACCCCTCCCACGGTCACCGAAGTCATCCCCGACGGAAGCACTCTCGTCCGCCCGGATGCGGCGATCCTCATCTCCTTCGACGAGCCGATCGACGACGTGACGATCGCCGCCAACTTCCGTGTGGAGGACACGGCCACCGGGATCCCGCTCTCCGGGGCGGTCGCGATCTTCAGCGGCAACCAGATCCTCGCCTTCACTCCGAACGGAGGTCTCCAGTTCGGGACGAACTACCGACTCACCCTGCAGACCGGTTTGAGCGACCTCTTCGGGAACGGCCTGACCGCTCCGGTCATCGTCGATTTCTCGACGGAGCCCCGTCCCCCGGTGAGTCTTTCCAGCATCCTTCCCACCAAGGGCGTCGCGGGTACGATCGTCGTCGTGGACGGCGACGGATTCGACTCGAACCCGTCCAATGACACCGTCCTCTTCGGCACGATCGCCGCCACGGTGCTGCAGGCCTCGCCCACCCAGCTCCTGGTGGAGGTTCCACCCAACGCGTCGACCGGTCCGGTGACCGTGGTCAGCGGGGGCAATACCTCCAATGGCATCGTCTTCACCGTGGTGGGCGCGACCAATGCGGCCCGGGGCACGCGAGTGGGCACGGTCGAACTCTTCGCCGCGCCCCAGGACATCACGCTCCTGCCGGACGGCCGATACGCATACATCGCCACCGGGGCCGGACTCGGTTCGGTGGTGATCGACGCCGGTCTCGGAGGGTATCTGCAAGCGACCAGCATCGACCTGGGCGGCGCGGGCGCGCTGGCGGTCTCCGCGAGCCCCGATGGCAAGCGGGTCTACGCGGTCAGCCAGTTGCCGCCCCGTCTCTTCGAAATCGACAGCGATTCCGGCGACGGCGCCCTGTTCAACGGCGTCCTCGACCAGATCCCCCTCACCGCGACGCCCTTGGGGGTGAAGGTGGGGCCGGAGGGCCATTTCGCCTACATCCCCACCGATGCCGGAACGATCCAGGTCTTCGACGTGGAGCGGCAGAGCGAGACCTATCGGCGACAGATCAACGAGATCAGGGCGCCGGCCCCGAGTCTTCGCGGACCGATCGCCCTCGACCCATCCCATGGCCGGATCCTGGCCCTCTCGGGAAGTGGGAACCTCTGGGTGTTCGACGCGCACGACGGAACCCTTGCCGCGCAGATCCCCGTCTCGCTCGACCCCCGGGACGTGGTCGTCGAACCGGCGGGATTGCTCGCCTACGTGAGCGACGCCGAGGGCAGCGTGGAAGTCATCGATCTTTCGACGCTCTCTTCCAGCCTCACCATCCCGTCGGTGGGGTCGCAACGCGGAATCAGCATCACCCCAGACGGACTGTTCCTGTTCACCGCGAACCGTGACCGCAGCCAGGTCGATGTCATCGATCTGAATCCGGCCAACGCGACCTTCCTCACCGCCGCGTCGAATCTCGACGCCGGGATCCATCCCATTGATGTGGAGGTGTCTCCGGACGGCCTCTACCTCTACACCCTCCTGGAAGACACCGGACAGCTGGAAATCACCGGGATCGGCTTCGGTCCGGTCATCCACACCATCGTGCCCAAGGCCGCGCCGGTGGGAGCGAAGGTGGTCGTTTCGGGTGAAGAGAACCCCTTTGGTTTCACCGTGCTCGATTTCGATGGGATCACCGTGATTCCGAGCCGGGGAACCGCGACGGTCCTGGAGGCGGCGGTACCTCCCGCATTCGGTGGCGGACCGGTGACCGTCTTGCGCGACGTCGGGGTTCCGCTGGGCAATCCGGCGGCGATCCAGGTCTCCAACGCGTTCTTCATGGAAGTACTCGACCCCACTCCCACCGCGAATGACCGTCTTCGCCGGGCCGGGGACACGCCGTCGATTTCCGTGGGCGAACTCACCCATCAGATCGCGGTCTCTCCGTCCGGGGATCTTCTCGCCGTCGGCGGGACCGCCGGTGAGGTGCAGCTCGTCGATATCGACCCGGGAAGCGGCCGCTTCAACCAGCCGATCGCGTTCCTGCGCCAGGCCAACTCCGAAGTGACGGATCTCGCGTTCACCCCGGACGGCAAACGCCTCTGCATCGCATCCCTGTCGGATGACGCGGTCTATGTGCTCAATACCGATCGGCTCTCTTCGGGGTTCGCGAAGGATTTCACGGTGATCGACCAGAGCACGGTCGACCCGTCCTTCACTCCGGAACAGGTGGTCATGAGCCCCGATGGTGGATTCCTGGTGATCTCCGACGCCGTGGGCGGCGGCTTGGCGGTCGCCGGCCTCGTTCCCGATTCGGTCAACGAGAACAAGATCTTCGGCTGGACTCCTCCGTTCGACCATCCGGTCGACCTCACCTTCCATCCGGGAGGAGCCTTCCTCTACGCCTGTGGTTCCACCGGACAGGTGCACATCATCGACTTCGACCCCACCTCCCCGACCTACCTGAGCCGGATCGGGGAAGTGGTGATGCCACCCGATTCGACCAGCGGCGTCCCTGAACAACCACTGGCCGCCTCGTTCACGCCGGATGGGTCGAGATGCCTGGTGTTGACGGTGAACCTCGATGCCAGTCCACAAACCCGTTCCATCGTGACCCTGGATTGCACCGACCCCGCCCAGCCTGCCGTCCTCGATCGCTTCGAGGTCAGAGCGGGAAGCTCCCTGGGCCCGGAGACGATCGATGTCTCTCCCCGGGGTGACCGGGTCGTCCTCAATGTCCACGGGCTCGGGCTCGAGTACTACGACATCTCCTCCTTCCCCTACATCCAGCACCCCGGTTTCCTCGACGCCAATGGCCTGGCCTCCACCGATCAGGCGTGGAGCATCGACGGCCGAAGGCTCTACATGGTCGGAACCGTCAGCAACAACGTGATCTACTTCGACTTCAGCGGCGCGGCACGCGCCGAGGTCGTCTCGGGAAACCGGCAGACCGGCATCACCGGTCAGCGGTTGCCCGCGCCGGTGAGGATCCGGGTGTTCGATGGACTCGGCGCCCCGGCGCCGGGAACGAACGTCACCTTCTCCGCCCTGCCTGGGGCCGGGGTCGGACCCGACGATCGATCCACCTACGTGGTGCTCACCGACAGCGACGGCTTTGCCCAGACTTCGTGGAAACTGCGATCGACGGTGGGCGAGGACACTCTCGGTGTGTTCATCGAAGGCGTCGTCCTCGATTCCACCGTCACCGCCACCGTCGTCCAGGACCCGGAAACGCTTCCCCTGGAGGTGGCGGAGATCCTCCCCCTGGATCAGACCACCGGCGTCAGTTCCACCACCGCCATCCAGACCACCTTCAGCCGCGCCGTCGACCCGGCTTCGGTGAGCACTTCCACCTACTTCGTCCAGGAGGACGGGGCCACCGCCCCGATTCCGGCCCTGGTGGGTTTCGCGGACAACGGGCGGAAGGTTTCCCTCACTCCAAGCACACCCCTCGCCTACGAGACCACCTACCACGTGGAAATCACCAGTGGAGTGCTCGACCAGTCCTCGGGGCCCTTGGCGGTGCCGTCTTCGACAACCTTCACCACTGCGGCGGCTCCTGCTCTCATCCTTTCGGCGGTGAATCCACCCAGCGGCCCCGCGGGCACGGACGTGGTCCTTTCCGGCCAGGGCTTCGATTCCGACCCCTCGACGATGAGGGTCTTCTTCAACGAGGTGGAGACGATTCCGGCAGCAGGCAGCGTCGACTACCTGCACGTGACGGTGCCCAGCGGCGCGGCCACCGGGAATGTCCTGGTCGTCGATGCCGCCGGTGACAGCTCGGCCTCGATGCCCTTCCGGGTGCTCGTTCCCACCGATTCTCCGGTGGACCAGGTGGTGGCGACCGTCTCGACCAACGAAGCGACCCGCGCGGTGATCGTGACTCCGGATGGAACGCGCGCGTATACCGTCAATCCCGGATCGGATTCGGTTCTTCCCATCGACCTGGTGGGGTTCGTCTCGCTCCCGTCCATCACCGTCGGAGCGCGACCGGTGGCCATCGCCATCACCGCGAATGGAACGCGGGCCTACGTGGCCAACTTCTCCTCGAACAGTCTCTCGATCATCAATACCGACCCCGATTCTTCGGGCTACAACACCGTCACCCAGACCATTCCGGTGGGTCTGGGTCCGGTGGATGTGGCGGTCAGTCCCGCCCAGGATCGGGTCTTCGTGGCGCGTACCGGTGAACCGGGCTTCGATGTTCTCGACAGCGATCCCACCAGCGAGACCTTCAACAAGGTCCTGCTCTCGGTGCGGGGAGGTTCGAAGACGAAGTCGGTCGCGGTGTCTCCCGACGGGACGCTTCTGTACTTCGGAACCGACGACGGATACCTGGTCATCGCAACGACCGACTACAACTCGGTCCTTCGATCGGTCCGAGGACGATCGGCGACCAAGAGCGTGGCGGTGAGTCCGGATGGCTCCCTGTTGTTCGTTCTCACCACCGAGGGCTCGGTGGACATCTTCGATGTCCAGCCGGGCAGCGCCACCGAAGACCAGGTGCTGCTGTCGGTCAGGGGCGGATCCAAGACCAAGTCGCTGGCCATCTCGCCCGACGGAACCCTTCTCTATCTCATCCAGGAAGGCAGCGACGACATCCTGGTGGTTTCCCTCGACATCATGGGGCCGGTTTCGGTCCTCGATCCGAATGCGCCACTGCCCCCGCCGACGCTCAGCTACACGATCGTGGATACGATCACCGTCGGAGGGGACCCGGCCGCGGTGGCCTTCGACCCGTCGGGCAGTGGATTGACCGTGGTGGCCACCAACGCCGATCTGAACCTGTCCATCCTCAACACCTCCAGCGTTCCCGTGGGCGATCTCGACGCGGTGGTCGAGGTGTTCCCCGACTCGCCCGGCCTGTCGTCGCGGGGCCGGTGGATCGAGGGCCGCATCGAGTTGCCGCGCGGATTCTTCCCGCAGGAAATCGATCTCTCGACCGTTCTTCTCAATGGCAAGGTGCCCGCGGAGCCCGATCCGGTGGCGATCGAGGATTCCGACCAGGACGGCCTGGACGAACTGGTGATCAAGTTCGATCGGGTGGCCTTCCAGGACAGCCTCGCGATCGGGGAACAAGTCGAGACCCGCATTTCCGGATTCGCTTCGGATCGCGCCTTCGCCGGAGTCGACACCATCCGGACCATTCGCCCCAAGTTGGAGTCCCCACATGAGGGGAAGGTCTACCGGACGGGACCGTCCATCCACATCGACTGGGACCTGCCCCACCATTGGACCGCCGATTACGCGGTGGTCGAATGGTCGAAAGATGAAGGACTCCACTGGAATCCCATCGCCGGCCACGCTCCCGCCGAGGGTTCGATCGACTGGGTGGTGCCTTTCGATGCGGTCGGAACCGACCGGGTCCTGGTGACCCTCTTCCGCAGCGGCGAGGAGATCGGCATGACCCTCAGCGGCGCCTTCGGGGTGGATCTCGCGGTGGGAGTGGTCCAGGTACAGCTCCATGCGCGGATCGAAGGCCGGGACGTGGTCCTCGATTGGAACAGCACCCTCGCTCCCGGTTTGAGCGGTTTCCAGATCCTGCGGGCGGAAGGGAACCAGGGCGGTTTCATTCCCATCGGCGAAACGCCGATCGAGGCCTTCGCCGGAGAAGAGCCGGTTCAATTGCAGTTCCGCGATCGACAGGTGAAAGCCAATCTTGAGTTTCGCTACGAACTGGTGGAGGTGTGGGATGGCCGCGCCGGGGCCCGGCATGGCCCGATCGTGGTGAAACGGGCGGTGACCAATTCCCTCGAGCAGAACTACCCCAACGCCTTCAATCCACGGACCACCATCGCCTTCTCCACCGCCAAGGCGGGGCCGGTGAAGCTGGTGGTCTTCGACTTGCGCGGGCGCCTGGTGGCCACCCTGGTGAACGAGTTCCGACCCGCGGACAAGTACACCGTCCGGTGGAACGGTCTCGACGACCGGGGCACCCCGGTCTCCAGCGGGACCTATTTCTACCGGCTGGTGGCCCCTGGATTCACCGCTTCGCGGAAGATGGTGCTGATCCGCTGATTGCGAGGGGGTTTGCGGGCGAGTCCCTCCGCCCGGCCGGCCCCGCCCGGAGTCAGCCGTTCCGCATTGGCCGAACATACGGCGGAATGGGTGGCTCCCCGCCGTCGCGGGTGGACACCGCGGGCCCGGAGAGCTAAGCTCTCCGGGCCTTCTCCTCCGACCCCATCAAGGATCCCGGCGATCGGTGCCCATGCATGTCCTCCGCAGTTTCAATTTCCTCATCGTCGTGCTGCTGGTGGTGATCGCCGCGGCGTATTGGATCCACTACACCCCCGAACTGCCGGAACGGATTCCCACCCATTTCAACGAGCACGCCCAGGCCGACACATGGGCCTCTCCGGCTGATTTCGCCCGGCTCTTCTGGGAAGTGATCCTCGGTCTGAGCGGACTTTTCACCCTCATCGCCCTGATTCTCCAGATCGTTCCCGCCTGGCTCATCCACCTGCCGCGGCGCGACTATTGGCTCGACCCCGTCCGCAGCCGGCAGACCCGAGAGGAGATCGCCCAGAGTCTGCTGGGCTTCTGCGCGGTCACCCTCGTCTTCTTCCTGGTGATCTTCCATCTGTCGGTCCGCTCGGCCATCGACGGAAGTGAGCGCCTGGGCGGAGAGTTCAACTGGGTTCTCGGCGCCTATCTGGGCTTCGTGGGCCTGTGGATCGGCCGCCTCCTGTGGAATTACTCCCGCCCCCCGTCCCGAGGCGGCTCGTCCGGGAGCTAGGGGCGCTCCGGCAAAATCCCCCCTGGGCGCGCCGGCCGCGGTTTCCTATCTTCTGGCTCGTCTTCACCCTGGCTTCGGGGCGAAGCAGGATGGCTCGTTTTCTTCACTGCACAACAAGGAGACCGACGTGGAATTCTCGAAGGTGAAGCTCCCCGAGGGAGATCTCATTGAAATGCGGGACGGGGCACCCGTGGTCGGAGCTCGGCCGATCATCGGCGTCCTCCGCGGAGACGGCATCGGCATCGACATCACTCCGGTCATGCAGAGAGTCGTGGATCAAGCGGTGGAGAAGGCCTACGGCAAGGAACGGTCGATCGCCTGGTGTCCGTTGTATGCCGGACTGGAGGGGCTGCAGAACTACGGCACCGAGTTCCCCGACGAGACGGTCGAGGCCATTCGACACCTGAAGATCGCGATCAAGGGACCCTTCACCACTCCCATCGGCGAAGAGACCCACGTCTGTCTCTATTGCGCCCATCAGCAGAACCACGGAGGAACCTGCGACAAGTGCGGAAAGACCGATGGGGTCTGCAAGCGGTTCCGTTCCATCAACGTCCGTTTCCGGCAACACCTCGATCTCTATGCCTGCGTGCGGCCGGTGAGGTACTTCGAGGGAGTTCCCGCGCCGAACAAGTATGCCGACAAGGTCGACTTCATCATCTTCCGCGAGAACACGGAAGATGTGTATGCCGGCTATGACTTCGAGAAGGGCAGCGAGTTGGCGACCGCCATCATCGACCTCATCAAGGAAAAGACCGGACGGCAGATCCGTACCGACAGTGGAATCGGGGTCAAGCCCATCTCGGTCTTCGGAACCGAGCGTCTGATCCGCAAGGCGATGCAGTGGGCTGTCTCCCACGACCTGCCCTCGCTCACCATCGTGCACAAGGGCAACATCATGAAGTTCACCGAGGGTTCGTTCGCCAAGTGGGGCTATGAACTCATCAAGCGCGAGTTCGGCGAGAAGACCGTGACCGAGAAGAGGCTCTGGGACGAGCTCGACGGCGAGATGCCCGAGGGAAAGATCCTGGTGAAGGACCGCATCGCGGACTCGATCTTCCAGCAGATCCAGACCCGGCCCGATGAGTACAGCGTGCTGGCTTTGCCCAACCTCAACGGCGACTACGTGAGTGATGCGGCGATCGCCCTGGTGGGCGGTCTGGGACTCGGGCCCGGCGCGAACATGTCCGACGAGGTCGCGCTCTTCGAAGCGACCCACGGAACCGCCCCGAAGTACACCGGGATGGACAAGGTCAACCCCGGTTCGATCATCCTGTCGGCGGTGATGATGCTCGAGTACATGGGCTGGAACGAAGCCGCCCGATGCATCCGCGACGGAATGGAAAAATCCATCCGCGAGGGCGAGGTCACCTACGACCTGGCTCGCCTGATGGTGCGCGAGGGCCGCAAGGACGTCCACGAGGTTTCCTGCAGCGGCTTCGGCGAGGCGATCATCCGGCGGATGTAGGACGCGGTACCCCGGAAAGCAAGGGCCTTGCATCAGAGACGCCGGCGGAAATGGTGCCACCCCTCGCGCAGGGTCCGGCCGGGGTTGGCCAAGAGGCCCAGGAGTTCGGGGAGGATCGCCCACGCGATCCTCCCCCGTTCGATCCGGAGACCCACGGTCGCCAGGCCCACCTTCTGATACTCCCAGAACTCCTTTCCCTTGCCCGCCAGGACCGCTCGCGCCAGGCGGCGGTAGTACCTGGACTCGCGCTGCTTGCGGTACCGCCTGAACTCTTCGGGCGAAAGGAAGCCTGGGCCGTAGCGGTGGAAGGTGATCAGGCCGTCCAGCTGGCTGTCATCGAGCTGTCGCATCCGCCCGTAGGTCGAATCGGGCGCGACCTGCAGGAAGCTCAGGACCTGGTGGACGAAACCGAAATCCCAGTCGTGCAGCACCTCGTAGCAGGCCTCGGTGTCCTCGTGCAGACGGCTCTCGTCATAGAAGGGATTCCTGCTTCGTACGATCTCGCTGCGGAACATCACCGTGGTCGGTGAACCGAAGAGGTAGATCCCGTCGATCAGGTGACGGCGGATGATTTCCCTTCCACTGAGCACCGTTTCCTCGACCGCGAGTTCGGTCCCCCGCACCCGATCACCCTCGCGGTAGTAGGAACTGACCAGCCCGATCCGGGGGTCGGTCTCGGCCACCTCGACCATCAATCGGAGGCAGTCAGGATAGATCCAGTCATCCGCCTGGACGATCTTGCAGTACCGGCTCTTCGGGGAAAGACAGGTCAACGCCTGGTTGTAGTTGGCCACCTGGGGACGGAAACAGTCGCTGCGGATGAGGCGGATCCGGGAGTCGCGGGCAGCATAGGAGGCGGCAATCTCGCTCGAGCCGTCGTCACTACAGTTGTCGTGGAGGATATACTCGAAGTTCTCGTAGCTCTGAGCCAGGACGCTTTCGATGCACTCGGAGAGTTCTGCGGCGGTGTTGTAGAAGGGCGTGACCACCGACACCAACGGGCCCCCGGCGGAAGTCTCCTTCATCGCGCCGCCGTCTCCTCCCGGCGAAGGATCAACGGCCGCATCCGGCCATTCTCCGTGCGGCCTCCCGCCGCGTAGATCCTGCCGGCCCCGTCTTCGGCCAGGGCGTAGAGGGAGACCCCCGCCCCCGCGAACTCGACGACCGACGCGGCGAAACCCCGGGGGATCCAGACCAGGTAGGCGGTTGAATCCCCGCAGGCGAGATAGGTGTCCCCGCTGGCAGCGGCGAGGATGTCGTTGACCCGGTCGAGGTCACCGGCCTGGGAGAGTTCGGCCTGCGCCCATTCATCCGGCGGGGTCGAGTTCAATCGCAGGGCCAGGAAGGCCCGCGAGGGATCCGGTGCGCCGGCGGAATAATCGGTGACCGCGCCTCCCAACAGAAGCGCCCCCTGGGAGTTGACCTCGACGGCCCGGAACTCGTGGTTGGCCTCCGAGCCGGGAGGGCCGGCCACGGCGTTCCAACCGTTTCCCGAATTGGCCATCAAGACGGCGAAGGGCGCTTGCGGGGTTCCGTCCGCACCATCATCGAATCCGCAGGCGTAGAGAATGCCGCTGCCCGCCGCCATGTCGACGATGGACTTCTCCTGCGGATCGCCGGCGGTGGGATAGCTCTCCCGGGTCCAGCTTCCGTCGATCGTTCCCATCACCCCGGGGATCTCCGCGGTGCCCGATCCCGCCGCGTGGAATACCCCGCCGCCATCGCGGGCCAGCGATTGCAGACCGCCGGTCATCGCCGGCAAGGGAACCTCGGTCCAGTTCGGTCGCTCGGCCAGCACCGACGGCGCACCCGCGGCGGTGAATCCGGCAAGCACGGCGCGCCCGTCGGGTTCGAACGCCAGGTCCAGGGGCGCGGCCAGGTTGGTGGCCGGGAGCGGGAGAACCGACCATCCGCTTCCGTTCTCTTCCAGGAGCACGAACCCGTCCTGGAGGGACTCGCGGAGAAGGATCGCCAGGCCCCGATCCGCCTGGTATCCGATCCTCCAGATCACCCCCGCCGGTAGCCCGATGGGAAGCGGTACTTCCACCCAGACCGCCCCGGGCGGCACTGGACCATTGGGTTCGTCGCCGGAACAGCCTCCGGCGAAGACCAGAAAGAGGAAGAGGGCGACGACCGTCGATGCGGTGGACACCCAGCGGAGTCCGGGGCGTTTCGCGGCCGGGGTGGTGGAAGTATGAGCGCGCATGGACACGACCCTTTCCAGGGAACGACGGGACCTCCGCGAGTCTAACCCCAGCGAAGCCATCAAGGCAATCAGGGCGTGCTGGAATCTCCCGCCGGTTCCGGGTACGGTAGGGCCAATCCGGAGGAAGGTCGAGGCACAATGCGGTGGGTGAACCGTCTCTTCCAATCGCACCGCCGGGGCAGCGTCTCCCCCGGGCGGTACGGGTGGGCGTCGACTGCCATCCTCCTGCTCCTGGGCGGTCTCTACTATGCCCTGGCGACCCATTTCACCGCGGTCCAGGCCTTCCTGACCCGGCTCGGGCCCTGGGCGCCGGCAGCCTTCATCCTGCTCTACCTGCTCCTGGCTCCGCTGTTCTTCCCGCTTTCCCTGCTCGATTTCAGTTGCGGCGCCCTCTTCGGGATCGGACGTGGTCTTGCCATCCTCATCGTCGCCAACGGCCTGGCCGCCCTGGAGATGTTCGTGCTGGCCCGCTGGCTCATGGCCACGCGGGTCTCCTCCTGGCTCAACACGCGGCCCCGGTGGGGGCGATTCCGCGATCTCCTGCGCCGGGACGAATGGAAGATGCTGGCCCTCATTCGGCTCTCCCCCACCAACTTCGCCATCGTGAACTACCTGATGGGCGCGGCGCGGGTGCGCCTGGACCACTACGTGCTGACCTGGCTCATCCTGGTTCCCAAGTCCCTCCTGCATGTCTCTTTCGGCGCGGCCGTGCTCGAGGTGGGCCGTACGGGGGCGACGAACCTTGCCCGCACGAAGCGACTGGAATTCCTGCTGGCCGCCGCGGGATTGGTGAGCCTGCTTCTACTGGTGATCCTGGTGGGCGTCCGGGCCCACCAAGCCATCGAGGAAGCCACTAGAGAACGGAACTGAGCCGGCGGGCCGGCGAATGTGCGCAGGATGGAATCGTCTCTCGCGCTTCATCCCGTGTACCACTGGACCCGGTGTTGCAGGCCCAGGCTGAGGATGCGGGTGAGAAGAGTCGGGTAGTCCATGCCCGCCTGTTGCGCCGATTCGGCCAGCAGGTCGTCGTAGGCCAGGTCGGGATTGGGGTTGACCTCGATGAGATGGATCCGGTCTTCGGGGTCGAGACGCAGATCGAGCCGCGCGTATCCGGAGAGACCCAGGATCCGGTAGACCCGCTTGGCCATGCGGGAGATGCGGTCGACCACCTCGGGCGCGAGGTTCTCGGCCGCCTGGATGTCGATGCCCATCCGCTCCTGGTAGGCGGCGTCCCATTTCGCCTTGGCAGTGGCGATGCGCTTGGTTCCCTCGGGGATCTTCCGGAAGACCATCTCCCATACCGGAAAGGTGCGCAGCCGCTGGTTTCCCAGGATCCCGATGTAGAGTTCCCTTCCCTCGATGTACTCCTCGACGATGGCGTCGGTCCCGATCCGCTCATGGACGAAGCTTACGCGCTCCCGCAGCTTCTCCTCGTCCTCGACCACCGAGGCCTGGGAGATTCCCAGGGACGCATCCTCCACCTGCGATTTGACGAACAAGGGATACTTGAGGCGCGTCGGCGGGTGGATCTTCCGGTGCATGGGATAGACCACGAAACGGGGACCGTTCACCCGGTGGTAGGCGAGGATCTTCCGGCAGAGTCCCTTGTCGTGGGCCAGCATGAGGCCCCGCGGATTGCAGCCTGTATACGGCATGCGCATCAGTTCGAGATAGCTGACCACATGCTGATCGTAGATGGCCTCTCCATGGAACTCCTCGGTGAGATTGAAGGCGATATGGGGGTGGAATCCGTCGATGGCCCGGCGGATGACCCCCAGGTCGTCATTCACCCCCACCACTTGGACCTCGTGCCCCAGGTTCCGCAGCGTGGACACGACATCGTATTCGGTGCGCCAAGGCTCCATGGCACTCCCCTGGTCCGGGGGGAGGACATCGGGCGGCACGAGATCCTCATGGCACAGCAGCATGATACGAAGGCGTCTCATATCACGATCCGGTGCGGAACCCGGTGCAGGAAGTTCATCGTCTGCACCGTCACCAGGGTGACCGCGTTGGAGAGGGTGGTGCTCTCCGGGTCGCGCAGACGGAGCTTCCATTCCTTGCAGCGCTCGGTCATGTCGCGCAGCACCAGGTCGACGGTGTACTGGTATTCGCCGGTCCACCGGGAAACCTGTTCGCGGATCTCCCGCCGATGCCGGCGCAGGAACTGGGCCGCCGAGGGCCTCCTGGAGTGCCTCGGTTCGTCGGAGAAGAGTTTGCGCAGATCGGCGGTATAGATATCCGGGCTTTCCCGCCCGTAGACCTCCCTCTTCTGCTGGTAGTGTTCACGAAGAGTCTGACGCAACGAGTTCAAGGGCTCGATGTGCTTTCGGGAACGCACCACCGGTTTCACCCCAGCGAGCTTGGTCATGGTGTCATGGACATAGCGGAGCTTCAGCAGGGCCGGCCAGCCCCGGTAGTTCTGCCGCCACCGCGAGTGGGGCTTCAGCCAGACCGCGAAGGTCTCGGCGAAATCCTCCGCGGGATGCGCCTGGGCGTACCACCAATCGAGGTTGATCACATAGCGCTTGGAATGGGCCTTGGGCAGATAGCTGTCCGGATAGGGCTTGCCCATGGGACCGAAGTTCTGGCGCCATCGCTTGCGGTAGTGCAGTCGGTAGGCGGTGCAATAGCAATGGCCGGTCTCATGGCGCATGAGTTTCATGCACTGTGAAGCGGTCCCACCTTCGACTTCCAGCATCATCTTCCGCTCGAGACGCTTGAGGCGCTCGTGGGCGAGATAGAAGGGAATCGCGAACCCCGGCACCCCGTCGGGGCTGAACCACTCGTGCGAAAGCCAGACGTGCGGTTTGAGCCGTAGACCCTTGTCTTCCAGCTCCTGGTAGAGGCGCTCGACCATGTCCTGCAGCGGGCTGTCCTCGATACGCAACCCGAGGTCGCAGAGACGCAGGTCGAGCAGTTCCTGATCGCTGAGCTCGGTCCACCAGAGGTGGCGCTGGCGCGCCCTGGGGCGGACTTTCCTGTTCCGGTGGACGGCCATGACCACAGTTTCAGCCAATCCCGAAGGGTTCGTCAAGCACCCGTCCACCGCGCCCACAAGATTGCTGCGCCATCGAGGGTGGATACGATATGATATCCTTCGTTCCCTACTGCAAGACAAGGAGGCGCTCGTGTCCGAGATCTATCCGGTGAAGAAATCCATCCGCAAGAAAGCCCATATCCAGAGCATGGAGGAATACCAGAGACTCTATCGGCTTTCGCTGGACAACCCGGAGTGGTTCTGGGCCGAGCATGCCAAGGCTCTCGACTGGTTCCATCCCTGGAACAAGGTCTTCGACGCAGACTACGAGGAAGTCGATTTCGCGTGGTTCTCCGGGGGAAGGCTCAATGCCTGCTACAACTGTGTAGATCGGCACCTGAACGAGAGAGGCGACAAGACCGCGATCATCTGGGCTGGAGACGAGCCCGGAGACTACCGCCACATCAGTTACCGGGAACTCAAGCACCAGGTCTGCCGGCTCGCCAACGTGCTTCTCGCCCACGGAGTGAAGAAGGGCGACCGGGTCTGCATCTACATGCCGATGATCCCTGAACTCGCCTACGCCATGCTGGCCTGCGCGCGCATCGGTGCGGTGCATTCGGTGGTCTTCGGGGGCTTCAGCGCCGATGCCCTGCGGGATCGTATCGTCGACGCCGGATGCAAGCTGGTGATCACGGCCAACGAGGGAATGCGCGGAGGCAGACACATTCCCCTGAAGAAGATCTGTGACAAGGCCATCGAGGGCATGGACTCGGTCGAGACGGTGCTGGTCGCCCGCCGCACCGACGCCGAGGTCGCGATGAAGCCGGGGCGCGATCTCTGGCTCGACGAGGAATGTCGTCGCCAGCGTTCCACCTGTACCGTCGAGTGGATGGGCGCGGAAGATCCGCTCTTCATCCTCTATACCTCCGGAAGCACCGGACAGCCCAAGGGTGTTCTGCACACCACCGCCGGGTACCTGGTCTACACCGCGTTGACCCACAAGCTTGTCTTCGATGTCCATGAAGACGACATCTACTGCTGTGCCGCCGACATCGGGTGGATCACCGGCCATTCCTACATCCTCTACGGGCCTCTGGCCAACGGCTCGACCACGGTCCTCTTCGAATCGACTCCCACCTACCCCGACGCCGGGCGCTACTGGCGCATGGTGGAGGATCTGGGCATCAACATCTTCTATACCGCCCCCACTGCGCTGCGCGCCATCGCCCGGAAGGGTGATGAATGGGTGCGCAAGTACGATCGAAAGTCCCTGCGGATCCTGGGTACCGTCGGAGAGCCCATCAATCCGGAGATCTGGAAGTGGTATCATGACGTGGTGGGAGAAAAGCGTTGTGCCGTCGTCGACACCTGGTGGCAAACGGAAACCGGGGGAATCCTCATCACCCCGCTGCCCGGAGTCACCCCGCTGAAACCGGGCTCGGCCACCCTTCCCTTCTTCGGAATCAAACCCGTCCTGCTGGATCCCGCCGATGGAACCGTCCTGGAAGGGAACGATGTGAAGGGCGCGCTGGGCATGGCCTCTCCCTGGCCCGGCCAGGCCCGGACCGTGTGGGGCGACCACCAACGTTTCAAGCAGACCTATTTCAGCCAGTATCCCGGCTATTACTTCACCGGCGACGGCTGCCGGCGGGACGAGGACGGCTACTACTGGATCACCGGGCGGATCGACGACGTGCTGAATGTCTCGGGACACCGCCTGGGCACGGCCGAGCTCGAGAGCGCCCTGGTGGCGCACGACGCGGTGGCCGAGGCCGCCGTGGTGGGGATACCACACGAGATCAAGGGGACGGGAATCTACGCCTACGTGGTGCTCTCTCCCGGCGCGGCGGATGATGACCACGAGGAACTCACCGGAGCCCTGCGGGAGCAGGTGCGACACGCCATCGGCGCCTTCGCCGCCCCCGACACCATCCAGATCGCCGGCGGTCTGCCCAAGACGCGCAGCGGCAAGATCATGCGCCGGATCCTGCGCAAGATCGCCTCGGGCGAGTATGACGGGTTGGGGGACACCTCGACCCTGGCCGACCCCAAGGTGGTGGAAGCCCTCATCGAGGAGCATCGCCGCCGGGCGCAGAAGGGCTGAAGCCGGCGCGCAGCGGCGGCCGGCGGCTCAGGACCGCGGTCGTTTGGGGGTCAAGACCATCACCGGGTCGTTCCCGATGTAGAGAACCAGTTGATCGCCGTCCAGTTCGAACGAGTCGACGAGCTGGAGCGCCTCGAAGAACCGTTCCTCCTGTTCCATGATGTCCTTGGGGGAGGCGCAGTCCATCCTGGTGGCCTGGGTCAGCCGGGTGAAGCGGATCCGGTTCCCCTGTCGGGTGGAGACGAAGGCGTACCAGGTGTTGCAGCCCGCGTTCCCCGACGCCTTCCAGTCGCTGGTCAGGTGGAGATCGACGTAGGTTCCCGGGACGAGGTCGTCGCCGGCCAGGCGCACCACTTCCCACCCGCGATCGGCGATTTCGCTCCACTGTTCGTCCGCGCTGAGCGGCCGCGGCTGATTCTCGGGATCGTTCTCGGCTTTTCCCCCGCAGGCGGCCAGCAGGGCCCACACCGCCAGGAGAACGAGGGCGGATCGGTGCATGGTCTCTCCTTCCTCCGCCGCGCGAGGCGACGGACTCCCAGGATACTCCACGCCCTCAAGGATACAGGAGCCTGGCACACTTGACGAGACGGAGAATCGTGACGAGGGTGTCTTCCATGCACCGGCCATCGTTCTCGTTCTGTCGGATCCTGCTTCCGGCGGTCTTCTGGACCGTCGCGCTGGGCGGTTGCATGCCGGCCCCCTTCCACCCGACCCGGGGTGACCTGGCCCAGGGAAGGTTCTCCAATCACCCCACCGGCCCGGTCGACTCGTTGATCGTGGTCTCCTACAACATCCAGTACGGGGAGCACCTCGACCAGGCCGAACTGGATCTGCGTGGCGATCCCATGACCTCCCGGGCCGACTTCATCCTTCTCCAGGAGATGGACCCCGAGGGAACGCGGCGGCTGGCCGAGAGCCTCGGCTACGATTTCGTCTACTATCCTGGATCGATCCATCCAAAGCACCACCGCCTCTTCGGAGACGCCATCCTCTCCCGGTGGCCCCTCTTCGCCCCGGACCTGGTGCTTCTGCCGCACCACGGGTTTCTGGCCGGAACCCAGAGGATCATGACCGTCGCCTGCGCCGACGTGGCCGGCGATACGGTGATGGTCGCAAGCATCCATACCGCCACCATCGTCACTCCCCATGACCAGCGCCGGTCCCAGGTCGCGACCGCGATCGAGCGGGTGGAGAACCGTCGATGGCCGGTCATCGTCGGCGGCGATTTCAACACCGCGGTTCCCAACGACGTCGCCGAACTCCGCGACCGTTTCCGGAGGGCGGGCTTCTCCCAGGCCCGGTTGCCCAAAGGGCCCACCATCCGCAAGAAGAAGGAGTTCTTCATCGCGGGACATCCCGCCCTCGATCATATCTTCTTCCGGGGATTCACCGTGGGGAGCACCGGGGTCGTCCGGAACGCCCGGGCGAGCGACCACTATCCCATCTGGGCGGTCCTGCGTTTTTCGCGGGATCCCCACTGACCGCCCGGTCGAGACCTCAGACCGCCAGCCGCGTCTTGTAGGCGTGGAACGCCTCGGCGTACCCCTCCGGGGCCCGGCATTCCATTCCCCGCAAACGCGCCAGCGATCGGAAGACCTCCGGCTCGAACCAGTCCTTCTCGGCCTGGCTACGATGGCATTCCACCACGATGGAGATCTTCTCCTCGAGGGTCTTGCCAGACAGCGGCAGGTAGAGGGTGGGGCGTCCGAGGTCACCGTCGTACTTGGGGATCTCGTACTCGAGGATCAGGTGATCGCGGAAGGTGTTCCAGGTCAATTCATTCACCAGGCGGTGGTCCTGGTGGGCATCGCCCCTCCAGTGGGTGAAGATGAGATCCGGGTCGGCAAGGCCCTTCATCTCCTCGAAACGCCGCTTCACTTCCCGGCCGAGGTGGGGCAGAAACCCGTCTTCGAAACCGTGCAGGCCGAGGTGGGACTCGCGCGCATTCTCGAGGAAGCGCCGGGCCGCGCACTGGGCCTCTTCGCGCCGGTCGGCAGCGACCGCCAGCACCACCCAGTCGACATGGACTTCCGCGCGCGACGCGAGAAGTTCCAGAAGCGTCCCCCCACAACCGATTTCGATGTCGTCGGGATGCGCTCCGAGACAGAGGATGTTCAGCGGACCGTCATCGAGGTGGAATCGCATCATCTGGCCCACACCTGCCATGGTTTGTCTCCCCGCTGCACCATGTCCTCGAGCATCTGGCGGTCCTTGAAGGTGTCCATGCACTCCCAGAACCCGTCGTACTCGTAGGTGACCAGGTCGTTCCTGCCGATCAATCGCTGGAACGGCGCGGTAACCAGGTCGTCGTCCTTCTCCATCACCTCGAAGATCGACGGTTTCAGCACGAAATAGCCGCAGTTGATGCGGGTGGCGTCGGCCACCGGCGAGATGCGGGTGACCGTGCCGTCCGGATCGGAGTCGACGACATGGAAGGTCGCGGTCGGACGCACCGACAGGAAACAGGCGGTCCGATCCTGGGCGAGGGCGAAAGACAAGTAATCGTCAAAAGGCAGATCGGTCAGACCGTCGGTGTAGTTGGCGAGGAAGACGTCCTCCCCTTTCAGGTGTTGTCGAACTGCGCGCAGGCGCTGGCCGATGTTCGATTGGATGCCGGTGTCGACAAAGGTGATCTTCCAGTCGTCGATGTCCTTGCCGAAGAGCTCGATCCGGCGGCCTCCATCGGACATGGTGAAATCGTTGGTCATGCACTCGTCGTAATGGAGAAAGTAGTCCTTGATGATCTCGCCCTTGTACCCGAGACAAAGGATGAAGTCGTTGTGGCCATAGTGCGCGTAGTAGCGCATCACCTGCCAGAGGATGGGATGCTTACCCACCTTGACCATCGGCTTGGGAATGGCCTCGGAATACTCCCTCAGTCTCAAACCCAGCCCCCCGCAGAACAGTACGACCTTCATGGCATCATCCTCTTCTCCGGCCCACCGGTTGCACCGGCCGGCCCTCAAGATGGTGTTCCACCCCTTCTTCGATGGCCTTCGCGTAGACCTTCAGCGATTCGGCCACCGCCTCGGCGGTCCGGTCGATGTCCGCGTCGGTATGCGAATAGGACACCACGAAGGACGGTCCCAGGATACCGCGCCGGATCATCTCCTGCATGAACAAGGTGCGAAACCGCTGGGAACGTTCCCCCTCGGCGTTCCGGGTGACATAGATGAGATTGCAGTCCCTTCCCGCGACTTGAAAATACCTCTCCACCCCGAGATCGGCGGTGATCTCCTCCACCGCTTCCCGCAATCGCTTTCCCTGCCGGTGCAAGGTGCCGATGACATCTTCGGTGCGATACACCTCGTGCACCGCCATTGCAGCGGCGAGGGTGTGGTTCTCCGCGCCGTGGGTGGTCGACAACAGGAATACCCGGTCGCGATCGTGGTCGTAGCCACCCAGTTCCATCACCTCCCGCTTGCCCACCAGGGCCGACAGCGAGAACCCGTTGGCCATGGCCTTCCCGAAACAGGAGAGATCGGGATCGACGCCATAGAGGGCCTGGGCGCCTCCCTTGTCCCACCGAAAGCCGGTGATCATCTCGTCGAATATGAGGAGGGCGCCCTCGCGGCGACAGAGTTCCTCCACTCTCTGGAGGAAGTCGTCGCGGGGCGGTTCTTCCCGTTCGGGTTCGAGGATGACCCCGGCGATCTCTCCGGGATACCGGTCGAAGAGATCCTGGAGGCTCTCGATGTCGTTGTAGGAGAACCCCACGCTCAACGCGGTGGTCGCGTGGGGAATGCCCGCGCTGAGCGGGGTGGTTCCGATGAACCAGTCCTCGTACGAGAAGAAGGGATGGTCCCGGCAGTAGGCGATCAGGTCGCGGCCGGTGTGGGCCCGGGCCAGGCGCACCGCGCCGGCAGTGGCGGTCGAACCGTCCTTGCAGAACTTCACCATGTCGGCCCGGGGAAAGAACGAGAGCAGGGATTCGGCGCACTCGACCTCCAGGGGAGACGGCCGGGTGAAGTTGGTCCCCTTGGACAGTTGCCGCTGCACCGCCTCGACCACCGGCGGATAGGCGTGGCCGAGGGTGACCGCCCGCAATCCCATCCCGTACTCGATGAACTCGTTGCCATCGACATCCCAGACGTGGCTGCCCTCACCCCTCGCGATGAAGCCAGGGGCCTGCTCGGGGTACTGATCGTCCCCCTTGGCGTAGGTGTGGCAACCGCCGGGGATGATCTCATGGGCGCGGCGGCTGAGTTCCCTCGACCGGAGATACGAACGCTCGTTCATCCTAGTCCTCCCGGATCAAGAGTTGGTGCTCCTGCAGGATTTCCGCCATTTCCTCCAACAGGGCCCGATCGATTCCGCTGATCTCCTCCACGTCGGTCATCGAGTAGCGTCCGTCCGAGAGATTCAGAAGCCACAGCATCGCCGCTTCGCGTTCGTCGCGGCCGCGATGTCCGCCGAGCGCCGCGTAGAGACCCCTCCGCCCGAGCTGCGGTTCGCCCTCGCTTCGCAGATTGCGATGGTAGACTCCCTCTTCCAGCTCCCGGGCCACCTCCAGGAGCACGGCCAGGGTGGAGGCGAGCGACTCGGGGCGGATGAACTCGAGGTCGTCGCCGGAAGTGTGATACTGGGGATAGCTGCCCCACGGGGTCCTGGAGAGCCGGCCCACCGGCAGTCCGATCCCCGGCGAATTGTACTGCCGCTCGTCGTAGCCGTCCGGACTGAAGGGGAAGACGCGATGCCTCTCCTTCCTTCGTCGCAGGATCCGCTGCACCACCCGGTCGATCTCGGCCTGGCCCTGGCGGCTGCGCTTGTAGCTGAGCGGTCCACGGTCTCCGACCCCGGCCACCACCAGACCGCCCCGGATGCGGGGCAGGATCTCCTTGTGCTCGGACAGGAACGCGATGGCGCCCACCGTCCCAGGAGCCCACAGGAAGCGCCAGGTCCAGCGCCGGGGCCGGTCGGCGAGCAGTTGCGCCAGGCGCCGGGTCACGACCAGGCCGGACAGGTTGTCGTTGGCGAGGGACGGATGGCAGGCGTGGGAGGAGACGAGGATCTCCTCGTCGCGGCGACCGGGCAGGACGACTTCCCCGTAGCTGAGGCTGCCTTCCTTCAGTTCGGCGTCGATGAAGACTTCGTAGTTTCCCTTGGGCAGGCGTCGGCGCAGACGGTCGGGCAGACAGAATCCCCAATCCCTCCGGTAGTAGGAGGTCTTCCAGGGAATGAGGTCTTCCTGTCCGGGCAACGAGTGGAGGTGTTCCTGCAGGGTCTTCAGCGGCATCGTCTCGTGCAATGGGATGCTGTAACCCATCACGTGCAGGTTGCTCTCGCGGACATCGACCACGACCCGGCCATCGGGCCCCTTGATCCACGCTTCCCTGACGTTCCATTCCTCCGGGGCGGTCCAGTCGAGGATCGGTGTCCCGGTCGGCACTTCGTGCAAGGTGAAGGGAAGCCCCTCCCCCAGGCGGCGCAGGGTCTGCCGCAGCCCCTCCCCGGTGATCGAACGCGGCAGGGGAAACAGCTCGGCGGCCAGGGCGTGCAGCGCGCGACCTTCGGCCTCAGGATCCCTCAGCGTCCAGGAACTGCCGCCTTCGGTGGTCACTTGCTCACTCCCGAGGCGTTGGGCCGGCGCTGGATTCGGCGGTTGGTGTCACCGGGGTTCATGGGTCGTTTCTCCGGGCCGGAGAATAGTCGGGATAGTTGGCATCCCGTTCGTTGATGACCACCACTTCGCGGGGCCACTCGATGCCGAAGACGGGATCGTTCCAGCGGACTCCATCTCCCGCCTTGGCCACGTATTCCTGGGAAATCTGGTAGAACACCTCGGTGTCGTCCACCAGGGTGATGAAACCGTGGTAGACCCCCTCGGGGACGTACATCATCCGGTGGTTCAGGGCGCTGAGTTCCAGTCCGAAGTGCCGGAGATAGGTCGAAGACTCCGGACGCAGGTCGAGGATGACATCGAACAAGCTGCCCCGGGTGCAACGCACCAGCTTCGCCTCCTGGTAGGGAGAGAGCTGGGCGTGCATGCCGCGCAGGGTTCCCGCCCTCAGGTTGCCCGAGATATTGCACTGGGCAACCTTCGGATTCAATCCGTGCTCCTCGAACTCCGTCCGGCAGAACGACCGGGCGAAGAACCCCCGCTCGTCCGCCAGTTTCTCCGGCTCGATCCAGTATGCTCCTTCGATCTCGACTTCATGGAAGATCACGTCAACACCTCGACAGTGGGAATCGGAACCACGAAGCGCCCTCCCCAGTCACGGATGAACGCGTTCTGCCGGGTGATTTCGTCCCGGAGATTCCAGGGGAGGATCAGTAGGTAATCGGGTTTCTCCTCGGCGATCGCCTCGGGGGAACGAATGGGAATGTGAGTTCCCGGGGTGTATTTCCCCAGCTTGTGCGGATTGCGGTCGACGGTGAATTCGAGCAGGTCCTCGCGGATCCCGCAGTAGTTGAGCAGGGTATTGCCCTTCCCCGGAGCGCCGTATCCCACGACCCGCTTCCCCTGACGGCGCGCCTCGATCAAGAACGACAGTAGATCCCTCTTCTGCGCCTGCACCTTGTCCTGGAAGCCCTGGTAGACCTCGAGGGTCTCGTATCCGGCGTCCTTCTCCCGCGACCGCATCTCGCGGACGCTGTGGTCCTCCGGCCGCTCTCCGTCCGTGTGAGCGGCGAAGATCCGCAGCGAGCCGCCGTGCGTGGGCAATTCCTCCACCTTGAACAAACGCAATCCGTGGGCGCCGAAGATGCGTGAGACGGTGAGGAAGGAGAAGTAGGAGTAGTGCTCGTGGTAGATGGTGTCGTACTGGTTCTGCTCGATCAAGCGCATCAGGTGCGGGAATTCCAGCGTGGCCACTCCGCTCTCCGCGAGCAGGATCTTGATTCCCTCGACGAAGTCGTTGATATCGTGCACCTGGGCCAGGACGTTGTTGCCCACGATGAGATCCGCCGGACCGCGGTCCTGCACCAAGCGGCGCGCACTTTCCGCGCCGAAGAACTCGGTCAACGTCTCCACGCCTTTCTCCCGCGCTTCCACCACGACGTTCTCCGCCGGATCGATCCCCAGGCAGGGGATGCCCTTCTTCACGAAATGCTGCAGCAGGTATCCGTCGTTGCTGGCCACTTCGACCACGAAACTGGAAGCGTCCAGGTCGAGGCGATCGATCATCGCGTCGGTATAGCGCCGGGCATGTTCGACCCAGGACGTCGAGTAGGAGGAAAAATAGGCGTAGTCCCGGAAGATCTCGCCCGGGGAGACGATTTCCTCCAGCTGCACCAACAGACACTTCGAGCAGACGTAGGCCACCAGGGGATAGAAGGGTTCCATCTCCTTGAGCTGATCCCGTGAAAGGAAGCTCTCACACGGAGGAGACATCCCCAGGTCGACGAACACCTCCTCCAGCGGCGCGCCGCAGAACCGGCAGGCGGAATGCGGGGGGGAAGATCGCTGAGCCATGAACCCTCTCTCCTTGCTCCATGGACTCCCGGAACCGTTTCCGGTGCCGTGCCCTCGTCTTGTGGAACGGCAGAGGACGCGCTTCGTCACCTCCGCCTCCACCGTAGCACCACGGTCTCTCAGTCTCCGCTCGCGCGCGCCTTTTCCGTCCACCGCAGGTCGGGGGTCAGCAAGCCCTGCTCCAGCAACATCTTCACATGGTCGATGCGATTGTAGATCGGGCCCTCGAATTCCTCGAGCTTCAAGCCCCGCTCCTGGTAGGTGTCGAGCAACTGACGCGCCCCCTTCCGGGCGTTCCATTGCGGATCGAAGTGGGGCATGAGCCGGCGGATCTTCGAGCTGTCCACCTGGTAGTTCCGCGCGTCGGCCGAAGCCCCTTCGGCGAATTCCACGGTGCAGGAAGGGCTTTCCTCCCGGACGATCTCCGCCAGCTCCCGGATCCGGTAGTTCTCCCCCTCGGGAGCCACGTTGAAGGCCTGGTTGTGCACCGCCTCGGCGGGCGCAGTCGCCGCGGCGGCGAAGGCGCGCGCCATGTCCTCCACGTGGATCAACGGCCGCCAGGGCGACCCGTCGCTCTTGAGCAGGATCTTTCCCGTGGTGAATCCCCAGGCGGCCAGGTTGTTCAGGACGATGTCGAAACGCAGCCGGGGAGACACCCCGTAGGCGGTCGCAAAGCGCAGGAAGACCGGCGAGAACCCCTTCGACGCCAGTTCGGCGATATCCTTCTCGGCCTCGACCTTCGACTGGGCATAGGGGGTGATCGGCCGCAGCGGAGCGTTCTCGTCGACCGGCCGGTCGTCACCCGAACCATAGTTGCTGCAGGTCGACGCCATGACGAAACGCTTCACCCCCGCCTTCTTCGCCATCACCGCCACGTGGACCGCGCCCTGGTGATTGATCTCCCAGGTGATCGACGGGTTCAGGTTGCCCAGCGGATCGTTGGACAGCGCCGCCAGGTGCAGGACCGCATCGACGCCCTCGAAGTCGGAGACCTCGGCGTCCCGGATATCCTTCTCCCGGGCGGGGATCTCCACCGGGTCGTTCCCGTAGCTGCACCGCCGATACAGGTCGATGTCCATTCCCACCACATCGTGCCCCGCTTCGAGGAGATGGGGCACCAGGACCGACCCGACGTATCCCCTATGACCGGTGACGAGAATCTTCATACGATTCCACCTCTTCGGGTTGTGGATGCAGCCCGCCGTTGCGGGCCTCGTGGATCTTCCCCCGCAGCACCTGGACCTTCCACCAACGGTGACGGCGCTCACGCCTGGAAAAGGTCAGCGACCACGCCAGGCACTGCTGGGCCAGTTGGCGCAGGAGGTACTGCGGGGTCGACAGCAGCAACCGGGTCTTCTCCGGGTGCTTCTCCCGTCGCCACAATGCCCGGCCGTACTGGTAGTGCCATCGGTCGAGGTACTTCAGCTTCAAGCGCTCCGGACGGACATGATGATGTACCACCGCTCTTGGCACGTAACACACCGATTCCCCCGCCTCCATGATCCTTTGGGAGAACTCGGAATCTTCGCTCAGACCCGCGCGGTCTCCGGCGGTGGGTCCCAGATCGGTCCGGAAGAGCCCGTGGCGGACGAAGGCTTCCCTGCGGTAGGCCATGTTGTCACCGCGGGGATTGTTCTGAAGGACCCGCGGCTGCTCCCCGAAATCGAAGCTGTGGAAGGTGCGGATCTCCTCCTCGTCCAGCTCACTGGGAACGTCCGGGGGCAGGATGGGAAGGAGCCTGCCCCCGATCCCCATGCATTCGGGGTTTCGCTCGAAGGCTTCCAGAACCGCCCTCATCCAACCCGCCTCGACCCGGACGTCGTCGTCGGTGAAGAGCAGGATCTCGCCCTCGCTCTCGCGCACGCCACGGTTCAGGGCGAAGGATTTCCCCTGCATGGGCTCGAAGAGGTATCGGATACGGCGGGGATGGCGTTTGCGGTACTCTTCCACCAGCTGGGCGGTTTCGTCGCGCGAGTTGTTGTCCACCACCACGATCTCCCACCGGCACCCTTCCGGAGCGTCCAGAGCAAGCAGGTCGTCCAGGACCCGCGGCAGCATCCCGGCCCGGTTGCAGGTGCAGAGGATGATGCTGGCGTCCATCACCCGTTTCCCCCTCCACCGGACGATCGAGACTCCTCGAACTTCAGTTGTTCGAGAAGACGGGGGTGGCAGTTGACCGCCCCCCGGACCGAGATGTCCGAGCTGACGTAGAAGGTGCAGGCCGGCACCAGGCTGTCGTAGCTCTTCTCGAGATCGTAGCGATGAGCGTGGGCGGCCAGCCGGTAACTGCCCTGGGCCAGGTGCAACTGCAGCTGGAAGCGGCAGCGCAGGCGTTCGCCCGCCGCAAGGTCGACCGGCGCCTCCCCGAGACGTTCGGTCGAGGTGCTGAACAGCTCGTACTGGTCTTCCCCGAGAACGTCGAGCACCACCGCCACCTTCCGCACCGCCTCGTGGGCGATCAGTTCCACCTCGACCGTCACCGTTTCGCCGGTCATGAAACGCAGCCGCTCTCCGGCCTCGTTCCAAAGGCTCGCCCCGAGGATCTCCACCGGGCCTCCCCGCTCCCGCCGGCTTCCCGAGGCCCGGGTGAGGTACTCGGAGATGACCTCGCTGCTGGGACCGATCATGGCGACCTTTCCCTTCTCCAACAGCAGGCTGCGCGAGCAGAGTTCGGCCACCGCGTGGAGATTGTGCGAGACGAAGAGCACGGTCGCTCCGCTGGTGAGGATCTCGCTCATGCGCTGAAGACATCGCCGCTGGAACACCAGATCGCCCACGCTCAGGACCTCGTCCACCACCAGCACGTCCGGATCGACGTGCGCCGCCACCGAGAACCCCAACCGCGCGTACATTCCAGAGGAATAACGCTTCACCGGGGTGTCGAGGAATTCGCTGAGACCCGAGAACTCGACGATCTGATCGAACTTCGCCGCGATCTCCTCGCGTCGCATCCCGAGGATGGCCCCGTTCAGGTAGATGTTCTCCCGCCCGGTGAGATCGGGATGGAATCCCGCCCCCACCTCGATCAAGGCGGACAGGGTGCCGTTCACCTGGAGACTGCCTCGGGTGGGCTGGAAGATTCCACTCATCAGCTTGAGGATGGTGGACTTTCCCGCCCCGTTGGGACCGATGATCCCGAAGGCCTCGCCCCGTTCGACCTCGAAGGACACGTCCTGCAACGCCCAGAACTCCTCGCGCTCGAGATGATCGCTGCGCCGCAGGAACTTCCCGGTCAACGCGGGAATGAGATCGCGCAGGGAGTCGTAGATCTCTCCCTTGCGGAACTTCTTGCTCACCCCATCCATCCTGAGCGCGATCTCGGCCATCGGTCCTCCTAGATGCTCTCGGCGAACGCGGGTTCGGAGCGTTTGAAGAAGGAATAGGCCGCGGTGAGGATCCCCAGCGCCATCACCGCGCTGTAGGCGATCCACGCGAGCTGGGGCTGCTGGTGATCGACGATCACCGCGTCCATCCCCTCCAGCAGGGGCGCCACCGGGTTGAGCAGAAGCACTTTCGACCAACGGCCGAAGAGACTCACGTCGTAGAACACCGGGGTGAAGAAGATGGCGAAGGTCAGGAACACCTCCACCAGGTACTTCACGTCGCGGAAGAACAGGGCCGCGGCGGACAGGAAGATCCCCAGGCCCGCCACCAGGGCCACCAGGGACAGCATGAGCACCGGCACCCACAGCAGGTGGATCGAGACTCCCACCTTCAGCGCGGCCAGCAGCACGAACAACACCCCGGAGGCGATGGAGAAGTCCAGGAGCTGCGAACCCACCGCCGCCAGCGGAAAGATCTCCTTCGGGAAGTAGATGCGGGTGACCAGATTCGTGTTCGCGATGAGACTCCCGGTGGAGAACCGGAGAGCGGAGACGAAGAAGGCCCAGGGGACCGCCCGCACCGAGATGGACGCCACCTCCGTGGTGTTGAATTCGGTGCCGGCCAGGCGCGATGCGGCGTACTTCACCAGGATTCCCGCCGAGACCACGATCATGGGCATGAGCACCGCCCAGAGGATGCCCATGACCGATTGCTTGTACTTGATGCGGACCTCCCGCCAGGTGAGGCTGCGCAGCAGCTGCCGGTAGCGCATCAGCTCGCGCAGATGGGAGCGCATCACAACACCTCCTCGAAGAGCCTCTCCAGGCGCTCGCGGTACCCCGAGACGATCGGGCGGAGCTTCTCGCGGATCCTGGGAGCATCGGCGGCGAGACGCTCGAAGTTCGACCGTAGCGATACCACGTCGAAGCGTTCGATATCCACCAGGTAATCGCCCAGCGCGAGGTCACGGGCCAGGGTATCGACCTTGCGATCGTAGACCACCGCCAGCACCGGCTTTCCCAGGGCGGCGGCCAGCAGTACCCCGTGGAGACGGCTGGTCACAACCAGTTCCACGCCCCGCAGGGCGTCCAGCAGTTGCTGGACCGACTCGATCCGGGGAATCTCCAGCCGATCCAGGCTTTCCGGAGCCACCCCGGGGGGAAGCTCTTCCCGGAGGATTCCCTCGAGATCACCGGCGGCCCAGGCGTCGCTGGTGTCCCCGGGCACCAGGACCACCCGGCGGCCCTCGGCGAGCACGCTGCCCACGAAGGCGGCCAAACGGCGCAGATACCCGAGATAACGGGCTCGATCCCGGCGGGGCCAGACCCGGGGATCGCACCATGAGATGGGTCCGACCGCCACCGCACCGGCTTCCCCTTCCTCCCAGAGGGCGGGGTCGAGCCGCTCGTGGGCGAACGCGAGGTCGGGAACCACCGGCGCGTCCTCGACCAGGTGCAGGCGACGGGCCATCCGGCGGGAGACCTCGTCCCGGAAGGTGACCCGGTGGGCGTTGTGCAGGGCGATCCGCGCGAAGAGACGGCTGAGGGTGGAATCGAGATGGTGGACGCCCACCGCCAAGAGACTGAAAGGCACCCCGCTCATGCGGCAGAGCAGGGACCACTTGGCCAGGGTGAAGGGGTGGCCGAAGGCTCCACCCCATTCGGCGTCGACCTGCCCGCCCCCCGAGGCCACCACCGCATCAAGGTCGCGCAACTTGCCGCGCAGGCGTCGCAGGTAGCGCAGGTCGCACAGCACCCGGTAGAGAACCCCGTCGAGCGTGGCGACGGTCCGGCGGAGCCGCCCCGACCGTCGCGTCGTGCCGCTCGTCGAAGCGTGCCGGGCGGAGCTCGACGAAGACGCGGCGGCCGTGCTCTCCTCGCCGGCCGGCTGGACCCGGTAGCCCGGGGTGACGCCGAATCCGGAGAGAACGTCGGCCTCGATTCCATGACGCCGGCGCGTATCGGCCGGATTCAGGGTGAAGGCTTCGATGCGGGCCCGAGGATGACGGCGGCGGATGGCCTGGATCACCGCGTCCTGGATCGCCGCGTCCCCCAGGTTGCCCCATCCCGAGGGAGTGAGCAGGCCGATCGAACGGAGGGGGCGGCCTTGCCGTGCGGTTTGGTCGTTCGTCACGATGGGCGACCCGGCGCTGGAAGGATGCAGGCTTTCCACGGGAACCACGTGGACCGGAAGATCTTAGCAACACTGCACGAATCAGACCAGCGCAACCGGACCGGGCGATGGCCGGTCCGGGCCCATGGGGTGCAATGATTCCGGAAGGTTCCCCGGGAGAATCTTCGGAGCGGCCGGCAGGGGATCCTTCAGCGGGTGCCCAGCGTCGACTCCTGGAGCCAGGGAATGCCACGCCGCTCGAGACTCAGCTTCAGCGCGGCCAGGGGCGCCACTTCCCCGTAGATGATTCCGCCGGCGGGCTGCACATCGACCGCGCTGGCGGCAAGCGGCGGCATCCAGGGAACCACCGGTCCGACCTTGCTCTGTCCGCGCAAGAGGGCCACCGTCCCGCTGACCACCGCCGCGGCCATGGAGGTTCCGCTGGCCATCGCGGTTCCGCCACCCGGGTAGGACGAAACCACCTGCACTCCGGGCGCTCCCAGATCGACCGTGCCCCGGGCGGAGAAAGTCGCCAACTCCCCGGTCGTCGTCACCGCGGCGGCGGAAACCACCGTGGGGTGACTGGCGGGGAAGAGCACGCCCGCCCCGGTATTGCCCGCGGCGGCGACGACTTCCACCCCGGCATCTTCCAGGTCTTGCAACAAGCCGGCGATCACCGCGGATGTGTCGCTCAAGGCCAGGCTCAGGTTCACCACCTGCGCCCCGGCCTGCAGGGCGTAGGACAGGCCGATCGCCAGGTCCATGCTGGTGCCCACGCCGTCGTCGTTCATCACCTTCAAGGGAAGGATCTTCGCATCGGGCGCCACGGTGGCGATCGTCCCCGCCACGTGGGTTCCGTGGCCGAAGGCCTCGTCCACGAGGCCGTCCCCGTCATCGTCCAGGTGGTTCGCGATCTCCATCGGCGGGGGCAGATCGGGGCTCGGCTGGTCGACGATGCGGCCCGCCAGATGCGGGTGGAGCAGGTCCACCCCGGTGTCCAAGACCGCGACGGTGATTCCCTTTCCCCGGGCCATGGTGTGGACCCGCGCCAGGTGGAGACCGGAAAGGGCATCCTGGGCGGGATAGGCGCCCTCGTCCCAACCGCCCTCGTTGAATCCCATGAGCATCTCCTGAGGCATGCTGAGCGCGGTGGGCTCATCCGGCTGGATGGCCACGATCCGCGGGTCGCTCAGGAACTCCGGCGGCAGCGCGGGGATGATCACGGTGAACAGGTGCAGGTCCGCGGCCAATTCCCCCAGCAGGAAGCCGTATTGATCGAGAAGATCCTGGATGATCGCGGTGTCCTGTACCCGGATCAGCCAGCGGCCGTAGTCCATCGTGGAAAAGGAGTTGCCACCCAGGACGGCATCCTCCCCGCGCGGAGTCCCCGGAACACCGTCTCCCCCGGGCACCGGCTGAGACGATCCCACGGCGGGGTCGGTCGCCGCGGCACCCGTCACCGGCGGCGTCGAGGGCGCGGTGGGAGATCCGCCGTCGGCGCACCCGGCGAGCAGCGCGCCGACGAAGGCGACGACGATCGACAGTCGAAGGATGGTGGACGGGATCCGCATGCCTGGGTTTCTCCTGCTGAGGTTCCGTTCAGCGGATGAGGGTCATCGTCTGCACGAGCTCTTCCTGTCTGCCGCGGGCCCGCAGATGGTAGACGCCCGAGGGAACTTCGAACCCCTGCGCGCTCCGTCCATCCCAGACGAAGACATGGGGCCCGGCCTGGAGTCGTCCATCGTACAGGCGGTCCACCTTGCGGCCGCGCTGGTCGAAGACCTCGATCGTCCATGCTCCCGTCTGGGGCAGTTCGAGCCGGAACTGTACCCGTGGGTTGAACGGGTTCGGCCAGGGACGGGACAACCGCGCGAACCGCGTCCGTGGTGACGGGGCCGGCGTGCCGCGCCCCGGGGCGGAAAAGAGCAGCGCCCTTCCCGTATCCCCCCCGTTGTATCCTCCGGCAATCATAGCACTTCTGCCGTCGTGTTGGATATCCCCCGCGTCCGCGCAGGAGATCCCGAGGTGGGAACTCGAAACCGGTCCCATCAGGCTGTCCAAAGGAGCCGAAGGAGGGGCCACCCCACCCGCGAAGACATAGATCGCCCCCTCCTCGGTCGTCGGCGTCCCGGCATAGGGGGCTCCCACCACCAGATCCGGGCTCGCGTCGTCGTCCCAGTGGAATCCGGCCGCGACCGACGAGCCGAAACGGCCCCCGTCCCAGCTTCCCGCCCAGCTCCGGTCGAAGGTGGTATCCAGCGGAGCTGCGGAGAAGAGGTAGGCCTTCCCGGCGTCCGCAGACAGCCCGACGTCGGCGTGGGGCGCGCCCACCAACAGGTCCGCCGCGCCATCCCCGTCCAGGTCGGTCGAACCGTCCAGGGCCGAGGCCAGGGCGTCCCCGGCCGACCGGCCTCCGATGACCAGATCTGCTTGGCGGTCGAAAGCCGGACCCCCTCGGTAGAGCAGGGCCGCGCCAGCCCAGGTCGCCGCGTCCGAGGAGCGCGGCGCACCCACCACCAGCCCGTCGGCGCCCGCATCCCCTTGGCCCTTCCAATAGCACAAGGCCTTGCCGAAGCGCTGATCGACCGCGCGGGCGAAGAGGGTGTCGCCGGCGACGGGGGTGAAACCCGCTCCTCCGAAGAAGAGATAGACCACTCCGGAGCTGTCGCGGGGAGCCCCCACCGCGAGATCGTCGTAGCCGTCGCCGTTCAGGTCGCCGTCCATCGCCAGGGCCGCGCCGAACTGTCCCCCGGGGGTCACTCCCTCCAGGATGAAATCGGGCACCATGTCGATCGGATCGCTTCCCAGGAAGACGAAGACCCGGCCGGGCAGGGTTCCGGTCACTCCCGGGCCGGGCGCACCGACCGCCCAATCGGCCAGACCGTCCCCGTTGAGGTCGCCGGCCCCGGCGACACACCCCCCCAGGTATTCCCTCTGGCGGTCGCCGGCGAAGGTGAAGAGAGTGCTGTCGGGAAGGACCACCCCGCCGCGGTAGAGGTAGACCTTGCCTCCACTGGTCACGAGTTCGTCGTTGACGTTGGCTCCGACGAGATAGTCGTCGAAGCCGTCGCCGTCGACGTCTCCGGCCGAGGAGACCGAGAAACCGTACTGGTCGAGAAGCTGCTCGCCGAGATAGTGCTTCTGCAGGACGAAGGGAGCCGCTTCCGCCCAGGGCGTCCAGGACAGGGTCAGAAGAGCGGCGAGAACGAGAAGGGCCTTCATGGGGTTCCGCCTCCAGATGGGGTGTCGAGCTACGGGATGCATGGCGAGATGGGGTGGGAACCGCTCGCGCGGCTCCCACCCTTTTCAGCCCATCACCTGGAGGCTCAACGGAAGCTGGACTTCAACTGGCCGATGCTCTGAGCCTCGGCGGGGACGGTCGCGTTCGCGCCCATCCCGTCGAGCAGTTGACGTCCGAACTCCTGCACGCCCTGGTTGCCGACACTCAGCGTCCCGGGAAGGATCGTGATGGTGTCGGTGGCGGTGTCACTGAACTGGCCCGCGGTCACCGTGACCGTGACCGTGAGATCGCCGCTGTAGGGAAGCGGCGGAACGACGAAGGTCATCTCCTGGCTGTTCTCGTATCCGGCCGGCAGAGGCATCTTCCCCAACAAGGTGGGAAGTGTCATGTCGCCGAAGGTGATGTCCACCTGGACATCGGCGAGAACCGCCTCATCACCGAGATTGGCGATGGAGAAGAAGACGGTCACTTCGTCGCCCGGGGCGACCGCGTCGGGAGAGAAGGCCAAATCGACATCGACCTGGGCCCAGGCCGCCGACGCGGCGAGGAGCATGCCCATCAGGGCCAAGCTGATCATTGCATAACGACGCATGCCAAGAATCCTCCTGGATCGTTGATGATCATTGGATGGGTATCCGTGGGAAGCCCGCCCAAGACGCGCTTCCGTAGAGACACACCCTCCTCAGAGGACGCCGGGCGAGGGAGGGGGCCCGCACATCCGCTCGGGATTCCACCGGGAGCACGCGAGGGAGATGCGGTACCGGCGGGTGCCTGGGTTGGGAAAATCATAGCACGTCGGGTTCCCCGAAACAAGGAGGATGGGGCCAGGCCGGTCCGGGCCGCCGAACCCACCCAAGGCCCGTCCTTCAGCGCCCGCCGGTCCTTGACCCCCTCCGGGCGGGGGATCTAGGCTGGGCCCGCCATGCCTTCCTTCTTCCCTCCCCCGGCGAACTCCGCCCCGGACCACGGAAGTCCGGGCGGCGGCGCGGTTCCGGGCGGTCCCGGGACGCGTGAGCCGGGTTTCGGCCACCCCGGCTTCGTCCTGGGTGGGATCGCCGGATTCCTCGTCCTTCTGCTCTTGCCGGCCCCCCATGGGCTTTCCCCGGCGGGCTGGCACATGGCCGCGATCGCCCTGCTCATGGCCTTCTGGTGGATCAGTGAAGCGCTTCCCCTCGCGGTCACCGCGCTGCTTCCCTTGGTCCTCTACCCGGCCCTGGGCATCCTCCCCAGCGGAAAGACCTCGCTGAACTACGGCAACCACCTGGTCTTCCTGTTCCTGGGCGGGTTCATGATCGCCATCGCCATGGAACGGTGGAATCTCCACCGCCGTCTCGCCCTCGGGTTGGTGGCCCGGGTCGGAACCCGGCCGCGGCGCCTGCTGCTGGGCTTCCTCCTCTCCTCGGCCTTCCTCTCCGCGTGGATCTCCAACACCGCCACCACCTTGATGCTGCTGCCCATCGCGATGGCGGTGGTGCGGACCCTGGCCGAGCGCGCGGGCGAAGAGCAGGGACCGGCGGGCGCCGACGCGGTGCAGAAGAACCTGGGCGCGGCCCTGATGCTGGCGCTCGCCTTCGGCGCGGGCGTGGGAGGCCTGGCGACGCTGGTGGGAACGCCCCCGAACATCGTGCTGGCCGGACAGGCGCACACCCTCTTCCCCGATCTTCCCGAGATCACCTTCGGACGCTGGATGCTGCTGGGCGTGCCCATCTCGCTCACCATGCTCCTGGCCGCCTACTTCGTGCTGATGCACTTCGGACCGCACGGGAGCCTTCCCGCCTCGAGCCTGGGGGAAGGCGGCCGCGAGATCCTCCGCGAACAACGGGCCCGCCTGGGTCCGATGAGCAGCGGCGAGAAGCAGGTGCTGGCCTGTTTTCTCCTGGCGGTCGCGTTGTGGTTGACGCGCAAACCCCTGGTGCTCGGCGCGTTCACCGTTCCCGGCTGGTCCCAGCTCTTCGCGGAACCCGGGTATCTCCACGACACCACCGTCGCCATCGGGGTGGGGATCCTGCTCACCATGCTGCGCGCGAAGTCCCCCGGGGAAGAACACGCGGTCGCGCTGCTCGATTTCCCGAGCATCCGCCGGAAGGCTCCATGGGGTATACTCCTGCTCTTCGGAGGCGGTTTCGCCCTGGCCGACGGATTCCACCAGAGCGGACTCGCCCAGTGGATCGGCAACCACCTGTCCGGACTCGGCGGTCTTCCCCTGCCGCTGATCATGATGCTCACCAGCCTGGTGACGATGATGATGACCGAGGTCACTTCCAACACCGCCACGAGCACCCTGCTCATGCCCATCCTCGCCGCGGTCGCGGTTTCGTTGAAGGCGCCCCCCTTGCTGCTCATGGTGCCGGCGGCGCTCTCGGCCTCGTTGGCCTTCATGCTTCCGGTGGCGACCCCGCCCAACGCCATCGTCTTCGGCAGCGGATGGATCACCATCCGGCAGATGGCCCGGGTCGGCCTGATCCTCAACCTCATCGGCGTGGTGGTGGTGACCCTCTACTGCTACCTCCTGGGGCCGATCGTGTTGGGACCGGGAGCGCGATGAGACGATCCAGGCACCGCATCCTTTCCCGGCCGATGCCGCGGTTGAAGGGGGGAAGGTCTACCTTCGTGGCGCTTCTGCTGGGTGGAAGGTTCGCCCTCGCGCCGCTTGTGCGGGTCGGTCTTTTCGTGCCGTTCCTGCTGGTCGGTGTTCTCACACCGCTCCTGGAGGGCTGCGGAAACCGCGCCCCCGACACTCCGGTCGATCCTGTCTTCGTCTACCTGATCGACACGCTGCGCCCCGATCACCTGGGTTGCTACGGCTATCCGCGGAACATCTCCCCCCATATCGACGCCTTCGCCGACGATGCCTTCCTCTTCTCCCGCGCAGTCACCGCCGCGCCGTGGACCCGCCCGGCGGTCGCCGGGCTCTTCACCGGCCTGACGCCGAGGCTCCACGGGGTCCGCGGTCGGGCCGGCGTGCTGCCGCTTGCCTTCCGCACCTGGCCCGAGGCGATGCAGGAACTGGGGTACCGGACGGTGGCGGTGGTCACCAACCAGAACATCACCACCACCTTCGGCTTCCACCAGGGCTTCGACTTCTTCGACGTGGTGACCCGCGGCGACGCCACCTACCTGCGATCGGATCAGGCGCACGAGGATTGGCTGCCCTTCCTCGACCAGGAGGTTGAGGGCCCGCTCTTCCACTACCTGCACACCATGGATCCGCACTTTCCCTACGAGCCCCTGCCGCGATTCCAGGTGGATTTCCCGGACAGTCTCGAGTACGAACTGGCCGCCCGCGCCGACGAGAAGCACCGGGAGCAGGCGGCGGTCACCATCGATCAGTACGACCAGGAGATCCTGCAGAACGATGACAGCTTCGGGCGCTTCCTCCAGGCGCTCAAGGACCACGGGCTGTACGAGAACAGCTGGATCGTCCTGCTGAGCGACCATGGCGAGGAGTTCTGGGAGCACGGGCGGTACGGGCACGGCAATTCCCTGCACGAGAACCTGCTGCACGTGCCCTTGATCATCCGGCCGCCGGGAGGACGCCGGGGACCGTTCCGCCGCGAACTCGAGCGCCTGGCCAAGCGGGAGTTTCCCACCCACGCCCTGGCCGATCTCATCGGCCCGCACCTGAGCCGTCGCTGGAAGGCCCTGGCCGCCTACAACGCGGGCTTGCTGGGGCTGGGCGAGAAGGAGATCCGCGCGAATCTTCCGCGACCGGGTCATCTGATCCCCCCGCTCCGGTGGGCCAGCTACCAGTTGGACGGACGCGGCGGCACCGCCCTGGTGCAGGACCGCCTCAAGGTGGAGTGGCGGGACATGCCCCGGGCCGGCTGGGTGAGCTGGGATTTGCAGACCGATCCGGCCGAGACCCTGGCGGTGTGGCTGAGCGACCCCGGAAGCGGATCCGCGGCACGGGCGCCCACGGAGGGCTCCACCCCGGGAACGGGGAAACCATCGGAAGGCCCGGCGCCGCAAGGCCCCGACCGCCGGCAGGCCCGCCTCCAGGAGAAGATCCGGGCCTGGTCGGACCGCACCGCGCGGGGCTTGCACCTCCGCTACCGGGGCGAGGGGGTGGCCCCTCCCCTCCGCATCGTCTGCCGCAAGGGTCTCCACGAGGCCTACCTGCGGCCGGGTCCCGCTCCCCGGCGCTTCCGCTTGCGCCGGGGAGGAACCGTGGCGTGGCGGCCGTTGCCGGGGGGAGAACTCTACCTGCTGGGAGACCGCGAGGCGCAGTGGCTGATCGCGGTGGGCACGCAGCGGAAACTCCAGGTCCTGTGGCCCAAGCCTTCGTCGGGATCGCGTCTTCCCCTCGAGCTCGAGTGGAAGGACTTCGGCCAGGCGGTGTTTTCCACCTCACCGCGCATCGACCCCGATCATCTTCCCGAGGAATTGCAGCGCAACCTGCGGGCGCTGGGATACATCCACTGAGAAACCCGGGCCGGGGCGCGGCCGGCCGCCGAGGACGACGGGAGGTCTCAGCGGCCGTCCGATGGCGAGGGGGACGTTCCTTCCACCGCCTCCCGGACGAACGCGGGCAAGACGAAGGCCGCCTCCTGCAACCGGGGGGTGTAGTAGCGGCACGATCCGGCGATGCGCTCGGCCCGCGCGCGGTCGAAGAAATCGCCGCGGCGGCGGTGGTTGCTCGCCCAGGCCCAGCTCCAGCATCCGCTGGGATAGGTGGGAATGAAGCCCAGGTAGGCGTGGACCTCGCTGAACGCCGCCCGCAGTTCGGTGTAGATCTTCCCCACCAGGCGGGGACTGTAGTGCGGCGACTCGGTCTGGGCGGTCAGCACGCCGCCGGGTTTCAGACCGGCCGCGGCCTCTTGGTAGAACTCGCGCAGGAACAAGCCCACCGCCGGGCCGACCGGGTCGGTGCTGTCGATGACCACCAGGTCGAAGGCCTCCGGATGGTTCCGGACATAGGCCACCCCGTCGTCAAAGACGGTCTTCAGCCGCCGGTCGCCCAGGGCCGTCTCGGCCCAGGGAAAGAACTCCTGGCAGACCCGGGTGACCCGTTCGTCGATCTCGCACAGCACCACCTGCTCGACGCTCTCGTGCTTGAGGATCTCGCGCACACAGCCCAGGTCGCCCCCGCCGATCACCAGCACCCGGCGCGGGTCTTCCATGCTGAGAAGGGGCACGTGGATGAGCATCTCGTGGTACACGAACTCGTCGCGCTCGGTGAGCATGACCAGCCCGTCCAGGACCAGGACGCGCCCGAAGAAACCGCTCTGGTAGACCGCGATCTCCTGGTAGGGCGAAGTCTCCTCGTGGAGGACCTCGTCGATCTTCAGGCCGAGGCGCACCGCGCCGAAGTCCTCCTCGGTGTGCCAGCCTTCGGCCAGGATCCCCCGAACAGAGGAGGACATCTCGGCCTCGAGGGCGCGGCGGCGTTCGTCTTCGGATGCGGCTGCGTCGAAGCCCCCGGTCAAGGGCTCAGGCCTCCGTCGCCGCGGCGCGCCGGCGATCGAGTTCCACGCGGGGCGCGCGGGTGATGATCTGGACGTCCTCGGGAAGAAGCATGCCGTGGTTCTCCAGGTCTTCGGGAAGACCGCGGAGGATCTCCTGCACCCGGAAGCTGCGGGCCTGGAAGGCCCGGGCGAGATGGTCGAAGGCGGCGCGGGGGTCGAGCCCGCCGCAGGTGTAGACATCGACCGCCACGTAGCCCTTCTCGGGCCAGGTATGGACCGACAGGTGCGATTCGGCGATGACGACGGTGCCGCTGGCGCCCTGGGGAGAAAAGGAGTGGAAGGTCTCGCCGAGCACGGTGGCGCCCACCAGTTCGGCCGCGCGGATCATCACCCGGCGGAGCTCGTCGACCTGGTCGAGGACTGCGGCCTCACAGCCGTAGAATTCGGCGATCAGGTGGCGTCCAATGGTCTTCACGGTGGTGGTTCCTCGGCGATGCAGGGTGTGGACGGAGGGGGCGATGGCTCCCTCGAGCGGAATCCCCCCTTCAAGGCGGCGATCAAGGCTAGAAAAAGCCCGCCGGGGTGTCAAGGGAGCCCTCGACGGGCCCGGGAACGCCTGGATCCGGCCGGGATCAGGGGCTTGTGGATGGCTCCGCCGCCCGGCGCCGGCGCCAGATCGGGGAGGCATCGCGCCCCGGCAACTGCCGGGCGGGAAATGGCGCCGCGACTTGGGAGCCGATCCTCCCTGGGGTATCATGCCGCCGTCGCCGCCATCCCTCCGCGGCGACAGGAAGGTGAGCCGCCATGCAGATCCGCGTTCCCGTCTCCGCCGGAGAACTCCTGGACAAGATCTCCATTCTCCTGATCAAGGAGGTCCGCATCTCCGACGAGAAGAAGGTGGCCAATGTGCGCCGCGAACTGGCCGCCCTGCAACCAGAAGCGCAGAAGCTGCCGGTGTCGAGTGAACAGGTCGGCGATTGGCTGGCCGCCCTGGCCGAGGTGAACCGCCGCCTGTGGGAGATCGAGGACCGCATCCGCGCCTGCGAGGCGAGAGGGGACTTCGGCGAGGAGTTCATCGAGCTGGCCCGGGCGGTCTACCGCACCAACGACCAGAGGGCGCGGATCAAGGCGGAGATCAACCAGCGCACCGGTTCGGAGATCGTCGAGGAGAAATCCTACGTCGATCCCGACGGGGTCGCCTGATCCCCCGCGGTCCCGCCATGGGTTTCGTCGTCTACTCCGGCCTGTGGATCGCCCTGATCGCGCTCGGCCTGCTGCACGCCGCGGCGGCCGCGCTGCAGGTCGCGTTGCCACCGCGGCTGACCGCGCTGGTGGCTCTGGGCAGTTTCTCGGTCTACAACCTCGACCGTCTGCGCGACTTCGCGGGGGACGCACGCGACAAGCCCCGGCGGGGACAGTTCGTCCAGCGCAACGAGCGCGAGCTGGGATGGCTGAGCGCGGCGGCGGGAACGGCAGCGATCGTCCTCACCGTGCAAAGCGGTTGGCGCACCAGCTTCCTGTTGGGCGCGGTGGGCCTTCTGTCGCTGGTGCACCCGTGGCTGAAGCGGGTTCCCGGGTTCAAGCCCCTGTACATCGGGCTCTCCTGGATGCTGGTGGTCACCGGTCTGCCCCTGATCGCCGGCGGCCTTCCCGTTTCGCGGGGCGTGAACGAACTGTGGCCCCTGGGCGCGGCGATCGTGGCCAACGTCCTGGCCTGCGATGTGGCCGATCACGAAGCGGAAGCCCTCTGGCTGGGAGAAGGGGGTGTCTGGAACCTCGCGTTGGCCATCGCCCTCCTTGGCGCGGCCTCCCTGCTGGTACTGCCGATGCCCTCCCGCACCCTCGGGCTGGTGCCTCTGGCCCTGCTGTTGGCGCTTCTGCCCCGCCGCCGGGATGAGCACTATGTCGCCCTGGGACTGGACGGCGCGCTCCTGGTGGGCGCGATGGCGGCTCTGGGGTGGATGCGCTGGTTGGGGTGAATCAGGCGCGATTCCCGCGAAACAGCGCCTTGAAGCTCCCCACGCTCTGCTGCTTCGCCGGTACCGACTGCATGAGGAACGGCATGAACTCCACCTTCTCGTACTGAGGATCGTCGTTGCCATCGAAGAGCACTCCTGTGCTGCTCACCACCGGAACCGCCAGGTCGACGTGGTCCCACGACAACGAGGCCGCCGGAGGAAGTTGAGTCCGAAAGGGTCTTCGGCCCGTACCGGAGCGAATGAGGGTTGAAATCGAGAGTCCCCACGCGCTACGGTCCATGGCGCGTGGGGACCCGCCCCCGTCGTCAGCGCCCGAGCTCGTCCGACGGGCGCCTCCGATCCTTCTTTCGACGCGAGAGAACACGACCTTCCCATGCCTTCCTGCCATTCCATGGACCCCACCACCGCGCCCTTCGATTTCCTGGTGCTGGCCACCATGGGCTTCACCATCAGCCTGGGTCACTGCGTCGGTATGTGCGGCCCCCTGGTGACCGCGTTCTCCGTCTCCCAAAAGTCGATCGCCAGGAAGACCTCGCCCCTCTGGCTGCGGTTGCTGCTCTACCACGGTGGGCGGGTCTTCTCGTACATGCTCCTTGGATCCGCGATGGGGCTGGTCGGTTCGACGATCTACCTGGCCGGAGAAGGCCGCCGGATCCAGGGGATCCTCTCCATCGGAGTGGCGATCCTGATGCTGCTTCTGGGCCTGGGACTGCTGGGCTGGCTGCCCACGGAACGTTGGGTGGAAGGGGGCCTGTGGCAACGCTGGATCGGCCCGCGGCTGCGGGGACTGCTGGCGGCCAGGACCACCCCGCGCATCTGGCTGCTGGGCATGGCCAACGGCTTCTTACCCTGCGGTCCCGTCCTGGCGGCCCTGATGACCGCCGCGGCCACCGCTTCGCCCGCGAAGGGCTTGGTCACCATGCTCGCCTTCGGTGCCGGAACGGTCCCGGTGCTGTGGATCCTGGGCATGGGCACCGGCCAATTGAGCGTGCGGCTTCGGGTCTTCTTCAACCGGGTCGGAGCGGTGATGGTGTTGCTCATCGCCGCCCAGCTTCTGCTCCGGGGACTTGCCGCATGGGAACTCGTGGCCCACTTGCGGTTCGGCGAAGTGGTGATCTACTGAGCGTCTCCGCCCGGTCCGGCGCGAGGGCCTGGTCCCTAGTGCGGCAACACCACCGGCCGGAAGAGGATGGAGATGACCACCATGGCCAGGTTGGCGCCCAGAACCCCCAGAAAGAAGAAGACGATCCAGATCCACGGATGGGCCTTGACCCACTGTCGCATCCTCAGGGCCCCCTGAACTTGAGCCGGCAGAGTTTCTCCTCGCCGGTGGCCGAGTCGACCACCGCGACGCTGAACGGGATGGCGCCCTCTCCATGATACTGCGATCGGGGCAGGTAGGCGAACACGGGGGTCTGTTCATCTTCCAGGGGCCCCAGGCGCAGCACCTTCTGCCCGATGATGAGCCGCAGGGAATCGGGCTTGTCCGGTCCGGGCCTCAGGAAATAGGTCGCCGGCTCGCCGCTCTTGTTCTGCACGTGGAGGGTATAGAGATTGCGGATCCTCTGCTCTTCCAAGGTGTAGGGCATGCCGCGCGTGCGCAGGACGTTCGCGGCGAAGTTCTCCCGGTGACTGAAGGCGAAAGTGGCCGCGCCCAGTCCGATCAGGCCCAGCAGGATGTAGACGAACACCCGCGGCCGGAAGAACGGCCGGCGCCCATCCCCCTCGAAGACGCGCGTGGAATCGAAACGGATGAGCCCCTCGGGCTTCTCGATGCGCCGCATCACCTCGTCACAGGCGTCGATGCAGCGGGTGCAGGAGATGCACTCCATCTGCAAGCCGTTGCGGATATCGATGCCGGTGGGACACACCTCGACGCAGCGGAAACAATCGACGCAGTCGCCGCCCTTGTCGATTCCCTTCGAGCGCGGTTCGCCCCGCACCTTGTCGTAGCCGATGACGATGGTGTCCGCGTCGATCAGGGCCGACTGGAGCCGCCCATAGGGGCAGATGATCAGGCAGGTCTGCTCGCGGAACCACGAGTAGTCGAAGTAGAGGATCGCGGTCCAGAACATGGTCCATCCGAAGGCGGCCGGATGGTGGGCCGGGCTCGACCGCAAGGCGTGTCTCAACTCGCTGACGGGCATGAAGTAGGCCAGGAAGGTATGGGCGATCGCCAGCGAGAAGACCAGGAACAGCCCGTGCTTGAGCGCCTTGCGCCAGGCCTTGTCCACGGTCATCGGTCCCATGTTGCGCCGGATCCGCTCGACCCGCGGTCCCTCGATCCACCGCTCCACCCGGCGGAACACGCCCTCGAGGAACACGGTCTGCGGACAGGCGAAACCGCACCACACCCGCCCGAACAAAGCCGTCGCCACGAACAAGGCGAATCCCAGCCCGGTGAAGAGGAAGAAGGACAGGTAGAAGTCCTGGTTGGTGAAGGCCAGTCCGAAGAAGTGCGCCTGGCGGCCGGGCAGATCGATGAACACCGCCGGCTGGCCCTCGATCTTCAACCAGGGCAGTCCCATGTAGATCGCGATCAACAGCCAATAGAAGAGATTCGCCCTGGTGGTCCAGCGGCCCTTCACATCGGCGGGATGCAGGTAGTTGCGCGAACCGTCCGGATTGATCGAATAGACCGTATCCAGGTCGGGCCGGCGCTTCTTGCTTCTTCTCTTCGGAGAGGCTTCAGTCACCTTCGTAGGGCTCTCCCTGGGGCGCCTTCCCCGGAATGTTCGTGTTGCGCAGGGTCAGCACGTAGGACACGACCGCCTGCACGCGGCGGGGCCCCAGCTGGCCGCCCCAGGCCACCATCCCCTTCTCGGGCACCCCATGGGTGACGGTGTTGAGGATGTCGGTGGGCTTGCCCCCGTGGATCCAGTACTTGTCGGTCAGGTTCGGTCCGACGTTGCCCTCGCCCTGCTGGTTGTGGCAGACCACGCAGAACTGCTGGAAGATGGCCTTGCCTTCGGCGACCTTGTCCGGAAGGGTGGCCATGAGCCGGAGACTCTCGTCGGTCACTCCCCCCTCGTTCATCTTGGCGAGCTGCGCCTCGGCCGCCGCGATCATCTCCTTGTCATACCGGGCCACCGGGAGGTCGGCGATTTGCAGGGTGTGGAACACCAGCCAGTATCCCAGGGCGAAGACGATGCTGCCATACATGATGAACAGCCACCAGTTGGGCAGTTTGTTGTCATACTCCTGGATGCCGTCGTAGCTGTGATCGAGCAGGCGATCGACCTGATGCTCAGCCATTGTGAGCCACCTCTCCTTCCTCGACGGGATCGTCATCTTCCAGGGGCAGAGCGGCCATCCTGTCCACCACTGGATTGTTGCGCAGGACCACGCCCACGTAGATGAGCACGGCCAGGAACGTGAAGAAGAAGATTCCCAGACCCACCAGCGGCCAGATCAGGTGGGGACTTGCCTGGTAGAACTCCTGGAACATGTCAGTTCTCCTCCCGCTGGGTCAGGCGTGGCGCCTCTTCGGGAATGAATTGCGGGCCCCGGCCCAGGCGTTGCAGATACGCGATGAGCGCGGTCATCTTCGAATCGGGAGCCAAGGTGATCGACTCCTTCGCCAGGTCCTCCGAGATCAATCGGCCCTGCTGCAGCGCGAGCGCCGCGGCATCGTGGATCTCCTCGTCGGTGTAGGGAACCCCCAGGCGCTTCAGGACGCGCATCTTGTCCATGGTCCAGATGAACGGCACCTTCTCGCGCATGAGAAAGGCGTAGCTGGGCATGATCGAACCCGGCGAGGTCGACCGGGGGTCTTTCAGGTGCAGGTAATGCCACTGGTTCGGATACTTCCCCCCCACGCGGTGCAGGTCGGGTCCGGTGCGCTTGGAGCCCCACTGGAAGGGGGTGTCGTAGACGAACTCGGAGGCCCGCGAGTACTCGCCGTAGCGCAGGGTCTCGTGCCGGAAGGGGCGGATCATCTGGCTGTGGCAGACGTAGCAGCCCTCGGCGATGTAGATGTCCCGGCCCTCGAGTTCCAGCGGGCTGTAGGGGCGCTGGTGGAAGTCGTACTTGGCTGCTTGGGTTCCGGCCGTCTCTGCGCCGGCCGCCGGGGTTGGTGCGGCGGTGGTCCCGCCCGCCGCCGGCGCGGCGGTGCTCCCCTCGGCGGTCGGCGTGGCGCTTGCCTCTCCGGCCGCCGCGGGGGCCGGCGCGGCCGCCGAACTGTCGGCCGGCGCCTCCTGCGCCTGCAGCGCAACCGCCAGGCTGTCAGCTCCGCCGGCGAGCGAAGCCTCGCTGACGGTGGGTTCCTTCGGGACCCGGTGCTGGATCACCACCGTGGGGATGATCTCCACCACCCCGCCGATGAGGATCGCCACCAGCACCAGGACGGTGAAGGCGAGCGAGTTACCCTCGACCATCTCGTGCCAGCTCTTGCCCGAGCGCCGCGAGCCGAAGCTGATGATCAGCGCGACGGTCAAGACCTCCAGGAAGACCAGGGCGACGATCCCGGTGAGGATACCGGCCGCGCCGAGCACCACCGCGGACGCCACGATGAGGAAGGAGAAGATCACCGGGGCGGAGAAGATGAGGCGCCAGAACCCGGGACCGGTCTTCTCGAAGCCGGTCACCTCGATCTCGGCGGTGGTCGCCTTCCCCTTCGCCATGGTCGCCACCACGTTCACCCCCATCAGGATGAACCCGGTGAAGTAGGCCAGTCCCCCGATCAGGCGCATCTGGTACAGGAACCGCGATGCCAAAAGGCCCTCGATGAAATCGGGGTACTTGAGGAAGCCGTCGGCGTCGAGGGCGCGCCAGAACAGCCCCTGGCTCACCCCGCTGATCCACATGGCGACGATGTAGAGCAGGATACCGAAGGTGCCGATCCAGAAATGGGCGTCGGCCATCCTCTTCGAATAGAGCTTGGTGCCCCACAGCCGCGGAACCAGCCAGTAGATCATCCCCGCCGCCATGAAGCCGTTCCAACCCAGGGTGCCTCCATGCACGTGGCCGATGATCCAGTCGGTGTAGTGCGCCAGCGCGTTGACGCTCTTGATCGCGAGCAGGGGCCCCTCGAAGGTGGACATCCCGTAGAAGGTCACCGCCACGATGAAGAACTTGATCACCGGGTCGGTCCGCAGTTTGTCCCAGGCCCCACGGAGGGTCAAAAGGCCGTTGAGCATGCCGCCCCACGACGGCGCCCACAGCATGACGCTGAAGATCATGCCGAGGGTCTGGGCCCAGTCGGGCAGGGCGGTGTTGAGCAGATGGTGCGGTCCGGCCCAGATGTAGATGAAGATCAGGGACCAGAAATGGACGATCGAGAGCCGGTAGGAGTAGACCGGACGCCCCGCCGCCTTGGGCAGGTAGTAGTACATGATGCCCAGGATGGGCGTGGTCAACACGAAGGCCACCGCGTTGTGGCCGTACCACCACTGCACCAGCGCGTCCTGCACCCCGGTGAAGATCGAGTAGGAGTGCAACGGCCCGGTGGGGATCTGCAGATTGTTGACGATGTAGAGGATCGCCACGGTGACGATGGTCGCGATGTAGAACCAAAGGGCGACGTAGAGGTTCTTCTCGTTCCTCCGGGCCAGGGTCCAGAAGAAGTTCACCCCGAAGGCCACCCAGACCACCACCACCGCCAGGTCGAGGGGCCAGATGAGCTCGGCGTACTCCTTGCCCTGGGTCAACCCCAAGGGAAGCGTGATCGCCGCGCCGACAATGATGAGTTGCCACCCCCAGAAGTGGAACCAACCCAGGAAATCCGAGGCGAGCCGTGCTTTCGTCAGGCGCTGGGTCGAGTAGTAGACCCCGGCGAAGATCATGTTGCCCACGAAGGCGAAGATCGCCGCGTTCGTGTGCAAGGGCCGCAAACGGCCGAAGTTCAGCCAGCTGGCCAGGTTCGCCTGCCAGAAGGAAAGCTGGGTCGCGATGATCACGCCGAGCAGCAACGCCACAACCCCCCACACCGTGGTGGCAAGTGTGAACGCTCGTACGACGGCGTCGTTGTAGACGATGCGTCGGGTCACTGGAGTCGTCTCTTGCATGGGACTCTCGGTCTCCTCGTGAGTGGTGCGCTCTACTTCGCGGGTTCTGCGCCCTCGACGGGCTTTGCGGAATCCCCATCGGCCGGGGGCTCTCCGGTGTCTTCCTCCAGGGGAAGCAGCGAGAGCCGGTCGCCGTGTTCGAAATCACCCTGTTTCAGCCGCGTGACGAAGAGCACGAGCCCCGCGACCACGAGAACCAGGCTGACGAAGATGGTCAGGATCAAGACATCCATGCCGCCTCCCGTCGGGCCATCCGCGTAGTGGTCAGAGCCACCACCGAGACCGAGCTGAGTGGCATGAGGATCGCCGCCACCACCGGCGAGACCAAGCCCATGAGACACAGGGTCACGGCCAGGCCGTTGTACAGGACGGCGAAGATCAGGTTGTCACGCTGCACGTGACGCAGACGGACGGCGGTTTTCAAGGCCCGGCGCACCGCACCGATTCCGTCGCCCAGGAAATAGAAATCGGCCTTCTCGGGAAGGACCGCCCGATCGACCGCCGGGGTCGCCGAGCACAGCGCGGCGTCGAAACCGAGACTGTCGTTGAGGCCGTCGCCCACCATCAGGGCGTCGCGCCCGGCCTCGCTTCGCAGCGCCCGGGCCTTCATCTCGGGCGTCATGTCGCCGTGGGCCAGGGCGGGATCGATCCCGATGCTCTCGGCCACCGCCTGTACCTTCTCCGCTCCGTCGCCGCTGTAGATGTGGACCTCCAGGCCCTGCGCGCGCAGCCGGCGCACCTCCTCCCGGGCATCGGGACGGATCTCCTCCTCGAAGGAGAACGCGGCCAGTTGCGCCCCGTCCCGTGCGAACACCGCGCGCAGCCGGGCCCGCGCATCGCGTTCCAGGGCCTCGAGCGCCGGCCCCTCCACCGCGAACGAGGGACGACCCAGGCGGTACTCGTGTTCGCCGTCGGCCCACCGCAGGCCCTCTCCCGCTTCCTCCACCACGGAGTCGACCGCGGAGGGCGCCAGGCAGAGGCCCTCGCCCTCTTCCTCTGGCGCCACCGCTTTCAGCTTCAGGGCGGCGGCGAGGCACCGGCTCACCGGGTGCAGGCTGCGGCTGGTCATCTCCCGCAGAATGGCCTTCTCGTTCTCGGGCAAGGCCAAGAGCGCCCGCCGCGAGGCGCCGGTGAGGCGGAGCTGGCCCCGGGTGAGGGTTCCGGTCTTGTCGAAGACGATGCGCCGCACCCGCAGCGCGCGGTCCAGGAAGTCGTCCTTGCGCAGCAGGATGCCGCGACGCCGCAGGGCGGCGTAGGCCAGCTCGCGTCCCAGCGGCAGGGCCAGGCCCAGCGCGCAGGGACAGGTCACCACCAGGACGGCCACGCTCACCTCGACCGCCCGCCGCAGACCGTGGCCCATCCACAACGCGAAACCCACGCCGGCAAGGCCCAGCACCGCGATCACGTAGATCGTGGCCACGCGATGCCACCGGTCCCGCGGCGGCGAGGCGGAGTCATCCTCCGACGGGTTTTCGGAAACCAGTTCATTCAGCCGCGAAGCGGAGAAATCCTCCCGCGCGGTGAGGCGGAAACCGCGGGGACCCGCGTTGAAGGCGCCGGCGGGGATGGTGTCCCCGGGTTGGCTCCGCCTCGGGTCGGCTTCCCCGGTGATCCAGTCGAGAGAGACGAGCGCCTCGTGGTGCAGCAGGATACCCTCGACCGGCACCAGGTCTCCCGGCGCCACCCAGATGGTGTCCCCCGCCTTCAGGGTGGACGCGCTGACCGTCAGCAACCCCTTCGGGCCGAAACGGCGCGCGTAGAGGTCGGCGATTCCTCCGCTGGCGAGCAAGGCGTTGCGATTCTTCTCGAGCACCCGCTCCTGCATCCATCGCCCCACCAGCATCAGGGCGATGAAGATGGTGATGGTGTCGAAGTAGGCGGCCTTGGGTCCGCTGGTGAGCCAGGCGTAGGTGGAACCCGCCCAGGCCAGGACCATCCCCAGGGCGATGGGCAGATCGAGATGGGCCACCCGCCGGCGCAGCCCCTGCCACGCGCCGCGCATGAACGGCCAGCCTCCCACCACCAGGGCGATCGTCGCCAGCGCGAAGCTGATGTTGCCGAAGAGCCGGTAGAGCGAACCATCCCGCGGCGCCAGTCCGAAATAGTAGGACAGGCTGTACATCATCACGTTCAGGGCCAGGGAGATGCTGATCCCCATGCGGATGAGCAGGTCGCGCGAGCGGCGCGGCGTCTCCTTGCGGGCGGGACCGAAGCGGTACCCGAAACGCTCGACCTCGCGCAGGTAGTCCTTCAGATCCTCCTCCGCGATGTCCCAGAGGATCTCGACCGTTCCCAGGGCGGGATTGATGCGCAAATGCTTGCCCGCCCGGTGGCGGCGGAAGATCTGCTCGAGCAGCCACACGCAGGCGGCGCAGTGGATGCCCTGGACGTCCAGGCGCAGGCGGCGGACCGAACCACCCGGCAGCACCATGGCCTCCTCGAGGATGGGATCGAGCCAGGTCATGGTGTTGGGACGCAGTTCGGCCGGGGGGGCGATGCGGCAGTTCTTCAGTTCGTAATAGCGATCGAGACCCTCTTCGTGGATGAGCTCATACACCGCCCGGCATCCGTTGCAGCAGAAGGGGCCGTCCTCTTCGCGATGGTGGGCGCCCAGGGGCAGGCCGCAGTGGACGCACTCGCCCGGCGTCTTCCGGCCGGACCCGGCGACGCCATCCACCCGGGAAGGCGCGTCCGCTCCGCCGGAGGCGGGAGGAAGGAAGTGCGGATGCGGTGCCGAAGCGTTCATGCGTCCAGATCCAGAAGACGAAGTTGGAAGACCACGGTGTTCACGCGTCGCCTCCGCTGACCCGGGGGTCGGCCGGAGCAGGGTCGCCGCTCAAGAGGGAGACCACGAGGTTGACCAGCACCACGAAGAGGCCAATGGCCAGGACCGCCGCCCCCACCCCGGACAGCCGCTGCAGGCCGGCCAACTCGACGGGATAACGGAAACTCCCCGCCAGGACCCCGCGCCCTCCGACGAGGAAGCTGGTGAGGAAACTCAGGTTGAAGCCGGCGAAGCCCAGTCCGGCGCCGAGGGCCGCCCACTTCTCGTCGTAGAGCCGGCCGGTCAGCTTCGGCCACCAGTGATAGAGACCCGCCAGGAGCGCCGCCCCCCACGCGCCGGCCATCAGGTAGTGCATTTGCGCCGAGGCGAACCAGGTGCCCTCCAGGTGGAGGCGGGTGGACAGAGCGCCCAGGAAGAGTCCTCCGAGCCCTCCCACCGCCAGGTGCACCATGGCGGCCAGCGCGTAGAGCAAGGGAGTCTTCAGCAGGATCGAACCTTCGTACAGGGTTCCCAGCCAACTGAAGAACACCACCGTCCACGGGATCGCCGCGATGAGGAAGAGAGCGCTGAACACCACGCTGGTGGCGGGCGACTGCTCTCCACCGGTGACCAGGTGGATGCCCCAGGCCGCCGGCGCGAGCAACGCGACGGCGAGGATCGACCACACCAGGGCGGAGTAGGCGTGCACCCTCTTGCGCGAGAGATCCGCCAACACCTCGCTGACCACGCCGATCACCGGAATGAGGGTGAGCTGGAAGGCCGCGTGGGAGAAGAACCAGAAGAGCTGCCGGTAGTGCTGGGGGTCACCGCCGGCGGCGGGATCGAAGAGCGCACCGCCGGTGAGCTGGTCGCTCACGAACATCAAGGCGAGGCTGGACAGAAGAGGGGCCACCAGCACCTGCAGGACGCCGTAGGCCAGAAGCGACCAGGCGAAGACCGGCATCTCCGCCAGGGGCATTTCCGCCGGACGCCTCAGCATCACCGTGGCGGCCAGGTTGAACCCGGTGAAGACCAGGCTGAGTCCCACCAGGTGCAACCCCACCGCCAGGACCGCCACCGGCCATCCTCCCTGGGTGGCCAGAGGAGGCAGGAGGGTCCACCCGGTGCCCACTCCGCCTCCCACCACGAAGACGATGCTCAGGGCCACCCCTACCAGGTACAGCCAGAGCGAGAGGCGGTTGAGGCGGGGAAACGCCAGTTCGCTGGTTCTCAGCAGCGAGGGCAACACGAAATTGCCCAGGATGGCGGGGATGGCGGGCAACGCGCACAGGAAGACCATGAGCACACCGTGCACGCTCACCACGCGGGCGAAGATCGACGGGTCCAAGACGGTCTGCCCGGGACTGAGCAACTCGGTGCGCAGCAGCAGGGCCAGGGTGAACCCCAGGAGGAAGGTCACCCCGATGCCGACCAGGTACATGATCCCGATGCGCCGG
>CAZRMV010000001.1:74355-77110 GCA_964601275.1 uncultured bacterium | reverse complement strand
GTCATCTCAGGAGCCCCCCTGCGAACTGCCCAGACTCTTGAAGTACTCGATGATGGCGTCGATCTCCGCGTCGCTCACCTTGCCCTCGAAGGAAGGCATCAGCGGCTGGAAACCCTTCACCACCCGCTTGCGGGGCTGGTGGATCGACTCACGGACATAGTCCTCGTCGGTGACCATGGAGCTGCCGTCCTCGAATTCGCGGTGGCGTCCGATCACTCCCTTGAAACTCGGGCCGGTCTTGGGGGTGCCGTCGGTGGTGTGGCACACCAGGCAGCCGTTGCGCTCGACCAGCACCTTGCCCGCCTCGACCGGGGGCAGCAGCTTGAGGACGTCCGAGGCGGTGGCCACCCAGGCCTCGTAGCCGCCCTGCTCATGGACGATGAGCTTGGTGCGCATGGAATCCTCGAGCGCGCCCAGGACCTGGGTTCCCACCGCCTCGTATTCCCCCGGCCGGTCGGCCACGAACCACAGGCTCGCCTCGCGCCCCGGAACCGCCGACTGCTGCGCCCGGAACACCGGCAGGTAGAGGCCCTGGATGGAATGCGGGGAGTCCAGGAGCAGCTTCACCGGGCGGTTCAAGGGCAGGTGCAACTGGGCGTCCTCGACATCGCCCGGATAGTGGAAGGACCAGTGCCAGGTGTCGGCCACCGCCCGGATCTCGAGGGCCCGGGCCGGGGCGACTTCGCGGTCGACGAATCCATCCATCCCGCCCAGGAACACCAGCACCACCACGATCAGCGGCAATCCGACGGCCGCGGCCAGGGCCAGCCGCGAAACCGGGGTGTCTTTCCCCTCCCGATCGGTCCCATCGCTCCGGTAGCGCCACAGCAGCCAGTCGAGAAGACCCACGAGCAACAGCAGGACCGCGGCGGAGAGGAGCAGCAGCGCAATGAAGAGATGGTCGGTGCCCGCGTTCAGCGGCGACGCGCTGCGGGGAAGCCACGCCTGGTAGACTCCACCCGAGGACGCGGAAGAAGACGCGGAAAGGGAGGCCAGGAAACTCACCGGCGCCCTCCCTTCTCCCGCACCACGAGCTCCATCGCCCGTTCGATGGGCAGCCGGACGATTCCCTTCTCCTTGTCGATCCAGGCATACGATCCCAGCCGCTCGTTCTGCTCGCGCAGGTAGTCCTGCACCTCGGCGACCGGCGGGTCGATGACCTTCCGCTGGATCTCGTGCTCTTCCCGGTAATGGTAGAAGGCCTGCAACCACACGGCGGCCAACAGGAGCAGCACCACCGTCAGGACGGCGTAGGCGGCGATGTTGGAGAGGGTCAGGTTGCTGTCTCGGGTTTCCAATGCACCGCTCCTAGGCGTTCTCGAAGGCAAGCGATTCATCCAGGCGGGGATCACCGGTCGGCACCAGGGAAGCCCGGGCCAGGACCGTCGCGAAGGCGGCGAGGTAGATTCCCCCCATTCCCACGAAACACGCCACATCCATGGCCTGCATCGAGAACGAGGGGTCGAACTCGGGCATCACCAGCCAGAAGAGATCGACCCAATGCATCACGAAGACCCAGGCGGCCCAGAACAGAAGCATCGGACGGCTGCGCTTGGCGTAGCGCGACACCAGCCCGGCGAACGGGAGCAGGAAGTGCCCGAAGACCAGGGTGAGTCCCACCCACTGCCATCCCTCCTGCTGCCGGCGCAGGTACCACACCGTCTCCTCGGGGATGTTCCCGTACCAGATCAGCATGTACTGGGAGAACGCCAGGTAGGCCCAGAAGAACACGAAGGCGAACAGCAACTTGCCGTAATCGTGCAGGTGCTCGACGGTGATCACCTTGGCCATCCGGCCGCGCGACTGCAGCCAGAAGGTGACCAGGCTCAACGCGGCGAAGAACACCACCACGCTGCCGGCGAAGTAGTACGGACCGAACATGGTCGAGTACCACGCCGGGTCCAGGGACATCAGCAGGTCATAGGCGGCGAAGTTGACGGTGAAGGCGTACAGGACCAGCCCCAGGGCACTGCTCCGTTCCATCTTCAGGGTGAGCGACGGGTCGCCGCTTCGGTCCTGGGCGATCGAGCGCCTCCAGAGCCCCACTCCCAGCCACGACCACACGAGGAAGTAGAGCGCCCAACGCGCGATGAAGAAGGGCATGTTGAGGTAGGGCGCCTTGTGCTCCAGCAGTTCGGCGGGAAGCTCGGGCGCTCCGCTCACCCAGGGAAAGATCTTCGGCGCCAGGAACAGGATGGGCACGAACAGCACCGCCATGAGCGGCATCAATGCTCCCATCGCCTCGCCCAGTCGACGGGCGACGACGCTCCAGCTGGCCCGGGTCACGTGCTGGATCTTCACGAAGAACAGCGCTCCGAGGCTCAAGCTGAGGAAGAAGGAGAAGTTCAGCAGGTAGGAGAAGGCGAAGCGGCGGAAATGGTCTCCCCTCCCGGCGCCCAGGAGCACCGCGAGCAGCAGCCCCACCACCGCCAGGGTTCCGCCCACTCTCACCCATCGGGAGGAGAGCCCGCCCAGATCGATGCGATCCTCCGCGAGAGTCGGAATGTGCCGGTCGTGTGACACCTTGACTCCTATTGCCCCAGCGCGTCGCGCTGGTCTTGGGGTAGGTCGATTCCCAGCGCCGCGCGCTGATCCTGGGGGACGTCGGCGAGCGTTCCGTGGGCACTTCGCTGAAGAGCCCGCAGGTAGGCCACGATGGCCCACCGGTCCCGGACGGGGATCTGGGGACCGTAGGCCGGCATCTTGCGGATTCCGTGGGAGATGATGTCGAAGATCTCGCCGTCCTTGCGCTGGA
>CAZRMV010000001.1:58800-74255 GCA_964601275.1 uncultured bacterium | reverse complement strand
GTTCCCTCCACCGGCGGCCGCATCGCGCGCTGATCGGAGAAGATCGGATTGGCGGTCTGGGCCTTGTACTTGGGTTGCGAATCCATGTCGTAGACGATCTGGATGCGCGGTTGATCGGACAGAGTGACCCGCGAGCGGGCGATGTACGCCAGCGGAAAGAGGCTGATGGCGATGAGGATGGCGGTCAGCTGCAGGATCCAACGCGGCATGGCTCAGTCCTCCACTCTTTCCACCGAGACCCCACCCAGCGAGCGGAGGAACTCGAGGGTCTTCGCCTCGTCGAAACGAGGATCGGTGGACTCGATGACGATGAAGAAGCGATCGTCGGTGACGCGCCGGAATCTCTCGCTCTTGAACAGCGGATGGTAGAGCCGGGGCATCCCGTTGCGCCCCCACATGCCGAAGAAGGTGGCGAAGGCGCTGAACAGGATGGTGAACTCGAAGGTGATCGGGATGTTCGCGGGCAGTCCGAAGAAGGGCTTGCCGCTGATCATGTAGGGATAGTCCACCGCGTTCATCCACCACTGCATGAGCAGGGCCAGCGCGAGACCGGTGAGACCGCCCCCGAGAACGAACCAGGGAAGCCGCGTTCCGCGGATCCCCATGGCCTCGTCCATTCCGTGCAGGGGGAATGGAGTATGGGCGTCCCAGCGCTTGAAACCGGCGTCGCGGACCTTGCGGCAGGCGGCCATGAAGGTGCTGGGATGGTCGAACTCAGCCATCACGCCCCACAGCCGGGAAGAGGAGGAGGTCGCCGCGCTCATCGCTCCCCCTCCTCGTCCTTGGGCGGGATGTAGATGTCGCCATGGTAGTCGCCGATCGGCCGGCCCTCGACCTCGGCGATCGGCATGACCGTCTTGACTTCGGCCATCGCGACCATCGGCAGGTACTTGATGAAGAGAAGCACCAGGGTGAAGAAGAGTCCGAAACTGCCCAGCAGCGTCAACAGGTCGATGGAGGTGGGCTTGTAGTAATCCCAGCTCGCGGGAAGATGATCGCGGCTGAGCGACACCACCGTGATGACGAAACGCTCGAACCACATGCCGATGTTCACGAAGATGTAGAGGATCCACATGATGGGAAGGCTGGTGCGGATTCTCTTGAACCAGAACAACTGGGGAACGATCGCGTTGCAGGTGAACATGATCACGAAGGCCCACGAATAGGGACCGAAAACCCGGTTCACCGAGTTGAAGGCCTCGGCGGGATTCCCGCTGTACCAGGCGATGAAGAACTCGGTCAGGTAGGAGAACCCCACGATCGATCCGGTGGCCAGGATGATCTTGTTCATGTTCTCCAGGTGGTGCATGGTGATGATCTCCTTGAGGCCGAACCACTGCCTCGCCGGAATGATCAGGGTTCCCACCATCGCGAAGCCGCTGAACACCGCTCCCGCCACGAAGTAGGGCGGGAAGATCGTGGTGTGCCAGCCGGGAAGCTGGCTGACCGCGAAGTCGAAACTCACCACCGAGTGGACGCTCAGCACCAGGGGAGTGGCCAGCCCCGCCAACAGGAGGTAGGCCTTCTCGTAACGATGCCAGTGCCGATGGCTCCCCCGCCATCCCAGCGCGAAGATCCCGTAGAGGATGGCGCGCAGCCGGGTGGTGGCGCGGTCGCGCAGGGTGGCCAGGTCGGGCACCATGCCGGTGTACCAGAAGAGCAGGGAGACCGTCGCGTAGGTGCCCACCGCGAAGACGTCCCACAACAAGGGGCTGCGGAAGTTGGGCCAGATGTGCTGGTAGTTGGGAATGGGGAAGAGCCAGTAGACCACCCAGACCCTTCCCACGTGGATCCCGGGGAAGATGCCGGCGCAGATCACCGCGAAGATGGTCATCGCCTCGGCGAAACGGTTGATGCCGGTGCGCCATTTCTGGCGCAACAGGAAGAGGATGGCCGAGATCAGGGTCCCCGCGTGGCCGATCCCGACCCAGAACACGAAGTTCACGATGGCGAAGCCCCACCCCACCGGGTTGTTCACTCCCCACACTCCCACCCCGGTGAGGATGAGGTAGGCGATCATGGTGAAGAGCAGCGCGGTCAGGCTGCTGCTGATCGCAAACGCGATGTACCAGGCGCGGGGCGTCTTGGGCTTCTCCGCCAAGGACGCCACCTTCTGGGTGACCGTGCTCAGTGTCTGGCCCCCCAGGACCAGGGGAGTCGGCCGCGTCGGGTCGTCCTGGGTGTTGTCGTAGATGTCGGTCGCCACAGTGCTCATCGAGGCTCCGTCTCAGTGATGGTTCGCGGCGCCGGCCGCGCCTTCGGAGTGACCGCTTCCGCTTTCCCCCGGGCCATCGGCGACCGAAGCGGCGAGGGCCGCCCCTTCCAGATGCTCCAGCCGGGGATTGGGGTTGCGCAGGCGCGCCAGGTAGGTGGTCCGCGGCTTCAGGTTCAGATCGGCCAGGGCGGCGTAGGAGCGCGGATCGTCGCGCAGGGCGCTCACCCGGCTCTTCGGATCGTTCAGATCGCCGAAGACGATGGCCTCGGCCGGACAGGTCTGCTGGCACGCGGTGGTGATCTCACCGTCCCGGATCGAGCGGCCTTCGTTCTTGGCGGTGATCCGCGCGTGCTCGATCCGCTGCACGCAATAGGTGCACTTTTCCATCACGCCCCGCGCCCGGATGGTCACTTCCGGATTGTAGGCCATCTCCACCAGCGGATCGGGGTTCTTGTGATAGTTGAAGAAGTTGAAGCGCCGGACCTTGTAGGGACAGTTGTTGAGGCAATAGCGCGTCCCCACGCAACGGTTGTAGACCATCACGTTGAGGCCTTCCTCGTTGTGCATGGTCGCGGCGACCGGACAGACCTGTTCGCACGGGGCGAGTTCGCACTGGACGCAGGCCATGGGTTGCTGCACCACCTCGGGGTCGTCCTCCGGTCCCTTGAAGTAGCGGTCGATGCGGATCCAGTGCATCTCGCGGCCGTTGGCCACCTGCTCCTTGCCCACCACGGGAATGTTGTTCTCGGCCTGGCATGCGGTCACGCAGGCGTTGCAGCCGATGCACGAGTTGAGGTCGATGGTCATGCCCCACTTGTGACCGGTGGTCTCGCGCTCCTTCCAGAGCGACTCCAAAGGAGGATGATGGGGCCCCATGTGCTGGGCGAATCCAGGATGCTCCTCGTACTCCTGGACGGTCCCCTCGCGCACGAGGTACCCGGCGCGACGCTCGCGTTCGTCCGCTCCGACCGTGTCGATCGCGTGGTGGTCCTGGGTGCAGGCCAACTTGTATCTTCGCCCGGTCGGAAAAAGCTTCAACCCCACTCCGTCCCACAGGGTCGTGGTGGTGCGCAAACGATAGCTGTCGAAACCCACCCCGTCGCCGACCCGCCCCGCCGCGCTGCGCCCGTGGCCCAGGGCCAGGCTGACCGAATACCGGGCGTGGCCCGGCAACACGTAGATCGCCGCCTCGAGCCTTCGCCCCCCGAAGCTCGCCTCGACCAGGTCGCCGTGCCGCAAGCCCCGTTCCTTCGAAAGGGCCGGGCTGATGAGCAGGGGATTGTCCCAGGTGAGCTTGGTCACGAAATCGGGCAGTTCCTGCAGCCAGGCGTTGTTGGCGAAACGGCCGTCGAAGAGACGCGGGTCGGGCATGAACACCAGTTCGAGTTCCTCGGGGTCGAGGCGCTGCGCTCCGCGCTCGATCAACCCGGCCAGGTCCTTCCCCAGTGAGGGCGCAACCCGCAAGGACGGCTCGACCGGGGATGGGCCGGGAACGAACCCGTCGTGGAGGAAACGGCGCCAGTTCGTGTCGAAGCCGGGATCGCCGACCGTGGTTCCGGTATGCTGGGCAAAGACCTCGCGGCTCTGATCGTATCCGCCCTGTGGGGGATCGTCGGCGAGGATCGAGAGCACCTCGGCCGCGCCCAGTCCGGCGAACATCGGGGCGATCAGGGGTTGCCCCGCGCAAAGGCTGCCATCGACCGCCCGCAGGACATCCCACGACTCCAGGGCGTGGGCCCGGGGCAGATGCCAGCGGCATCGCCTCGCCGTCTCGTCGCGAACCAGTCCGAAGTGGATGCTGTGCTCGACCCTCTCCAGGACTTTCCGGAATTCCAGGTCGGCGGGCGCGTCATAGACCGGGTTGCCCCCGAGGATCAACAGGCCGGACACCTCCCCCGCGTCGATGCGCCGGCACAGCGTCGAAAGGTCGCCATCGTCGCCATTGAAGGGCTGGTCGAAGACCTTCAGCGTGCTTCCCACGTTGCCCAGGGCCGCATTCATCAGGAAGGCGAGCGCGTGCAGCGCGGCCGGACGGCGCCGGCCCACCGCGATCAGCCCGCGGCCCGGGTGATCGAGCAGATCGTCGACCACCGCGTCGAGGATCTCCCCGTGGTCGGAGAGTTCGACCTGCAGAAGACCGGGTCGCAGCCGCCCCACGAGCGATGCCAACGCCTCGGTCGATTGCAATCTCCCCGAACCCTTTTCCAGGAGGCGCGCAGCGAGCTCGACCATCAGCGCAGGGAATTCCTTGGCCGCCAGCGGGAAACGGTGGTCGGCCATGGCGCCGGTGGACGAGTAGCCGGTCTCGAAGCAATAGAGGCGGTTCTTCTCCTTCTGCTCCGGCCGGCGGCCGCGGGAGAAGAAGCGGGTGTTCCGCAGCGCGGCGGGATGATCGATGAGCAGATTCGCGTCGAGGTCGACGAGGACCCGCGCGTCCTCCAGTTCGGGAAGCAGGCGGGCTGGACGGCCGGTGGCCTGCCGCAGGCCTTCGGCCTCGTTGGAGAGGGAGACCGGCTCATGGCGGTACACCTGGATCCCAGGATAGCGCCGGCGCAGGCGGTCCAGGGCGGCGTCCTCGACCAAGGACGCCGACTCGCCCTTCAGGACGGCGAAGCCCTTGCCGGAGCCCTCCAGGGCCTTCTCCTGCACATAGGCCGCGAACTGTGACCAATTCCTCTCGCGCGCGGTCCCGTTCTCCCTCTCGACCGGGTGGCGGCTGCGGTCGGGGTCGTAGAGTTCCAAGATGGCGGCCTGCGCGAAGAGGTCGGCGGCCCCGAGACTCAAGGGGTGCTGGGGATTGCCCTCGACCTTGATGGGACGACCGTCGAAACTGGAGATGAGCACCGGCTTGACCATCGAAGCCATGCCGAGCGCACTGGCATAGCGTTTCACCTTGCCCGGCTCGTAATCCTCCGGGCGGCGGCCGAAGGGGAGGATCTCCTCCCGGGGCCAGCGGCAGCCGGCCAGACCCACCAGGGCCGCCGAGGCGGCCATGAGCTGGAGGAAACGCCGGCGCGAAACCCCCTCCACCGGCACGTCGGCCTCGGTCGGGAACTCGGCCTCGAGGTGGCGCAGGAATTCCTCGCTGCCCTCGAGTTCGGCCAGGCTGCGCCAGTACGGAGATCTCTCCGGAGAACTTCCCACAGGATCGGTCATCTCTCGCCTCTTCCCCCGCTCATCATCGGTGGCAGGTGGAGCAGTCCACCGAAGGGGTGATGTCGTGTTCCTTCATCAAACGTCGGCCCAATGCGAAGGCGTCTTCCGGCGGGGTCCAATCCATCCGGGTGACCAGCTCGGGCGGGCGAAGGTGCTCCTGGGGCTTCCGGTGGCATTTCAGGCACCACCCCATGGTCAATTGCTTCTCCTGGTGGACCACTTCCATGGCGTCGATCCGGCCGTGACATTCCACGCAGCCGACGCCGGCACCGACATGGGCGCTGTGGTTGAAGTAGACGAAGTCGGGCAGGTCGTGGACGCGCTGCCAGTGCACCGCCTCACCGGTCTCGAAACTGCGCCGGATCGGCTCGAGCTTCTCGCTCTGGGTGCGGATGGTGGCGTGGCAGTTCATGCAGGTCGCCGCCGGCGGAATGGCCGCGCGCGCCTCGCGTTCGACCGTATTGTGGCAGTAGCGGCAGTCGATGCCCAGCTCGCCGGCATGGAGCGCGTGGCTGTAGGGAACCGGTTGCGAGGGCGAGTACCCCTCGGCCGAGGTCCCCGGCGCGAAGACATAGCCCACGAGTACGGTCAGATAGAGAAGGCCCCCCACGCCCAGGAACGCGGAATACCCTCGCAAGCTGTTCGTCCAGCGGGGGAAGACGAAACGGGAGTTTCTCGGCGAGGGACTCGAGGGACCCAAAGCGACATCCTCCTGCGGCATTCGCAGAATCCACCGGTTGCGCCCGCACCGGTCGGCGCCGGACCGCGCATACTTAATCACGAATCTCCATGGGCGGCAACGCGTCGCCCCCAAGAAGCCTGTCACAGACTTTCGCCGTGGCCGGATGGCCACGGTCCCCGGTGCGAAAGAAGAGGTTGTTGGATTCCAAGAACCTGGACTCCGCAACGCCGGTCAATCCGGTGGGAGCAAAGAAGTTCTCATTCCACAGGGTACAAACGTATTTTTCCACGCCGAGGGGCCGTCCACCGCACCGGCATCCGCCCTCCCTTGCCGCGAAACGGAGCCGGCGGCTCCCGGGGGTCTTGACCCCTCCCCCCTCCGGGCGGTCTCCAAACGCCCTTTGACCCGTCCGCGAGCGGGAGGCTAGACTTCCCGCAGTCCAGCCCCCTCGTCCCCGGCCACCCCGGGGCGGCCGGGGCCCGGATCGAGCCGCCGCCTTCGGGGTTGTCCTTTTCCCTCGCGAGTGGAGTGACCGGATGGCCGAGAGAACCCCCTTCCCGCGCGTGTTCTGGGTCGCCAACGTCATCGAGATCCTGGAACGATTCGCCTACTACGGCATCTACTTCAGCTTCGGGATCTACATGACGAGCCTGGGCTTCTCCAAGGACCAGCTCGGGGTCGTCCAGACCATCTTCCTGTTGCTTTCCTACACGGTGCCGCTGTTCTCGGGGACCTTCGCCGACCGCTTCGGGTTCAAGAAGGTGCTGATCGTCTCCTACCTGGCCTACCTTCCGTCGATCCTGTTGTTGATCCTGACGAAGTCCTTCTCGGGAATCGCCTTGACCATGCTCTCGATCGGATTGGCGGCAGGCATCTTCAAACCGCTGGTCTCGGCCACGGTGCGGGCGACGACCGACAAGAGCAACGCCACCCTGGGCTTCGGCATCTTCTACGCCATGGTGAACGTGGGGGGCTCGCTGGGGCCGATCGTGGCGGGAAAGTTGCGGGCCATCTCCTGGAACTACGCCTTCTACGCCGCCGCCGCGAGCATCGTGGTGATGCTGCTCATCACCATCTTCTTCTACAAGGAACCGGAGCGGGAGATCGAGGGAACCAGCCTGAAGCAGAAGTTCGCGGACATCGGTGTCGCCCTGTCCGATGTGAAGTTCAGCGTCTTCCTGCTGCTCTTGGGCGTCTTCTTCTGGATCCCCTTCTGGGCCTTCTTCAATCTCTGCGCCCTCTACGTGGACCGGTCGATCGACACCGCCCAGCTCTATCTCAGCCTCAAGGGGGTGTTCGGGACCTCGGTCGCCAACTTCTTCTCCCAGGAGGAGAACGGCACGCGGCATATCCTGGGCGAGACGATCTCCCACACCGGCTACATCATCGTGGTGTTGCAGGTCTTCGTGTCCCGCATCTTCGAGCGGTTTCCGGCCATTCCGTCCTTCCTCTTCGGCCTGTTCGTCTCGGCGGTGGGCTTCGTGGTGCTGGGATTGGCCAACCTCTCGGGGGCGGCGCTGGTCTTTCTGGGTATCTTCTTCTTTGCCCTCGGCGAGATGATCTCCTCCCCGCGCATCCAGGAGTACATCACCTGGATCGCCCCGAAGGAGAAGGCTGGCCTGTACATGGGAACCAATTTCCTCGCGGTGGGTATCGGTGCCTTCAGTGGGGTCATCTACACTCCCTTGTACGGCCACTTCCAGGCCCAGGGGCACGCCGAGTACGTGTGGTTCGTCCTGGCCGGGCACCTGCTGGCGGCCATCGTCGCAATGGGGTGGTTCCAGAGGGTCGCCGGAGGATTCGCCCAGCAGGAGAGTTGAGCGGTGGGTCCGCGGGGTGACGACAGTTTCTCGTTGGATGGAGGTAGAAACAATGAACGTCGGTGGAATCGATCGTATCCTTCGTATCATCCTCGGAATCGTACTCATCGCCCTGGTCTTCGTCGGACCGAAGACCCCCTGGGGCTGGATCGGGCTGATTCCCCTGGTCACCGGGCTCGCTTCGCGGTGCCCGATCTACAGCCTGTTGAAGATCAACACGCGCAAGAGTTCCTCGTAGGCGGCCCGCTAGCCGGCCGCGCCCAGGTCCACCGGCAGGCGACGCACCCGGCGACCGGTCGCGGCGAAGACCGCGTTGACCACCGCCGGGGCCAGGGAGGGTATCGGCGGCTCGCCGATGCCGCCCGGCGCGCGGGCGCTTTCCACGAAGACCACCTCGACCTCGGGCGCTTCCGGCAGGCTCAAGAGGGGATACCGGCGGAAATCGGTCTCGCGGGCCCGCCCCTTCTCGAAGCTGATCCGGTGCTTGAGCACCGAGGACAGGGCGAAGACCACTCCCCCTTCGAACTGGGCCCGCACCAGGTCGGGGTGGATCACCACCCCGCAGTCGACCGCGCACCAGACCTTGTGGACCCGCACCCGCCCCGCGTCGTCCACTTCGACCTCGGCCACCTCGGCCACGTAGCTGCGGCACGACCCGTAGGCGTTGGCGGCGATCCCCAACCCCCGTCCGGCGGGCAGCTTCCGGCCCCAGCCGGCCGCTTCGGCGGCGCGGCGCAGGACGGCGGCCAGGCGGCTTGGATCGATCGGGTCACCCGACCACTCGAAGGGTTCCTTCCGCCGCAGCAACTCCAGGCGGTACTCGAGGGGGTCACGGCCGGCGGCATGGGCCAGCTCGTCGAGGAACCCCTCGGTGACGAAGGCATTGTTCACCCGGGCCACCGCCCGCATCGCCCCCAGCTTCATCGGCACCGGGAGATACCGGAACGAGACGCTCAGGTTCTCGATGGCATAGGGCAGGTCGGCCGCGCCCTGGATCTCGTAGGCCTCCGGGTGTGAGGCCCGCCCCCAGCTCGCGGTGATCGACGGGCCGGCGATGCGGTGGCTCCAGGCCGCCGGGAATCCCTGCGCGTCGAGCGTGGCCCGTAGGAGATGTTCGTTGCCCGGCCGGTAGATGTCGTGACGGAAGTCGTCCGCCCGGGTGTTCACCAGTTGCACCGGGAACGCCACCTTCTTCGCGATGGCGACGGTCTCCTGGACGATGTCGGGATAGATGCGGCGCCCGAACCCGCTGCCCAGGCGGGTGACGTGCAGGGCGACCTTCTCCGCCGGCAGACCGGTCGCCTTCAGCACCTCGTCCTTGGCCCAGTTGGGAAACTGGGTGGGAGCGAAGATCTCCGCCCGGTTCTTTTCCACCACCGCGGTGCAATTGAGGGGCAGCATGGTGGCGTGGGCCAGGAAGGGGACGGAATAGCGCGCCGTGTGCACCGTCTGTGCCGCGTCGAGGATCGCTTCCGCCGTTCCTTCCTCGCGCACCGCCTTGCCCGGCTTCCCGAGCGCCTCGCCCAGGCGGCGTCGATACTCTCCCGAATCGAAGCGGGACGCCTCTCCTTCCTTCCACTGCAACCGCAGGGCCCGCCGGCCCTCGAAGGCGGCCCAGGTGGTCTCGGCGATCACGGCCACCCCTTCCTCGAGGAAAAGCACCTGGAGAACGCCTTCCACCGCGAGCGCGGCGCGGTCGTCGAGCTGGCGCAGCCGCGCCCCGGGCACCGGCGGGCGCTCCAGGCTCGCGTACTTCATTCCCTCCAGACGGATATCCTGTCCGAAGACGGGACGCCCCCGGACCAGCTCCTCCCCGCCGTAGCAGGGAGGCGTGGAGCCGACGAGGGTGAACCCGGAGGGATCCTTCAGGGGAACGTTTTCGGGCAACGGCAGGGCGGCCGCCGCCTCGCTGAGTTCGCCGTAGGAAAGGCTCTTCCCGCCGGGTCCGTGCACCCTGCCCCGCTCGGTCCGGCAGAGCGAAGGCTCGACTCCCCACCGCCGGGCTGCGGCGCCCACGAGCATCGCCCGCAAGGTGGCGCCCGCTTTGCGCAGCATCGTCCAAGAACGGTAGACACTCTGGCTGCCTCCGGTTCCCATCGAGTAGCGCCGGTCGGCGTCACCCGGCTCGACCACCACCGACAACCAGTCGGCGTCGAGTTCCTCGGCGACGATCATCGGAAGCCCGGTCCGCACCCCCTGTCCCATCTCCACCCGCACCACCCGGATGCGGAGGGTTCCGTCGGACTCGACGTGGATGAAGAGGTCGGGATCGCCGCCGGAGGCTTCGGCCCGCGGAGGACTTCCTCCCAGATGGCGCGGCAGGTACACCGCAAGCGCCAGGCCGGCGCCGCCCACCGCGGCCAAGCCCAGAAAGCCCCGCCGCGAAAGCCTTCGGCCGCCCTTCATGGCCCCGCCTCCCCGGCCGCGCGGTGGATGGCCCGGCGGATGCGCTGGTAGGTTCCGCAGCGGCAGAGATGGTGCGCGAAGGCCTCGTCGATCTCCGCGTCGCTGGGACGGGGACGCTCCTGGAGAAGAGCGGTGGCCCGGAGGATCATTCCCGGCTGGCAGCCCCCGCACTGGGCCACCTGTTCGTCCAACCAGGCTTCTTGCACCCGGTGCAGGGCGCTTGGAGCCAGCCCCTCGATGGTCAAGATCTGGCGGTCGATGACCGATTCCAAGGGGGTGACGCAAGCCCGCCGCGGGCGGCCGTCGATCAACACCGTGCACGCCCCGCAATCGCCCTGGCCGCACCCGAACCTCGTGCCGGTGAGGCCGAGGAGATCCCGTAGCACCCAGAGCAGCGGCATGCGGCCGGGAGCGTCCACCGAATGGGAGATGCCGTTGACACGGATCCGGTATCCCATGTCCCCTCCTGGTCGCGTTCCTAGAAGGTCCCGGCTCCGAACTCCATCACGTACCCGAGGTCGTTGAAACTGTTGTAGCCCAGATAGCGGATCCCCAGCCGGATCCCCCAGAAATCGGTGATGGACTTGAGGAACTTCACCGGACTCTCGGCCACATTGAAGCGGAGCTTCACCCCGAACTCGCTCGCGAAAAAGGTCCGGGAGAGATCGTGATCGGTCTCCAGTCCGGCTGAGAAGTAGCTGTCGACCCAACGCGAGGCCGAAGGGGTATAGAGGATGTTCCAGCCGAAATCCTTCAATCCCTCGTCCTTGAAGTAGATGCGGTTGACCAGCCAGCCCCCGCTGATGGGTTCATTGAAGTTCTTGATGATGAACAGGGGGAAGATGAAGGAGATTCCGACGTCGTTGTCGACCCGCAACGAAATGGAGATCGATTTCACGAAGTTCTCTTCGTCCATCCATCGTCCGACCTCGCGCAGGTCGCTGTCGGCGACAACCTCGGGCCAGCCGTAATGGCCTTTCTCGACGAAGCGCATGATCGCCTGGTCACCGGTGCTGTCCGCGTAGGCCCGCGCGGCGGCTACGGTGGGAAAGGGCCGCAGCGAATAGATGGCATGCCCCTTGGCGTAGATGCCGTCTTCCACCCAGCGATCGTGGCTCGGGGAATCCGCCGGCAGCGGCGGGAAGACCCTGTCCTCCTTTCGACGCACCTTGGTCTGCCACCCCTGGTATCCCCCGGTATAGAGCGCGCCGGTGCGCATGATGTCCCGTACGCCCCAGGCATCGTTCACCCGTTCATTCACGTCGTATCCGGGCATGTAGTAGCCATCCCCGTTCTGATCGGTGCAACTGGCATGTTTTCCCTCTTCCACGAAGAGGTGGATGGGCAGGACGGTGTCCCGGTTCAGGGTGAGGGTGTTGTCGTACCAGAGGATTCCGTGCGCCTTGGCCACGACCCGGTGGATCAGGATGGCGAAGCGGCATTTCTCGCAGTCGGTCTGGCGGACCACCGCGATCTTCATCTCGGCCGATTCCACGTCGTGCTGGTGGCGCCCCAGTCCCTCCTCGGATGGGTAGTAGAAGAAGAAGTCGAGATCGACGCCGCTGACCTTGCTCAGGTCGATGATGGAAGCGTTGAGGTCGTCGTCGGCACGCTGGTAGACCGTTCCCTCCTTGTCGGTGAGAAGGGTACGCACGCGGTAGTGGACCACCGGCCCGTCGCTTCTCTTCTCGAAGGGAAACACGGTGGGAAGATCGATCCGACTGCGGTCCTCGATATCGCGCAGGAGGGGCTCGTCGGGAGAGAACTCCAGGACCGGGGCGCAATAGGCGGCCAGCTTCTCGAAGCTCATCAGGGAATCCTCCCCGACCCAGACCACCCCGGTGGTCCCGTAGAGATCACAGCAGGGCACCTTCCGCTGGATGTCGATCTGGGCGGAGGCGCACGGCGCGATCAGGAGCGCGCCGGCAAAGGCCACCGAGACCAACAGAAGGGAAGTCGAACGAAAGGATCTGCAACGCATGGATCGGGCCTCTGAAGGAAGGGGAAGCGCACCACGGGAAACCCTCACCCACCACCCCATCGCGCGGGCAGGGTGGAGGCGAGACCGGTCCCAGTCTCCAGGAACCGCCGGGCGGTGTAAAGGCCCAATCCCCGGGGCCAACCCGCCGGGTTTCGGGTGCCTGGAGCCGGCCGGAGCGTCCTTCGGTCCGCGGGGACCGGGCGGCCCACTGGTCCGTTGATGGACCTTCGGCACCCGAGGGCAGACACGCGGACTCTCCGCTGGTAGGATGGAAGCGATGAACTCCCGGGATGCGCCCGTGGCAGTCCCGGAGACCCCTCACCCCAGGACCGGTGAGACGGCCTTCTTCCCCGGGAACGAGACGCGCCCATGTTCCAGATCTCCGTGGATGACCATGGCGATGTCGCCTTCTCCGGAAGCCTGACCGCGTATCACGTCGACCGGATCCGCGCCGAGCTGGAGAACCGCGACGAGGACTATCGCATCGATCTGGCCGGTCTGCGCTACATCTCCAGCGCCGGACTGGGACTGTTGGTGGGCCTCCAGAAGAAGATGATGGAGTCCAGCCACCGGATCTCCCTCGTCAACGCGAACGACCACGTCCGGGAACTCTTTCGGATCACCGGGCTGGAACAGGTCTTCCCCATGGACGACTGAGGAGTCCAGGATTCCCCCTCCTCCACTGCCCGAGCTCCCCGGGAAATTCCAGATGGGGACCAACCTTTCCGTCCCCGGACTGTATGTGATCGATGAATGCCCATGACGACACCCTTCTCGTCGAGCGCAGTCTCCAGGGGGACGACCGCGCCTTCGGGAAGATCGTGGACAGATACCAGGGCCCGGTGTTCCACCTGGCCTACAGCATGGCCCGAAATGTCGAGGATGCCTTGGATATCGCGCAGTCCGTCTTCCTGAAGATCTACGAAAACCTTGATTCGTATGATCCGCAGCGCCCGTTCTTCTCCTGGCTCTACCGGATCGCGATGAATGAGAGCCTCAACCACTGCCGGAAGATGAAGCGTCACCGCCAGGACCACCAGGATGTCGACGAACTCGACCGGAGATCGCGGCTGGTCTCCACCCTCGCCGGACCGGAGGAGGAATACTGCTCGGTCGAGTTGAAACAGCACCTGTCCGACGGCATCGGGAAACTCAGCCCCGACCAACAGCTGGTCCTGCTGCTGCGGCACTTCTCCGGGTTCTCCTACGCGGAGATCGCCGAGGCACTGCAGTTGCCGGTGAAGACGGTCAAGTCCCGCCTCTTCAGCGCGCGGCAGCAGCTGCGGGAGATCCTGGCGAAGGAGGGGTGTCTCACATGATCGATGCCCGCACGATGGAACTCATCAACCTCAGGATCGATGGGGAGATCTCTCCGTCGCAGCGGCGCGAACTGGAGGAGGTCCTCCGGCGGGACGAAGCGGCGCGCAGCTTCGCCCGCGACCTGGAGCGCATCGCGCGGGGCCTTCTGGAACAGGCGGAAGCGACCCCGTCGGGGGAGCTGAAGGAACGGATCCAGACGGCCATCGCGCAGAAGGGAGGTCGACCAGAAACGCGGCGCCCCGACCCCATTTCGCCCCTTTCCGGCCTCCGGTCGCTGGTATGGTGGCGGACGATCTACCGGGCGGCGGCGGTCCTGGTGGCCGGAGTGGCCCTGGGCTGGTGGCTCGGAGGCGGACTTTCCGGGGCGCCCCCCATTGACATCCACCGGATCGGTGGCACAATGGATGTACCGACGTCCGGGAAGAGCGGGTCCCCGGCTGCTTCCCTTCGGGTCGGGCTCCCCTCCGTCAGCGGCCGGATCCGCTGGACCGCCCGTGGCGATGACCTCATTGTCGAGGTCATCCTGAAGCCGGATGCAGCCATCGAATGGGATCTTGCCTGGGATCCCACCGGTTTGTCGGTCATGGCCGTCGAGGCCACCGCCCTCGAGGGTCTTCGAAGCGCCCGCGGGAGAATCAGGGTCCGCCAGCTTGCCGCGGACCATTGGCTCCTCTCCTTCACCCGCCTCAACGACGCGCCCGAGTCGCTGGAATTCTCGGTCTTCCAGGACCACGAGCTGCTCCTACGCAAGACCATCACCCAACCCTGATCCCCCGGCCGCTTCGAGAGCCGGACCCTCCGGGCGACAAGCCGGAGAAAAATCCTCGGAGACGCCCAACTTTTCCCCACCACGCCTGTATGTGGTTTCGGAGGCGGTATTCTCCAGGAACGAGAAAAACGCCGAAGAACCAGAACAAGGAGAGGTCCCAGATGTCGAGCAAATCCCGTCCCACCTTCGTCATCCTGTTCATCGTCGTCCTGGCGGTGATCGGTTACTTCGCCATCAACCAGAACACCTTCCCGCCGAAGGAAGAGGTCTCCGGAGCCATCGGCACGGTCGAGAAGTACCGCTCCGACCAGATCCATCCCGAGGACATCATCCTGGAGGGAGAGAACGCCGCCGGATCGGACGCCGCGGCGGCCGCCGAGTGGTTCAACGAGCCCGGCGCCCTCGAGGAGATGACCAACGTCCTCGGCCGCACCTCGGTGCAGGAAAAGGTGTCGCTGCTGGAACGCCTGACTCCGCAGGAGAGGGCCAGCCTCATGGGCCGGGTCTCGATGCAGGAGAAAGCCAGCTTCTTCGACAGCGCGCCCGTGCAGGAGCGGGTCTCGATGCTCGATCGCCTCAGCCTGCAGGAGAGGGCCAGCCTGATGGGCAAGACCGGCATCCGACAGGATGATTGGAACCGGCTTTCCTTGCAGGAGAAGCAGAGCCTGCTCGGTCGACTGGACGTGCGGGGCAAGGTCGCTCTCTTCGAGCGCGCCAACCTGCAGGAGAGAGCCGCGATGTTCGGTCGCGCCGATCTGCAGGGAAAGGTCGCTCTCTTCGAGCGCGCCTCCCTGCAGGAGAGAACCGCGATGTTGGGCCGGGCCTCCGCGCAGGAGAAGGCCGGTCTCTTCGAACGCGCCTCCCTGCAGGAGAAGATGAACATCCTCGGCCGCGTCTCCCTCCAGGGGAAGGCCGCGCTCTTCGGACGCGCCTCGATGCAGGAGAAGGCCGCGATGCTGGATCGCGCCACCATGCAGGAGAAGCAGAGCCTGCTCGGCCGCGCCGATGTCCAGGGGAAGATCGCTCTCTTCGAGCGCGCCAACATGCAGGAGAAACTCTCGATGCTCGATCGCCTCAGCCTGCAGGAGAAGGCCAGCCTGATGGGC
>CAZRMV010000001.1:0-58700 GCA_964601275.1 uncultured bacterium | reverse complement strand
TGCAGGAGAAGGCCAGCCTGATGGGCCGCGCCTCCTTGCAGGAGAAAGCCAGCCTGATGGGCCGCTCCTCCGTGCAGGAGAAAGCCAGCCTGATGGGCCGCTCCTTCGTCCGCGCCCAGTAGACCTCTCGCCGCGGGAACTCTCGCCTGGGGACCTGGTCTGGTCCCGGGGATGCTCCGGTCTCCCGCCGGAGCGTCCCCGTTTCCCGCGACCGCCGCTTCTCTCGCCCACACCGGTGACCATGGAACGATCCTACGCGCCGCGCCGCCCATTCTTCCTCCGAAGCAGCTCGGCTCTCCTGGCCGGGTTGTTCGCTTCGCTCCTGCTCCTCTTGCCCCTCGTGCCGCGGACCTGCCGCGCGCAGTTGGGCTGGTATGAACTCAAGACTCCCGACCTGAGAATCGTCTACTACGATCGAGAACATTCCTATGTACTGCCCCACCTTGCCCGCAGCTACGAGAACGCGATGGCCTTCTACGAGCACTTCTTCGACTACACTCCCACCGAAGAGGTGACCATCCTCTTCCAGGATTTCGACGACTACGGCTACGCGGGCACCTCGACCATCCCCAACAACTTCATCACCCTGGGCATCGAACCCTACGAACACGTCTACGAGGTCTCGCCGACCAACGAGCGCTTCAACTGGGTCATGATGCATGAGCTGGTCCACGTGGTCGCTTCGGAGAAGGCGACCGGCGCGGACGACTTCTTTCGCTCACTGTTCCTGGGGAAGGTGCCACCCAGCGACGAGGAACCCTTGTCGCTTCTCTACAGCTACCTCAGCAATCCCCGCCGCTACGCCCCCCGCTGGTATCACGAGGGAATCGCCGTGTTCATGGAAACCTGGCTCGCCGGAGGCATCGGGCGCAGCCTGGGGGGCTACGACGAGATGGTGTTCCGGGCCATGGTCCACGACGACGCCTTCTTCTACGACGTGGTGGGCCTGGAATCGGAAGGAACCACCAGCGATTTCCAGATCGGACAGAATTCCTACCTCTATGGCACGAGGTTCATGAGCTATCTGGCGGTTCGGTACGGGCCGGAGAAGGTCATCGAGTGGGTCAAGCGATCCCCGGGCAGCCATGCCGGGTACTGGAAACAGTTCCACAAGGTCTTCTCCCGCTCGTTGGATGAAGAGTGGAAGGCGTGGATCGAGTTCGAACACCAGTGGCAGCGCGACAACCTGGCGCGGGTCGACGAATTCCCCGTCACTGCCGAGCGAACCCTCTTCCAGAAGCCCCTGGGGTCGGTCAGCCGGGGCTATTACGATCCGCTGGGAAAGCAGTTGTACGTCGCGGTGAATTTCCCCGGGGATTTCGCGCACCTTCTGGCCATCGACCTGGTCACCGGCAACTCCCGGCGGATCTGCGACGTCCAGACCCCGGCACTCTACTACGTGACCTCCCTCGCCTGGGACGATTCCTCCCGGACCCTCTTCTACACCAGCAACAACAGCAAGTACTGGCGCGATCTCCACCAGGTCGACCCGGAGACGGGCAAGGACCGCGTCCTCATCAAGAACTTCCGGACCGGAGATCTCGTCCTCAATCGCGCCGACCACACCCTGTGGGGTATCCAGCATCACAACGGAAAGTCGACGGTGGTGCGCATCACCCCGCCTTGGGACTCCTGGGACCACATCCAGGAGCTCATCCGCATGCCCTTCGGCCGCGACATCTACGATCTCGACGTGTCCCCGGACGGGAAATACCTGACCGCTGCCATGAGCGAGATCGACGGGAGCGTCCGGCTGGTCCGCATGGAAACCGCCGCCTTGCTCCAGGGCGACAGCGGCTTCGAGGTGCTCTACCAGTTCGACAAGACCGGTCCGGCCAACTTCGTGCATTCCCCCGACGGGCGCTACCTGTACGGCACCGCGTACCAGACCGGGGTCTCCAATGTCTTCCGCTTCGACACCCGTGAAAAGACGATGGACGCGGTCACCAACGTGGAGACCGGGTACTTCCGGCCCATCCCGGCCTTGGAGGATTCGCTCATCGTCTTCCGGTACACCAGCAAGGGCTTCATTCCAGTGATGATCGCCGATGCGACCCTCCACGACGTCAACGCGGTGCGCTACCTGGGCAACGAAGTGGTGGAGAGATTCCCGGTGGTCCGTTCGTGGAAACTGGGTTCGCCGGCGAAGGTCCCGATCGATTCACTCGTCACCGATCACGGCGAGTACCACATGTTCAAGAGCATCGGCGTCACCTCGCTCTACCCAGTGGCCCACTACTACAAGGATCATACCGCGGTGGGCGCCCGATTGAACTTCATGGATCCGGTGGGCCTCAACGGCGGCTCTCTCACCGCGACGGTGAGCCCCTTCGGATCGCTGCCCGACAACGAACTCGTCCACGCCCGGTTCAAGTTCACCACCTGGCCTTGGACCCTGGAGGCGAGCTGGAATCTCTCGGATTTCTACGACTTCTTCGGCCCGACCAAGAGAAGCTACAAGGGCTGGTCGGCCAGCGTCGACTACGACAACTATCTCATCGCCGACAAGCCCCGCTTCCTGGAGTATTCGTTGGGAGCGGCCCACTACGGAGGTCTCGAACGTTCTCCGTTCTACCAGAACGTCGCCGCGACCTTTGACAACTACACTCTCATCCACGCGGAACTGCGCTACCGGCGTCTGCGCCGCTCCATCGGCGCCGTCGACGCCGAGAAAGGACTGAAGTGGAACGCGGGGTACGGGGGAAACTTCGTCAACGACCGCTTCTATTCCAGTTTCCGGGGGCGATTCGACCTGGGATTCCTGCTTCCGATCGACCACTCCTCCATCTGGTGGCGCAACTGGGGAGGGTATTCCTTCGGCGACCGGAATGACAGCTTCGCCAACTTCTACCTCGGGGGGTTCGGCAACAATGTTGTCGACCACGGCTCGATCAAGCGCTACCGCGATTTCGAATCGTTTCCCGGACTCGAGCTGAACGAGTTCTCCGGAACCAACTACCTCAAGTCGATGGTGGAGTGGACCCTTCCCCCGCTGCGCTTCCGCCGCTTCGGCATTCCCGCCGTCTACCTGACCTGGGCCCGGCCGGCAGTGTTCACTTCGGCGGTGGTGGGCAACATCGGCGATGGAAGCTTCCAGCACGAGGCCTACAACCTGGGAGCGCAGATCGATTTCCACCTGGTCTTCTACTCCGGCCTGTCTTCCACCCTGTCGGTGGGTTACGCTTCGGCCTGGTGGAACGGTACCCGGCCTTCCCGCGAGTTCATGATCTCGCTGAAGATCCTCTGATCGGGGGACTGGACTCGACGAAGACGGAGCCAAGCGGACGGTGGAGTCACGATTGGGTGTTCTGGCGATGGAAGGGGCGGCAAGTCTTTTGCCGGTCGTCGTCTTCCTGCTGGGATTGGTCGTTCTCGATTCGTACAAGCTGGTCCGCCCGTACCGCCTCCTTCTCGCCCTGGGCGCCGGGGCGCTGGCCGCCTTGGCCTCCCTGTGGATCAATCACTCCCTGCTCGATCCGATCTTCGGGGCGGAGAGGACCCGCCTCTTCTTCGCCCCGTCTCTCGAAGAGTTCCTCAAGGCCATCTACGTGGTGGCGCTCATCCGGAGTCACCGGGTCGGCTTCGTGGTCGACAGCGCCATCGTCGCGTTCGCGGTGGGAGCCGGCTTCTCCCTGGTGGAGAACCTCTACTACCTGGCCGCAATCGGCGACGCGCCCCTGTGGACCTGGATCATCCGCGGATTCGGAACCGCGATCATGCACGGCGGAGCCACCACCCTGATGGCGATCCTGGCCAAGACCCTCTACGACCGGTTCTCTCCGCCTCTTTCGGCCTGGACCCTCCCCCCCTTCCTCATCGCGGCGGGCCTGCATTCGCTGTACAACCACTTCCTCCTTTCGCCGGTTTCGACGATGATCCTCCTCCTGGTCGTCCTCCCCGCTTTGATCGGTCTGGCCTACATCTACAGCGAGCGCAGCACCCGGCGGTGGCTGGGGCGCCGTTTCGATGTAGAGCAGGAACTGTTGGCCATCATCCAGTCCGGCCAGGTCACCGACTCCCGGCTGGGCGAGTACATCCGCAATGCGCAGTCCCGCTTCGACCCGGAAACCGTCGTCGACATGATCTGCTATCTCCGGTTGCACCTGGAGCTGGCCATGAGCGCGAAGGGGATCCTCTTGATGCGGGAGGCGGGGTTTCGGCCCAAACCGCGGCCGGAGATCGCCGAATCGTTCCAGGAACTGCGCCACCTGGAGAAGTCGATCGGACCCACCGGGCGACTGGCCATCCTGCCCCTGTTGCACACCAGCGCCCGCGACCTGTGGCAGATCCACTGGTTGGAGGAAGCGGTCGCCGGACCAAGGGCCGGCGGTTCACCCACGGGTTGATGGAGTCGAGGTCGGCGCGTTGAACGACACGGCGGCTTCCCGGTAGAACTCGGCGCGGTCGAACGCCGCGCCAGCCAGGGTCAGCAGCGCCGCCACCCAGGCGGCGGCCACGCTTCCGGTCGACCACAGGATCAAGGGCAGCACCGCGCCCGCAACCACCCGCAATGCATCGTCCCACCACTTCCGCGACGGAGAGAGTCGACGCGCGCGGATCCATCGCCGGCGCGCCAGGTAGAGGATCGATTGGACGAGCAGCACCACGGCCACCGCCACCAGCGCGTCGAGGGTCACCGCCAACGCAAGCGCGGCGAGCATGCCCGCCCCGGCGCTGTGCCACCACGCCGGGGGCCGCTGGAGGACCCGGTAGACCCGATCGATGCTCACCAGGAGACCCCCTCCCGCGACCACCGCCAGGAGGGAGACGACGGCGACGAAACGCGGCCAGGCCGCATCCACGACCTGCGGCCCCCCGTAGCGCGCGATCTCCAGGTAGAAGAAGGAAAGGACGGCGAACAGGGAGAAGAAGAAGACCTCCCGGCTCAACCAGGAATTCCTCAGATTCAGCAGGCTGCGCCAGGCCCGACCGGGTCGTCCCAGGTGCCGGGCGCTGAAGGCCGCGGCCATCGCGCAGACCAGGGCGAAGATCCAGTGCCCTTCGGTCAGCGACCGCGCGACGCCCTCGGCCGCTGCCACCGGCAGGGGAACCAGGCTTCGCACCGGGGACACGAGCGATCGCAGACCGAGATCCAGGGCCACTCTTCCGGTCAGCCAGCCCACGAGCAGAGAGCACAGGATGGTGAAGATCCACAGGGGCCATTCGCGCGCGAGGGTGATCCTCGGGCCGCGCTTCTTCCCTTCTTGCGACCAGAGGAACGGGACCAGCGCCGGAGGGAGCTCTCCGCCGTTGTGCTTTCGCAGCGGAACCACCCGCAAGGACGGGCGGGCGTCGGCCCGCGGGAACCCCGGAACGGTCTCCGGGGAGACCCCTCTCGACCTCTCGTCGCGGCCGATCACCTGCAACGCCGTGGTCGGGCACTGCTGCACGCAGGCCGGCATCAGGCCTTCCCGCTGCCGATGATGACAGAAGGTGCACTTGCCCATCACTCCGGCAGCCTCGTCCATCCGGGGTGCGTCGTAGGGACAAGCCCATCCGCAGTACCCGCATCCGATGCATCGGCCGCGATCGATGAGCACCGTCCCGGTGCGCGCATCGGTGGTGATGGCCAGCGCCGGACAACTGTTCTCGCAGGGAGCGTCCTCGCAATGGTTGCAGGCGAGGGAGAGGTGGTAGAGAGGTAGTTCGCTCCGATGTTCGCGGTTGAAGGTCTCGATCCACCGCCATCCGCTGTCCCATTCCAGCTCGTTCTCGATGGCGCAGGCCAGCACGCACGCGCCGCAGCCGGTGCAACGGTTCAGATCGAAAAGGAACGACCGTCGGGCGATCACGAAGCCTCGACCTCCACCAGGTTCTCATGGAACGCCGCGCCGTGCCCCAGGTCGGTCTCCCGTCCCAAGGAGGTGAAGTTGACCGTGCCGCCCTGGGTGATCCACCACCCGTTGGTCACACTCACGCATCCGGGGCGGATCCCCGCGTCCAGGCGGGCGCGCAGGCGCAACTCTCCCCGGTCGTTGAACACGCGCACCCAGCCGCCGTCGGCGATCCCGCGCGCGCCGGCGTCCTCGGGGTGGATCTGCAGTCGCGGCGCGGCGCTGAACTGCCTGATCGATTCCAGGTTGTTGAACTGCGAGTGGATGCGGTTCTTGGTGTTCGGGGTGAGAAAACGCAGGGGAAAGGGGGACGAGCGCCCGGCCGCTGCTTCCTCGCGACGACCGGGATCTTCCAGGGTGCCCGAAAGGACGGGAAGAGGATCGACTCCCCAGCGCGCCATTGCCTCTTCGCTGGACAACTCGATGCGGCCCGAAGGGGTCGCGAAGATTCCGTCGGAGAAGGCGACCTCCTGGTAGCCGGGAGCGATCTGCGGCGCCTCACGCAGCCTCTCCAGGCTGAGCGAAGGAAACGGCGCCAGACGTTTTCGCAGGTAGGCCTCGACTTCCTCGTCGGAGGGACCGGGGATGATCCCCTCGAGCCTCTCGGGGGGAACCCCGAAACGCCGGGCCAATTCCCAGTAGATCTCCGATTCCGGTTTTACCTCTCCGGCCGGGGGCAGGACCTTCTGCTTGAGCTGGATGTACGGATGCCAGTAGGCGTGGATCACGTCGCTCTGCTCGAACATCGTCTTGGCGGGCAACACCAGGTCGGCTTCGCGCGCGGTGTCGGTCATGAACTGCTCGACCACCACCCGGAACTCGAGGGAGCGGATGGCCCGCAGCACCGTCGGGGTCTCGGGATTCTGGGTCACCGGGTTGCCCCGTTCCACCCACATCACCTTCAGCGAAGGATCGGTGGTTTCCAACATGTCCCGCCCCAGGCGGGCGGTGGAGATGGAGACCCGGACGATTCCGTCGGGATGCTCGGGAGGGTAGAACGCGAGGGGATCCTTCACCGCATCGAAGATGTGGCTCTGCAGATCGGCGAAGATCCACCCCGCACCCGGCCGGCCGATATTGCCGGTGATCGCGAGCAGGGCGATCATCGCCCGCAGCGTCTGTCCGCTGTTGCCGTAGCGCTGCATTCCGAACCCGGCGTTGATGACCGCGGGCCGAACGGTGGCGAACCATTCCGCCAGCCGCCGGATCGAACTCTCTGGAATCCCCGCGATCTCCGCCGCCCTTTGCGGACTGAAACTCTCGACCAGGCCGCGAAACGCCTCGTATCCCAGCACGTGCTCTTCGATGAAGCGGTGGTCGACCGCGTCTTCCTCCACCAGCAGGTGGGCCACCGCCAGGGCGATGGCCCCGTCGGTTCCGGGTCGGGGCTGGATGAGAAGATCGGCCCGCTCAGCGGTCTCGGTCCGGCGGGGATCGATCACCACCAGCTTGGCCCCGGCCGAAAGCGCGTTCTCCAGGAAGACCATCTGGTGGATGTTGGTCTCGGCCGGGTTCTTCCCCCACATCAGGATGAGCCGCGCGTTCTCCAGGTCCCACGGGGCGTTGTGCTTGTTCTCGCCGAGGCTCAAGCGGGTGGCCTCGAGTCCCGCGGGCCAGCAGAGATCGCCGTAGGTGGTGGTGCATCCGCCGAAGAGACGCCAGAAGGACATCCCGACCGCGTTCATCAGTCCCTTGGTTCCGCTGCCGGCATAGTAGAGGATGCTCTGGGGGGAATACCTCTCCCGGGCGCGGTCCAGTTCCTCGGTCAACAGGTCGAAGGCTTCATCCCAGGCGATGCGATGGAAGCCGTGCCCATCCCGGTCGCGCCGCAGCGGGTGGAGGATACGCTGCGGAGAATGTTGCCTCTCGACGTAGCTCAGCCCCTTGAGACACGGGCCCCCGGCGGTGGCGCGGTTGGACGGAAGGGCCTCGATGCGGCGCAGCCGTCCGCCCTCCACCTCCACCCTCAGGCTGCAGGTGCTGTAGCAATTGCGCGGGCACGCCGTGGTGTAGATCCGGCGGCCTCCCTCGTTCGCGATCGTCACTTCGGGGAAGGACTCTCCGTCTTGGAAACCGCCTTCCCATCGGAAGGAAGCACGTCGCTGCCACCGGGGTTCCCCAGGAAGGCCAGGACCCTCTTCCAGACCTCCTCGGTGGAAACTCCGGTGCGCTCGGAGACCAGCATGGACGAGCCGTGCACTCCGTGGCGCGCCACGTAGGTGGAGAATCCGAGCTTCTCGAACTCCTCCATCTGCGCGCGGACGCCCTCCCGCTGCATCTCCGCCTCCGGCCGCAGAGCCAGCACCGGCACCTTGACACGGTCCTGGAAACGCTCGGGCGAACATTCCCCCATCGCGTGCCCGGCCGCCGGCGAGAACGCCAGCACCCCGCTCAACCCTTCCGGGTGTTCCGCGGCCAGGCGGAACACCAGTCCGGCGCTGTAGCTGCTGCCCCACACGAAGATCCCGTCCTTCTTCCGCAAGCTCTTCGCATGGTCGAGAGCGGCCACCAGGTCGGCATAGGCGTCGCAGTAGCCGTACTCCACTCCCTCCGGAAGTGCCGCCACGGTGCGGTTCGTCCCACCGAAATACCCGTCCCCGCTGCGTTGATCCAGGGCCAGGACGTTGTATCCATTCTCCAGGAGCCGGGGAATGATCGAGCCGTATTCACCCCGGGCGTTGGAGCCGGCCTGGTGGAAGAGCAGGATCAAGGGCCCCTCGTGGTCCCGGCGGTTCCAGTAGAGATCGGCGTAGAGGGTCACTCCGTCGTCCGCCGTCAGTTCGACCTGCCGAAACTCGGCCGGCGCCGGGGACGGGGCGGCCGGCGGATCGGCGTGGGCCAAGACAACCGCTAGGGTTCCGCTCACGATCACCGCGAGAAGAACGGAAAAGCCGGCCGCTCTCGGCCATCTCGAATGGGTGCGCATCGGGTAGTCCTCCTCGGGGGAAGCTGAATGGAGTATTCCACAGGCTCGGCCGGCGGAGAAGTCCGGGGACTTGCGTCTTGTGCGGGCCATCAGCCGCCTCGGCCTGGTCGCCGCGCGATCGACCCTCCAGACCACGATCCTGGACACCCTGCACGCCGACGGAATCGAGATCGTTTCTCCCTCCCTCATGAATCAACGTCGCCTGGACAAGGGCGATCACTTCGTGGCACAGCCGACTGGAAGCAACGCCGCGATGTCCTCCAACGCCGGCTCGCGGCCATCGAGTCCCGCTTGGAGGCGCTACGCGAGGAAAGCCAGGACGAGGAATCCTGAGTTTCCTCGGCTCGTTCAAGCCGCGCTTTCCAAACCCGCACCCATCTGGGATACTGTGGTGCTGTGCGGCGGCAGGGACGATCCCTCACATCCATTCCCACGACGAACCCCCTCGGGCGGTTCGCAGTCCAACACGATTCCGGCCTCGAGCCGGAGGAGGAAACCGAGGATACCATGATCGAGGAACTGTACACCAAGGAACAGATGGAGCTGAAGGAGCGCGCTCACGAGCTGGCCGAGACCGCCATCCGACCGGTGGCCGCCAAGTACGACGTGGAACAGACCTTTCCCTGGGAAGTCCACGAGGCGATCCGAGAGGCCGGGCTGTCCGGAGTGTGGATCCCCGAGGAATACGGAGGGATGGGCAAGGGCGTTCTCGACCTGTGTATCGTGGTGGAGGAATTCTCCCGCGCCTGCGGCGCCATGGGGGTCGGCTACGCGGTGAACGCCCTCGGCTCGTTCCCCATCCTGCTCAGCGGCACCGAGGAACAGAAGAAGCGCTGGCTTCCGTCGATCGCGTCGGGAGAGAAGATGATCTCCTTCGGTCTTTCCGAGAAGGAGGCCGGGAGCGACGCGGGCAGTATGAAGACGCGGGCGGTGAAGGAAGGCGACCATTACGTGATCAACGGGGAGAAGAAGTGGAACACCGGCGGCGCGGTCGCCTCCTACAACACCGTCTTCGCGGTCACCAACCCCGAGAGGGGCGCCCGGGGTATTTCCGGCCTGGTGGTGGAAAAGGGCACTGAAGGTTATGAAATCGGCAAGCACGAGGACAAGATGGGCATCCGGGCCATTCCGGTGGTGGAGATCCATTTCAAGGATTGCAAGGTGCCCGCGGAGAACCTGCTGGGTGGAGTGGAAAACCAGGGCTTCAAGCAGGCCATGATGACCCTGGACCGGGCGCGGCCCGGGGTGGCCGCACAGGCGGTGGGACTGGCCCAGGGGGCGCTCGACCTGGCCATCGAGTACACCGGGAAGCGTCGCCAGTTCGGCCAGTCCATCAGTTCCTTCCAGGGCATCCAGTGGATGCTGGCCGAGATGGGAACCCAGATCGAAGCGGCCCGGTCCCTGGTGCACCATGCCGCCCGGGCCATCGATTCGGGAAGCAAGAACATCACCAAGTTGTCGGCCATGTGCAAGCTCATGGCGACGGACACCGCGATGCGGGTGACCACCGATTGCGTCCAGCTCTTCGGCGGATACGGCTACTGCAAGGACTACCCCATCGAGAAGTACATGCGGGACGCCAAGATCACCCAGATCTACGAGGGAACGAACCAGATCCAGAAACTGGTGATCGCGCGCAGCCTGCTCCGGGAGGCGGCAAGCAAGTAGAAGGGGCCATGCCAAGACCTCTCTTCGTCATCCTGGTGGCCGTCCTGGCCTGGTCGGGCTTGGGCCGCAACGCTTCGGCGCGATCCAAAACAGATATCGTCGTGCTCTCCAATGGGGACCGCATCACTTGCGAGATCACGCATCTCGACCGGGGGAAACTGCGGATCAAGACCGATGACATGGGAACGGTCAACATCAAGTGGCACCGGATCACCGCGCTTTCCTCGAAGTTCTATTTCCGGGTGGAAACCAGGATCGGCCGGCGCTACTTCGGCGCTCTCGAGATGGTCGAAGGCGAGTCCACCTTGAAGGTGCTCGGCGTCCAGACCGCAGTCAGCATCTCGGCGGACAACGTGGTGGAGATCACTCCGATCGAACAGGATTTCTGGTCCCGCATCGACGGCTCCCTGGACATCGGCTACAACTACACCAAGACCAGCGGAGTCCAGCAGTTCACCTTCGGTTGGAACAACCGCTACCGGACCAAGAAGCGCCTGATCCAGCTGAACCTGCAGGCCAGCCTGACCGACAAGGGAGACTCGACCGGCACCGCGGTGCGTGAAGACTATCACATCCGTTACGACCACATCCTCAGGAAGCGGTACTCCGGATCGGCGGGAGTGAACTTCCAGAGGAACGACGAGCTGGATCTGGCCAGCCGGTATCTCTTCTCCGTCGGCGGCACCCTCAACCTTCGCAAGAGCAACCACGATTACCTGTTCTTTTCGATCGGGGTGGCGTTGAACCTGGAAACCACCAGGGGGGCTGACGCCTCCACGCAGAGCGCCGAAGGGCTTCTCAGCGCGGGATACTCCATCTTCGTGTACGATTCGCCCAAGATCCAGATCAGCGCGGACGCGAAGGGCTACCCGAGCATCACCGAATCGGGCCGCTTCCGCCTGAACGTCGATCTCGTCGCCAGTTACGAGCTGTTGAAGGATTTCTTTCTCGAACTCAGCTACTACTCGCAGTATGACAACCAAGCCACTGCCGAAGGAAAGCCCAACCGGGACTATTCGATCAACCTGGGGGTAGGGTGGACCTATTGAGTCGGAGGAAGATCGTGATGCGAAACCTCATCCCTCGAAACGCGATTGTCGTGCTGGTGTGTGTCGGAAGCCTGGGGCTCTCGCTTCCCGTATCGATGGCACAGGACGCAGCGAAACCGGTTTCCGGCAATGCCTCGATGTCCTCGGCCGACCTGCCCAACCCCGCGGAACTTGCCCCGATGATCGCCAAGAGCTGGGCGGAGAATCTCGTAGCGGCGCGTCGCTCGAGCTGGATCGAAACGGCGACCATCGAAGCGGACGATTTCGTTCAACTCACCCATGTCACTTCGAACCACTTCGGTCGAGATGGAAGCCTGGTGCGGAAGATCACCGAGAACACCTTGCACTACCAGCGCAAGGCGGGGATGAAGAAGCGCATCCGCCGGAACCTGGAATTGGACGGTAGTAGCTGGATCGAGAAGTTGAGCGGACTCGTCGCCGCCTACGCGTACCCTGGCTCGAAGCAAATGGAGGACTGGATCGCCCGTTCGAACATGGTCATCGCGGGGAAGGAGCCATGGAGGGGAAACTGGGAGATCACCACCCGCCGGACGGTTGCCGAGAACGACCGACTCACCCAGTGGGTGGAACCCGAGACCTATCGATTCCTGGCGCGGAACTTCGAGACCGTCTTCGAGGGGAAGGAGGTCCGCGGTGAACTCCACTTCCAGGAGATCGACACGACGATGGTTCTCCAGTCGGCGCAGCTGGACTTCCCCGGCTCGAAGACCAGCGTCCATTTCGAATACGGAGACTACGTGATCCCCTGAAGGAAAGGTCCCCGCTCCGGCTGGAGCGGGGACCTTCTTTCCGTCATCACGGAAGGCGGGAACTACCAGCGATCACGACGGCCGCCACCGTAGCCGCCTCCACCGCCACCGCGACGGGGGCGTTCCTGCGCCTCGTTGACGCGCAGGGGACGGCCTCCCATCTCGTATCCGTCGAGGGCGCTGATGGCAGCCTGCGCCGCATCATCATCCATCTCCACGAAACCGAATCCGCGGGGACGGCCCGTCTCACGATCGTTGATCAGGGCCACAGAATGCACCGTGCCGTGCTGGCTGAACAGCTCGTTGACTTCGGCATCGGTAGCAGAAAAGGGCAGGTTGCCTACATAAAGCTTCTTCACTTCGTTCGTCTCCATCAACCGGCTCAACCGGTATACTGCAAGCGCTCTTGGGCTGCCCGACCATCCGGGAAAAAACCCGCACGCTTCATCATCGCCCGGCCGAGACCGGACATCATCCCCCGCCCGTCGGGGGAATTCCACCCGGCAGAGCCGGGACAAAGACCTGGAGGCCGGCAATCACGTGGAGAGGAAAGGAGTTGCCGGGAATCCCCACTTCGTACCGAGCATAGACACCACCGCAGGATTCGCCAACCGATTCATCACCGATCGGGGAAAAAGACCGATCGCCGCCGCCCGGATGAATGCGGATTCTCCCTCAACTCGTTATGCGACAACCGGTTGACGAGGGCTTGGGCAAACCGGGGAAAGATTTCCTCCGCGCCTTTCCCTTCCCCGGGTCCGCCGCCGGGACATCCCGGATCGATGGAAGAAACGCCGCCGATGGCTGCGCCTTTTCGCCCTTTCCCCTTCGTGCTAGTCTGCCATCTGTCTCTCTTGCCCAGAGGTGTTCCGTGAATCGATCGAGACCGTTGTCCCTCCTTCTCCTCTCCCTGTTCTGCATCGTCCTCTCCCCTCCCCGGGCCCTGGCCGCCGAGGACGCCCAAGACACATCACGCTGGCCGTTGAAGCTGGAGGGAGCAAAGGGGGCCATCATCGTCTACCAGCCCCAGCTGGAATCCTACCGCGGCAACCAGCTCGAGGCGCGGGCCGCGGTCCAGGTGATCCCCAAGCAAGAGCGGAGCAGTGTCTTCGGCGCGGTGTGGTTCCATTGTCGCCTGGACACCGATCTGGACACGCGGATGGCCACCCTGAAGGAAGTCGAGGTCACCGCGGCGAAATTCCCCGACGTTCCCCAGGAGAAAGTGGACCAACTGAGCCGCTACCTCGAGCGGGAGCTGCCCAGGTGGGAACTACAGCTCTCCATCGACCGGCTCATCGCCGCCATGGAAGCCATCGAAGAGCGCAATCAGACCACCGACCAGGTCAAAACCGATCCTCCGGTGATCCATGTGGCGACCTCCCCCACGGTGCTGATCCTGATCGACGGGGACCCGATTCTCGCCGATCTGGAGGACACCGGTCTGAAGAGGGTCGTCAATACCCCCTACTTCATTCTCCAGGACCCGTCGTCGGGCGACTACTTCCTCAAGGGCGGATCACACTGGTATCGCTCTTCGGAGATCCGCCAGGGATGGAAGGTGACCGTCGACCTTCCCCGGAAGGTCGAGACGGTGGCGAAACAGCTCGAAGAGGAAGAGAAGAAACAGCAGCAGGAGGAAGCCCGGGCCGAAGCCGGTCAGAGCGCAAGCCAGCCGGAGGCGGCCGAGGGGGCGGCCGGCGGGAAGGCTGCCGACAAGACGAGCGGCGGGGAAGCTGCCGGCGAACCGAGCGGCGAGGAAACCCCTCCGGCGATCCTCGTCTCCCTCGTTCCCGCCGAGTTGATCCAGATCGACGGGGAACTCTCCTATGCGCCCATCGAGGGAACCCAGCTGCTCTACCTCCAGAACAGCGAGAGCGATGTCTTGATGGACATCGACGAACAGCAGTACTACATCCTGCTCGCTGGACGGTGGTACAAGTCCCCGTCCCTGGAGAAGGGGCCGTGGAAGTACGTGCCAAACGATCGACTCCCCGCGGATTTCTCCTCGATTCCCCAGGACAGCGACATGGCCGATGTCCTGGCGAATGTCCCCGGCACGGTCGAGGCAAAGGAGGCGGTGCTGGAGAACAGCATTCCCCAGACCGCCGAGGTCGATCGCAAGACCGCCGAACTCATCGTCGAGTACGATGGTGAACCGAAGTTCGAGGACATCGGCGAAACCGGCATGAAGTACGCGGTGAACACCGGGAAGTCGGTCCTGCTGATCGACGGACGGTACTACTGTTGCGACAACGCGATCTGGTTCGTCGCCGAGAGCCCCGATGGACCATGGGTCGTGTGCGATGCGGTCCCGGCTGAAGTCCAGGACATCCCCGCCGACAGCCCGGTCTACAACGTCAAGTACGTCTACATCTACGATTCCACGCCGGAGGTGGTCTACATCGGCTACACCCCCGGCTACACCGGCTCCTACGTCTACGGCGGCTGCGTGGTCTACGGCACCGGCTACCACTACCATCCCTGGTATCACCACTACTACTACCCCCGACCGGTCACCTGGGGCTTCGGCGTCCATTACAATCCCTACACCGGATGGGGATTCGCTTTCGGGGTCAGTTACGGATGGCTCCACGTGGGAGTGCGATTCGGGGGGTATCCCCATTACGGGGGTTGGTGGGGTCCAGCGGGATACCGCTACGGCTATCGCCACGGCTACGGGCACGGCTATCGCCACGGCTACTACCGCGGATACGCCCGTGGTCACTACAACGGGGCCCGCGCCGGACAGGTCGCCGGACGTCCCGTCCGGTATGCGCGCACCTCGAACAACCTGTACCGGAACAATCCCCACCGCGCGGTGCGCCCCGCGGGTGCCCCCTCGAAACGTCGTCCCGCCGGAAAGAATCCCCCGCGTACACGGCCCGCCGGGGGCGGAGCGAGTGCTTCTCCCAGGACCCGCCCGGCGACCGGAGGCGTACCGTCGGCCGGCGGACGGCCGTCCAGCGCCCGGCAACCGAAGCCAGCCAGCAAGAAGAACAACGTCTACACCGACCGCAACGGCAACGTCTATCGCAACGATGGCAACCAGTGGCAGAAATATGACCGGGGCAAGTGGTCGAACGACCGCAGTCCCTCCCGCTCGAACCGCGGGACTCCGTCCAACCGCAGCCGGCAACAACTCGACCGGGAACGTTCCGCCCGCCAACGGGGGGACGCCCGGACCCGCAATCACCAGTCGATGCAACGAAGTCAGCCTCGCCCCCGCACTGCCGCGCCCCGCCGCTCGGGAGGAAGGCGACGCTGAACGAACCATTTCCCCAGGAGCATCCCATGAGCACCGAACTTCGGAATGCGTTGAAGATTCCCCACGAGCGTCTGGACGAGATCAACGCCATCCTTCTCGACCCGAAGACCCGGGTGGTCAACGATTTCCTCGATGTGGTGGCAAGATACGGCACCCCCGAGGAGATCAACCGCAAGGCCGCCGAGGCGGGGCGGTTGGAGAACCTCCTGGACAAGGTGAAGGAAACCTGTCCCGAACATCTCGAGTCGATCGAATGGATGCGGGCCAAACGTGACGAAGGCGCCTTCGTCGGCGTCGATGGGTACCGGAAAAGGATCCTCGGGGACAAGGCCGCCACCACCCGTTTCGACGAGGACTACGCGGTGACCCTGGAGGTCAGCGCCTGCCAGTATTTCCCTTGGATCCAGGCCGCCGCGGAACGCGCACTCGAGGACCAGACGCTGATGCCCGCGCGCTTCATCAAGGTGCGCAAGATGAAGGAACAAGAGGCCGACGGCGACCTTCCGGCCAGTGCCGCCGCAATGCAGATCATGGGCGCGTCCTACGTGGAGACCCTCGACACGAAGGGAACCGACGGGTCGAACATCCATCTCGGGGGGCCGGAGACCATCACCGGCTACTTCGGGGGAGTGGGGCAACCGAACGGACACGCCCTGCAATGGCTCGACGAGTACCTGTACTATTACACCAACTACGGGGTCCGCCAGGTACTCAACATCAATCCCGGAACGGTCTTCCTGGCCTACATGCTGCACCGCATCGGAGTCGACATCGAGTTCAAGATCTCCGTCTTCATGGGCAATGACAATCCCTACGCGGCCCTCTGGACCCTGCTGGGCGCCAAACTCCTCTCGCGCAACGACGGCAGGACTTCGTTGATCGGGTTCAACTGGTCGAACTCGGTGGACAACCAGACCATCGAGATCACCGCGCAGTTCCGCAAGGCCCTCGGATTCGAGGATGTGGTGCGCTTCGAACATCACATCACCGAGACCTTCAAGAGCATCGTGATCCAGCCCTACAACCGGCGGGACGAATTGGTGGAGATCGCGGGCCAGGTGCCCAACATCTCGGCCAAGCACGAGGGCGGCGACCCCGAGATCGACGGCAAGCGCGAGCACCCCTCGGACATCCTCGACTACTTCCGGGACAAGAGCGAGGTCATCGAGTCGGGGGATTGGGACGCTCTACGGCAGAACTTCCTGGACAAGGTGGACGCGGTGAACCGCACCGCACAGGCTCTCACCGAGCACGGGCTGGCCTTCCTGGCCGCGCCCCATCTCCACCACCGGAGCTGACCAGGGCGCGGTCGGCTCCGCTTGAAAGGTGGTGGGCCCCCTTCCGGGGCGCCTACCTCCGGTTCACCTCGAGGAGCGGAAGAACCATGATCCGTGGCAGACCATTGATGTTCCTGGCCGTCGCTTTGCTCGTGACCGATGCGGTCTCTACCGTGTTCGGCGACGACGCGGTCCGGCCCCAGAAGGATCCGGTGGGCTTCGCCGTGGACTGGGGCGATATGGTCGAGGTGGCCTCCCTCGCGTTGGCCAAGGAAGACCTCCCCCCACTGGATGATACCGGTTCGATCGTCCATTCCGGCGATGCGACCACCTGGACCGCGGCCATTCTCCCCCACGATGACTACGTCTACGCCGGTCCCACCGCGGTTCACGTGTTGCCGGGGTTGCGCGCCGCCCGTTGGATCGTCTTCGGAGTCTGCCACGCCTGTCGCCGGATCGGGGTGCGCGATCGTCTCATCTTCGATGACTACGAACGGTGGAAGGTGGCGGGGGTGGAGTTTGCGGTCGACCGGGAGCTTCGCGAGGAGATCCTCGAGCGACTGGATCCGTCCGTGGCCTTCGTCGACCGGGAGCGTCACCGGCAGGAACATTCCATCGAGGCCTTGCTTCCCTGGACGCGACTCGCCGTCGGCGATTTCCGTTTCGTGCCGATCCTCGTGCCGGGCATGGAGTTCTCACGCATGGATTCCCTTTCTTCCCGCTTGGCGCAGGTGCTCGCGGAAGTCTGCCGACGACGCAATTGGATACCGGGACGCGATCTGGGAATCCTCATCTCCGCCGATGCGGTCCACTACGGCTGCGAGGGGTGGGGCGGTCGCGGCTACGATGCCTTCGGTTGCAACGCCGAGGGTCACGCGGCGGCGGTGGCGCAGGACTTGACCCTCGCCCGCGCGACCCTGTGCGGTCCCCTCACCCGGTGGGGGCCGGCCTCGTTCGCCCGGCTGGTCTGGGACAACAAGCACCCCGAGTACCCCTACAAGATCACCTGGTGCGGGCTGTACTCGATTCCCTTCGGTCTTCTGACCGCCCGGGCGCTGGTCGAGGACCTGGGCCAGGCTCCTCTTGCCGGTACCCTCCTGCGTTACGGCGACAGCGTGAGCGACGGACGGCTTCCGGTGGAAAGTCCGCGGCTCGGGGTCACCGCCCCCAACACCCTGAAGCATTGGGTGGGGTACGCTTCGGTGGGTTACCGTCCGCATGGATGAGGCTTGTCAGCCCCGGGAATGCGGTGCTAACATCGTCGGGTGATGTTCCTGACCCGTCGCCGATCGACTCCGCTGTCGCGAGTCGTCAGCGGATCTCTTCGGCGCCCTCTCGCCAAGGCTTCCAACGGGGAGGAATCCATGAAGGATAAACTCGCTTCCATCTCCACCTGGGTGGCGTACCTGGGCATGCTCGTCAGCCTGCTCGCGGTCGCCGGCCGATTCTACGGAAACAAGACCGTTCTGGGATACCAGGCGGCCAATGTCCTGCTTCTGGGGGTGGGCCTGATGGTCTGGTCCTGCTGGGCCAAACTGGAGTCCCGCTAGATCACTCCCATGTGCGACGGCCGCCGGGCCCCGAAGGGATCCCGGTGGCCGTCTTCTTCCTTCCGATCCGGTACACCACTACCTTCGTCGATCGGTAGACCGGGGTGAAACCCTCGGGGATCCTCTCCGAATCGGGATCGAGAAGGAACGAGAAGTCGGCCGGTTCCCGAAGCCCCCACCATGGACGGTCGGGGTCGTCCCGCGTGAAGACGAGATAGTCGGCGCATAGCTGATCGAGCGGCATGCTCGCGGGCACCTTCGGTGCATAGGCGCGCACCTTCGGGCCGAGCCCCTCGTAACGGACCAACCCATCGACGGATCCCCGATATTCCAGCGGGGTCATCAGGAATCTTGAACCGGCGTAGTAGGCCCGGGCGGGATCGATCGCCATGATGACCTTGTCTCGCAGATGGGGATCGGCCTGCCGCAGCGCCTCCGCCACTTCCCGGACGTCGGCGAGTGACGCAGCATGGTCCTCCTCGGGATACCGGAGGAACTTGAACTCGTTGAAGAGCAATGATCCGAGGACCATCGCGACAAGGAGTGGAATCCAGAGGAACCGGGACCGCAACGAGGGAAGAACTCCTTCCAGCCGTTCCACCAACCAGCGGAGAGAAGCCACGATCACGATCACTTCGACCACCGTCCAGGCCAGGAAGGTGTACTCGGTATGGTAGGCCTGGCTGGTGACCAGGAGATACACCGCCCAGATCCCATACACGACCACCCACCTCCTCCGGGCGAGCGTCCACGGCCCCAGCAGTATCGCGGGCAGAAGCAACGGGCCCAGCACCCCCACCTGGCTCATGAGCAAGGGCGTTGCGTGCACCAGATTCCACTTCATGTTGTACAGGTAGGGATGGGGCGCGGCGGTGAACACGTCCCAGATGTTCTCATAGGGCAATGTCGCAGTGGCGCGCCAGAGCATCTCGAGGCTGTGGGCGTGCCATGCGTAGCGATGGATTCCCGCGCAGATGTTCAGATATTCGAGGGTGTGGGAGGGCCAACCGTTCCATACGGTGTTGAGAACCAGCCAGGGGGTGATGACCACGGCAAAGGCGGCGGCGAAGATCACTCCGGCCCTGAAGACGCGGCGCATCGGCGCCTTTGCGTCCTTCGACATCCCTCGAGCGATGTCAACCGTCCCCGGCGCTACTGCACCGGTCTCGTGGGCATCGCCTCCTTTCCGCCAGATGAAGAAGAGGAAGAAGGGCAGCACGATGAGCGGCAGACTGGTGTAGCGGGTCAGGGCGGCCAATCCACACACCGCTCCCGCTTGTAGCCATCGCCGGCTCGATGAGGATTCCAGGGCGCGCAGGAAGAGAAAGAGTCCGGCGATGAGCAGGAACGCGTCGAGCATGTGGTTGTGGACCTGGAGTGATTCGTAGGCGAAGAACGGAGTCAGCGGGAGGACGATCTGGACCGCGATCGCCACCGCGCGCCGGCGGACCAGGAGAAGGGCCAGATGGTAGGCAACCCAGAGCAGCCCCACGCTCGCCAGGGCCGAGAGTGTCTTGCCCGCAGCAAAACCATCCCCGACAGAACCGGCCAGTCCCAGCAGCAACGAATAGAGGGGCGGCCAGAATCCTGCGGTCCACCCTCCATAGCCCTCGCCGGAGAGCAGCCCCCGTCCGGCGAAATACTGCATCACTCCCCCCCACTCGGAGAACACCGCGTGGATCGCGGAGATCTTGAGCAGGAACAGGCCATGGGCCAGGGGAATCCATGCGCTCTCCAAGCGCCGGAGTCGACCTTGGGTATTTCCAGGGAATTCCCTTCGCATGATCGCCTCCGGGAGCCCAGCCGTTCCCATGGTCACGCCATCGCGCCCACCGGGTCAAGCCGGCTTCCTCCAGGAAGGCGTCCCTGGATGGTGGGATCTGGATGAGACGGGGGATCCGGTCGATCGCCGACAGCCGGTCAGATAGAGCCCCAGGTCCCCACTCTCGCCGTCGCTGTGGTAGATCTGCTCCACCTTCAGGCCGGCATCCTCGCAGAGGGCCACGAGTTCGTCTTCCTCGAAGGCGTGGACGTAGCGCAGGGCATGGCCCCCCCGCCGCCAGTCCTGGAGCACGTCACCTTCCTCCACATCGTCCGCGCGAAGACCGATCTCCGACCAGGACACGCATCGCCTCCGGAAGCGGTCGAGGTGGAGGAAGCGCCACACCGAAACCGCCCATCGACCTCGGTCGGCGAGCAGGCCGGAACATTCGCGGAGAAACTCCCGTCGCTGGTGCGCCCCGGGGATATGATGCAGCGAGGAGAAGAGAACCAGCGCCTCGAAACCCCCGGGGGGAACCGACAGGGAAGAGGACCAGCCGGGTTCAGTCAGATCGAGACGTACGAGCTGGAAATCGCCGGAAGCGGGGAACGCCAGGTCCAGAAGCGCTTGACAGGCATCCACCCCCAGGTATCGACCGCTCCACGCTCGGCCAAGTCCCGCCCTGCCCTCCCGGAGGGCGCGCCCGACCCGGGCGTCACCGCACCCGATGTCGGCGAGGCTCTCCATCGGTCCCAGTTCCCCGAGGGCGCGGAGAATCCCCGGCTGCAACCGGCGCCGGGACCCGGAGAACTCTCGGGCGTATCGGCGGTAGAGTTCGAGGTTGAGTTCGACGAGACGCTGCCGTACCAAGGGGTCCATGATCCGGCGTTCCCTCCCCGTGATCCATCGGCCTCGAGGACGCCGAACATCCGGGGTCCTCCGATCAGGGGCCTTCAAGTGCTTCCTGCCACCGCGACACCGCGCTTGTATTGCCCGGCGCATCGAAGGGCTGGCTGGTATCATAACCACTTTCGACCGCAAAGGCCTCATCCAATGCATCCACGACGTTTCCCCGGAACAACAGGGGCGGATCCGATGCCAGGAACTTCCGGCCCAGGTCCAGACCCGACCTCCGGTCGAGCTGGAGAAGCCGAAGGACCACGAGGCTTCGCTCGTAGGGATCGGCACGTCGATCGTACAATTCCATCAGCCGATCGGGGTCGATGATCGAGACGAGATCGGTCTCGTCGAGCATCGCGTTGGAAGTGCCGGACGAACCCACCACCGACTCCGAAGGATCCTGAAGCCCATGATGGAGAGGACCGTGACCGGGCGCTTCACCAGAGCCTGCCGGCACATCGCTCGACGCCGAAGGTTGGTTGCCGCTCAAGACCGGATTCCCGGCGGCGAAGAGTACGGTCGATCCCACCAGCAGGATCGTTGTGGCGACGAAGGTGGACCGCGGCGGCACACCTCCCCGTCTCAGCAGCGCCACACCGACCAACATCACCCCCAACCACAGGGCGATCGACGGACCCACGGAGAAATCGTGGCGGTCGGCGAAGAGCAGTCCCACCGCCGCCGCCAGCGCCCCGAGTTGCCATGAGATGAGAAGCCGCCGGGTCCAACCGCCACTCACCAGGGTCGCCGCGGCGGGCGGGATGATGAGAAAGGAGAACACCACGACCACACCACCGATCCGCACCACCGTGGTGATCACGATCGACACCAAGGCGTAGAACAGGAAGTCCCAGCCGACGGTACGAAGCCCCCGGGCCGCCGCATCCTCGTAATCGTCCGAGATGGCCTGGAACTGCCGGCGGAAGACGAAGAACACCACGGCGATCGCGCCCAGGATCGATGCGCTGCCCACCACGTCCTGGCGGGTGGCCCAGAGGATGCTCCCCGAGAGCATCGATTGGACATGGGTATGGCCACCCGGCGAAATGCCCACCAGAAACAGGGCGGCCGCGGCGGCGATGGCGTAACTGACGCCGATGATGGCCTCCAGGGGAATCTGGTGGACCCGGCGCCGGATCAGCGCGAAGAACGCCGCGGCGACCAAGGTTACGGCGAGCGCGATCGCCTGGGCGATCAGGGAATCTCCGTGCAATGAGAACGCTACGTTCGCCGCAATGGCACCCACCACCGCGATCTGGGCCAGCGCGATGTCGATGAAGATGATCTCCCGCTTGAGCACGTGGATTCCCACGTAGGCGAGGATGGCCAGCATCAAGAGACAAGCCAGGTAGGGAATCCCCTGCAACGCCAGAAGATTCGTCATGACGTCGCCTCCCGGCCCATCGCGGTTCCCGGGGTCTTCCACGCCCTGATTCCGACCGCCACGAGAAAGAAGACGCCCATGGACAACACGAGACTCGGCCCGTAGGGCCAATTCAGGCGGTAGGAGGAAAAGAGACCGATCAGGCAGGCCATGAATCCCAGACTCCAACCAAGAAGTACGGCCTTCATCCACCCGCGGCAGAACATGGCGGCGATCGCAGCCGGGATCATCAGGAAGGAATAGGCAAGAAGGACGCCGGCGATGGGAACGATCAGGACGGTGATGATTCCCTGCGTGGTGAAGAAAAGGAAATCCCACCATCGCCGGTTCTCGAGCTTGCTGTGCGGATCGGCCAACTGGATGAAGCGATGCCGGTAGCGATAGTGGAAGAGCCCCAGCAACACATAGACCGCCACCGTGACCATCACCAACTTCCAATTCACCCACAGGATCGCTCCGGACAAGGTCTTGGTGACGTAATCCCCACCTCCGGTCATCTTGTCCCCCAGCAGCAAGGTCATCACCAGGGCCATGGCGTACATGATGCCGATCACCGCTTCCCGGGGAATCCTGCGGTCTCGGGGCACCACAACGGCCAACAGGTACGAGCCGATCAAGACGGCGATCATCGCGACCAGGTAGGAACCCGCGGTTCCATAACGGATCCCCAGGGCGATGCCACCCATCGCCCCGAAGGCCGCGAGTTGATCAAGGACGAGATCGCTGAAGATGATCGACCGGCGGATGACATGGAGACCGACATAGGTGTGCAAGACCAGCACCACCGCGATCAAGACGATCTGCACCAGGAAGAATCCAGTGAAAGCCCCCATCACCGCGCCTCCGGAGCCGGTTCCGGGGAGATCAAACCCTCCTCCCTGGCGGCATGGAGCAAATGGCCCACCCAGTAGTCGACCAACTTGAAGTAGTCCTCGGTCCCCGGCGCGCCCCCCACATACATGGGCACGATCACCGCCGCGGCGTCCACACGGCCCGCCACGGTCTTGATCTTCTGTTCATCGAAATAGTTGGCGGCCAGGAGGATCTTCACCTTCCGGGCCTTCATCTGTTGGACCAGGTCGGTGACATGCTTGGCCGAAGGTGGGATTCCCGGCTTGGGCTCGATGGTCCCGATCTCATCGAGTCCGAAGAGCTGCTCGAAATAGACCCAGTTCTTGTGGTAGGTGACGATGGGCTTGCCCCGTAGAGGAAGCATCTCCCGCAACCAGCCCCCAAGCCGGTCGATCAAGTATTTCCCCTGGTACTTCTGCCGTTCGAGAAAGGAGATGAGGGTTCCGTTCTGAGCGAGCTTGCAGAGGGTTTCTCCGCCGATCAAGGTCACCAACTCCTTGCCGAAGAGGCTCACGTCGATCCTCTCGAGCAGCCGGTCCCGGTGGGCGAGATAGGTCTTTCGACCCTCGGGATCGTTCTTGATCAGCCCGGTGGTGATGTTGCGGATCGCCACTTTCATCTGGATGGGGTCGTTGGTGAAATGGGGGTTGCCGTAGATGTGCACTCCTCCCTCCGATCTCGACATCACCTGCGGCACATCCAACATCCTCACTCCCTGAGCGGCGGCGACATACCCGATCTGTCCACTGCGTACGCGGGTATTGCCGGATCTGTCGACCACGGTGGGAAGCCACAGCTCCAGGTCCAAGCCGGTCGCGATCAGCAGATCCGCCTCTCGAACCAGACTCACGAAGGAGGGCTTGGGACGGATGAAGTGCGCATCTTGATCTCCGCGAACGATCGCTTCGACCTCCACGCGGTCTCCTCCAATGGCCTGGGTGATGACCTTGTAGTCGGGCAAGGTGGTGACCACCCGCAGACGGCCTTCCGCCTGCGCCGAGGCGGAGCTGAGAATCATCAGTACCAGGACCAGGATTGCTTTCTTCATGACCCTTCTCCCCCTTCTAGTAGCGATCGTGCTTGTGTGGGCCCGCCGCGAATACCATCTGCAGGACCACGGTCGAAACGTCTTGCCCCGTTCCCTTCCCGTTCTCGTGGACGTATCCGCCCCGGAACTTCACGAAGGGACTTTGCCACCAGGTGATCCATCCACTGAAGGCTTGCCGGAAGGCACCGGATACCTCGGACAACCACGGGGCAAGGGAATCGTCCCCGGGTAGATATGCCCGCACCTCCGGCTGGTAGTAGTCGTATCGAAGTCCGAGTTCGAGGGTCCGGGATACCTTCGACTGAAGCACCGAATACAGACCCCAGGGCTTGATCCGATCGCTTCCCGACCCGTCTGGGGCCTCGATGCCCTTGTCCGCGAAGTACGCCTCACTGCGCCACTGGAGATTGCGGTACCGCATCTTCGAGGTGGGTTCCCACAGCAACATCAGGTCGACGCCGTAGACCGCCACGGTCCGGCTGCGCTCGATCTGTCCACCGGTGGTCTGCCAGGTATCGTTCCAGCCCCACAGTCCCGTCCCTCCCACCTGCAGATAAGTGCTGGCACTCAAGTCGACATAGGCCCGGTAGTGGGCGAGGATCGAGGGGTCGTTGTCGGCGTTCTGGGCGAAGACCAGGGGATTGTCCCCCTTGGTCACCTGGGCGATCAGCCCATGTTGGACCGGGCCGGTGGTGCCGCTCGTTTCCAGGGAAAGCCCCAGCTGATTGAGCCCCTCGCCACCGAAGATCTCCTGCAGAGCCAAGGGAAAGTCGAAAGTGTCCAGGGCGTGCTCGTGCCAGCGGTTGACCACCCCGAAATCCTGCTTGAATTGTCCCAAGGTCAGGTTGACTCCGCCGATGACCCCGTAGCGGGTGAAATAGGCCTCTTCCAACTCGGCGCCACTTTGCGCAACGGGAATCGTGGCCTTGAACCTCGAGTAGGGATCGAGATAGGACTGAAGGTGCAATTCCAGCGATCTGAACTGGGTATCCCAAGCCGGTCGGCGGTCATCTCCCGACTGCCAGGCGCTGAGCATGTCCCCGGTGACGCTGAATTCCGGGTTGAGTTTCTGCAGACTGAGTCCACCCGACTTGAAGACAACCTCCTTTTCACCGCCGGTCTCTTTCTCGGGTTTCTCGACCGCCGCCGCTTCCGCGGCCCGGCGGATGGCCTCGAGCTCATCCTCCCCCGAATCGGGGGTTTCCGTCCCGGAAGATTCCACGTGGTCTCCGACCCGGGTGTTGTCGGTTGCGACGTCGCTGGTCCGGGTGCTGTCGGTTGCGGCGTCGCTGGTCCGGGTGCTGTCGACCACGGACCCTGCGAAGTCACCGTTCTGCGTACTGTCGGTTGCGGTGGCCGCCGATCCGGCCCCGGCCCAACCGGCGACCACGACCCCTGAAGGTGGTGAGGAAGTATCCATCCTTGCGGCCACCGCCGGTGCGGCCCAACTCGCGATGACCAGGAGAACGACAACGGTTCGGTTCATGGGATCGACCTCTCAGGTAGCAACATTCCCGATCTTTCTTCCGCCGGAAGAACGCGTTCACGCGTGGATGCAGCGCCGCTTCCTCCGGACTTGCCGCGAGGAGTTCCAGCCCTTGCCCTCGGCCCGGTGGAAGATCCCGGAAGGGGATCTCCGCGATGAGCCCACGGTATCCAGCAAGAGTGGCCGGAAATCTCCGATTGTGATGACGACGTCGGTGGAGTCTTCAGGCTCCGAACGGCGGAGCGCGCGGTGAGGTGGTCGCGAGAAGGTCGGCGGGAAGGAGGAAATCACCACCCAGGGAAAGGTCTCCGAGCGAAGGGCCGTGGGGATCGGCTGGAGCGATGAAGTCCGAGGCGAAGCCGTGGTAGTTCTGGTTGAAGTAGCACAGCACGCAGACGGCGACCTTCACCGGAAGATTCCGGTTCTCGGTTCCAAGGGTGGAGACCCGGGGTTGCGCCGGCTCGGCGTTTCCGGCCCCGTGGGACGGGGAAACTCGGCAGAAGAGTGCCGTGGCCCCGCACGACGCCGACTCGGGATGATGGTGGAGGAAGTAGAGGGAGGAACTCTGCAGGAGCAGCCAGATGGCCAGGACGACGGTCGAAGAGCCGGTCAGTCGCCGGCGCGTCATCAGCGACGAGGAGACCATGATCCGTGCGTTACCTCGAGAAGCGAAGGGATCCTGGGCACCAGGATACGACCTTCCCGCAACCTGCGCCAGAGCGGCCTCCGATTCCGGGACCGGAAAGGAGGCGCCGGAAGTCAAACCCGATCGAGAGCCTGGGCGAGGTCGTCGAGGATGTCCTCGACGTCCTCGATGCCCACCGAGAGCCGGATGAGGCCGTCGGTGATCCCGGCCGCCTCGCGCACCTCCGGTGGCAACTTCGAATGGGTCATCGAAGCCGGATGCTGGATCAGGGTCTCCACTCCGCCCAGGGAGACGGCGAGGACCGCCAGTTGCACGTTGTTCATGACCATCTTGCCCGCTTCGAGTCCGCCCTTCACCGAGAAGGAGATCATCGAGCCGGGCCCCTTCATCTGCCTGCGGGCCAGCTCGTACTGCGGGTGGGAAGGAAGTCCGGGGTAGAGCACCCACTCGATCCTGGGATTCGACTGCAGGAACTCGGCCACTTTCCGGGCGTTGTCCTGGGCCTTCTCCAGGCGGATCGCCAGGGTCTTGAGCCCGCGCCGGGCCAGGAACGCCTGGTGGGGGTCGATGTTGAAGCCCATGTTCTTCATCACCCAGGACAGACGATCATGGACTTCCTGGTCCTTGGCCACCACCACACCGCCCACGATGTCCGCATGCCCGTTGATGAACTTGGTCATCGAGTGGAGGACGATGTCCGCTCCCAGTTCCAGGGGGCGCTGCAGATAGGGGCTGCAGAAGGTGTTGTCCACGCAGACCAGCGCTCCCACCTCGTGCGCCAGTTTGCTGGCCCGTGCGATGTCGGTGATGCCCATGGTGGGATTGGCCGGCGTCTCCAGGTACAGCAAGCGGGTGTTGGGACGCAGGGCCTTCTCGATCTCCTCGATCCGCGTCGCGTCGACGAAATCGACCTCGACGCCGAACTTCGGATAGAGCTTCTCCATGATCCCGCGCGACGGACCGTACAGCGCCCGGTGGCCGACCATGTGATCCCCCGAGCCCAGCAAGGTCAGATAGACCGTGTTCACCGCGGCCATGCCCGAGGCGGTGGCCAGCCCGCCGTATCCGCCCTCCAGCTCGGCCAGGGTGTTCTCCAGGTCCTCGATCGTGGGATTCCCCAGCCGGGTGTAGATATAGCCTTTTTCTTCTCCCGCGAAGCGGCGAGCGCCCTGATCCGCGTCGGTGAAGCGGAAGGTGGAGGTCTGGTAGATGGGAGTGACGGCGCTGCCCTTGTCGTCCTCGACGCCGCCGGCATGGACGAGCTTGGAGGCAAAGCCCTGGGGGGATTTCTTCATGGTCATCCAATCGACAGGGGTTCGGTGAAGAATAGATCACCGCGACCGGATGAGCAAACATGGGATCGCGCCGAAGGTTTCCCGGCGACCCGGGAGCGGCCTACTCCTCGGAGACCTTGGCCTCGCTGTCCTTCTTGGCCTGTTCGTCGGCGATCTTCTGGCGCACCTCGTCCATATCGAGGTTGATCGTCTGCTGGATCAAATCCTCCAGGACGTGCTCGGGCAAAGCGCCCGGCTGGCTGAAGACCAGGATCTGTTCCTTGAAGATGGCCAAGGTCGGAATGGAGCGGACTCCGAACATCGAGGCCACCTCGGGCTCGGCTTCGGTGTCGCAACTTCCGAATCCGATGTCCGGGTACTTCTCCGCGGCGGCCTTGAACACCGGGCCGAACATCTTGCAGGGGCCGCACCATTCGGCCCAGAAATCGATGAGCAGGATCTTGTGGTTCTTGATCGACTCGTCCAGGTTGTCCTTGGTCAGATGGAAATACGCCATGAATTCCTCCACCGGATGTCCATCCGGTCATGTCGTCGTTGTTTGTATCACAGAAATTCCCGATTTCTGCCAATTCGGACCAATATAGTCACACGCTGCACCACCCTGCCAGTTCCGATGATCCATGATCGCGATGGGCTTCGGGGACGCCCCCTCAGGAGAGGCCCTCTTCGTGCCGGACGATCTCTCCCTCGACCAGGAAAACCACGTCCTCGGCGATATTCGTCGCCAGATCGGCGACCCGTTCGATGGCCCGGGAGATCCCCAGAAGGTTCAGGAGAGTGTCGATCCGCTGCGGATCTTCGCGAACCGCTTCCTTGATCCACCGGTACATCTCCCGGTGGATCCGGTCCACCTCGTCATCCATCGCGAAGACCCCGCGTGCCTGCTCGACGTTCCGCTCCATGAGGGCGGTCAGACTGTCGCGGACCATCCGGCGGGTGTGTTCCACCATCTTGCGGAAATCGAAGGAAACGGTCGATTCCGCGGGTTTCGGCAGATACATCGAGCGCTTGGCGATGTTGGCGGAGAGATCGCCGATCCTCTCCAGATCGTTGTTGACCTTCAAGGCAGTGACCAGAAACCTCAGATCGCCGGCCACCGGCTGATAGAGGGCGATGATCTTCAGGCACTCTTCTTCGATCGCGACTTCCGCCGCATCGATCGCCCGATCGTTCTCGATGATGTCCGCGGCGAACTGGGGGTCTCTCCGCTCCACCGCTTCGATGGCCTGGTCCAGGTGGTCTTCGACCATGGTCACCAGGTTGAGAAGACGACGTCTCAGGTTCTCCAGCTCTTTCAGGAAATGTCCGCTCATCTTCCTCTTCCTATCCGAAACGGCCCATGATGTAGTCGGCGGTCTGTCGATTCTTCGGCCGCGTGAAGATCTGCTCGGTCTCGCCGTACTCGACAATGACTCCCTTGTAGAAGAAGGCGGTGAAGTCGGAGATTCTTGCCGCCTGTTGCATGTTGTGGGTGACGATCACCACCGTGTACTTTTCCTTCAGGGAGACGATGAGGTCCTCGATCCGGGCGGTGGCCACCGGATCGATCGCCGAGGTGGGTTCATCCATCAGGATGACTTCCGGGTCGACCGCGAGTGCCCGCGCGATGCACAAGCGCTGCTGTTGTCCTCCGGACAGCGCGGTGCCCGGCCGGTCCAGCTGCCCCTCGACCTCGTCCCACAGGGCCGCTCTCTTGAGGGCCTCTTCCACGCGATCGTCCATTTCGCTCCGGCTGGCCTGGTAGTGCAGGCGGATTCCGTAGGCCACGTTGTCGAACACCGACAAGGGGAAGGGCGTCGGCTTCTGGAAGATCATCCCCACCTTGCGCCGCAATTCGGTCAGATCACAGTCCTCCGACAGGAGATTCTCCCCGTCGAGAATCACTTCTCCTTCCGCGCGCTGGTCCCGGTAGAGCGAGTAGATCTTGTTGTACACGCGTATATGGGTGGACTTCCCGCAACCGGAGGGGCCGATGATCGCGGTGACCTTGTTCTCGACGATGTCCAGGTGGTTGTCGAACAGGACCTGCTGATCCCCGTAGTGGAAGTTCAGACCACGCACGGAGATCTTCGGGGTGGAAACAGTGGTCTGTGATTCCAGAGCCGTTGCGGTCATCGGGTCTTCTCCCTGAAGATCGTCCTGGCGCCCACCGAGAGAAGCAGAACTCCGAGGGTGATCACCAGTGACGCCCCCCATGCCATCTCCTGCCAGTTCGAATAGGGCGACATCGCGTAGTTGAAGATGGTGACGGGAAGATTGGCCGTGGGAGCGGACAGACCCGAGGGCATGTAGGGACTGTTCAGGGCGGTGAACAAGAGCGGAGCGGTTTCTCCGCTGACCCGCGCCAGGGCGAGAAGAACCCCGGTCAAAAGCCCCTTCTTCGCGGTGAGCACCAGCACACCCATCGCCTTCCAGCGCGGCGCTCCCATCGCAATGGCCGACTCCCGCAACGTGTCGGGTACCAGCCGCAGCATATCCTCGGTCGTCCGGGCTACGATCGGCATCATGATGATGGCAAGCGAGAGGGCGCCCGCCCAGGCCGAGAACGATCCCGTGGTGACCACCACGAGGCCCCAGATGAACAGACCCACGATGATCGAGGGGATCCCCATCAACATATTCACCGAGAATCTCACCCACGACCCGAACGCGCCCCCGGCGGCGAATTCGGATGAATAGACCCCGGCCATCACACCCAACGGGACCGCCATGGCGGCCGCCAGGAGATTCACGATGAGCGATCCGAGAATGGCGTTCGCAAGCCCCCCGCCCTCCATGCCGGGAGGCAGGGGCAGTTGGGTGAAGAAATCAAGATCGAGGGCATCGGCCCCGCGAAGTACCACCACGGCGAGAACCCACAGGAGCACCGCGATTCCCGCCAGCGCGGCCAGCGCGGACCCGCTCATGGCGAGCGCGTTCACGACCTTTCGACTGGTTTGACTGCGCGGTTTCATCGCTTGCCCTCGAGTTTTCCCTGGTATCGGTGCAGCCACAACTGCGAAGCGCCCTGCACGAGGAAGGTCAGAAGCAAGAGGATCAGTCCAAGTTCGGTGAGCGCGCTCAGGTACAGGGGCTCGGATGCTTCGGAGAACTCATTGGCCAAGGTCGATGCGATGGTATTGGCCGGGTGGAACAGTGAAGCGGTGATCGAGTGGTCGTTCCCGATCACGAAGGTCACCGCCATGGTCTCCCCCAGGGCCCGTCCGAGGCCGAGGAAGAGTCCCCCGACGATGGCCCGCATCCCGTTGCGCAACATGATGCGGCTGCTCACTTCCCACACCGTCGAGCCCATGCCGAAGGCGGCTTCCCGCAATGTGCGGGGCGTCATGGCCAGGACGTCGCGGATGACCGCGGTCATGAAGGGAAGGATCATGATCGCCAGGATGATTCCCGCGGTGAACATCCCGATGCCCATGGGGGGCCCCTGGAAGAGGGGCACAAATCCCAGGTGATCTCCCAGCAAGGGCTGAACATGGTCGGCCAGGACCGGCGCGACCACGAACAGGCCCCACATGCCGAACACGATGCTCGGGATTCCCGCCAACAGCTCGATGGCGTAGCCCACCGGCCGGGCGATGCCGGGAGGGGCGATCTCCACCAAGAACAAGGCCACGAAGAAGCTCATGGGAACCGCCAGCAGCATCGCGATCGCCGACGCCACGACGGTCCCATAGATGCTGCTCAAGGCCCCGAAGTCCTGGGCCACCGGGTCCCAGGCGCGACCGACCAGGAACCCGGGGCCGAAGTGGACGATGGAAAGCCAGGAATCGCGGGTCAGCTCGATCACAAAGAGAACGAGAAGCCCGAGGATGACCGCGGCCGAGCCCATGGCGATGAGCTTGAAGACCGCGTCTCCCCGGGTTCCGCCGCGTCGTCCCATGAACGCCTCTAGTCCGCCTGGGAAATACGGACCGGTTCACCATCGACGCGGATGGTCTTCTTCCAGAGATCCTCCACCAGGGCGACCACCTTCCCGGGCATCGGAACGTAGTGGAGCTTGACCGCAGTCTCACCGCCGTTGCGGTAACACCAGCGGAAACACTGGAGAAGCGCCGCCGCCTTCTTTCCATCCTGCTGCTCGCGGTGCAGCAGGATGAACGAAGCACCGGTGATGGGCCAACTCTCCTGCCCCGGTTGATCGGTCAGAACCATGTAGAAGCCCGGAGCGTTGGCCCAATCTGCATTGGAGGCCGCCGCCTGGAAGGACTGGATGGTCGGAGCGACGTAGCGCCCCTCACGATTCTCCAGCAGCGCGTGGGAGAGTCCGTTCTGCAACGCGTAGGCGTATTCCACGTACCCGATGGCCCCATTGACCCGCTGGCAATACGACGAGACTCCTTCATTCCCCTTGCCGCCGACGCCGGTCGGCCAGCTGACCGCCTTGCCGGTCCCCACCTTCTCGTGCCACTGCGGGGAGATCTTGTCGAGATAGTTGGTGAAGATCCAGGTGGTGCCCGATCCATCAGAACGGTGGACCACGGTGATCCTCCGCTTGGGCAGATCGAGACCCGGGTTGATCCCGGTGATCGCCGGATCGTTCCAGCGGGTGATCGAGCCGAGGAAGATGCCGGCGATCACCTCGCGCGACAGGTGAAGCTGTCCCGGACCGACTCCCTTGATGTTCACCACCGGGACGACCCCGCCCATGACCATCGGGAACTGGATCAGACCGCTGGCCTCGAGATCTTCCTTCTTCAGGGGGGCGTCCGACGCCCCGAAATCGACCGTCGAGGCCTTGATCTGGGCGATTCCTCCCCCCGAACCGATCGACTGGTAGTTGGTCTGCACCCCACTGGCCTTCTGATAGGCGTAGAACCACTGGGAATACACCGGGTAGGGAAAGGTCGCCCCGGCGCCTTCCAGGCGGATCGGAGAACCCGTACCCGCTTCGATGACCGGGGGAAGAAGCAGCAGGAGGGCAAGAGCGCCCAGGATGCTCGAGATCGGGCGCCCAGAGAGGCGGCATCTCGCATGGAGGTTCCTCACGATGGCAAACTCCTCGATCGACGGGGACACGATGGGTGCCGGGCTCGAGGGATGCCCGGCTGTGGTCTTCCCGGTTTGTCGGGGTCTTGACGCCGCGCTGGCCACAAGAGCCCGGAGTTCACTCCATGAGATACGCCCCGGATGTGAAGAACCCGTGAAGATGGAGTGAAGTTTGGACCGGTCCGGGAATCGGCGCCTTGACCCGGCGGTTCAGGTACCATTATATTTCGCCAGATGACGAAACAAGGCACCCCAAGATCGAGGGACACGGCCCCATGCGCGAGATCGTCGATATCGCCAAGGCCCTGGGCGACCCCAGCCGTATCCGGATCCTGATCGCCCTGAAAGGACGTCGCCTCTGCGTCTGCCAACTGGTCGAATTGCTGGAACTGGCCGCCTCGACCGTCTCCAAGCACATGTCGGTGCTCCGCCAGGCCTGGTTGGTGGACTACTCCAAGGACGGCCGCTGGGTCTATTACCACCGGGCCGGGCCGGAGGCGCCGAAACGCGCCCGGGCCGCCCTGCGATGGCTCGACGCGCACCTGGAGGACGACCCGGTCCTGCGCCGGGACCAGGCGCGGCTGGAGGAGATCCTCAGCCGGCCCCTGGAGGAGAGCTGTGCGAGAAGCTGATCCGCGGTGGAGGGTCCTGGTGCTCTGCACCGGGAACTCCTGCCGGAGCCAGATGGCCGAGGGGTGGATCCGCGCGCTGATGGGCGATCGGATCGAAGTCCATTCGGCCGGACTCGAGCCCCGGGGCCTGGACCCGCGCGCGGTACGGGTCATGGCCGAAGCCGGCGTGGACATCTCCCACCATCGCAGCCAGCGGGTGGACGAGTTCCTCGGTCGATCCTTCGACCTCGTCATCACCGTCTGCGATGACGCGCAGGAGAGCTGCCCCCGGTTTCTTGGCCCGGCGGTCCGGATGCATTACAGCTTCCAGGATCCACCCCGTCTTGCCCGCGACGCAAGAACCGAGGACGAAGCTCTCGCGCACTACCGCCGCGTGCGCGACGAGATCCGCGTCTTCGTCAAAACCCTTCCCGATTCCCTGAGAAAGGCCGGTGACTGACGTGGCCACCCGGGCGTGCATCACCAAGCAGCCCCAGGGGCTGGGCTTCTTCGAACGCTATCTCACCATCTGGGTGCTGTTGTGCATCGCCGGTGGCATCACGCTGGGCCGAATCGCGCCGCGGGTCGCCGTCGCCCTCGACGGAATGGCCCTTTCGGTCCATGGCGCGCCGGTGGTCTCCATTCCCATCGCGGTCTGCCTCTTCTTCATGATGTATCCGATCATGGTGAAGATCGATTTTGCGGAAGTGATCCAGGCGGGACAGAACCTCAAACCGGTCGGCCTCACCCTCTTCCTGAACTGGGCCGTCAAGCCCTTCACGATGTACGCGATCAGCCTGTTCTTCCTCGGCGTTCTCTTCCAGCGCTTCATCGGACCTGCGGCGACCGATCTGGTGAAGATGCCCCTGGGGATGGATCTGCCCGTCGGCTCCGCCTACGGCACCGGAGTGGTCGTGCTGCACGAAGGGGTCAAGATGCTCCAGGTACCTCTGTGGCGCAGCTACCTCGCCGGCTGCATCCTCCTGGGGGTGGCACCGTGCACCGCGATGGTCCTGGTCTGGGGATACCTGGCCCGCGGCAACGACGGTCTGACCCTGGTGATGGTGGCCATCAACTCGCTCACCATGCTGGTGCTGTACGGTCCGCTCGGAGGCTTCCTGTTGGGCGTCGGCCGGCTGCCGGTGCCCTGGCAGGCGCTCGTGCTGTCCATCTCGATCTACGTGGCGTTACCCCTGGTGGCGGGCTTCTTCTCCCGCCGCTGGCTCCTCGCCCTCAAGGGAGAGCAGTGGTTCCGGGAGAAGTTCCTGCACCGGCTCACCCCGGTCACCATCGCCGCCCTGCTCACGACCCTGCTGCTGCTCTTCTCCTTCAAGGGCGAGGTCATCCTGTCCAACCCCCTGACGATCCTCTGGATCGCCATCCCCTTGTTCCTCCAGACCACCCTGATCTTCGCCCTCGGTTTCACCCTCGCCCGCTGGCTGCGGCTGGACTACCGCGACGCGGCCCCGTCGGCCTTGATCGGCGCGTCCAACCACTTCGAGGTCGCCATCGCCACCGCGGTCATGCTCTTCGGACTGTCCTCGGGCGCCGCGCTGGCCACGGTGGTCGGCGTGCTCATCGAGGTTCCGCTGATGCTGATGCTGGTGCGGATTTGCCTGATGAAGATGCCTTCCGCTACACTGGGGCCGGCTACGACAGACGGATCTTCTTCCGGACCCGTGCACTGAAGGAGTCGAACGCGATGAGCCATGATCACTCCGAGAGGGTGTCGGGCCGGCGGCTGCTCCTCACGATGATTCTCAATTTCCTGATCACCGTGGTCGAGGTCGCCGGGGGTCTGATCGCCGGCAGTCTGTCGCTCATCGCCGACGCCCTGCACAACTTCAGCGACGGCATCGCGATCATCATCAGCTACATCGCCATCCGTTTCAGTCGCTCCCGCGGGTCGAAGATCCACACTTTCGGTCTGAAGCGGGCGGAGATCCTCGCCGCGGTCATCAATTCCAGCGTCCTGCTCATCCTCTCCTTCTATCTCTTCTACGAAGCCTTCCGGCGGCTGGTCCACCCGACGCCGGTCGACGGTTTCTGGATGGCGGGGGTGGGAGGAATCGGACTGGTGGCCAACGTGGTCGGAACCCTGCTGCTGCGGGAAGGCGCCGGCCACAGCCTGAACATCCGCTCGGCCTACCTGCATCTCCTTTCGGACGCCGCCTCCTCGCTCGCCGTGGTGGCCGGGGGCATCGTGGTCCACCTCTGGAGAATCATCTGGATCGATCCGGTGTTGACGGTGCTCATCGGTCTCTACGTCCTGAAAGAGAGTTTTTCGATCCTGGCCCAGACCACCCACATCCTGATGGAAGGGGCCCCGGCCGGGGTCGACCTGGAGGCGCTGCGCCAAACCGTCGAGTCATTCGACGGGGTCCACAACCTCCACCATCTCCACGTGTGGACGGTGGGCGAGAATGACGTGCATCTGGAGGGTCACCTGGAGATCGAAGACATGCTGGTGAGCGAGAGTGATGTCTTGCTCCGGTCCATTGAGGAGCGCCTCAGGTCCTTCTTCGGTATCGAGCACATCACCCTGCAGGTGGAGTGCGGGCGGTGTTCCAACGTCGAGCTCATCAAGGAATGACCACCGGCTTCGGACATCCCGTGGGGTGAGCACGGCCGAAAGCAATCGAGTGCACGACTTCCCCTTCGCCCTCTCCCCCGCTCACAGCCCCAGGCGGCGGGCCACATCCTGGAACCCTGGGTCTTCCGCGTAGATGGTTTCGAGATCTTTCCGGGCCTGGCGCGATCGACCTGCCGCTTCGTAGACCAGGGCGCGTTCATAGCGAAGCGAGCGGAGAAGATCCTCCGATCGCCCCTTCTTGCGGCGCAGGGCCGCCGTCAGGGTCTGACGCGCCGCGTCCAGCAGCCCCAGATTCTTCAGCGCCCGCCCCTTCTGCAAGAGAAGCGCGGCATGGATCTCCGTTTCATTCTCGATCCCTCGCGCCAACTCGACCACTTGCCGGCACACGCGCTTGTCATCGCCCTTGGCATCCAGGAGAAGTTCACCCAACGAGAGCTTGATGACGATGTCGTCTGGCTCCAGGCGGCGCAGGCGCCTCAAGCATTCCAATGCGTCCTCCCACCGCTGGCCGCGCTGGTAGACCTCCACCAGGCCCAACAGGACGCTCCTCAGATCGGTCCCCAGGGAAGCGGAGATATTCTCGGTGATGGGCAGATCCACCTCCATCGCCACCCCGTATCGGCCGAGGGTCGTTCCGAGACCGCGGGCCTGGGAGGCGGCCCGGCGCAGGTATCGTTCCGCGTCGGCTACCGCATCCAGTTTCAAGGCCAAGAATCCGGCCAGGCAGGCGCCGTCGGCCAGGTGCACCGAGCGGCGGAGCGATTCGAGGGCTCCTTCCGCGTCGCCTTCCACGAGACGGCGGCACCCTTCGATGAGGGCACGTTCCTCGCTCGGGGTGAAGAGCCGCTTGAAGAACCCCAGGGTGAGCCGCCCGGTCGCATCCGCCTCCTTGAGCCGGCGGGTGTAGAAGAGTCCGGTTCCGGGAATCCCCGCGGTCACCCGGGGGCCGCGCGAACCGACGGTGATCTTCGCCCCGCGAGGGCCGGCGGAAATAGACGCCCCGGACTTGCTGAGATTGAGGGTGAGACCGGGGGCGATCTTGATGCGTCGCCAGAAACGGTAGGCCATCGGGGCACCTCCGGCCCCATGCTAGCACACCTACTGCATCTGCAGATAGCGCAGGCCCGTGGTGATGGGCAGCCCGTCGTAGTCGGTCTTCTCGATCTCGAGCAGTTCATCCCGCAGGCGCATCTGCAGATCGGCACCGCGATCGACCTTCCGCAACGATTCGAGCAGATTCCACCGCAGCAGCCATTCCTCGGGATGCTGGGACAGCTCGTCGGCGATCCGCTGGAAGGCGTCCACCAGTTCCGGCGCATGGGGATTCTCCCAGAACCGCAAAGCCTCGCGGTAGAGATGCCGGACCTTGTCTTCTTCCCGGGCGGTCACCTCGTCCTTGGACCGAGGCACCTTGGCGCCGGTGAATTCGGTGGGAGGATAGTACCGGGGGTCGGCCGCCCCGGCGAAACAGGAGGCCACGCGGTTTCCCACCGCCAGGTCGAAATCGCCCCAAGCCGGATCGAACAGCAACCGTCCGTCGAGAACCGCCCGGGCATCCTGGAAGCTGATGACGCGCAGGCGGCCGTGCCGATCGGTCTGCACCCCGGCGACCCTTCCTCGCAACCGTACTCCGCTCGCCCAGTTCAGATCGATCCGGCCGTCGTTTCCGATGCGCTCGCGCAACCACGCTTCGTCCCGTTCGCCCAGGTCGGTTCCATCCGAAAGCCGGCCCACCGCGGTGGAGAACCCCTCGGGATGTGCGTCGGGCCCTTGCCCGGGCAGCATCGCATTGTCCAGGGCCAGGGCGGCCGGCCCCGTCAGTCGGATCCATGCGACTCCGTCCCCGCCCTCGACGATCTCGTCCAGTTGTCCGGTGATCTGCAATCCGCTGTCGAGCTCGACGGTTCCCAGCTCCCTGGATTCCAGCATGATCTGCAGGGCTCTTCGGCCCCCGAGGTTCTGGGCCAGGTCGGCGGAGAATTCCTCGAGCACTTCGAAGAGATGGTCGAAGTCGCGGCAGACGAAGAGTTGTGGTTGGGGCCGCGTGATGTCGTAGCCGGTCTTCACGCAGTCGACGCTCAAGGGAATCTTGGCCACCCGGTCGGCGTGCAAGGAGGTGCTCTCCCCCAGCGAGGAGAGAAGGCCCGCGCCGTAGATCTTGTAGTCGGTCGGCGTTCCCACCAGCCCGTATTCGACGGTCCACCAGTGCAGGCGCGAGAGCAGGGCCGCCTCCGAGTCCTTCCGGACCCGGGCCAGCGCGTCATCCAGGCCCTTCTGGGCCCCGGCGACGATTTCCGGAGTCGAGGCGCGGTCCTCCTTGACCTCGGACAGGTGGCGGATGGCTTCGTATACCATGCGGTCCTCGGGAAGAGAGAAACACTTCCGTCCGATCTCGCCGAAGCGTTCCAGGAATGCCCGGTACTTCCCATCGGGCACGATGGGCGCGTGTCCCGCCGATTCGTGCAGGATGTCCGGGGCGGGGGTGTAGGCGAGGTGCCGGCGGTGGCGGATCGCCGCGGCGATGGTCATGATGCCCAGCGCCTGGAACTCCTGGAACGCCCGCGGAGGAATGAATCCGTCCACCGTGACCGCGCCCCAGCCGTAGTCGGCCAGGCAACGGTCCATCTCCTCCACCCGGGGAATCCGTTCGACGGAGATGCCGGTTTCGGCCAAGCCGTTCACGTAGGCCGGATGGGCGGTCTCCTTGAGACGATCGTAGGTCTGCAGCATGACGAAGCGCCAGACCGCCTGGTCGACCTCGTTGTAGGCATCGTAATCCTGGGTGACCACGTACTGGCGCAGGTGGGCGGGAATCCGCTCTCGGGTTGCAGGGCTCATCGCGCTCCAACTCGGGGAAGGGAAGTCATGGGAATTCTAAGCGAAGAGATCGCACCCGGCCAGATTCCCGCCGCCGGACCACCTCACCCTACAGCCTCCGGGTCATCACGAAGGCGTCGGTCGGGCAGGGCTCAAGGCACTGGCCGCAGTCGGTGCAGAGATCGCGTTCGATGGTGGGACGACCGCGGAAATCGAAGAGGATGGCGTCCTCGGGGCAGACATCCCGGCAACTCAGGCAGATCGTGTTCTTCCAGGCTACGCAGCGGGTGGCATGCAGGACCACGCTTTCCGGGCCTCGGGCCGCCGTTCCGTCCGGGCCCGCCGGCACAGACCGCCGGTGCAGCCATGCTCCGGTGAGGAAGGCGCGACGGCCCGGATTGCTGACCTCTTCCTTCCTGTCACTCACGGCGGTAGGTGTTCTCGACCAGGGGCTTGGCCTCGTCCTGGGGAGCGTGACACTGCGTGCACACGTAGCGCGCCCCGACGAGATGACCGGTGACCTTGTCCGGATCCCGCCGAAGATCGGTATAGTGGCTCGCCGGCGCCGGAGTCGGTTCGCCTTCGGGAATCTCCTTTCCGATCATCTCGGGCTGGTCATGACACTCCAGGCACTGGTTGTTGTCGAGGGTGATCGGCAGGAACTCGGCGATCTGGTGGGGAATCAGCGGGGGCGCTTCATCGAAATAGTTCCCGAGCAGGGCGTTGTCCCCGGGATCGGCGGCCGTGTCCACAGCCACGATCGGATCGGGCGTGTCGAAGACGCTGTGCTTGTCCAGGCCCAGGTCCTTGTCGTCGGTTCCGGATTGCGCCCATGCGACGGCCGCCAGGGGCAGGAACGACACGATGACGAGGATGCTTCTCTCGATTCTCATGATCTACTCCTCATGGGAAATCCCGGACGAAGGCGTCACCACTCCGGTCTTGCACTGGCGGCGCCAGGCGAAGCGCAGGCTGCTCTCCGGGCAGACGGGAATACAACGGCCGCAGTTGGTGCAATCGCCCCAATCGACCATACCACGCCTTGCGGCGAGTTTCAGGTTGAGAACATGGGGTTCGGGGCAGACCAGGGTGCACTCGCCGCAGTGGGTGCACGAGTCGACGTCATAGCCGATGCGAAGTTGGGCCACGCGCCCGAACAACCCGTAGAAGGCGCCCAGGGGGCAAAGGTGTCCGCACCACCCGTTCTTGACGAACAACAGATCGAAGAGGAAGACCCCGGTGACCGCGACCCAGGCAAAGCCGGCCGAGAAGATCACCGCCCGGTGGGCCATCCCGATGGGGCTGATCCACTCGAAGGCCGCCACCGAGACCAGAGCGCTCAGGGGAAAGGACAGGGCCAGGATCCAGACCCTCACCTTCCGGCTGAGACGCATCCCGTCGTCCAGTCCCCAGCGCTTGCGTAGCCACCCGGCGAGATCGCTGACCGGGTTCAGGGGGCACACCCACGCACAGAACATCCTTCCTCCCCACAGCGCGTAGAAGAGAAGGACAATGGCCGCGCCCACAAGAACGCGAAGGCCGGGAAGATGCCCGGTGGCCAGGATCTGCAAGGCGGCGTAGGGATCGGCCAGGGGAACCTTGCCCGCGATCTCCGATGCGCTGAGATCGCCCCTCAGAAGGGGCACACCGGCCAGGGTCCAGCTCCAGTGCGCGGTGCCGAAGAACAACAACACCACCAGCGCCTGGGTGAAGCGGCGGAGCATGAGGTAGCGGGGCATCATGGCTGCCGCTCCTGGTCGAGTCCGGACTCGTTGAGGTAGTCCAGCTCGGAACGGATCTCGTCGCCGGGGGCGGGCGGAGCCTTCTTTTGGGGGTGGAAATCCTGGGTCAGGGGATTCTGCGTGGTCCACCCGAATCCATAGTGCTCGCCGCCCTTTCCCTTGGCCAACTCCTCAGGCATCACCTTGATCGCCGGCTCGGGAAGCGGGCAGACCTTCTCGCACACCCCGCACCCGGTGCAGGCGTCGCTGTGGACGACGGGAACAAACACCGCGTGCTTGCTGAGCTTGCGGGGATGCACCTCGACGCTGATCGCCCGGCCGGTCAGCGGGCATTCCCGGTGGCAGATCTCGCACCGCAGGCCCCGGTAGGACAGGCAGTTCTCCTGGTCCGCCAGCACCGCGATGCCCATCTTCGCCTGGTCGATCTCCCTCAAGGAGGGATCGAGCGCCCCCGACGGGCACGCCTTCACGCAGGGAATGTCCGGGCACATGTAGCAGGGAATGTCCCGCGGGGTGAAATGCGGGGTGCCGATGGGGATGGGGCTTCCCACCCCGGCCAGCTTCAGGGTGTCATAGGGACAATCGACCACGCATTGTCCGCACTTGATGCAGGTGGCCAGGAACTCCTTCTCGGCCAACGCACCCGGCGGTCGCAGGGCGAAGGGTTCGGCCCGGGCCTGCTCATGCAGCAGGTACGACCATAGCGAGCCTCCGAGGGCCGCCGCGCCCAGGCCCCGGATCCCCGCGCCCAGGAATCCACGCCGCGTATGACCCTTCGCCGCCATGGATCAAGCCTTGTACACCTTCACCGCGCATTTCTTGAAATCGGTCTCCTTGGACATCGGACAGGTGACGTCCAGCGCCACCTTGTTGATGAAGACCGATTCGTCGAAGAAGGGCACGAAGGTGTATCCGCGGGGCGGCCGATTGCGTCCCTGGGTCTCCACCACCGCCTTGACCTTGCCGCGCCGCGACTCGACGACCACGATATCGTTGCGCTTCAATCCGCGCTCCTCGGCATCCTGTGGATTCATGAAGATCTGCGCCGCCGGAACCGCACGGAAGAGTTCGGGAACCCGGCGGGTCATGGTGCCGGTATGCCAGTGCTCCAGGACCCGTCCGGTGCTCAGCCACAGGTCGTAGTCGTCATCGGGTTGCTCGGGCGGGGCCGCATAGGGACGGAAGAAGATCTTCGCCTTGCCGGCCAGGCTCGATTTCTTCGGATCGAGAACCTGGTCGAGATCGCCGTGGGGCAGCGCCTTCAGGGCCGGGCCGTAGAACTCGAAGCCGGCGCCCTTGCTGACGTAGGGATCGTACTTCTCGTTGAAGCGCCACTGGGTTTCCTTCCCGTCCACCACCGGCCATTTCAATCCGCGCACGTCATCACGGTAGTACTCGTCGAAGAACGCCAGGTCGTGCATGTGTCCGCGACCGAAGGAAGCGTATTCCTCGAAGAGGGCCTTCTCGGGGAACCAATCCTCCCCCAGGTCCCGCACCGTACAGTTGTCGTGCCCCTTTGCCACCGGGTCGGGCCAGGCGTAGGACTTGTTCCTCTCGGTGGCGAAGAGGACCTCGTAGAGAGTGTCGTCGGGCGAATACCCCATTCTCTTCGCCTCGGCCAGGACGTCGGGCAGGGTGCCGTCGGCGAAGCCCGGAGCCTTCAGACCCGGAACCTTCTTCTCCCCCCATACATCGCGCAGGCGGAATCGCTTGGAGAACTCCAGGATCTGCCACAGGTCGCTGCGCGCCTCCCCCGGCGGGGGAACCTGCTGCCGCCACATCTGGGTGCGGCGCTCCGCGTTGCCGTAGGCGCCCCACTTCTCGAAGATCATGGCCGAGGGCAGGATGAGATCGGCCACCTTGCCGGAGATCGTCGGGTAGGGATCGGACACCACGATGAAGTTGTCCATCTCGCGGGCTGCCTTGATCCAGTGGTTGGCGTTCGCCGTCGACTGGAAGGGATTGCAAACCTGCACCCAGGCGAACTTCACGTGCCCGTCCTCGAGGTCGCGCATGATCTTGACGATATGGCTGCCGACCTTCGGATTGATGGTTCCGTGGGGAAGCTTCCAGATCTTCTCGGCGCGCTCCCGATGCTTCGGGTTGGCCACCACCATGTCCGCGGGCAGGCGGTGCGCGAAGGTGCCGACCTCGCGGGCGGTGCCGCAGGCCGAGGGTTGACCGGTCAACGAGAAGGCCCCGTTGCCCGGTTGGGCCTGCTTGCCCAGCAGCAGATGGACCATGTAGGCCTGCTCGTTCACCCAACTGCCGCGGTAGTGCTGGTTGAACCCCATGGTCCAGAAGCTCACCACCTTGCGATCCTTCTCCAGGTACAGATCGGCCAGTTGCTGGAGCTTCTTCTTGAACCCATCGAGGGGCTCATCGGCGTCGCCCTTGGCCAGGGAGGCCACGAAGTCGAGGGTATAGGGCTCGACCCCCTTCTTGAACTCCTCGAAGGTGATCATCCAGTGCTTCACCGGCTTCTTCGTGTTCTTCTGGGGAACCTTGGTGCCGGCCTTCTTGCGCTGGGCCACCGCTTCGGCCTCGTCCAGGACGATCTCGCGCTCCTTGGCCTGGGTGTCCTTCTCGGCCTCGAAGGCGTACTTGTCGGTCGGGCGCATTCCGTAGCCGATGTCGTAGGGTCCGGTGGCGAAGACGCAGTGCTTCTCCACGAAGTCCTTGTCCATCGCGTCCCGGTGCACGATCTCGCGGGCGATGTAGTTCCAGATGGCCAGATCGGTGCCGGGCTTGAAGATGATCTCCAGGTCTGCGATGTTCGAGCACTGGTTCGACTGGGTGGTGAGATTGACCACCTTGACCCGATCGGGACGGCGCAGGCGGTTGTCGGTGGCGCGCGACCAGAGAATGGGATGCATCTCGGCCATGTTGGCGCCCCAGGTCACGATGGTGTCGGTGATCTCGATGTCGTCGTAGTTCCCGGAGGGTTCGTCGATTCCAAAGGTCTGGATGAATCCCACCACCGCCGAAGCCATGCAATGACGGGCGTTGGGATCGATGTTGTTGCTGCGGAATCCGGCCTTCATCAACTTGGCCGCGGCGTATCCCTCCTGGATGGTGTACTGGCCCGAACCGAAGACCGCCACGCCGGCGGGTCCCAGCTCATCGTACGCGCGCCGGAACTGCCGCTCCATCTCCTCAAAAGCGGTTTCCCAGCTCACCGGCTGGAACTTCCCCTTCTTGTCGAACTTCCCATCCTTCATCCGCATCAGGGGTCGGGTCAGGCGATCCTTGCCGTACATGATCTTCGCATTGAAGTATCCCTTGATGCAGTTGAGACCGCGGTTCACCGGCGCATCCGGGTCGCCCTTGGTTCCGACCACCCGTCCGTCCTTCGTTCCGATGAGGATGCCGCATCCGGTTCCGCAGAAGCGGCAGACCCCCTTGTCCCACTGCCAGTCCTTCTCGGCCTGCCCCGCGGCGCGGGCACTCTCGGTGCTGATGGGAATCCCCACCGCCAGGGCGGCGCTGGCGGCCAGACTTGCCTTGAGGAAATTGCGGCGTGATGGATCCATCGTGACTCTCCTTCGACCGCCTGAAGCGGCAAACTGTCGGTCAGTCTTGAAGGCGCCGGGGAACGGAATCGCCCGGTCGGGGAATGTCCCCCACCTCGTTGATCTCCGCGTCGTCTTCGAAATGATGTTCCACGAGTTCGGCCAGGATGATGTGGGGAAGGGCCTGGATGCGTTGCAAGCCTTCCACTTCCCGATCGATGGTCTCGGCTTCCTGGACCACGATCATCCGTCCGGTGGCGGGATCGGTATGGTGGACGGTGACCCCGTCGAGAGTTCCCAACCGCTGTGCGGTCGGGTCGAGATGCTCGGGGGGAACAACGACGAGGATCGCGGAGAGGTTCATGGCGCGCCCAAGATAGTATCCCGGGGGCGCTCAGATCCAGTTTCCGTTGCAAGAAAACAGTGGAGATCGACGTCCAGAATCCCGGTTGCCAGGTGTTCTCATCCACGGGCCCTACGGCCGACTTCTTCGGAGGATCCAACCGGCCGCTCGTTCGCCGGACCGCAGGGCACCTTCCATCATGTTCAGGAAACGCGGCTGGACTCCATAGTCCCCGGCGAAGGCGATGGGTCCGTGGGAACGGCACAACCGGGGAATCTCCTTCCGGAATCCGTCGCGGACCATGGGCCAGGCGCCGCCGATCCAACCCTGTTCCTTCCAGGACTAGGTCGCGGCGTCTTCGACATGGCGCGCCGCGCCGGGAAAGATCTTCTCCAGTTCCGAGAGGACGTATTCGATGCGCACGATCGAAGACATGGCGCAGAGTTGCTCGGCGAGTTCCCTCTGTGCGTAGCAGACCATGAGACAGGAAGAACCCGAAGTGGAGAAGCGGGGAGCCCACACCTCGCCGATGGTGTCGGTGATCGCAAACCCGTTGAGTCCCTCCTCCCGCCAGAAGGGACGGCTCATCTGGAAGAAGACCCGCACGGCGGCCATCGAGCCGATGCGTTCGATCAACTCCAGGCGATCGGCCTCCAGGGTGGGCCAAAAGTCGATTCCGGATACCCTGGACAGGGGAACCGCGCAGACGGCCGCGTCCGCCTCGAGTTCCTCGTCTCCGTGGGGACCGCTGGATTCTACGACCACCCCCGCGGCCCGGTGGTGAACGAAGGTCGCCCGGCGTTCCATCCGGAACTCCGCGTCGAGGGAAGCGGCCAGGGCCTGGGGCAGTCGATGGGTCCCGCCCTGGACATGGTACATCCGCTGGGGAAGCCGCCCCCGCCAGCTCCACAGGAGGGCCCGGAGTCCGCCGAGGTGCAGGCGGTAGCCCCAGAATTGCTGGTTGTCCGGGTCCACCCCTACCGTCCGGCGGCCCCCGATCCAGCCCACGATGCTCCCTTCCCGGGGGTAGAAGGGTTCCAGCTCCAGGTGGAAGCGGCGCGCAAGCGCGATGACCCGGGTGAAATCGGCGGGAAACCGGGCCGGGCCGCACTCGGCGACCAGTCCCGGGGCAAACGGGTGGTCCAGGCGGCGGGCGCGCCCTCCCACCTCGTTCTGGGCCTCGAGCACGGTGACCCGGCAGCCGGCGCGGATCAAGCGGTCCGCGGCGGCCAGGCCGGCCAGACCCGCTCCCAGGACCACCACGAAAGGGCGGGACCGGTGGTTGGCCATCGAGAAGCCGCCTCGTCGCTGCGGGGGAAGGATCGAAGACCTCGACATCGAGTCCGGTGGCGCGGCCGGAGGAAGGGAACGGGCGGGTCCCGGCCGTGGGAAACCCGAGTATCCCCCAATCCCGCCCGGAGCACAAGGAGGCGCGCCGAAACCGCCGACCGTGCTAGGATCACGGGGTCTTCGGCCGGGAGGATCGATCCATGTCCGTCGTCGTCACTGGCGCCACCGGCTTCATCGGCCGCGCCTTGGTGGCCCGGCTGCCCCACCCCATCGTCCTCAGCCGCCATCTCGATCGAGCGCGCCGCCGGCTTCCCGGGGCGCGCATCCTCGCGTGGGAGCCCGGGAGGGTCCTACCACCGGCCGCCGCCCTCGAAGGCGCCCGGGCGGTGATCCACCTGGCGGGAGAACCCATCGCCCAGGGACGGTGGAGCCCGGCGAAGAAACGCCGGATCCGCGACAGCCGCATCGACCGGACCCGCCAGCTGGTCGCCGGACTGGCCCGCTTGGATCACCGGCCCGAGGTCCTGGTCTCCGCCTCGGCCATCGGCTACTACGGCGACCGTGGCGAGGAAGAACTCGCCGAGGACGCGCCGGCCGGCTCGGGGTTCCTGGCCGAGCTCTGCCGCGACTGGGAGAGCGAAGCGCGGGCGGCCGAAGCCTTCGGCGTCCGCGTGGTGACCCTCCGGATCGGCATCGTTCTCGCGCCGGGAGGAGGAGCGCTCGCGCGGATGCTCCCGATCTTCCGATGGGGCCTGGGCGGGCGTATGGGCACGGGCCGGCAATGGATGTCCTGGATCCACCGGGAGGACCTGGTGGAGATCCTGCTCGCCGCGATCGGCGACCCCACCCTCCACGGCGCGGTCAACGCGGTGTCGCCGCACCCGGTGACCCATGCCGAGTTCACCGCGGTCCTGGCCCGCGTGCTGCGCCGGCCCGCGATCCTGCCGATCCCCGGCCGGGTCCTCCGGTGGATGCTGGGAGAGTTGGGCGACGCCCTGCTGGCTTCGCAACGGGTCCGGCCGGCGGAGCTGGAATCGCGTGGCTTCTCCTTTGCGCATCCCCGCCTGGAAGACGCCCTGCGGGCCATCCTCCATCCAGGCTCCCCGGCCCCTTCCGATTCCACCGGGAGGACCGATTGACGGGGGAGGATCCCCGGCCTAGTCTGGCCGCTCGAGCGGCCCCGAAAAGAGGGGGACGGCCCCGGCGATCCCCCGAGAGGCGATCCGGAGAACGCACCGGAGGGCAAGGAAAGGGATCGGGAGTGGATCCGGGAAAGGAATCGAATCGAAGATGCGCTCGCTGAGGATCTGGCTGCCGCTTCTTGTCGTCCTGGTGGGCCTGGGAGGCTATTTTCTCGCCCGCGGGAGCCAGCCCGCCTCGATCCTGGACCCGCCCCGGGCGCCGGTGTCCTATCGGGGACCCGCCCATCGCTCGATCTTCGTGATCCTGATCGACACCGTCCGCGCCGATCGCCTGTCCTGTTACGGTTGCACCGCCTTCCAGACCCCCCACGCCGACCGCCTGGCCGCCGAAGGGGTCCGTTTCGACAACGCCTGGTCGGTCGCCTCGTGGACCCGGCCCAGCGTGGCCGCGCTCTTCACCTCGCTGTATCCCACCCAACTGGGCCTGGTCGAACGCCCCGGACCTCAGGGAAAACAGTGGAAGGGGAGAGAACGCCGGGAACAGCTTTCCACCGATCTGCCTGAAGACGAGACCACCCTGGCCGAAGCGTTGCGCGCTGGTGGGTTTTCCACCGGCGCCTTCGTGAACCAGCCCGCGCTGAACAACCAGCATGGTTTTCTCCAGGGCTTCGACGAGTGGTACTACCCCAGCTCGATGGAGAGAATCAGCCGCCTCGATCCCGCTTCCACCACCACGGTCCAGAGCTGGCTTAGCACCAAGTACGCCGATACCGCGGACGCTTTGCTCGCCGATGCCTTCGACATCTGGCTGGCCGATCATTCCGCGGACGAGAAGGTCTTCGCCTATGTCCACCTCCTCACCCCCCACCGTCCCTACCTGCCCAAGGCTCCGTACGCCCCCAGCGTCAAGGGAAGAAGGGCCACCCTCAGCGAACTCTATGACGGGGAGATCCAGATGGCCGACGCCCTCCTCGGCCGCATCCTCGATTCGATCGAGGCCCGGCGCGGCGACGAGGGCAGCCTCATCGTCCTGCTCAGCGATCACGGAGAGGAGTTCATGGACCACGGCATGATGGAGCACGGACACAGTCTCCATCGCGAGGTGACCCGGATCCCCTTGATTCTCCGCTCCACCGATCTGCCGCAGGGACGGGTGATCGAAGAGGCCGTGCGTACCATCGACCTGATGCCGACCCTCCTCGAGCTGGCCGGACTCGAGACGAAGGGGGCCATGGGAGTCTCGCTCTGGCCCCTCATGGAGGGAAGGAAGCTGGATCTTCCGGTGTACTCGGAGGCGATGCTCTACGGAAGCACCAAGCGCGCCCTGATCGACGGTGCACTGCGGATCCTGTACGACTCCCAGGGCACCCACTGGAAGCTCTACGATCTGCGCAATGACCCCGGCGAGACCCTTGACATCTCATCGAACGATCCCGCCGAGCTCGAGAACCTGCGCCGGGAACTCGAAACCGTCTATCGTGGTCTCAATCGCGACTATCTCGATCGCCTGGGACATTACAAGCACCGGATCAGCCCGGAAGAAGAGCGACAGAACGCACGACGCGCCAAGGAGGCGTTGAAGGCTCTCGGCTACATCGACTGACCCCTCCCGGCCGGTACACGATCAGACAACCCCTTCATCGTCTTCGTCCGATCTCTCCTCGGTCTTCGAACAACTCCTTCCTTTTCTTGCGACCTTCGTCATCGACACCTCATTGCGCGGCGGTCGCCTTTCCCTTTCCTTGTTCGCACTTGCTTTCCCTCGTTTCCAAGGAGATGCCCGTGGTACCCTCCCACACGCTCAAACGCGGTTCGATGCTCGCAGTGCTGGGGATCGCGCTCGCCCTGCTCGCCCCATCCGCGGTCGCCGACGACGCGATGCCGCGCAAGGAACACAAGGAGGCGCCCAGTGTCAGCGAACAGGTCCGATCCCTGGAGTCCATGTGCGCGGTGAACGCGGATGCGACGAAGAAGCTGAACGCAAAGGAATCGCTCTACGAGCGCCTGGGCGGAGGCGATGGAATCCGGGCAATGGTCACCGAGATCGTGCGTCTGCATGCCCGGAACAAGGACTTCGAGCGCTTCATGGGAGATATCGACCAAGACCGGCTCATCGAGAACGTCACCCAGTTCCTGATCCTCGGAGCTGGGGGCCCTGGGGAGTACAAGGGACGCAACATGGTCGACGCCCACACCCATCTGAAGCTGACCAACGCTGATTTCCTCTCGGCCGGGAGCGATGTGGTCCAGGCGATGAAGAGCAAGGGCTATCAGGAGCGCGAGATCAATGAGGTGATCTGCCTGCTGGTGTCCTTCCGCGAGGCTGTAGTGGTCGATTCCGACAAGAAGGTCTAGGCGGGATTTGTGACCGATGCGGAGATCCCGGTCGCCGCATCGGTCACAAACTGCTATCTTGTTCGGAAGGGTCTTGGCGCGGAGAGGTGGATCGTCACCCGCATGGGGTCGACGACGGACCAGCCGCGAAGTCCCGGAAGAAAAGGTGGAATCTTGGCCAGATCGCATTATTCCTACGAGAAGCGCCGCAAGGAACTCCTGAAGAAGAAAAAGAAGGAAGAAAAGAGACAGCGGAAACTGGAGAGCAAGGCCGCGGCTGTGGCCGAGTCGACGCCCCCAGAGGACACAGAGCAGCTCGAGGCCGAGGACAGTCCGGCCCCGGGGGCAGATGACCCTTCCGAGACAAGAGCGGAGGGCGGGTCCGAGCAATGATGCATCCCCAGATCATCCAGGGGGGAATGGGCATCGCCGTCTCCGACTGGCGCCTCGCTCGCGCAACTTCACGGGAAGGCGCCCTGGGCGTGGTCTCGGGCACCGCGATCAACTCGGTGCTGGCACGCCGGCTTCAACTGGGCGACATCGGCGGCCACATGCGCCGGGCGCTCGAACACTTCCCGGTTCCCCGGATCGCCGAAGAGGTTCTCCGAACCTACTATCGGGCCGGCGGGAAAGGCTCGTCCGAGCCCTTCAAGCTGACCCCCCTCTATCGCATCAAGACCAGTCTGGCTGGACTCCGGCTGACCGTGCTGGCCAACTTCGCCGAGGTCTTCCTGGCGAAGGAAGGTCACGATGGCAAAGTGGGGATCAACTACCTGGAAAAGGTCCAGTTGCCCCACCTGGCGTCCCTCTATGGGGCCATGTTGGCCGGGGTCGATTACGTCCTGATGGGCGCGGGGATTCCCCGGCAGATCCCCGGGGCCCTCGACACCCTCCGTCATCACCTGAAGGCGCGGTACCGGCTGCACGTCGAGAACGAAGGCGCCGGCGAGCCCACCTGCACCGAGTTCGACCCGGCCGAGGTGATCGGGGTTCCCCAGAAGCGATCCCTGCGCCGGCCCGCGTTCCTCGCCATCATCTCGTCGGCGGTTCTGGCCCTGTCCTTGGCGAAGAAAGCCACCGGACGGGTCGATGGATTCATTGTCGAGTACCCGGTCGCGGGCGGGCACAACGCTCCCCCGCGCGGCCCTCAGATCCTCGACGAGCGGAACGAACCGGTCTACGGACCCAAGGACGAGGTCGATCTCGAGAGAATCGCTTCGTTGGGACGCCCGTTCTGGCTGGCCGGGGGTTATGGTGGTCCGCGGCGCCTGCATCGGGCCCTCCAGCTGGGCGCCAGCGGGATCCAGGTTGGTTCGGCTTTCAGTCTCTGCGAGGAGTCGGGGGTCGATCCCGCCTTGAAGCGGCGCGCCCTGGAGAACATCCGGCGCAACGGCGTTCGCGTCTTCACCGACGTCAATGCCTCGCCCACCGGCTTCCCCTTCAAGGTGATGCCCCTGGAAGGCACGGGTTCAGAGGAGGAGGTCTACCGGAAGCGCCCGCGGATCTGCGATCTGGGGTATCTCCGTGAGGCTTCGAAACTGGCGGACGGACGCATCGTCCTCCGCTGCGCCAGCGAGCCGGTGGAAGACTACGTGCGCAAGGGAGGAAACAAGGAGGACACGGTGGGCAAGAAGTGTCTCTGCAACGCCCTCATGGCGAACGTCGGACAAGCCCAACGGCAGAAATCCGGATTCACCGAGACTCCTCTCTTGACCTCCGGCGACGACATCAGCATGGTGAGACGGTTCCTCAGCAACGGCCGGCGTTCGTTCACGGCCCGCCAGGTCATCGAGTATCTGCGTTCGCGTGTCGTCTCTGCGTCGAAGAGCAGTGATTCCCATGTCCTCCAGATGGAACGCTGACCGGGTTCTCGAACTGGCTCGCCAGTACAAGGCGGCCTGTGTGATCGTCGCCGCCGCCGAACTCGACCTCATCCCCGCTCTTTCCTCTCGAGCGCTCAACGCGACGGCTCTGGCCGGAATCCTCCGAACCGACGAACGGGCGACTGCCGTTCTCGCGGATGCCCTTTCCGCGCTGGGGATCCTGATCAAGCGGGACGGCCGCTACGAGCCGGCTCCCGGGGTGCGGGAACTCTTCGATGAGCACTCTCCGGAGAGCGTGGTGATGATGCTCCGTCACCAGGCCAATTGCCTCCGCAATTGGTCCCGCCTGGCCGAAGTGGTCCAGCAGGGGCGCCCCGTCGAGAAGTCGCCGAGCATCCGGGGAGCGGACGAGGATCGGCGCTCGTTCATCGAGGCCATGGATGTCGCCACGCGCAGCTCCGCTCCCGCGGTGGTCGATTCCCTCGAGGCGATCCCATTCCGGACATTGCTCGATCTCGGTGGCGGTCCGGGAACCTGGACCATCGCCTTCCTCAAGGCCCGCCCCGAGGCCCGCGCGATCTACTTCGACCTGCCGGAGGTTCTTCCCATCGCCCGGCGGCATTTCGAGCGCGAAGGCCTTCTCGACCGGATCGAGATGGTGGGCGGCGACTACCTTGGCGACGAAGACCTTCCCCGAGGCGCCGACCTGGCGTGGGTCAGTTCCATCGCCCACCAGAACTCCCGTTCGCAGAACCGGGAACTCTTCCGCCGGATCCGCCGCAGCCTGCTTCCGGGCGGCCGGATCCTGGTGCGGGACCTCCTCATGGACGAAGACCGGGTTTCCCCGCTGGATGGAGCGCTGTTTGCGGTCAACATGCTGGTCCATACCGAGGGCGGGGGAAGCTACACCCGGCGGGACTACACCGAGGATCTCGTGGCGGCCGGCTTTCAGCCCCCGGTGTTCCACCCCCACGAGCGCCTCATGGATCAGATCGTCGAAGCACTTGCCGGGAGTGCAGCTTGACCCGGGTCACCCGGTAGTCCATGACCACTCGCCCGGTGGCAGAAGGCCACGGAACGGATCAATGATCTCAGGCGTCGAAGAATGCGCGGTATTCCTCCAAGGCCTCGGGATTGGCCAGGGCCTCGAGGTTGTCGATCGTTTCCCCATGGATGGTCTTCTGCACCGCCATCTCGCTGATCTTGCCGCTGACCGTCCGGGGAATGTCGTGGACCGGCAGGATCTTGTGGGGAACGTGATGGGGACTGGCCGCGTCGCGGATGGCCTGCCGGAGTTGCGCCTGTAGGGTCGAGTCCATGGACCAGCCGTCCCGCAGTACGACGAAGAGGATCACCCGGACGTCCTGCTCGTGTCGTTGCCCCACGCAGACCGCCTCGAGCACCGCCTCGTGGTCCTCCACCGCCCGGTAGATCTCCGCGGTGCCGATGCGCACCCCTCCCGGATTCAAGGTGGTGTCGCTGCGGCCGTGGAAGATCATCCCGCCGCTCGGGGTGAGTTCCACCCAGTCCCCGTGGTGCCACACTCCCGGAAAACGTTCGAAGTAGGCCCGGTGGTACCGCTTCCGGCCGGGATCGTTCCAGAAGGCGACGGGCATCGAAGGGAAGGCCCGCGTGCACACCAGTTCGCCGGGCTGGCCCGCCGCGAGGGACCTGCCATCGGGTCCGAAGACTTCCACCCGCATTCCCAGACCCCGGGTCTGCAGTTCTCCACGGCGCACCGGCTGGACGGGGTTGCCCAGGGCGAAACAGCTCACGATGTCGGTTCCCCCGGAGATGCTGGACAGTTGCAGGTCGGCCTTCACCTCGCGGTAGACGTAGTCGAAACTCTCGGGGGAGAGCGGACTGCCGGTACTGAGGATGCTGCGCAAGGAGGAGAGATCCCCCTTCCCCAGTGGGGCGACTTCCCTTTTTTCCGCCAGGGCCAGGTACTTCGCACTGACCCCCAGGCAGTGGAGCCGTTCGGTCTCGGCGATCTCGAACAGGCGATCGTCGGCGGGATGGAACGGTGACCCATCGACCAGTCCCACCCGCGCCCCCAGACCCAGGGCCGAGACCAGCCAGTTCCACATCATCCAGCCGCAGGTGGTGTAGTAGGCGATGCGGGTGCCCTCGCGGACATCGGTATGCAGGCCCAGTTCCTTGAAGTGCTGCAGCAGGGTGCCACCCGCCCCGTGGACGATCCCCTTGGGCAGACCGGTCGTGCCCGAGGAGAAGAGGATGTAGACCGGATGGTCGAAGGGGAACAGTGGGAAATCGGGTTCCCGCGGAGGAGCCGCCTCGATCGCGGTCGACCAGGAACTCTCCCCCCCCGCCGCATCGAGCTCCTCCCGTGGTTCTTCCTGGTCCCCCGAGACGACCAGCAGCCGTCGGGCGGAGGGAATCTTCCGGAAGAGCTCCCGCGCCCGGGAGAGCACCGGCCGCTCCTTGCTGGCATATGTATAGGAAACCGCCGAGACCAGCACCTTGGGCTCGATCTGTCCCAGCCGATCCAGGGCGGCCTTCACCCCGAAATCGGGGCTGCAGGACGACCAGATCGCGCCGAGGGAAGTGGTCGCCAGCATCGCGACCACCGTCTCGATGCGATTGGGCAGATAGCCGCCGACGCGGTCGCCCACCCCGACTCCCTGATCCCGCAGCCACGTCTGGCACTGGCCCACCCGCCCCACCAGCTCGTCCCGGCGGATCGATCGCACCGGACCCTCCTCGGGATATTCGACGAGCGCAATCTCGCTGCCGCGATGCCGCAGCAGGTTCTCGGCGAAGTTCAGGCGGGCGCCGGGAAACCACCGGGTCTCGAACATCTCGTCGAGATCTTCCACCACCACCTCACCGCGCTCTCCCCGAAGCTCGAAGAAATCCCACACGCGCCCCCAGAACTCCGGGGGCCGTTCGATCGACCACCGGTAGAGTTCTTCGGTTGCGGGTCCGAGGGTCTCCTGGCGCGTTCGGCAGAAGACGCTGAAGGCGTGCATCTGGCTGGCCCGGATCCGCTGGGGATCGGGCGTCCACAGGATCTCTCCCACCGCTCTCCGGCTCATCGGTCCGCGTCTGCGCCGGCCGAAGGGAGACCGCCCTCGGCGGGAAGGATACGCCCCCGGCATTCGCCGAAGCCGATGGACACCGCACCGGGATGCTCGCACCGCCCGCGGAGGATCACCTCGTCGCCATCCTCCAGGAAACGCCGCGATTCACCGGTGGGAAGGACGACGGGCTCACTGCCCCGCCAGGTGAGTTCGAGCAGACAACCCCGGTTCTCCTTCTTGGGTCCTGAGACGGTTCCGCTGGCCAGGAGGTCGCCCGGTCTCAGGTTGCACCCGTTGCTGCTGTGATGGGTCAGCATCTGGGCGATGGTCCAGTAGATGTCCCGGAAGTTCGAGTGGCTGAGGCGCAGCGGCTCCATCCCCTTCCGGCGCATCTCTTCCGTGAGCAACCACACCTCCAGGCGCAGATCGACTCCCCCGCGGGCCCGATCGGCCTCACCGTCCAGGTGCGGCAGGGGTTGCGGATCGTCCTCGGCGCGCGCAAAGGCCGCGCAGCGGAAGGGCTCGAGCGCGTCGAGGGTCACCACCCAGGGAGAGAGGGTGGTGGCGAAGCTCTTGGAGAGAAAGGGTCCGAGCGGCTGGTACTCCCATTTCTGGATGTCGCGGGCCGACCAGTCGTTCACCAGGCACATGCCGAAGATCTTCTCCTCGGCGGCTTCCAGCGGAACGGGCTCTCCCCGCGGGTTGCCTTCGGCCACGAAGAAGCCGACTTCCAGCTCGTAGTCGAGCAGACGCGAGGGCCGGTACTTCGGGGCGTCTTCTCCCTCGAGAAGGGTCTGCCCTCTCGGGCGTCTCAGCTCGGCCCCGCTGACCACGAGCGAGGAGGCCCGGCCGTGGTAGCCGATCGGAATCCACTTGAAGTTGGGCAGCAGGGGGTTGTCCGGCCGGAACATCGACCCCACGTTCGTCGCATGGTGCACCGAGGTGTAGAAGTCGGTGAAATCGCCCACCTCGACCGGAAGGAGCAGCTCGACCTCCTCCATGCGATGGAGGATGCGGTCGGCGTGGGCGGCCTCCTCGGCTCCTTCCTCGAGGAGACGGCTCAGGCGGTGACGCAGGGAGCGGGCCGCGCCGCGACCCAACTCCATGAGACCGTTGAGGCGCCCATCGGCGGCAGCTCGTACCGCCGCCCGTACTTCCCCGCTGAACAGGCGCAGTTCATCGCAGGCCCGCAGATCCAGCACCATCTTGCCGATGGCGACGCCGACCCGGACCTCCTCTTCGCCCGGAAGACGGAAGCTCCCGAAGGGAAGGTTCTGCAGCGGAAACTCCGTGCCGGGTTGATTGGCGCTCTCCACCCAGCTACGCCGCTTGGGATCGTGGGTGAAATCGAGACGAGGGTTCATGACAACTCCAGCGCTTGCAACTCTTCGAGGGGTTCGGTGAAGGAACAGGAGCCGAAGGAACGGGCGTTCCGCCGGCGGAAGCCGGCCAGCCGGTCGGCCGGGGCGCGGCGATCCCGCCACCCGGCTTCCTCGATTCCCAGGTGGAAGGCGGCGGGGTCGCGCTCGTCCAGCACCACTGCGACCTCGTCCGCGGAGATCTTCTTCTCGGCGTAGAGGAAGGCGGCCACGAAGAGGTTGAGGAAACCATGGACCATCGCCCGCGGGGCGTCCGCCTCGTAGCTCAGGGGCTGGATGGAACGAACCGGGTGATGCAGACCGGCGGTGGCCTTGAACGGCAGTCCGGCGTCGATGCAGGCGACCAGGAAGGAAGTCACCGCCTCGACCGGGGGAATGAGCTCGGGCCTGACGCCCCCGGTGCGGATCTTCCCGTACAGTCCCCGCGCGGCCAGGAGTTCCACCCAGGGTTCAGGCTCTTCGCGCCACGAGAACTCGGCGAAGAGGGGAAGGTCCCCGCGCCGGCGGTCCAGGACATCGAGCACCATCGGGCCCTGGGCTCGGGCCTCGATGGCCCGTACCGCGACCCGGGGTTCGTCGAGGGCCAGGCGGCGGGTCGCCTCGGCGTCTTCCTCCACGTCGCGGGTCCACAGCAGGTTCAACGGCCAGGGATCGGTCCTTGATCCGGCGTCTTCCCGGAAGGCTTCGAGCGCAACCAGTTCGTCCACCCGGTGGACCGGAATGACGAAGGCACCCAGCGACTGGCGGTCGGGACCCCGGCGGTACGCGGCGTAGTTGCGCGCCGCTTCCTCGAGGGAGAGGGACGCGGGGGGGAAAAGCCCCGCGTAGTCGACGATTCCCTGCAGCAATGCCTGTCGTGCGTTCACCCGGCGCTCCGTGGTTCGGGGAACCACAGTCTAAGGTCTCTTCCGTCCTCTTCCCAGTCCCGAGGGAGGAAGAACCGGGGGAACCCTGGAACCGCGGGGAAGGTCGCCGACGGCGATTCCGGACCACGGCGTCCTCTGGTACGCCCCGGAGTCTTCGCCGCGCCGATTCCGGACCGCGACATCCACTGGACCGCCCGCCACGTGGGAGAATCGAGCGAGTTGTGTTAGTTTTTGTCCGTCCCGGTGGCCCGTCTTCCCCCCGGCGCGGCGGCCCCCTTCACCATCTGGACCCTTCCTGTTCGAGAGGTTTCCCGTGAGCGAGAATCCACTGAAACTCAAGCGCCTCCACCATGCCGAGTACTGGGTGGGCAACGCCAAGCAAGCCGCCTATTACTACTCTCGCGCCTTCGGTTTCTCCCGCTTCGCGTTCCAGGGGTTGGAGACCGGAAACCGCGACCGCGCCAGCTACGCCTTGCGGCAGAGTCAGGCCCGCATCGTCCTGACCGCGCCCCTGGGACCCGACTCGCCGGTCAATGACTTCCTCAGGCAGCACGGAGATGGGGTGAAGGATCTCGCCTTCGAGGTGGAGAATGTGGACTTCGCCTACGAGGAAGCGCTGCGGCGCGGAGCCCGGGGCGCGATCGAACCCCACACCCTGTCCGACGCGAACGGCAGCGTCCGTCACGCGGCCATCCACACCTACGGCGACACCATCCATTCCTTCTACGACCTGCAGGACTACCGCGGTCCTTTTCTTCCCGGGTACGCCGAGAGCGAAGAGCAAGTCGATGGGACCGGGCTCCTGTTGATCGACCACTGCGTCGGCAATGTCGATTGGGGAGAGATGGAACCCACCGCCCGGTGGTACGAAGAAGTGATGGGCTTCTCGCGCTACATCACCTTCGATGACCAGGACATCTCCACCGAGTACAGCGCCCTGCAGAGCATCGTGATGTCCAGTGACCAGGCCTCGATCCGTTTTCCGATCAACGAACCGGCCAAGGGACGCAAGAAGAGCCAGATCGAGGAATACGTCGAGGCCTACCACGGCCAGGGAGTGCAGCATCTGGCTTTCCTCACCAAGGACATCCTCTCCACCGTCGCCCGGCTACGTGCCAATGGCGTGGAGTTCCTCGATGTGCCCGACAACTACTACGAGAGCGTCTGGGACCGGGTGGGAGACCACGTGAAGGAAGACCGCGACGAGATCCGCCGCCTGCGCATCCTCGTGGACAGCGACGACGAGGGCTACCTGCTGCAACTCTTCACCAAGCCGGTGCAGGATCGGCCGACCTTCTTCATCGAGATCATCCAGCGGGTCGGCTCGAGAGGCTTCGGCAAAGGCAACTTCAAGGCCCTCTTCGAATCGATCGAAAAGGAGCAGGCGCTCCGCGGAAACCTCTAGACCGGGAACATCGGCATGCCCATCTACCACCGTCTCGGCCAACTGCCGCGCAAACGGCACCAGGTGCTGCCCCGCTTGGGCGGAGGCATCCACTTCGAGCAACTCATGGGGAACAAGGGATTCACCGGCCCTTCCACCCTGATGTACCACCTCCGTTATCCCACCGAGGTCCAGGATCAGCACGCGGTGGGTACCTGCGCGATGGAGGCGGCCACGCTGGAGGACCTGCGGCACCGTCACTTCCGAACCGGCGCCCTCGAGTGCGGCCCCTCGGCGGTCCGCGATCGCATCCCGCTGCTCTTCAACGATGACGTCGCCCTCTTCATCGCGCGCCCCGACGGGAGCGAGGAACCCCTCTTCCGCAACGGCGGCGCGGACGAACTGGTCTACGTGGCCAAGGGAGAAGGCGTTCTGCACAGCATGCTCGGCGAGCTTCCCTTCGGCGCGGGCGATTATGTCGTCATACCCCGGGGGATCATTCACCAGTGGGAATTCACCGGCGGGAACAACCACTTGGTCATCATGGAAAGCCGCGGCGCGATACGCACGCCCCGGCATTATCGCAACGAGTTCGGCCAGCTCCTGGAGGGCGCGCCCTACAACGAGCGGGACCTGCGGATTCCCCGGGAACTGGTGACCCGCGACGAGGAGGGCTCGTTTGCGGTGCTGACCAAGCAGCGGCAGCAGTACACCGAGTATGTTCTCACCCATCATCCTTTCGACGTCGTGGGATGGGACGGCTACTACTATCCATGGGCTCTGAATATCCGGGACTTCGAGGCCAAGGTCGCCTCCTATCATCTTCCGCCGCCGGTGCATCAGACCTTCGAGGGAGACGGCTTCGTCATCTGCTCGTTCGTTCCCCGTCCCTTCGACTACGGGAAGGACGCGGTGCCCGCGCCCTATTTCCACTCGAATGTCTGGACCGACGAGGTGCTCTTCTACGCCAGTGAGAAGTTCATGAGCCGCAAGGGCATCGGCTTTGCCTCGATCACCCTGCATCCGGACGGCCTGCCCCACGGGCCCCAACCGGGACGCATGGAAGACTCGATCGGGGTGGACTGGACCGATGAGCTGGCGGTGATGCTCGACACCTTCGCG